>DGQT01000068.1 GCA_002390845.1 Chitinophagaceae bacterium UBA4407 | reverse complement strand
CTTTTGTTGTGTCACTCACTTGTGCTTTTGGTTCTTCGGTCGACCGTTGACAGTCGACTGTCGACCGATGTTCCGGACGTACAAGTGAGTGACACAGCCAAAGCTTCATCTTGTTCTGAACCCCTGTTACATAATTTCCGTTTATAGAAAACCTGCCTGATTATATTTTGCATCAGAAGCCAGAACTTGCAACAAGTATTAAAAAAATAAAGCATGGCCGGAATATTAGAGCTTGTAGGCAATACGCCAATGGTTGAACTAAAACATGTTACCGTAAATAAACAGGTAACAATTTATGCAAAGCTTGAAGGCAACAACCCGGGCGGTAGTGTAAAAGACCGTGCGGCGTTTGGCATGATACAGGGCGCATTCGACCGTGGCGAATTAAAACCCGGCATAAAATTAATTGAAGCTACCAGCGGCAATACCGGTATTGCACTTGCAATGATCGCCAGTCTTTTTAATGTAGAAATAGAACTCGTAATGCCCGAAGATGCCACCAGGGAAAGGGTTTTAACCATGCAGGCCTTTGGTGCCAAAGTGGTACTTACGCCAAAAGAGGGTTCAATGGAAGCTGCAATTGATTATGCCCGCAACAAAGTTGCCAGCGGCGGTTACCTGATGTTGAACCAGTTCGATAACCCCGATAATGCGGCCATGCATTATAAAACCACAGGGCCAGAAATCTGGCGCGATACACAAGGCACGGTAACCCATTTTGTTTCTGCAATGGGTACCACCGGTACCATTATGGGGGTTTCAAAATTTTTAAAAGAGCAAAACGCTAAGGTAGAAATTGCAGGTTGCCAGCCCGGCGATGGCTCGCATATTCCCGGCATACGCAAATGGCCTGAGGCTTACTTACCCAAAATTTTTAACCGGCAAATGCTGGATCGCGTAATTGAAGTTGACGAAGCCGATGCCCGTATCATGGCAAAGCGGTTGGCAAAAGAAGAAGCGATCTTCAGCGGCATGAGCAGCGGGGGTGCGGTGTATGCCGCAGTGGAATTATCAAAGCAATTAACATCGGGCATCATTGTGTGCATTATCTGCGATCGGGGCGACCGCTATTTATCTTCAGACCTTTTTGATTAGTTTTATTCAACAGCCAATACATTTTTTTGAGCCAGCCTATAGCAACTCTATGAGGCTTATCTTTCCCGAAAGCTTTCGGGATCGTTTCACAGTTCCCTTTTCATAGCAACATTTACGCGAATGTGGCAGCAACCAATTAACCGGTGAATTTGTGCAACTGCCCATTTACGCAATTTATAAATACCTAATTTGGTCAAATATTTATGAAGCTTATTGTTGCCGCCATATTATTTATTTTCCCAAATTTAAGCAAGGCTCAACCTGCTAAAGTCCCGTTGCAGCTTCGTTTTGAACATCTTGAAGAAAATCAAGGCCTTTCAAATAATAATGTAACACATATTTTTTGCGACAGCCGTGGCTTTATGTGGTTTGGCACAGATGATGGCCTTAACGTGTACGATGGTACCGCATTTAGCACTTACAGGCACAGCATTATTGATACGAACGCAATTGCGGGCAATAACATTAGCAGTATTGCAGAAGATAAAAACAATATGCTCTGGGTTGGTGCGCATTGCTCAGGCCTAAGTACGCTGAACCCCTTTAGTAAAAAATATTTTAACTATTTCGCAGATGGAAGTGCAGCATCAATAACCAGTAGTTGCGATCTTGATATCGTTTTTGATGCAAACCAAAACTTATGGGTATGCAATCGCGGTGCCTTATCAGTTTTAAACAAAGACCATAAAACATTCCGTCATTTTTTTCCTTTTGCCGCTAAGGAAAACAACCTGATTTACAGGATTGCAATTGATAAAAATACGATCTGGCTCAGCCATGCAAATGGTGTTAAAAGCTTTGATATCCTAACAAAAAAATTTACAGGCTACGAATATTTAGTTGACAGCAATACCTGTGGCAATATAAAAGTTATTGCTGATCATAAACTGCTTGTTTCAACATGGGAGCATGGTTTATATATTGTTAATCCTGTAATTGGGAAAAGCATTCAGCTACTTAATAACATTACCTGTACCGATGCTACAATAGTAACGATTGCGGGCCGTAAACAATTATGGGCTGGTACTTCCAAAGGGTTGTACGTTGCTGATATTGATAGTGATATCCTGCAACTTAAAAATAGCGACTTCCATTTATACGAACACAACCCCGCAGATGCATCTTCTTTAAGCAGTGACTATATAAATTGCATTTACTTTGATACGCTGAAAGATCGGTTGGTATGGATTGGCACCGCTGCCGGCGTTAATAAGCTTAACCCCGTATATCTTCAGTTTAAATCATCAGTTATTAAAAAAAATGAACAACCTTTTATTACTACAAGTCTTTACAATGTTTTTGCTGAAAAAGGCCATAATGGAAATTCAGAATATTGGTTAAGTTACTGGCATGGCACAGGTCTTTTGCAAACAGATGCTGATTTCAAAATAAAAAAACAAATAATAGTAAAAGACAAAAATGGCAATTCGGCAATTGTGTCTAATGTAATACGGGGCAAAGACGGTTACCTGTGGATCGCTACCTGGGATGGGCTTTGGCAATACGATGATAAAAATGATAAGCTTATTAAAAATTATAAGAAAGATAGCCCTGGCAAAATTCATTTAAATACCAACAATCTTGACTATGTACTACAGGATAAAAGAGGCCGGTTCTGGCTGGGTACATACAACAGGGACCTTATGATGATCGATATGCGTGACAGTAGCATGCATACTTTTAATTCGGGCACAGGCCCTAAAAGTTTGATTGATAACCGAAGTGATTTTTTATTTGAAGACAGTAAAGGGCGAATATGGATTACAGGTACTGCATTGCAATTGTATGATGAACACACCAACGATTTTACTGTGTACATTTCAAAACGCGGCGACTCTACCTCGCTGCCGGGTGCAATAAACAGTTTGTATGAAGATAAAACCGGCAGGCTTTGGATTGCATCAGAAGGCGGTCTTGCGTGGTTTGATGAACAGCGTCATACATTTCACACCTATACATCAAAAGACGGTTTGCCAAATGATGAATGTATTGCGCTAACTGAAGACGACCAGCATAATTTATGGGTAACTACATCGGGTGGTTTGTGCAGTATCGGTGCTGGTAATTTTACAATCAGCAGTTATACCACTAATGAAGGGCTCCCGGCAAACCAGCTTTCGCAAACCATATTTAACGATGGCAAAGGCCATATTATTTTTTCGTTAGATCAGGGTAACAGCCCTTTTATCTCATTTGATCCGGTAAAACTATTAAACAATAAAAGTATTATTCCTTTTCATTTTACTTCTGTAACAATATTAGGCGCTGAGAAAACTTTTGATCAGCCAATAGAAACCCTAAAAGCACTTAAGCTTTCTTACAAACAAAACCTGTTCACCGTATCTTTTAATGCACTTGACTACCAGGATGCGGCCAAGATCCGTTATAAGTGCATGCTTCAGGGTTTTGACAAAAAATGGATCGATATCGGTCACCACAACAATGTTACCTATACCAATCTAGATGGCGGCACTTATATTTTAAAAGTAAAAGCAACCAATACATCGGGCGAATGGCTTGATAAAGAATTGCAGCTTACTATAATTATAGAACCGCCATTTTGGAAAACCTGGTGGTTTTATATTATTTGCCTTTCTGTTACAGCGCTATTTATTTATACACTTTTTACACAGCGGGTAAAAAAAATACGCAAAGAAGAAGCACAAAAAACAATGATCGCCGCAGAGATGAGTGAACTTAAAATGAAAGCCCTTAAAGCGCAAATGAACCCGCATTTCGTATTCAATTCTTTAAGCTCTATCCAGGAAAGTATTGTAACCGGTAAAACAGATGCAGCCGCAAAATACCTGGGTAAATTTTCTAAGCTGATTCGCATGGTGCTTGAATTTTCTGAAGTAAAAAGTATTACCCTTCAGCAGGAGATTGAATACCTTAATCTTTATCTTGAATTAGAAGCATTCCGGTTTGAAAACTTTCACTTTAATGTGTCCGTAAAATTTAATACAGATATACAGTTCCTAAAAATACCACCTATGCTCGTTCAGCCATTTGTGGAAAACGCAATCAAACACGGCCTAAGTCATAAAGAAGGCGATAAGGCCATAATAATAAATTTTGAAGAAACCGTTGATAACTTCCTGAAAGTAATCATAACCGACAATGGCATTGGCCGCCAACAATCAGCCGAAATAAATGCAGCAGGAAAATTACAGCATCGGTCTATGGGGATGAAGATAACGGGCGACCGCCTGCAATTGATACAACCCAAAAATACCACACTGCTTTCAGTAAAAGATATTATCAATGAAGCAGGAAAACCAGCAGGAACTGAAGTAACGATTTTAATACCGTTAGAAACAACCGCATGATACAGGCCATCATAATTGACGATGAAAAAAAATGTATTTCATTACTCGAAAAAATGTTGAAACAGCAGTTTCCAGATGTACAGGTAGCCGCTGTTGCAACAGAGCCCGAAGAGGGTATCAGGCTCATCCGTCAGTTAGAGCCCGATCTTGTTTTTATCGATATTGAAATGCCGCGCAAAAATGGTTTTCAAGTGCTGGAAGCCACAAAAGATGTTCCCTTCGATATCATTTTTACAACCGCTTATAACCAGTATGCCATTAAAGCAATCCGTTTCAGTGCACTCGATTACCTGCTAAAACCAATTGATGAAACCGAACTAACACAGGCTGTTCAGCGGTTTAAAGCAAAACACCAGTCAGCTTCGCGGCAACAGCAAATTGATCTTTTGTTCAGTAACCTCCGCAACCTTTCACAGCCTTATAATAAAATTTCTGTAGCCACAACCGAAGGCGTTATCTTCATCAATATACCTGATATTTTATTTTGCGAAGCCACAGGTAGTTACACATCGCTGCACTTAAAAAGCAACGATAAACTGGTAACTTCCAAAACACTCAAAGACTTCGAAGAACTGTTACAGGAACATTCATTTTTTCGAACACACAATTCGTATATCATCAACCTCAACGAAATTAAACGCTACATAAAAGGCGATGGCGGCACCGTTCTTATGAGCAACGCCGCCGAACTTCCTGTTTCAAAAAGAAAGAAAGAAGAGTTTCTGAAAAAGCTACGTCTGTAAAATAGGTAAAGAATTTTTTTGAGCCGGGCACAAGAACATGAATGAAGCTTTTCTTGCCACGCTCGGTTCACAGTTCCTCTTTCATGGTAACATTTACGCGAATTCGAACAGTTGGTAGATAATTTTTCACTTTTCAGTTTGGCCTGTGGCATGTAGCTTGCACCAATTAAATATGCTCTCATTTGAACACATAGAATTTTTATACGGCTTGCTGCTGTTGCTGCCACTTGTGGCATTATTTATATTGGTATTGCGCTGGAAAGTAAAAACAAGAAAAGCGCTCGGCGACGAAGAACTCATTAACAGGATTACAAATAATTATTCATCGCGTAAATACTTTATAAAATGTATAGCTGTTTTACTGGCAGTTGCACTATGCGTTGTTGCAGCAACAAATCTTCGTAAACCTGTTAAAGGTGACCAGGAAAAAACTGCAGGCATCGATGTAATGATTGCACTCGATGTAAGCAAAAGCATGCTTAGCAGCGATATAAAACCAACCCGCCTGGAACGCGCAAAACAATTGGTGAATTTAATTGTAGATAAGATGGATGGCAATCGTACGGGCCTTGTGATTTTTGCAGGCAAAGCCTACCTGCAAATGCCTGTAACATCAGACCTGGCAGAAGCAAAAATGTTTGTATCTAATGCCTCGGTTGATGCAGTGCCTGTGCAGGGAACAGTCATCAGCGAAGCGTTGCAGTTGTGCAATAATTCACTTGATACAAAAGAAAAAAAGCATAAAGCTGTAATACTGATAACAGACGGCGAAGATCATGATCCCAATGTAGAAAAAGCTGCACAGGAATTGTTTGACAACGGCGTAATAGTTTATACAATTGGTATAGGTACACCTGAAGGGTCGCCTATTATGGAGCCTGGCGCAGGAACATACAAAACTGATATAAATGGTAAAACGGTTATCAGTAAACTAAATGAAGATGAGCTTAAAAATATTGCAGCAAAAACCGGTGGTGAATATTTTAGAATGGAAAACGTGCTGCAAACTTCGAAAGACGTAAGCACTGTTTTGAACAGTATGGAAAAAAAACTGGTTTTGGGTAAAAATGGTGAACGGGAATATTTTTCATTCGCACCGTTTTTAATTGCGCTGGCAATTTTATTGCTGGTGGCAGAAATTTTTATTAAAGAAATTTTTAAAGAAAAAAATAAGATCAAACAACAAGTAGCACGTTGAATAAAATGCTTATAAGCAGGTATTCAGCATAGCAGCCATAGCTGAATAAAGAACAGAATGATGCAGTGTGCGACGCAAGAAAAGTTTAATAGAATTATATAGCCTGGCTCAAAAAAATATACTTATCAAATAAAGAAAATTGAAATTATTATTTACCATATTTTTCTTTGCTTCTTTCCAGGCGCTTTATGCGCAGGATGTAAGCAGTATTATAAAACAAGCAAACGATGCATATAAAAAAGGCGACTATAAAAATGCAGTTGAACTTTATAAAAATGCACTGAAAAAAAACGCAGGTGATGTTACTGCAAAATTCAACCTGGGAAATGCTCTGCAAAAACAAAACGATGCGGCAGGTGCAGAAAAATATTATACTGAAGTAACGGATGTAAATGATATTTCATTAAAAGCCAAAGCGCTTTATAATAAAGGTCTCTCACTGGTGCAACAGCAAAAACTACAGGATGCTATCGAAAACTTTAAACAATCGCTTACACTTGTTCCCGGCGATAATGAAACAAGGGAGAACCTGCAGAAGGCGATTAATGAACTTAAGCAAAAGCAACAAAGTACACCGCCACCCAATGCTAAAAACCTGCCAAAGCCGCAGCAGAACAAGAATACAAAGCAGCCTGATAAAGAAATGATAGAACAGAAATTTAATGAATTAAGGGATAAAGAAAAACAACTGCAAAAATCACTTCAGAAAAAAAACAATACAGCACAACCTGAAAAAGACTGGTAAAAACAACATATGAAAAAGAACTATTTTTTAATCGCAATTTTTGCAAGTATTCTTTTAGCTTCCTGTTTTGAAGCCGAAGAAAAAACGGTGATCAATAAAGATAACAGCGGAACCTACAGCATTACAATGGATATAAGTGGCATGATGCAACAGATGCAGGCGATAACCGGTAAGAGTATTACGGATGAAATGGGTGCAGCCAAAAGCGATTCTGTAATTTATTTTAAAAACTTTACAGATACATCGGCAGTGCTTACAACTGAAGAAAAAGAAATGCTGAAAGACGGCAGCATGAACATTCATATTGACAATGAAAACGACGATATGAAATTTGTAATCAGCATTCCTTTTAAAAATGTAACCGAACTGCAAAAGCTGAAACAGGAGCTTGCTGTTGCAATGAAAAAGATAAATCTTACTGATAAATTAATGAACGATTCTGCCACTGATGAATTAAGCGGCATGATGCAAAAAGGCCCCGATGCATCGATGGTAATGAACCCTATAGAAGGCGCTTACAGTTTAAGTATTGATAATAAAATGATCAGTAACAAACTGGTAGATTCTTCTTTTGTTGACAGGCTGCTTTCCGGCAATTCAAACCTGCAGATGATCAAACAAATGGCTCCAATGTTTGGCGACCTCAAGTATAAAACAACTTATGTTTTGCCCGTTGAAATAAAAAATTATAAAGGTTCGAATCCCGAACTTTCCAGCGACAGAAAAACAATCAGTTTCACCAGCGGCCTTACCAATCTGTTCGATACGCCTGCTATATTGGAGTACCAGGTAACTTATTAATTTATTGGCGGGGGCTGCATTACTACTATTTAACTTCGTTGTGTCACTCACTTGTACTGTAAAATTTATTTCAGCAACAAGTTGCAAACTCTCTGGCAATGCATCAATAAAATATAAAATGGCAACTGCATTAAACTGCATCCTTTTTTGTTTGTTACTTTTGCAGCTACAGGCAATCTTTAATTCGGAGTGTTGTTTAATTATCAAATTGCCAAATCATCAAATCACCAAATCAACATGCAATTATATTGTAATTCTCTCACAGCATACAGCAGGTTAAAAACATTGGAAATAAACATTGGCGATCTGTTGCTCGGCAACTTTCATCCCATCCGTTTGCAGACGATGACCACTACCGATACAATGGACACAATTGCAACAGTAGAGCAAAGTATCCGCTGTATAGATGCCGGTGCAGAGCTGGTGCGTATTACAGCACCCAGCAAAAAAGAAGCAGAAAATTTACTCAACATAAAAAATGAATTACGCAAACGTGGCTACAGTACACCACTGGTTGCCGATATTCATTTTACGCCAAATGCTGCAGAAATTGCTGCAAGAATTGTAGAGAAAGTTCGTGTAAATCCTGGCAATTATGTTGATAAGAAAAAGTTTGAACAGATCGATTACACAGATGCAGAATATGCCGAAGAAATTGACCGCATACGGGAACGTTTTACACCGTTAATAAAGATTTGTAAAGAGTATGGCACCGCCATGCGCATCGGCACCAATCATGGCAGCTTGAGTGACCGTATTATGAGCCGCTACGGCGATACAGCAAACGGAATGGTAGAAAGCGCCATGGAATTTTTGCGTGTGGCACGCGGCGAAAGTTACCACAACATTGTGCTGAGTATGAAGAGCAGTAACCCGCAGGTAATGGTGCAGGCTTACCGTTTACTCATTCAGCAGATGGATGCAGAGTTTGGCGCATGTTATCCTTTGCACCTTGGTGTTACAGAAGCCGGCGATGGCGAAGATGGCCGCGTAAAAAGCGCAGCAGGAATAGGCACTTTATTGGAAGACGGTATCGGCGATACAGTGCGGGTTTCGTTAACCGAAGACCCCGAGTTTGAAATACCAGTTTGCCGCGACCTTGTAAAGCGGTACCAGCAATCAGCAATCAGCAATCAGCAATCAATTCCTGTTGCAAATAAAATTCCTTACTCACCTTTTGAATATAAACGTAGGGAAACATTTGCAGTAGATAACATTGGTGGCAAACAGGTGCCCGTTGTAATTGCAGATTTAAGTAAGATTGAAAACATAACAACGCAGCATTTACAAAGCGTTGGTTATACATACAATGAAACAACAGATAAATGGAATATCAGCGATGGTGCTGCGGATTATATTTTTACAGGCCACCAGTTATTGAATTTTGAATTGCCGGGAACATTGAAAGTGATTACCTATCCCGCTGCATGGACCGATGCAACGGACAAAACAAAATATTTTCCCATATTCGATGGTGGTGGTTATGAAGAAGCATTGAAAAAAAGTGAAACCATCAATTTTATAATGCTCGATTGTTTCAGTGATGAAACCGATATCAACAATTTTACCTGGCTCGATGAACTCGCCAACGATAAAACCGTGGTGCTTTGTTTAAGCAGCACCAGCCAGCATGCTATGCCCGCCGTTCGCCGCATGTTTATAGAACTGATGAGCCGCAACATAAAAAACCCAGCAGTGCTTATCACCGACAGTAACTGGCAAACGGCCGATGAACACCTCATTCATTATTCAACAGAATGTGGTGCGCTTTTACTTGATGGTTTTGGCGATGGTATTTGCCTGGGCATGACACAGAAAAGTTACCATCAATCTTCTGCCGTCGATCAGCAAAATGCAAGCGGAAGAAATTACAGCAACAATATTACCCCTGAACAGTTTATCAATTCAACCGCTTTCGGCATACTGCAGGCAACACGCACCCGCATTTCAAAAACGGAATATATCAGTTGCCCAAGTTGCGGCAGAACACTCTTCGACCTGCAGGAAACCACTGCTAAAATACGTTCACGCACCAACCATCTTAAAGGCGTAAAAATTGCCATCATGGGCTGCATTGTAAACGGCCCTGGCGAAATGGCCGATGCCGATTTTGGCTATGTGGGCAGCGGTGTTGGCAAGATCACTTTATACAAAGGCAAAGAAATTGTAAAGCGCAATGTAGACAGTAATATCGCGGTAGACGAACTCATCAACTTACTCCGAGAAAATGAAGCCTGGATAGAGCCGGTGGTTTAAGTTATAAGTTTTGAGTAGTAAGTTTTAAGTAAGGAAATTATGAGCCGGGCTTTATATCTTTTATGACCGTTCCTTGCGTCGCACACTTGTACGGTTGACAATTCTATTGAGCTTTACCTAAGCGTAGATTGACGGTGATAACACCGTCAACGGCGAAAGACTGCTTTGCAGATTTTTATTATTACATTCGTAAATACACAAGTTGGGAGCCATTATATTTTATGAGAAAAGTTAATCGTATAATTATTCTTTACTCAATTTACATTGGAGTATCATTGTTGTCGCTATTTTATTTTTTAACCCCATCTTTAGATCCATGGGTAATTAAAAAATCTTCTTCAAAAAGTAATTTAATTGCTACAATTGAAGGCATTTCAGAAGCCTTAGGTCGAGCAGGATATGAAATTGGTGACATAATTCAAAGATTGTTTTATTATGCCATTACTATGTCGGCGTTCACCTGTTTATTGTTTATCTCAATTAATATTCTTCAAAAGGAAAAATTCAACTATGGATTTATTTTTTTAGTCTTCATAGATATATCAATCGCTTTTTTTGCGTGTTACTTATCACAGTTTTTCCCGGCTTTTTTTGATTTCTTTAAGAATGGAGAAGAACTTTTTATTTTAATTTTCATTTCTTTTATAGCTGCGAATATCTACTTCTATAATAAATACTATAAATCCCCATTTATAAATCCTCCACTGTCACCAGCATCCAACTGGTGACAAATATTTAAAAACCTCTGGCTGGTTCTTGGCTATAGAAAGCTCAATAGAATTGTCAACCGCACAAGTGTGCGACGCAACAAAAGCTTCACAAAGATTTGCTGCCCGGCTCAAAAAATTACTACCCATTCTTACCACTGAGCATGGGCACAAAAGAAAACAGATCGAACAATTCTTCGCTGTAACTGCCGTCTTCTTTTTTTGTAATGCGCAGCATGCGTTGCGATGTTCCTTCATCTACGGGTATCACCATTAAGCCGCCGGTTTTCATTTGTGCAACAAGTTTTGGCGGAATAAAAGGCGCAGCTGCAGTGATGATTACTTTATCGAAAGGCGCATAAGTAGGCAGGCCTTCAAAACCATCGCCGTAAAAAAATTTGAGCCAGGGATATTTAGATTTGAAATAATAGTCTTTCGTTTTTTCGAATAAATTTTTCTGGCGTTCAATGGTAAAAACCTTTGCGCCCATTTCGGCCAGAACCGTTGCCTGATAGGTGCTTCCGGTTCCAATCTCCAGCACTTTTTCATTGCGTTTTACCTGTAGCAACTGCGTTTGATAAGCAACGGTATATGGCTGAGAAATGGTTTGCCCCTCGCCTATCGGGAAAGCCCTGTCTTCATAAGCAATCTTATCAAATGCTGAATCTAAAAAATAATGACGGGGAATCTGGTTGATGGCATTTAATACACTTTCATCGGTAATGCCTTTACTGCGTAAGACTTTTATTAACTGGTTGCGCATGCCCTTGTGCTGGTATGTGTCTTCGAATTTTCTCATTGCGGCAAAGCTAAAATATAGTTTGTAGTTTATGGTTTGTAGTTTATAGTTTGAAGCAGTTGTGAATAAAAAAAGGCTGAGGGCTTTTTTGTCCGCTGCATTAAAAGTATGTTGCTTTTTTTAACAAGATGGCTTATAAACCTAAGCTGAACATTGAGATGAAGATAAAGTGATTGCGACGCAACGAAGTTGCCATGAAAAACAAAAGCTGGTATAATACCTTATTACTAAAATGAAAACTTATTTGCTTCGGTAATACCTTTCCAGTTATCGGTTCTGAAAGGCGAAGCGGGGAAACCTTCTTTATTAAAAAGATTGTCTTCGCCTGCATCATCTGTCCAGCCAAAACGAACAGCAACAGGATTGCTGACCTCATCACTGAACACTACCAGATGATCGCCTTCAATCATTGCTTTTGCATAATGGAACTGCTGGTCGCTTCCTGCAATTTCAAAACCTTTTACATAGCCGTATTTATCTTTTGCCACTAAGCCGCTGCCAACATGCGTGAATGAAACAATTATTTTGTTGCCATCCACTTTCATGGATTGATACATGGGGCCACTGTACTCGATATTTTTTTCGTACAAATTGTGCAAGGCAATCGCGGCAAGGCGCTTACCTACATCCTGCTTATTTTTTGGATGAATATCGTTGCTGGTTCCAATATCAGTTGTAACTGCCATGCCGGTATTCGGCAACGATAAGGTCATGGTTTGCGCTTCGCGTAGTTCGCCCCAGGTGCTGCCATTTTTGCTGTTGCCATTGGCTGAATTATAACTGGCCAACTGTACAAAATAGAAAGGGAAATCTCCCTGGCCCCAATGCTGCCGCCAGTCAGTGATCATGAGTGGAAACGCTTTGCGGTATTGGTATGCACGGCCTGCATTCGATTCGCCCTGGTACCAGATAGCACCTTCTATAGCATAAGGAATTAAAGGATTCAGCATGGCGTTGAACAGTAACGTAGGGTAATCATTCGGGCCAACTGAGGCGTTGCCTTTCATCACCGATTCAATTTTATAAGACCATAGACCTGCAAGCGTTGCAACTGTATGATCGATGGTTATTTTCATATCGGTTGCTTCTCCATAAATGCCACCGCCACCACCGGTATCTTCTACACGAACAGCAATAATATTTTTACCCGCTTTTAAAATACCTGCCGGTATGCTGTACTTTCTTTTTTCGTTGTAAGCATGTGTGCTGCCCACTTTTATACCGTTAACATAAGTGATATCGTTATCATCGATCATTGCCAGTTCCAGCGTTGCGGCTTTGCCTGCATCGTCTGCTGAAACATCAATGGTTTTACGAAACCAAACAACACCATCCAAACCATCAAGCCCCTCTTGTTCCCATAAAGAAGGCAATTGCATGTGTGGCCAATTACTGTCATCAGATGAAGCATCTTTCCATGAACTTGCATCTGCATTTTGTTCAAATGCGCCGGGTATGGCAGACAATTTTCTCAGCATTGCTTCCCCTTTTACTTTACCCAACGAGTCAAGGTTCAGTGAAGGCATTCCACTGATCATACTTTTAAATTCATCACTGTTTTCAAAAGCTTCACGGCTGGTCCAGGTTTCGGAATGCGTGCCGCCCCACGAAGTATGAATCAGGCCAACCGGTATTTTTAATTCGTTGTACAATGCTCTTGCAAAGAAAAAACCAACCGCCGTAAAATCGCCTACCGTTTCAGGACTGCAAACCTTCCAATCGCCGCCGGTAATATCTGTTTTTGGCACTGAACTCACATCTTTTGGAACAGCGAAGTGATGGATCATCGGGTAGTTGGCCGATGCAATATCCTCCTCCGCATTAATAGCACCTTTCACGCTGAATTCCATGTTGCTCTGGCCGCTGCAGATCCAAACTTCACCCACCAAAACATCATTGTATGTGATCGTATTTTTACCTTTCACCATCAACGTAAAAGGGCCGCCGGCGCTGGTTGAATCAAGCTTTACCATCCACTTGCCGGTCTTGTCGGCCTTAATATTTTTTACCTGGTTATTAAACTGCACTGTAATTTTTTCATTGGGCGAAGCCCAGCCCCAAACAGGAATTGGTTTGTTGCGTTGAAGCACCATATGATCTCCAAATATTTTTGGAAGGCTTACATTGGCCTGCGCAAAAAAACATACAAACAATACAACGGGAAGCAGCAATAATTTTTTCATGGCAAACAAATAAGTGTTGAAGCAACAATTTATAAAACTTAAATCAATCAGGATTATAAAATATTTATTGACCAGGCTTATATTCATCTGTGAAGCTTTTCTTGCGTCGCTCACTTGTACTTTAAAAACTATATTGAACTTTAGGTTGCATGATGGTGTTGCTGTTACTGATCTAACCGTAAGCGGCAAATATTTTGCGCTTAGACATTCGTTAAGATAAAAACTTAATAACAAACAATGTTGAACGAAATGGAATTACAAGCAACGGTGTCTTAAATGGTAGTAGCAGGTTAGAACCACAATTCCCGGTTGATGATTTACCTTTCTTCAGTTCAAGAGTGCGACGCAACAAAAGCTCAATAGAAAACTATTGCCTGGTTCATAAATTGTATTCATGAACAGTTATAAGAATTATGCCAGTTATAAAAAAATTAATCGCAAACTACTTCTTCAATTATTCCGGTACCGGCAGCAGGATGCGGTGTTTTAAACAGTACATTTTGTTGTATCTGCTTTTGCTCTTTACGGTATTTGGCAAGATTAATCAGCAGTACACTTGTTAAGATTACTGCAAGCCCGATTACCTGTAATAAACTCATGTGCTCTCCTGCAAAAAGCACCCCGAGTAATACAGCCACTACGGGATTTACATAAGCATAGGTGCTTACCTGTGTGGCAGATCTTACCTGTAACAACCAAACATAGGCACTATAACCCGCAAGCGAGCCCATAAAGATTAAATATACTACCGACAGCCAACCACTGGTAGTAACATCCTGCCATTTAAACCCGCTCCATTCATCGCTTACAAAGCTGAATGTGAAAAATGCAATACTTGCAAAAAGCATTTGCCATGTGGTACTAACAATAGCAGAACCTGATGATTTATATTTTGAATAAAGTGAGCCACCAGCCCAACTCATAGAACCAACTACTACTACTGCAAGGCCGCCAACCTGTGCAATGCTTCCTGAAGCAGAAAGCGCATGCGATACCTGTTCACTGAATAACAACACCACCCCAATAAAACCTACAACGAGCCCAAGTATAATGGCGCGACTATTAAAATTTTCTTTCCATTTGGGTTTATCAAGTACCACAAACCAAATAGGCGCAGCAGATACCAATACTGCAACCAGGGAACTGGGCAATTTTTGTTCGGCCCAAATAACTGCACCATTACCTATAAACAATAACAATAAACCCGTTACGGCTGCATTCTTTACCTGTACCGGGTTCCATAACTTTTCTCCTTTTATTAAACACCATGCCTGTAATAATATACCTGCTGCAATAAAACGTAAGCCACCCATTATAAATGGCGGAAAATCCTGTATTGCTTTTTGTATAAAAAAATAGGTAGAACCCCAAACGAGGTACACGGTAGCGAATGCGATAATTACCAAAGCAGTAGAAGCTTCTTTTTTTACAACAGTACTCATAACATTATTTTTTATGGATTACCAATTGTTGCTGTTCTTTTACAGTTTCCAAAACAATGGTTGTTTTGGTTGAAAGGATATTGGGTATCTTTTGCAGGGAGTTGCGCATAAGATCCATAAGCGAAGCTGAATCTTCTGTACGCACTTTTACCAGGAAGCAATCTTCGCCTGCAACATGATGCACTTCCTGCACTTCGGGGATCTGCGACAATAACTGCGCGGTATCGCTGCAGCAGGTAAAGCCTTCTTTGGATTTTATAAAAATAAAAGCAAGCAATTTTTGCTGTACTGCCGATGGATCAATTGAAGTGTGGTATTGCAGAATTACCTTTTTTTGTTCCAGTTTTTTTACCCGCTCCAGAACTGCAGAAGGAGCCATATTTACTTCTTTGGCAAGATCTGAATTAGAGATGCGTGCATTGGATTGCATCAGCTCCAGTATTTGTAAATCAACATTATCCAGCAAAACATCCATCGTGAATTATTTTCTGTAAACTTAATAATTTTCAGAATTAAATTTCAAAAAAGTATTAATTACAGAATTATTAATGTAATTTCTTTGTGTATTCAGAATTATTAACGGATCGTTGCCTTCGGATTGCGATTTTCAAGCAAGTTCTTTCCTAACACCCAAGACTTACCCGAACCGGGATTTTGCAGTTGAATGTATTGGTTGTTAAAAGCTCAGTTATATTCTACAGTAAAAGTGGGCGACGCAAGGAACGATACCATAAAAATCTACTGCCGGGTTCAAAAAATTTCTAATGCAAAATTTTGGTTGAAATGTATTTGATACGAGATAGTATTAATAAACCAGCCTGCACAATAGCTGTAAATAAAAGGTATGAACCGTACGGTGAGTGATCTAAAATGCAATTGTTCCGAAATTCCTGGTTATGCTACCATGAAACAAGTTGAGCACAGCTGCTTAAACATTGCCATCAAAGTGGAACGATGAATTATTTGTGGCAAACGATTTACATCAGGGTTTAAAGAAGAAGAATTAATTTTGTTCCAGCCTGTTAATAGCTAATTTCAAATCACGCCCCAGTTATGAGAACCTGTTTTACAAACGCCGTTTCCCCGAAAATAGTTTTACTGTTTTTTCAAATATTATTTACAGCACAGCATTTATATGCGCAGGCTACATTTAGAAAAATAAATGGAGGTACCGAATTCGACTATGGCAATTGTATAATGGAGACTGCCGATAAAGGGTTGTGTATTGTTGGCTCAACCAATTCATATGGCTCAGGTAACGATGATGTATATGTTGTAAAGCTGGATAGTAACAGTAATACTGAATGGTCTAAGACTTTTGATTGGGGAAGAAAAGAATATGGCATGTCTGCGGCAGTTACAAAAGATCATGGAGTTGCCATTACCGGTTACTGTAATAAAAATAGCTTCTCTGATTCTGGCTGGGATGCTTTTGTAATGAAACTTGATGCCAAAGGAAATGTACTTTGGAATAAAACAATAGGTGGCGCCAGCCAGGATAATAGTAGAAATATTGTTGAAAACAAGATGGGCGAACTGTTTATTGCCGGCTGTACCCGTTCTTTTGGTGTAGGATTTTACGATGTGTATATTACCAAGCTTACCGCTGAGGGCGATTTAATGTGGGCCAAAACATACGGTACTGCCAATGATGATATTGCATACGCCATTACCCCTACAAATAATGGTTTTGCATTTGCGGGAACATCAAACGGGCTAAAGCCTTTTGTTACAAAATGCGATAGCAGCGGCAACATTATATGGAGCAAAACAATTGCCGCCAGTGCTTATTCCTCAACTTCACTGGGGGCTTTTAATTCTATTGTACAAACCTCAGATAATGGTTTTGCATTAACAGGTTACACAAGAACGGCCACCCGCGGCTTCGATATAGTTAACGTAAAACTCTCGTTTAATGGCAGAGTGGAATGGTTTACGCTTTTCGGCAATAAAGGCGATGACAAAGGCAATTCAATTATCCAGGATGAAAGAGGTAATTATATTATTGCCGGCTATGCAGACTATGCCCGAAAAAGGTATCCGGAAAGCCTTAATATTATTAAAATAAATTCTAAAGGCAAGCTTTTATGGGAAAGAACCATTACCGAGCAGTTAGATGCATCAGGCAATTCTGTAATACGGTGGAAAAATCATGGGTATGTTGTAGCAGGCATAGCCTGGCAAAACGCAGGGGGCGACTTATACAAACCCGATTTATACCTGGCAGCATTTGATACATTGGGAACGATTTGTGGCAATGCAGGAACCTACACCACAATACGAAAAGTAATTCCCTACATTGAAGATTTAAATTTTGATACACTTTCAGGTGGCGAGGCTGTTAGTAATATAGTAACCAGCTTCAGGGGCGGCACATTTTCAGACCAATGCATTGCTGCACCCATCACCGCCGTAACCGAAGCCGATGCATCTAAAATCATCAACCTGCCTGCACAAACAAAGGCCATTCATATTAGTGTTGTGCCAAACCCTGTTACCAATGGCATACTGTCACTGCAAATTAATATTGATTACGAAACTGCCATACAGTTTAGTGTTACAGATATTACAGGCAACATATTGGTTACAAAAAAAATGCAGGTACCTTCCAAAACTTTCAGCACCACTATAAATATTTCCGGGCTGCCACAGGGCGTTTATTTGCTTAAAGCAAACAACAATTTTACACAGCAATCTGTAAAATTTATTAAAGCCAATTAAAAGAAGAGAGCTTAGGCAATCAATACGAAGCTTTTTAAAAAATTCAATTATAAAATTTCTATAGAAGCGATTTTTTTTGAACCCGGCAGCACAACAAGTATCACCGTTCCTTGCGTCGCACACTTTTACTACATGAATTCTCTTGAGCTTTCAACAACCACCCCCTTCGCTTAAATGTCGCCATGAAAGAGGAACTATGAAACGATCCCGAAAGCTTTCGGGAAACAGAAGCTTCATAGCATTTCTGTCGCTGGCTCAATAGTATTGAATTATTGCAGTTGTTTTATCAATTCAGCTTTTTCTGTAACGCCTTGTTTGCGCCACACTTCTTTGCCATTTTTATAAACGATAAATGTGGGTAGCGCGGCGACATTCAACTGTTTCATTATTTCTGTGTTAACGCCGCCGTCAACCTTAACGAGCTTGAATTTATTTTTCAGTTCATTTTCAACTGCATCAATTACAGGTGCCATTAATTTGCATGGCGGGCACCATTCAGCTCCAAAATCAACCAACACAGTAGCATCAGCCTTTGTATATTTTTCATATTCTGCTGTAGTAAGCTGAATTACATTTTCCATTCCTTCTACGGGCTTGTTTTCCAGCTTCCATTGCGTAAAGCCACCTTCAAGGTTTTCTATGTGCTGAAAGCCATTCTGGGCAAGCCATTCGGCTGCTTTGCCGCTGCGGCCGCCACTGGCGCAATAAACCAGTACCGGTTTGGTTTTATCTAAATATTGTATGCGGTCTTTAAACTGATCTTGTTGCAGCCAGTCTGCCTGAAGCGCTTTTTTTATGTGCCCGTTCTGATATTCTCTTGTAGTACGCACATCGAGTATTTGCACACCCGGCTCAGCAGCATGTTGTTGAAACTTTTCGGCATTTACATTCTGGTTTTGTGCAGGCGCATTACAAGAAAAAAGGATGATGCCTGCCAATAAGATTGTTGCGTATTTCATAGTTTTTGTTTTTTTTATTCGTGATATTCAATATTCAGTGAAAATTTATTGAACGCTATATTCAGCGCCGCTGCGGCGGCTTCATTTACCCTGAAAGTAAGGCCCTGGTTAAGTTTCATATCATCCAGCTTCCACAGCACTTTGGCATAAATACTGTTGCCATTCTCTGCTGTAATTTTTACCAGTGTGCCTGCCGGTGCCCCATTCATCAATACATAATATTTTTTATCAAGCCAGCCACTTGCTGTTTTAAAGGTCATAGCATCGCCGCTGATCCTTTTAACTTTTTTTTGGTCTTCGGAAAGAAAATCCACAGCAAAAAAACTATCGCTCCCATCTTTTGCAATACCTGTTGCGGCAGGCTTTTCTATAGCAGCATTTTTTGTATTTGCAGGAACACTAACAACTTTTGATTCCTTTTTTTTAGACTCTTTATCAGCCTTAGCCAAACTATCAATCGAAATGGTATTCTCTTCGGTTTTATCAGTGGCAACAACAGTTGCAGGCTGTTTTACTTCAGTAGCTTTTTTTTCTGCTGCCGCTTTGTTTGCTGCAGTTGCTGCCGCAATACCTTTACTGTTTACAGCCAGTTGCTGACCTATTTCTAAACCTACATTTTCAAGCCCATTCCATTGTTTCAATTGATCTATTGTAATACCGTACTTTTTACTGATTGCATAAAGCGTTTCGCCCTGTTGAACAGTATGCGTTAAAGCACCAGCACTTTCTGCTACAGGGGCAGGCGTTGCTTTTTCAGCAGCAACAGGTGGTACCGTTTTGCCGGCAGCCGGAATTTTAATTTTTTCGCCCACCACCAACTGGCTTTGTGCGTGCATACCATTAAGGCGCATAATATCGCCAACCGTGGTTTTGTATTTGGAGGCCAGCATAGAAAGTGTTTCCCCCTGCTCAAGTGTATGCATTGTATACTTTACTGTTTGCGCATATGCACCTATATTTAAAAGTGCAAAAAAGAGTAACAGCGACAATATTCTTCTCATTTGTAACGGTAATTTTTTGTGATGGTAAAATTAATCCTTTAAAATTCTCCATTCCATAGGATAATAATTATTAACCCTGTTGTGTAAAACTTTTACCCAACCCAAAGCCAGTTGTTTATAAGTAATAACGGCCCAGCCTTTTGTTCTATTTTCAAGAATTATTTCTTTCTTTTTTAAATAGAGCAGGGCCTCTTCAAGACTGGCATCAACTGTTTGAATATTTTCATTCATCAACATACTTAAAGCAAGTTCATGATTAGGAACCAGGTCTTTTCCTTTAACTGCCCCAACTGTTATACCAACTTTTCGCAGGTACAGGTTTTTTTGCAGCAATGCAGCATCCTGTTTCCATTGTTCCGGAATGGCAATAATATTTTCGTTTTGCTTGAAATAAAAAAGGGCTTCATTGTTTTTTATCCAGTTTTCTGATATGTCGGTTTCATGTTTGGGAGCCTGTGCCAACGGAAGCGTATAATTATAAAAACTGCCGCCATCCTTTTTTTGAAAAGCAGTAATAAAAAACCCTTCTCCCATTAATTTATCAGGATAAAAACGGTAACCAAAATTTCCATTACCAGCTTCGGTTTCCACAATTCCCCAATCTTCATCAAGTTTTATCCTGTAACCTGTAACATCCAGGTGCTTATTTATCCAGAGTAATATGTCTTCATCCTCTTCCCTGGAATAAGAACAAGTTGAATAAATAATTATGCCGCCCTGTTTCAGTGCAGGATATACATCGGCCAGAATTCTTTGCTGGCGCTGGCTGCAGAGTGCCACATTATCTAAACTCCATTCATTAATTGCACCGGCATCACGTCGGAACAAACCACTGCCACTGCAAGGTGCATCAATAACAATTACATCAAAATAATTTTCAAGCCTGGCAAAATGTGAAGGGTCATTACAGGTAACGATCGTATTTTCAGTACCCCATTTGGTGATATTTTCAACCAGTGTATTTGCCCGCGATTTAATTACCTCGTTCGCTACCAGCAATCCATCATTAAAATACGATGCAAGCAATGTGCTTTTTCCGCCCGGTGCTGCACAAAGGTCAAGCACCCGCAAGCCATTGGTATTTTTACCTACGGTTTGTTCCAGCACCTGCCATAAAAACATACTGCTGGCGTCCTGCACATAGTATGCACCTGCATGCAGCAGCGGGTCGAATGTAAAAAAGGGACGTTTATTTAAATACCTTCCATAAACACACCAGGGAATATTCTGCTGAATGCTTAAAACAGAGCCCTCAATATCAAATTGCTTAAGTGGGTTTAGTCTTACAGAAGTAACCTGCGCAGGATTATTGTGTACATCTTCAAAAGATTTCCGGTTAAAACCTTTTACGTGTTCCAACGAATCGAGCAATGCTATCGGCAAATTTTCGGGCAATGATATTTGTATTTGAGCACGAAAATATTGTAATCGTTTTTAAAGCAGCCATTGCTTAAAAAATAGATTGAATGAATATTTAATAATTCTTTTTTTTGAGCCGGGCAGCGAGGCAGAGATGAGGCTTTCGTTGCGTCGCACACTTGTACAGAATAATAGGTGTGAGCTATAGGCTGCGGACTTTCTGCTATTTATACAATGCATACAACAGGTATGGGTATTGGGCACTTGTCGAAATATTTTGAAGGTTGCCAGTTGCCGATTCATGAATGCTTTGTACAAGAGTGCGACGCAAGAGTTGCTGATCGTAGCTATACAGCCCGGTAAAAAAATCAGCTATATCGATCACCACGTTAACCAATATCAGCATCCCAACTGATTATAGTCATTGTGTAAAATATGCTTATACAATAATTTGCTTTGGTTATAATTCTTTAAATGCCTATATATGAAAATGAATAACGCAAAACTTTCCGGAGTGCTTGCACTTTGCATTTTGCTTTTACCATGTATGTTTTTTGCACAAATAAAACCAGTGCAGTTTAAGCTGCAAAAAAATACCAAACAATTGCCCGCTGCAGATACCAGTTTGCAAAAAGCAATAATCAGCTATACCATTATACCCGCTAAAAACAGCACATGGGGATACAACATTTACGTTGATGGAAAATTACGGATACACCAGCTTACCATACCCGCCATGCCCGGCAATGAAGGGTTTGCCAGTAAAAAGTCAGCTGAAAAAGTAGCTGAAAAAGTAACAGAAAAAATGCGTAAAGGCGAAAGCCTGCCAACTATAACTGTGGAAGAACTGAAAACACTAAAAGCGATTGAATAATAATAAAACCTGCTATTATGAAAAAGATAATTTTCACGCAATGCTTTATGGTAGTTTTTGCAATTGCATTTGCACAAACAGGCAATACATGGACACAGAAAGCTGATTTTGGGGGCTTGCCAAGAAATTCTGCTGTAGGATTCTCTATTGGTAACAAAGGATATATTGGAACAGGAGCTAATGATTGGGGTGGCCCTTATTACAAAGATTTTTGGGAATTTGATCCGGCTACCAATGCTTGGTCACAAAAGGCGGATTTCGGAGGATCAGCCAGGTTCCGTGCTGTTGGTTTCAGCATCGGTACTAAAGGTTATCTGGGTACGGGAACAGCCGATCAGAATAGCCTAAAAGATTTTTGGGAATACGATCCAGGCACAAATATCTGGACACGGAAAGCTGATATGGGAGGAACAACGGGAAGATATAGTGCGATTGGATTCAGTATCGGTCAAAAGGGGTATGTTGGAACGGGTGACATTGCAACATATCCACCCCATAGCAAAGATTTTTGGGAGTACGATCCTGCAACAGATACCTGGATACGTAAAGCAGATTTTGGCGGAGCAGGTAGACAATATGCAGCGGCATTTGTTATTGATGGAAAAGGGTATGTTGGAACAGGGTATAACGACAGTCGCCTGAATGACTTTTGGGAATACAATCCAATAACAAATACGTGGGTACAGAAAGCAAATTTTATTGGATCCAACAGGCTTGGCGCAGTGGCGTTCTCTATTGGCAATATAGGTTACCTGGGTACTGGCGAAGGTAACTCTATCAACTATAATGATTTCTATGCGTATGACCCAACTTTAAATGTCTGGACCCAAAAGAAAGAGTTTGGCGGCGCGGCGCTAGATAGGGCAGTTGGTTTTTCAATTGATAATAATGGCTTTATTGGAACTGGATGGAATAGAGGTCGTATATCATTCCAAGATTTCTGGGAATACACCTCCGATGCAGTAACAACAAGCCCTCCAACCATAACTTCTTTCTCCCCAACCTCTGGCCCTGTTGGCACAACAGTAACCATTACCGGTACAAACTTTGGAACCAACCCTAACGATAATATCGTTTATTTCGGCGCAACCAAAGCAACAGTAAATGCAGCAAGCTCATCAGCACTCACAGTTACTGTACCTGCGGGTGCAACCTATCTGCCGTTATCTGTTACAACAAACAATCTTACTGCCTATTCAGCAGCACCTTTTATTGTAACGTTTAATAACGGAGGAGGAGGGTTTAACACAAATTCATTTGCTGCTCCGTTGGAATTTGCGACTAATTCAGGTGGTTCATTCGGCGTACTGCCCGGCGATCTTGATGGCGATGGTAAAGCAGACATTGTTGTAAACAACCTTTTAAACGGCAATATGTCTGTATTCGGTAACACTTCCGTTAGTGGTGCCATTTCATTTTCATCCGCTACGGTTTATCCGGTAATAGGAAATGGTCAATACCCCGGAAACAAGACAGTGGATCTTGATGGCGATGGTAAACTTGATCTGGCGGTAGCCAACCAACAGGTAAGCAGTATATCTGTTTTCAGAAATACCAGCACTACCGGCAATATAACCCTCAGTTCTAAAATTGATTTTACAACCGGCACAGCACCTGCCGACCTTGCCTTTGGCGATATTGATGGCGATGGAAAGACCGACATGATAACTGCCGATATTGATGTAAATAAATTCTCTGTGTTGCTGAATACCGGCACTCCCGGAAATATGTCCTTCGCAACCAAAGTTGATTTTTCTACCTCCGCAAATCCGAGAAGCATGGCTATTAGTGATGTAGATGGCGATGGCAAACCAGATATCGTAATAATTAATATTTTCGGCACCAATACCCTTTCCGTCTTCAGGAATACCAGCACTTCCGGCGCAGTTTCTTTTGCCGCAAAAGTTGATTTTCCTTCCTATGGAGATGATGCCTATATCTCTGCCGGAGATCTCGATGGAGACAATAGGCCCGACCTTGTTGTTACTGATCTTTATTCAAGTGCAATCTCAGTTTTCAGGAACACCTGCACTACCGGCAATATTTCATTTGATTCTTATGTCAATTACGCTACTGCCCCAGGCCCTTATTATGCATCCATCGGCGATCTGGATGGCGATGGCAAGCCAGATATCGCTGTGGCACATAATACCGGCACAATAATGTCTGTATTAAAAAATAACAGTACAGCCGGCACTATTTCTTTAGCCGCACCAGTTACTTACAAAGTGAGTTCCAGTTCAGTTATTCCCCAATCACTTGCCATCTGCGACATAGATAACGACGGCAAACCAGATATCGCTTTGGCTGGCTGGGCAGGTAACTCCCTTTATGTTCTAAGAAACCTGGCAGGCGCTGGCGGTTGCCCCCTCCCAACAGGTTTGGCGGTTAAAAATGTAACAGATATTTCAGCGAAGCTCGTATGGGCGCCCAATACTTCTAGTAAAGGATTTTATATTATTTATCGTCCTGTCAATTCTACGGAATGGATAGAAAGAAGGGCTCTTCCATCAAGTAGCCACCTTTTGATAACGGCCTTAATTCCAAATACTACCTATAAATGGAGAATAAGAAGCGTATGTTCAAATGATGTTTCTCCATGGGCTAAAGGTCCCGATTTCACCACAGCTACTTCCTTCGCTTCTTTTTCAAACGATGCGAATATCAGCAATGTAAATGTTGCAGGCAAAACCGCTTTGCAAATAACGCCCAACCCGAGCAAAGGCAACTTTACCTTGAAAATGCAGTTGCCTGTAAAAGCAGCAGCAACAACCATTGCATTGTATAATAGTTTGGGCGTAAAAGTATGGCAACAGCAGGCAGGAATGTTAAGTGGTGCAGTAACAAAAAGTATTGTGCTTGAAAATAAACTGGCAACAGGAGTTTATGTTTTATACATTGAACGCAGCGATATAAAACTGGTACAGAAAATTGTAGTAACCAAATAAGGGTACACCCCCGGGTAAAGTGCTGCTTCAACAGAAGCGGCACTTTTTAATTGCGCATTTCTTTTATACGCATAGATATTTTTTTACCAGCAGTATTGCTACTATCATCTTTCGTTGTGTCACTCACTTGTACAGTTATATCTTTATTCAGCAAAAATGCGGCATTGTTCAGCAATGATCTTACTGCTCAAGTGTGCGACGCAAGGAACGATGCCATAAAAACAAATGCCGGGTACATAAAAAATTTCTTTTCTATTTGTCTTTGTTGTATTGGTTGGTAAAGTAACTGCATGTGCTGATTTTAAAGGCAATTGAATTGAACAGAAATAAATAATTTTAGAGATGAAAAAAATTGCCTTTTACAGTTTCGTGTTATTTACACTGCATACCTATGCACAACCTGCAGCCAAACATTTTCTGGCCTTCGATTCACTTGCAAAACGCTGGGATGAAGCCATGCCATTGGGCAATGGGATGTTAGGCGCATTGATCTGGCAGAAAGAAGATAAGCTGCGTATAAGCCTTGACAGGGCTGATCTGTGGGATGAAAGAGATGCGATTGATCTTTCAAAATTCAATTTTAAATGGGTACAACAACAGGTTGCAAAGAATGATTACGACACGGTGCATCGCCTTGGTGATGATCCTTATGAATCGTTTCCATATCCAACAAAAATACCAGCAGGTGCGTTGGAGTTTGATATTTCAAAACTGGGCAAAATAAAAGCTGTTTCACTTGATATTGCAACTGCATTGTGCACTGTTGAATTTGTGAATGGTGTTCGTTTCAACAATTATATTCATGCCACAAACAATACAGGATATTTTGGTTTTGAAAATCTTTCTTCTGCTGCCAACATGCCTGAATTAATGATACCCAATTATACTGATGCAACTAATAATGCAGCAGGCAATAGTGTTGAAGGACAGGGATTGAAAAGACTGGGTTATGCAAAAGGGACTGTTACAAAAACAAAGAACCGCATATTATACCATCAGCCAACAACAAAAAATAATTACTACGAAATATTGGTGCAATGGCAGGTTTTGCCCGGCAACAGATATATTGGTCAGTGGACCATTACGAATAATAAACCGGCATCACTACCATTATTGAGTACAACTGCAAAAGAACCTACGGGTTGGGATTCACATGCAAAATGGTGGAGTACTTACTGGAGCCAATCTTCGATTTCCATACCTGACGAAGTATTAGAGAAGCAATATTATCTTGAAATGTATAAGCTGGGTTGCGTTGCCCGCAAAGCCGCACCAGCCATTACTTTGCAGGCTATATGGACGGCAGACAATGGCAGCCTGCCGCCATGGAAAGGAGACTTTCATCATGACCTTAATACACAACTTAGTTACTGGCCCAGCTATACCGGCAATCATTTGCAGGAAGCAACAACATACACCAATTGGTTATGGGGCGTTCGTGCAGAGAATAAAAAATTTACAAAGCAATATTTTGGTGTAGATGGTTTGGATGTGCCCGGTGTTACAACTATCAGCGGCAAAGCGATGGGCGGGTGGATACAATATTCATTATCTCCATCAACTTCATCCTGGCTGGCACAACATTTTTACTGGCAGTGGAGATACTCGATGAATGAATTTTTTTTACAGCAAAGGGCTTACCCTTATTTGCACGAAGTGGCAACATTTATAGAGAACATTACTTACCTTCAAAATGGTCAGCGGAAAATAGCATTAAGTTCCAGTCCTGAATATCATGATAACGATATTAAAGCTTGGTTTAAAAATTATACCAACTATGATCTGAGTCTTTACAAATTTGCATTAAGTGCTGCTGCAGAAGTTGCTGCAGCTATGCATAAAAGTGAAGAAGCCAAACACTGGAAAAATATTTTACAGCAGTTCCCCGATTTTGATGTGAATGAAACAGGATTAACTATTGCACTCAATCAAAACCTGGATGAATCACATCGTCATCATGCGCAACTGATGGCTATTTATCCCATTGCGCAACTTGATGTAAATAATGCTGAAGACAAAAAAATTATTGATCTTTCTTTACGCCGTCTTGAAGAAGAAGGTACACGCAACTGGTGCGGTTATTCATTCAGTTGGGCAGCCTGTATTTATGCAAGGGCGCAACATGCGGATAGTGCTGTAAAACAGTTGCAGATCTTTGCCAATAACTTTTGCTCCATCAATAGTTTTCATTTGAACGGAGATCAGAAAGGCGGCAAATATTCAAGCTTTACTTACAGGCCATTTACACTCGAAGGGAATTTCGCTTTTGCACAAGGCGTGCATGAATTGTTATTGCAGAGTAAGGATCATTATATAGAAGTATTTCCCGCCGTACCAAAAAACTGGAAAGATGTTTCGTTTAATTCATTGCGTGCAGAAGGTGCATTTCTCATCAGTGCAAAAAAGGAAAATGCTGTGCCCACGCAGGTTAAAGTGTTTGCAGAAAAAGGAGGAGTGTTACGCATCAGATTACCTTTTAAAACATGGGTAGCTAATAACAAACCACAACAAAAAATAAAGGTTACTGGTAATAATATTCTGGAAGTACAAATGCTAAAAGGCCAAACTATTTTATTTGAAAACGGGTATGAATAATTCTATGAGCCCGGCTATTGAATATGCATTAAGCATCGTTGCGTCGCACTCTTGTACGCAAGAATAGACATGAACTTTAGGCTGCCATTCAACCTGGTTTTATATTGTACAACCTGGTTGCGGAGGAAGCTTGCTGCCCTCTGTTACGAACGTACAAGTGTGCGCCCCCGGGTTCCGTCGCTACGCTCCTCGTCGGGTTCCGAAAGCTTTCGGAATGCCACGCTTTTGACAGATGCCATGAAAGAGGAACTGTGAACCGAGCGTGGCAACAGGCGATGCCCAAAGAACCAATGCCTGGCTCAAAAATTTAAAAATTATTATTTGCTGATCAGTTAAAATGCCTGCAGTTAATACCGGAATTTATTGCTTTTTCCTGTAGTATTTTGAGAGGTCCATAATTTCCACTTTTCTAAATTCTATTGGATGGCTTTCGCTTTGCAGCGATATATAACCGGATGATAATAGTTGTCCGTCTTTTTTAAAAGCCGGGTCGTAGTTGCTTACTACGCCGCCGCCAATTTGTGGCTTGTTGTAAGTTAAAACAGTATCGCCGTTTACGATATGTTTTATAATAGAATCGCCCAGCACCAGCACTTCTGCACGCACCCATTCATCACCGCGAAAAGTTGGGGAAGATGAATTAATGCAATGGGGTGTAAATAACTTTCCATCCATTTCAACATTGGTACCCGGCGTACAGAGATTGCAGGTGGGTCTTTGTCCTGTTGAATCTCCACCCAACAATTGCACTTCTATAGAGATAGGAAAATCCTGGTTCTTTAGCATGGTAGATGGTGGCTGACAATGGATCATAATACCGCTGTTTTTAAAGGCCCATTCGGGACCATCTTTTGCCTGCTTACCAACAAACCTGTATTCTACGCCAATAAGGTAATAGGAGTAAGGTGTTTTATAAAAGATATGGCCGAACTGCTCATTAAACGAATCGTAAGCATCATAACTTACTTTAAGCAAGCCATCTTCTACTCGAAAAGTATTTCCAAAATTATCGTTGTAATCGTGGCCGCTGATCTTAACATTCCAGTCTTTAAGATTCTTGCCGTTGAAAAGTTGTTTCCATTTACCATTGTATTGAGCATTTGCTGAAATGGTGACGCTTGTAATGAGGATAACAATTAAGTATTTCATGATGGAAAGATAATTTATTTCTGTGCTTGAGGCGCAAGGTTTAGAAATGGAGTTTTGCATGATAAAATAAATTTATAGCCCTTTATATAATTTCAATTCAATAATATCTGCCGGCAATGGTTTACTGTTCCAATGCTGGTGCATAACCAATGCCGCGCCTAAAGCAGAAGCCTGTGCCACAGTTGCGGCGTACACTTCAATGCCAGTAAAGGCTTCAGCGAGCAGGTGCATATAAATGGAGTTCTTACTAAAGCCGCCATCTACAAAAATTCTTTTTACAGGCGAACCGGTTAATACCAGTCTTGTAGATTTTATCTGCTGCATTATTATATTTGCTATCAGTTGATGATACGCTTTTTCATAACTGGCAAAGGTGTTTAAATCTCTTTCAGCAAAATCAGAGTTATGAACCATTGCGCCACTGCTTGCATTAACCTTTGCAGGGTTACTGAGTTGCAGGTTGTTTAATATTTCAACATTGTATAAAACCGTGGCAAAATAGTTAAGCGGTTTATTAAAATGCTCCGACAGTCTTTTTGTTTGCAGCTCATGTTCATACCCGGCAAACAACCGTGAAGCTTTAACAGGGTTTATTTTATAAGAAAGGTAACAAAGACAATCCTGTTGCAGTTCATCATCGCTGAGCGGTGTATGGTTAAAAGGATTCATACTGATACACCATGTTCCTGTTGATAATAAAACAAAAGGTTCCTGAAATGCTGCGAAGTACGGTATTAACGCAGAAGAGCTGTCGTGCAAACCTACACCAACGGGAATCCTTTCATTTGCATAACCTGCAATCGCCTCACAACCCAATATCGGGGGCAGTTTAGGCAGAATATTTTCCAGTTCTACCCACTTGTGGTATTTATTGTTTTGAAAATTCCAGAGATTGGTATGGCATCCAATACTTGTAATATCTGAGTTCAATTTAGCCGAAAGGATAAAGCTGAGATACTGGGGCAAATGCAATGCATGTTTTATGGCTGCAAAAGCTTCAGGCTTTTCATATTTTAAACGATATAACTGCATGCCGGAATTCAAATTCCCCAACACAGGTGATGCAGTTTGCTTAGCCACCAAACGCTCCCCACCATAAGTATCATAGAATTGTTGCTGCAATCCAGGTGAGTAAGGTTTCAGGTAATTATATAACGGAAGACAAACATTCAGATCACTATCTAAGTATACAAAACTTGCGCCGTAAGCGGAGAAATTTATAGCACGCACATGGAAGTTTGCATCATTTGTTATTGCGTCAAAAGAATCCTTTATCCATTGTGTTAAAGCATGCACATCTTCACAGGGAAAACCATCTTCATCAACGGTTTCTTCAAACTGCTTGCTTACTTCATGCACCAGTTTATACTGTTCGTCAAACAGTAATAATTTTTTATTGGTTTTACCAACATCGAAGATTGCTATAACCTTTGTCTTTTTCATTACAAACCCGTGGCAATTGTTTTACTTCCTCTTTCAGCAATTAAATTTTCTCTCACTTTTCCACTCCTGTACATTTCCAACGGATTCAAAGCCCCACCACTTTTTAACCTCGCTTCTGCAACCAATGGTCTTGTATCCGTGCGAAACGCTTGCTGCAATATTTCCTGTGCGGTAACAACATCATTATTGTTTTGTGCTTCAGTTAATCTTTCCCTGTCAACCAGCAATGCCTGTGCATAAGTGATCATAATTGCCTCTACTGATTGCAACAGATCTTCCAGCGGATCTTTTACATTATGACTTGCGTCTATCATCCATCCCATATCGGTTGCATGGTTCATACCCTTTGCATCCATGCCTTCTATCAGTTCATTAAAAATTAAAAACAACTGATAAGGTTTAATACTACCAACAGTCAAATCATCATCACCGTATTTGCTATCATTGAAATGGAAGCCACCAAGTTTGCCTTCCATCAATAACAATGCAACGATTTGCTCAATGTTTGCATTGGGTAAATGATGACCAAGATCAACCAATGTATATGCTTTAGGTCCAAGCTTATTTACATAGGTGAATGACTGGCCCCAGTCGCCAACGGTTGTGGAATAAAAATTGGGTTCAAAGGCTTTGTATTCTAAAAACATTTTCCAGTCACCCGGCAACGCCGAATATATTTCCTGCAGGCTTTCCAATGTATTTTGAAATGCCTTTCTAAAATTCAATTGTCCGGGAAAGCAACTGCCATCACTTAACCAAACAGTGAGTGATTCAGAACCTAATTCAATACCATATTTGATTACTTCAATATTGTGCTCAATTGCCTGTTTACGAATAGCTCTATTTACATTGTGCAATGAACCATATTTGTAACTCAATTCCTGCCCGGGCTGGTCCTGAAACGTATTGGAGTTCATGGCATCGAACTTTAAACCATGTTGTACAGCGAGTGCTTTTATGTGTGATGCATTCCCCGGTATATCCCATGGAATATGTAAAGAGATGGCACCGCTCGATCTGTTGAGTGCATGCAGCAAACCGATGTCTTCAATTTTTTCTTCGAGGTTGCGTGGTTCACCACCACCGGGAAAACGGCCAAACCTCGTACCGCCTGTACCCAGCGCCCAGCTTGGTATTGCCACCTGAAAATCGATGAGTTTTTGCAGCAAACCATCTACATCTTTTGTGTCTGCAGCAATAAAATCAAACCTGCGATGGTGCTCTTTCTGCAGCGAATGATTGTGTTCTTCGAGTTTATATTTTTCAATATGCATGGCGATCAATTTATGGTAAATAAAAGACTTCTTTTAAGGATGTGTTCAAGGGGGAATTATCTTCATTTGTTTCCATGATGTCTTTCATATAAGCCCACCACTTTTGCATTACAGGCTGCTTTGGCAATTCGTTTAGTTCAGTTGCATCATCAATAGTAAGATAACCGAACAAATCATTTGTTTCCTCATCAAGAAAAATAGAATAATCTTTTATGCCCGCTTGTTTAAGTAGTGATTGTAATTCTGGCCACAATGCATCGTGCCTGCGTTTGTATTCGGCTTCGCAACCTTTAAAGAGTTTCATTTTGAATGCTACGCGTTGCATACTGGTTATTTACTTTTTTGTCTTGACACAAAAAAGTAACAAAAAAAGTCAAGAAAGAAAAGATATACAGCACTTTTCTTTCTTTGTTCGCTAATGATCTTTTGCACTACTGTAGTGAATTACTTTAGAACTTTATTCAGCATCGTTCTAAATATCAATCTTGCTTAAAATTTTGTTTTCTGTTTTTCGCTTTGCTGCTTCTTGCTTCATCTGTACAAGTGTGCGACGCAAGGAACGATCAACAAAGAACTTCAAAGCCTGGCTCAAAAAAATTTCTCTTAATCCATTAAATCCTTCCAAATTCCCGTTCAGACATTATCTCAAAAACCCCATTGCTACACCGCCATCTACATTTAACGTATTGCCAGTTGATTTATTTAATAAGCCACCAACGAAAGCATAACATGCATTGGCAATATCATGAGGCAAAATTGTTTCGTTGAGCAATGTGCGTTTTGCATAATACGCTGGCAACTCTGCAACCGTGATGCCGTAAGCTTTTGCGCGGCCTTCGGCCCAGCCACCGGCCCAGATATTGCTGTCGGCAATTACCGCATCTGGGTTTACACTATTCACACGAATTTTATCGCCGCCAAGTTCTGCAGCCAGCAATCTTGAAAGATGTGCCTGTGCAGCTTTCGCAGAACCATAGCCTGCATTGTTTGGGCCAGACACCACAGAATTTTTAGAAACAATATTTATAATATCGCCGCCAATATTTTGTTTGCGCATTATTTCAACACCAAGCTTTGAAACAAGGAACTGGCCTTTCACCAATATGTCATAGAGCTTATCCCAATCTTCTATTGAATGATCTGTAATAGATTTTGAAATGCTGATGCCTGCGTTGTTTACAATAATATCAACACCGCCAAAAGCTAAAGCTGCATTTGTAAATGCTTTTTCTATTGAAGTATTATCCGTAACATCAAGCAAAGTTGATGCAGCAGTATCGCGGCCAAAAAGTGTTTGAAATTCTTCCATTGCGCCCTGCATGCGCTCTTCATTAATATCATTGATAATAACACAGGCACCTTCGGATGCAAACTTCTTTGCAATGGCTTTACCAATGCCGCCGGCGCTGCCTGTAATAAGTGCTATTCTGCCACTCAATGATTTTGGTTTAGGCATGCGTTGTAACTTAGCTTCTTCAAGCAACCAGTATTCTATGTTGAATGCTTCCTGTCTTGGCAATGAAGTGTATTCACTCACGGCTTCCGCACCACGCATTACATTAATGGCATTGATATAAAATTCGCTTGCCACTCTTGTGGTTTGTTTGTCTTTTGCAAAACTGAACATACCAACACCGGGATATAAAATGATCACAGGGTTTGCATCACGAATGGCCGGACTGTTTGGATGTTTGCAACTGTTGTAATATTCTGCATACATTTTACGATATGCTTCAAATAGAGGCGCAATTTTTTCTTTTATAGCAGCCGTGTTTGTTACATCTTCATCTGTTGAAAGATTTAACACCAGCGGAGAAATTTTTGTTCTTAAAAAATGATCCGGGCAGCTTGTGCCAAGTGGAGCCAAACGGTCAAGATCGTTAGAGTTGATGAATTGCAATACTCGATCATCATCTGTAAAATGACCGATCATCTTTGTTTGCGAAGAGCAGAAACCACGTAAAATCGGCGCAAGTGTTGCAGCCTTTGCAAGCCTTTCTTCTTTGGGAAGAGATTCAATTTTTTGTCCGCCGAAAACGGGGCCTTTCTTACCATAATTATCTTCTAAATATTGGGCACAGGTTTCAATTACTTCGAGTGTGTTGATATAGCTTTCGTAAGCTGTATCGCCCCATGTAAACAAACCATGGGAGCCAAGCATAATGCCACGGATGCCGGGATTTTCATCGAGGCATTGTTTAAGCATTAGCCCGAGTTCAAAACCCGGCTTCTGCCATTTTACCCAACCGATTGTTCCACCAAATAATTCCTGGGTTATCTGTTTGCCGTCTTTTGCAGCCGCAATTGCAATGGCTGCATCGGGATGTAAATGATCTATATGTTTGAAAGGCAGAAAGCCATGCAAAGCCGTATCAATTGATGGCGCTTTTGATGCAAGATCGTAGATGCAATGATTGAATAATTCCACCATCTCATCTTCAAACTCAAGTCCACGATAAATATTTTTTAAGTTCAGCAAACGGTCCATGTGTAAGGCAGCAAGGCCGTTGCGTTTCATGGTGCCAAGATCGCCGCCACTACCTTTTACCCACATCACTTCTTTGTCTGTTCCTGTCAACGGATCTCTAGCCATTGCTTTACAGGATGTATTGCCCCCGCCATAATTTGTTAAGCGTAAATCTGCGCCTAATAAATTTGAACGATATACCAATAAGGCTACTTCGTCGCCTGCAAGTTCTGCTGCTTTTGCTTCGTCCCACAAATATGAAACGTGTTTGAATTGTGTTGATGCTGTGCTCATAACTAATAATAATAATATTTTTTTGTTGACGATCTTTTTGTTCTTTGGTCATCACCTGTTGTGTCACTCACTTGTGCGTTCGGAACTCTGTTCTGTTAAAGCAGATTAGCACTTCCTATTTATTATAATAATCTATCAATCCTTTTTCCGTTCTTTGAAATTTTACTTTATTATTTTTCTCAAATTTATTTGCGCATTCCTGTGAACAAAACCAACCAAGATTTGGAACCGGGACATTGCCATTTTTATAACATTCTTCTGCTGAAGGAATCATTTCATCATTCTCAAATTTGGCAATTACCTCACCACAAGATTCACACCTTAATTCTTTAGCATTCGATAAACTCGTATTAATAAACGTAACTACACTCATAATGAAATTATATCTTTCGTTTTATCAGTCAAATCACTTTAATCACATAAATCCCGGTTCAGACATTTTGTTGCATAATGTACAAACGTACAAGAGTGCGACGCAACGAAAGCTTAATTTTTATTCTATTGCCTGGCTAAAAAATATCTTCCTCACTTTATCGAATTACCATAACCCACCAACAATACAGAAACTATAATGGTAATAATTCCAAGAACAATTGTGGTGATCGTTTTTTTGTTTACGCCTTTCCATTCTTTTAATACCAGTCCCCACATATTTGCAGTAAGAATGATGAACGCCATGTGCAGTATCCATGAGCTGGCACCGTTGCCCAGTTTGCTTTCGCCCATGCCGTAGAAAAAAAATTGCAAGAACCATGTAGTGCCTGCAAGCGCTGAAAAAATATAATTCTTTAACAGCGGTGTTTGTTTATTTGTATAATCGCCAAAGGTTTTATTGCGTGCATTTAAGATCATGCACCAGATAAAGTTGGTGGTTAGTCCGCCCCATAAAACCACTACATAAGTTACATTATTCTGGAATAAAAAATTGCCCTGACCAGGGTTAGCATTCTTCCAAAGTTCATTGGCAAGATCGGCCATTGGTTTGCCTGCTTCAAGACCAAAATTGAAACATGCACTTAGCACACCCGATACTATTGAGACAAACATACCGAGTGCAAATTTGTATTCTGTCTTTACCGTTGAACCATGCGGATCTGTATTGCCTGCACCACATAACTGGCTTTCTTTCATGGTACCTGCTTTGCCGCAAATAATGATGCCAACCACACACAATGCAAGCCCAGCGAGAACAGTAATGCCCCATGTAGAATCGACCAGCATACTGAAAGTATCTTTACCTGCTTTAGGAAATACATCATAATAAATGGAAGGTATAATGGCGCCAAATACCATACATAAACCAAGTATGATACTGCTGCCTAGTGAAACGCCAAGGTAACGAACACCCAGACCATAGGTTAACCCGCCAATGCCCCAAAGCACGCCAAACAAATAAGTAATTCCTAATGCGGTGCCGCTGGTTCCTTTAATAATATCCATAAAGCCAGGAATAGTAAGATAGGCCGCAAGTGGGGGAACGATGAACCAGGAAAAGATGCCTCCAACGATCCAGAAGCTTTCCCAGTGCCAGCCTTTTACTTTCTTGTAAGGCATGTAAAAACTACCTGAAGCAAAACCTCCTATAAAATGAAAAATAACTCCGAGTATAGCCTGCATATTCTTTAGATTTTTCTATATGGCGTTAACAATCTTTAGTAAAAATAGGAGAACAATTTACGGTAACTGTCATGTACTGTTATGAAGTTAGAAATTTATTTTTACGAGCCCGGTTTTTAGTTAATAATGATGCATCCGTTGCGTCGCACACTTGGGGGTTCTGAACTTTTATGAGCAAGTGTGCACCGTGCTCCTGTATATTCTGCAGTACACGAGTGCGACGCAAGAATGCTCAATTGAAATATAAAAGCCCGGTACAAAAAATGTATTGCTGTATTATATTTTCTGATGCCTGAGAGTGTAGCCTGATTTATTCTTTAGTCACCTTGTTATTTTCAAGCTTATAACGGGTATTTGTTTCGGGGCATATTGCAATACCTTCACTATTAAAACTAAGCTTGTGGCCATATTCACTTACCCAACCTGTTTGCTTTGCAGGGTTGCCCATTACCAACGCAAAAGGCAATATATTTTTTGTAACAACGGCTCCGGCACCAATTAAAGCATATTCACCAATTTCGTATCCGCAAACGATCGTTGCATTGGCGCCTATGCTTGCCCCTTTGCGGATGAGGGTTTTTTTATATTCATGTTTACGCACAACTGCACTGCGTGGATTGATAACATTCGTAAAAACCATAGATGGGCCAAGAAATACATCATCCTCACAAATTACGCCTTCGTACAGCGAAACATTGTTTTGCACCTTTACATTTTTGCCCAATATAACGTTTGAACTTACCACCACATTCTGGCCAATATTGCAACCATCGCCAATAACACAGTTCGCCATGATATGCGAGAAATGCCAGATCTTAACACCCTTGCCTACCTGGCAGGGTTCATCAACAAATGAAGAGGAGTGTACAAAATAATCGCCCATAATTCTCAATAGATTTTCGTAACAATTTTATAAAATAATGGCGTTAAAGATAGCAATTTTAAAATGTGCAGAAGTGCATCTTTCGGTTATGAATTTGTATAAAAATCTTATCGAATGCTGTAAGAATAAAAACTAAAAACGAATGCAGATTCAGCTTGCATTGCTAACTTTATTGTTCTCAAGAAAATCTTTATGAACCAGCGCTACTATTCCCTTGATGTTTTTCGCGGTGCAACAGTTGCATTAATGATACTCGTAAACAACCCTGGTTCATGGGACCATATTTATGCACCACTCGATCATGCAGCCTGGCATGGTTGTACCCCAACCGACCTGGTGTTTCCATTCTTTCTTTTTGCTGTTGGTAATGCAATGGCTTTTGTTATGCCAAAGTTTCAGCAGGCGGGTACTTCAGTATTTCTGAAAAAAGTGATTAAAAGAACACTCCTCATTTTTTTTATCGGCTTATTCCTTAACTGGAGCCCTTTTGTAATGTGGCAGAACGATGCACCTGTATTAAAGCCCTGGCAATGGACTACTGATGATGGCGTGCTACATGGCATTAGAATTTTGGGCGTGCTGCAACGTATTGCGTTTTGCTATTTTTTTGCCTCGCTTATTGTTTATTTTTTTAAAACAAAAGGTGCTTATGTATTTAGTATCGTGCTTTTGCTGGCTTATTGGTTTTTATGTTATATGCTTGGTACCAAAGGCGATCCCTACAGTTTATCCGGTTTTTTTGGAACGCATATAGACAAAGCAGTTTTAGGCGAAGCCCACATGTATCATGGCGAAGGCGTCGCATTTGATCCTGAAGGTTTAGGTAGTTTAATGGCGCCAATTGTTCAGGTGATCATCGGTTTTTTTGTGGGCGCATACATACAGCAAAAAGGTAAGACTTACGAAATGCTCAGCAATCTTTTTGTTGCAGGTGCGGTATTAATATTTGCAGGTTTTGTTTGGGACCTTGCTTTCCCTGTTAACAAAAAAATATGGACAAGCAGTTATGTAATTTATACATCGGGCCTAGCCATAATAACTTTATCCGTACTTATTTTCTTAATAGAATTTAAAAATTATAAAGGTGCTGCAAGCCGCTTCTTCGATGTGTTTGGCAAGAACCCGCTTTTCATTTTTGTAATTAGTGGTTTGCTGCCAAGGTTACTGGGATTGATAAGAATTTCAAATGGGTTATCACAAACCGGCAAACCAGTATATCTTTCACCATTTGGATGGTTTTACGAGCATATTTGTAAAAATATTGCAACCGATTTAAGAATTGGTTCGCTGTTTTACGCGTTGTGCATGATTGCTTTTTTCTGGCTGATTGTGTACATCCTCGACAGAAAAAAAATCTATATAAAAGTGTAAGAATTTTTTTGAGCCAGGCAGAGGGATTAATTTGATAATGTATTTCATAGGCACATCTTCAAATCATCATATTATCAAATTAATTCTATTGCCCGGCTCACAAAAAAACTCCCATTCTTAATTCAAAATGTAAATGTTTATTAGTGTCTGTATATGCCCGTTCTTTTGTAATTTTCCAGCCTTATTCAGTAAAATAAATTTTTATGGCAATACCTGTTGTAGACCTTCAGGATTTCTTAAGTAACAACCCCGAAAGAAAAGCGGCATTTGTAGAACAGTTGGGCAAGGCTTATGAAGACATTGGTTTTGTTGCAGTCAAAAATCATGGTGTACCCGACCATTTGATAGCGGAATTGTATGAATACGTGCAGCATTTTTTTTCGTTGCCACTTGAAAAAAAACTGCATTACGAAGTTGCTGGTTTGGCTGGTCAGCGGGGTTATACCAGCTTTGGCCGCGAACATGCAAAGGGCAGCGATGCGCCGGACCTTAAAGAGTTTTTTCAGTACGGGCAAACCGTAGAAAGCGATGACTCCATAAAATCCGAATACCCCGATAATGTTTCGGTTTCAGAGATACAGCAGTTCAACCCAACACTGTTTAGTGCTTACCGAAATTTTGAAAAAAGTGGCAGCGCATTGCTGCAGGCCATTGCATTGTATTTAGGATTGGACGAAAATTATTTTCAGCCGCACCTTGTAAACGGTAACTCCATTTTGCGCTGCATTCATTACCCGCCAATAACACACGAACCCAAAAGCGCCATACGTGCAGAGCAGCACGAAGACATTAATCTTATCACGCTTTTGGTTGGCGCATCGGCAGATGGTTTGCAGGTATTAACCAAACAGGGCGACTGGGTAAATGTAACTTCCCTGCCCGATCAGATCGTTGTAAATGTTGGCGATATGCTGCAGCGTTTAACCAATAATAAATTGCGCAGCACCACGCACCGCGTGGTAAACCCGCCACGTGAGTTATGGCATACCAGCCGTTTTTCTATTCCGTTTTTCATGCACCCGAGAAGCGAAATGAGCCTTGCCTGTCTTGAAGGCTGCATTGATGAAACGCATGAAAAAGCTTACCCAGATGCAACTGCAGGCGAATACCTTGATGAAAGATTAAGAGAGATCGGCCTTAAGAAATAGCATTACTTTAAACGTATAAAGCCCGGTTGATAAATACATTTTTATTAACGGGGCTTTTGGTTTTTCATGGCATCGCCTGTTGTGTCACTCACTTGTACGGTGGGATATTTTATTGAACTTTTATATCAGCGAAGATTGAAACGAATGGAACAATATTTTTTAATAACTACGATTATTGCGGCTATATTTGAGTTGTGTGCAAAATTTATTGACACCCTAAAATGATAGAAACCACAGACATTATTCAGCCAACAACCGACAATTCTTTTAAAAAGTATATTCCCATTGTTACAGCAATATGCTGTTTGATAAGTATTGTTTTATTTATTGGAATAAACTTGGAAGGGAAACTTGACAATTGGGAAGTTTATAAAAAATGGGGTGCTCCTTCTGTAACAGATATTTTTAATGGAAGTTATTGGGGGCTTATTGCATCTAATTTCCTGCATGTTCAATTGTGGCATATTGCTTTTAATTTATACTGGCTGTGGATTTTTGGAAAAAAGATTGAATTTGAAAGTAACAAAAAATTTTACTGCCTTCTAATTTTATCATCTGCTTTAGTGTGTTCACTAGCGGAACTCTCCTTTGCTAACACCACCGGAATTGGACTTTCAGGAATTGGATATTCACTTTTCGGTTTTATATTTATAAAAAGCAAAACAACCGAAGCTTACAAAAATTATCTAAATAAAAGGACAATAAGATTATTCATATTTTGGTTGGTACTTTGTATTGTTTTGACGCAGACTAAGGCTTGGAACGTTGGAAATGCAGCTCATATTGGTGGTCTTTTATGGGGAATGACATTAGCGTACATTGCTAAATTTGATAATTATAAACAATGGCTTGTTGGATTTGGGCTACTATCCCTTTTAACTTCGTCAATCTTTTGGAATCCATTCTCTACTTCGTGGCTTTCTTACCAAGCGTATGAACTTCATAAAAATCAGAAAGTTGACGAAGCAATGGCTATCTACAAAAAAATTCTGAATAGAGACCCTAGCAATGAATTTGCAAAAGTCAATTTAAAGCAGCTTGAAATTCATAAATTACAAGAAAAAGCTCTTGAACTTCATAAAAATCGAAAATACGAGGAAGCGAGACAAGTTTATAATCAGATATTGAGTATTGACCCAGACGAACAATGGGCAAAAGACAATTTAAAATTACTTCCCGTTGAATAATTCTTCGCCAATGTTGGTCGTTGACCAACAAGGATTCGCTTCGGTTAAAGCCCAATCATAATCCAACCGTACAAGTGTGCGACGCAAGTAAAGATGACCAAAGAACTGCTGCCCGGCCCATAAGTATGCTTCGCTTTAATAACTACAAACCACAAACTACAAACTATTCTACCGTTACGCTCTTTGCCAGGTTGCGTGGTTTATCTACATCGTAGCCTTTTGCAACACCAATATGGTAAGCAAGTAACTGCAACGGAATGGTGCTGAGCATGGGTGCTACAATTTCATCGGCGGGCGGTAAAATAATCATGTCATCTGCAAGGGTAGGAGATACGGTATCGCCTTCGGTAATAATGGCAATCACTTTTCCTTTCCGTGCTTTTATTTCCTGCATATTGCTCACCACTTTCTCGTGGTAAGAATCTTTGGTTGCTACAAACACAACGGGCAATGTTTCTGTAACCAAAGCAATAGGGCCATGCTTCATTTCTGCAGCGGGATAACCTTCTGCATGTATGTAAGAAATCTCTTTCAGTTTTAATGCACCTTCAAGCGCAACAGGAAAATTATAACCACGGCCCAGGTACAATGCATCGGTGGCATCTTTATATTTTTCAGCCAGGGCTTTTACATTTTCGTTTTGTTGCAGTACCAGTTTTACTTTCTCAGGAATCTCTGCAAGTTCATGACAAAGGTTGTGGTAACGTTCATTGCTGATCGTGCCTTTTTCATGCGCAATTTTTAAAGCGATCATAGTAAGCACGGCAAGCTGTGCGGTAAATGCTTTGGTACTTGCTACGCCAATTTCGGGACCTGCATGCGTGTATGCGCCGGCATGAGATTTACGTGCAATGGATGAACCTACTACGTTTACAATGCCGAGTATGATAGCACCTTGTTCTTTGGCAGTTTCAATGGCAACGAGCGTATCTGCAGTCTCGCCACTTTGCGAAATAGCAATGATCACATCGCCTTTATTAATGATGGGGTTGCGGTAACGGAATTCACTTGCATATTCTACTTCAACGGGAATGCGGCAGAGTTCTTCAATAATGTATTCTGCCACCAAACCAGCATGCCAGCTTGTTCCGCAGGCAATAATAATAATGCGGCTGGCATTACTGATCTGCTCTGCATACTGTTGAATACCACTCATGGTAATGGTACCTTTCTCTGCATCAAGTCTGCCCCTTAAACAATCGAAAATAGTTTGTGGTTGTTCAAAAATTTCCTTGAGCATAAAATGTTCATAGCCTCCTTTTTCAATAGCCGCCATTTCCATATCCAGCTTGGTGATAAAAGGTGTTTGCTTTTCATTACCAAGATTTTTAAGGATCAGTTCATCAGGCTTTATGATCGCAATTTCATAATCGTTTACATACACTACTTCTTTGGTGTATTCAACAATCGGCGATGCATCGCTTGCTAAAAAATGTTCGCCTTTACCAATGCCTATTACCAGCGGGCTACCTTTACGTGCAGCGATGATGGTTTCAGGATCATCTTTATCAACCAATAAAATACAGTATGCGCCTACTACGCGGCGCAATGCAATGCGCAAAGCTTCTTCAAGCGGACAGTTATTGTTCTGCTTAATATCTTCAATAAAATTCAACAGTACTTCCGTATCGGTATCGCTTTTAAAACTATAGCCCTTAGAAATCAACTCTGCTTTTATAGGGGCATAGTTTTCAATAATGCCATTGTGTATCATTGCAAACGCGCCACTTTGCGAAACGTGCGGATGCGCATTACGGTCGCTGGGTTCGCCATGTGTTGCCCAACGTGTATGACCAATGCCCATGTGCGCATCAAGGTTTTCGCCAACAACCGATTCTTCCAGGTTGGCTACTTTTCCTTTCTTTTTAAAGACTTTTAAACCATTATTTACCAGTGCAATACCTGCGCTGTCGTAGCCGCGGTATTCAAGGCGTTTTAATCCTTTCAGTATTACAGGGTAAGCCTGTCTGTGACCGGTATATCCAACAATTCCACACATAGGTTATAATTTAGTTATGGTTATTTTGCTGCAATATCCGGTTTTTTTTAATTACCTGCTGTTTTGCGGGTATAGCTATTGATTGAAGCAAGGTTTAGTGCATTTATTTTTTTATGGGCCAAACTGCATTACTACTATAAAACCCGGTTGCGTCGCACGCTTATACGGTTTCATCATGCTTCTGCATTGTGCAGCCCGTCCTACATTCCTTGTACAACCTGTTCCGCTCAACGGGAAATTGTTCCGGTCATTCGCATTTGCGTCATTTAAATATTAAGCGATAAGCGTTGTAATGCTTACCCAATAAACGTTCCGGTCAGTTGTTGGGGGGCTTGGATTTAGGAACTTGGCACCTGAACCAGTTGTCTCATAAAGCGCCTCTTTCGGTTCGGTTCCGCCGAAGGCGGAATTGAAAAAATGCGAAGCATATTTTTTCAAAGAAGCGAAAGCAATGCTGTTGAGACAACGAAGCCATGCGGCTTGAGCCTACGAAACTTGCATTCATAATGTTGCTAAAACAAGATTTAACTTGACGCCAATTCGGCAATTCGCGATTTCTTGCAGTGAACAGTATAAATACAGATTGGTAAAAAATTATAATACAAAAATTACCACATGATTATTTGTGATTTCTTTGCACATCATTCAACAAAACAATATGATACACTTTAGTTGCACAGATGATTATGTTCTTGAAGATGAAACTGTGTTGCTGCGCCCATTGCAGCAAACCGACTATGAAAACCTGTTGCCATTTTCTTTGCAGGAACCTGATCTGTGGAAATTTTCTTTAGTTACCGCCGCCGGTGAAGAAGGCTTGAAAAATTATATGCAGATCGCATTAGATGCAAGAATTGCTGAAAAAGAATATGCATTCATCGTTTTTGATAAACGAACAAACGAATATGCAGGTAGCACACGTTTCTACGATATTAATATCCCCTTTCAAACATTACAGCTGGGCTATACCTGGTATGGACAAAAGTTTCAGCGTACCGGCCTCAACAGGCATTGCAAATATTTGCTGCTGAGTTTTGCTTTTGAAAACATAGGGATGGAGCGTGTGGAATTTCGTGCAGATAATAATAACACAAAAAGTATTGCAGCAATGAAAGGCATTGGCTGTAAAGTGGATGGTGTGCTGCGTGCCAATATGCCCAAACGCGAAGGTGGCCGCCGCGATTCAATTGTACTGAGCATTCTGAAAGATGAATGGTTTGGAGGCGTGAAGGAAATGCTGTGGGAGAAGTTGAAATGTTGAACGATTGATGTTGGTGTTTAAATGCAAGGTAAGCCGGACTGAATAATTCCAAATAACCTTAAACCACTTTCACTGATGAAATGAAACAAGTGCAACTCAGCAAAAACTTCATGTAGTTACTTCTTTAGGGATCAAAATTAATTTCTATATTACGGTATCTTACATTTTACAACCAAACCGTTATGAGAAAATTAATTCTTAGTACAGCTTTATTTTTTGTTGCCTCAATCCTCTGTAATGCTTATGCACAAACAGCTTCAGCGGATAGTGCAGCGATTCCTTCAGCCGTAAAAAGCGTAACAAAACATAGTATTACCATTGGCGGTAAGCTCATCAATTACACTGCAACAGCAGGGGCACTGATACTTAAAAACGATAAAGATGAATCCATAGCGCTATATGGTTATACCGCTTATACAAAAGATGGCGAAACAGATGCAACAAAAAGGCCGGTAACTTTTTCTTACAATGGCGGCCCGGGGTCATCTTCTATGTGGCTGCATTTAGGCATCATGGGCCCGAAAAGGGTAGTGGTAAATGATCCGGAGAACAGCCTGCAGCCGCCTTATAAAATGGAAGACAATGCCAATACAATTCTCGATGTAAGTGATATTGTAATGATCGATCCTGTAGGTACGGGCATTAGCCGTGCGGTTGGCAAAGCAAAGAACAAAGACTTCTGGGGCGTTGACCAGGATATAAAATCAGTAAGCCAGTTTATTAAACAATACACCAATGATAACGACCGGTGGAACTCCCCAAAATACTTATTGGGTGAGAGTTATGGTACCATGCGCAGCGCCGGTGTGGCCGATTACCTTCAGCAAAATCTGGGCATTACAGTTAATGGAATCATACTTGTTTCTGTGGTACTCGATCTTCGTACACTTACGTTTCAGCAGGGCGATGATATTTCTTATGTAATGCATTTGCCCACTTACGCTGCAACAGCTTGGTACCATAATAAGGTTGCCAATAAACCTGCAAGCCTAGATGCATTTTTAAAAGAGGTTAGAATATTTGCAGGCGGAGAATATTCGGCAGCATTAATGAAAGGCGACCAGTTAACTGATGCCGAAAAAGCAAATGTGCTCAATAAATTATCAGCCTTTACCGGTTTAAGCAAAGACTATTTAACCAAGGCCAACCTGCGTGTAAACGAACCCCAGTTTACACAGGAACTGTTACGCGAAGATCATTTAACCGTAGGGCGTTTAGATTCGCGTTATAAAAACATCAACCAGGATTTGTTGAGTGAGTATTCTTCCTTCGACCCGCAGAGCACTGCCATAAGTCCTGCCTATATTGCCATGTTTATGAATTATTATTACGGCGATTTAAAGGTTGATAAAAGCAATAATTACCACACTTCGGCATATAGTGCAGAAGGTTTCGACTGGGATTGGAAGCACAATAAAAATGGTGGTGGCGGCGATCCTGTTACGCCAAATACAGCAGTGGATTTAGCCGAAGCAATGAGCCAAAACCCTAACTTGAAAATTTTGGTTTTAAATGGTTATTACGATCTTGCAACGCCTTTTTACGGAACAGAATATACATTCGATCACATGGGTCTTGAAAAGAAACTGAAGCAGAATATTACGTTTAAATATTACGAAGCCGGGCACATGATGTACATACAACCCGCATCGGCAGTGGCTTTTAAGAAAGACGTGGCAGAGTTTATTACTAATGTAACCAAATAACATTCCGCACTTTTCTAAGCGTAGATTTTTTTGTTAGCCGAACTGCATTGCTAGTATTAGGCTTTTCTTGCGTCGCACACTTCAACGTTCTTTTCATCGTTGAGCATTGTGCAAGCGGTTTCATTAATTCAGGCTTCCTTTACTCAAGATTTTAAAGAGGCGCACATAATGCGCCTCTTTTTTTAAACAACCAGTTTGCGACAGTAGTGTTGGTTGCACAATGCTCAATAATAATTCAGCAGTACAAGTGTGCGACGCAACAATGCTGATTTGTTGATTTGATGATGGGCCAATTTAATAATGTATTACATCATCACATCATCACATCATCAAATTACCAAATCCTTCTGCCCGGCCCATAAAATTATTTATTTCAGTAATCCTTTATCTGCTATCTTCAAAGTATAAATAAAGAAGAACAAACTTAAAATTAGAAGCTCAAAATATGTCAGTTAAATTGATTGCCGACAGTGGCTCTACCAAATGCGAGTGGTGCCTGCTTGCAGATGGCAAAAAGAAAAAAATAATTACGCAGGGCATCAGCCCTTATTTTCTTAGCCTGGATCAGGTGGTTGCTATTCTGCAAAAAGAACTGCTGGTAAGATTAAAAAATGTGCAGGTTGATGAAATTTATTATTACGGTACCGGGCTTGGCAATCCGGAGAACGGAAAGTTTATAAAAAAGGCGTTGAAAAAAGTTTTTCCAACAGCAAAAGCAGAAGCAGAAATTGATCTGCTTGCAGCGGCACGTGCAGTATGCGGTCATGATAAAGGCATCGCCTGTATTCTTGGCACGGGCTCCAACTCCTGTTATTATAACGGAAAGAAAATTGTAAAAAACAGTCCTGGCCTGGGTTATGTGCTGGGCGATGAAGGCAGCGGCGCTTATCTTGGCAAAAAAGTAATTCAACATTTTTTGTACAACACTTTTGATGAAGACCTGATGCTGCGTTTTGGAAAACAATTTAACACGAATGCCAATGAAATACTGGATCATGTTTATAAGCAACCCCAGCCAAACCGTTATCTTGCCTCGTTCGCTATATTTCTTGCAGAGAACCGCGACCATTTTATGATAGAAAATATTATTGAAGACGGCCTTAACGATTTTTTCTTTACCCATTTAAACAAGTACCGCGAAAGCTGGCTGTACCCGATTAGTTTTGCAGGCAGTGTGGCATTTGGGTTTAAAGATGTAATTAAAGATTTATGCAACACTTACGAGCTTGAATTGGGCAAAATATTAAAGCAACCAATGGACGGGCTAATATCATATCATCAATAACTATTTATGAGCGAATTCGTACGCATTACAGAGCAACCATCGCATTACAGGCATTTGGAAAAAATGTCGGTTAAAGAGATTGTTGCAAACCTTAACAACGAGGACAAAACAGTTCCTTTAGCCATTGAAAAGCACTTAACAGAAATTGAAAACCTGATTGCTGCAATAACCGATAAAATGCTTGCCGGCGGCAGGTTGTTTTATGTCGGCGCCGGCACCAGTGGTCGCCTTGGTATTTTAGATGCGAGTGAATGTCCGCCCACTTATGGAGTTTCTTTCGATACGATTATTGGTGTTATTGCCGGCGGCAATGTTGCAATAGCCAATTCGGTTGAAGATGCAGAAGACGATACAAAACAGGGCTGGCTCGATTTACAGGCACGCAATATTTCTGATAAAGATTTTGTGGTGGGCATTGCGGCAAGTGGCACTACGCCTTACGTGATCGGCGCATTGCAACATTGTAAAAACAATGGCATAGAAACGGGTTGCATTGTCAGCAATACCGGCAGCCCGCTTGCAGCAGTTTCAGATTATAAAGTAGAGATTGTTGTAGGCCCTGAATTTGTTACCGGCAGCAGCCGCATGAAAAGCGGCACTATGCAAAAAATGGTGTTGAACATGATCTCCACCACAGTAATGATTCAACTGGGAAAGGTAGAAGACAACCGCATGGTAAACATGCAACTGAACAACGAAAAGTTATTGGACCGTGGTGTAAAAATGTTAATGGAAAAAATAAATATGCCCGATTACGAAGCAGCAAAAAAATTATTGCAGCAGTACGGCACAGTAAAGAAGGCAGCAGATGCAATAAAGCAATAAATACATTTTATGAACCGAACAGTTGAACATGAATGAAGCTTCTGTTGCGTCGCACATTTGTACGGCATAAATTTATTGAGCTTTTAAAACAGCCAATACAAAATCCCGATACGGAATGAATAAATCGTAAACCCAAAATCTGTAAATCGTAAATTTAAATGGAACTTCCTAACACCCATTTCAGAATAAATATAAAAGTGCAGCAAGAGCATCTCGATGATGTGAATCATGTAAACAATGTGATCTATGTTCAATGGATGGAAAACATTGCACGCCAGCATTGGAACACTTATGTTTCTCCTGAATTAAATGAACAGGTGCTCTGGATGATCAAACGCCACGAGATAGATTATATCAATCAGGCCTTTCTCGGTGATGAACTGGAAATGCATACCTGGACCGGCGATTACACCAACGTAACCTGGAAACGCCACTACGAAATAACCCGAATTGCAGACAATAAAAAGATCATTAGCGCGGCAAGTATCTGGATTCCACTTGATAGAAAAACACAGCGGCCACGTAGGATTGATAATTCGTTATTACTGATGTTTGCATGAGTTTAAAACGCAAAAGATACTTCAGCGATATGATTTTCAGTTACAGTTACTCCCGAAGCATTTAAAGCGCTTTCTGCTTGTAGCACATGGCGGTAGTTGTGTGCAATCAAAAACATAAACACATCGCCAAGTTTAAGTTTAATAAATTTTGCAATGGATATCGCCACTTTAGTAGTGGAAAGGTTTACAACTGTTGCATCTTCCAATAATTGTAAAAGCTTTTCCTGCTGGTCTATAAATGCGGCTATTACTTTATCGCTGTCTTCATCATTTAAAGAAATATAATGCTTCATCGCCTTCATCTTCTTTGTTGGCTTTTCATTTGTTCCCGGCAGCATCATATTGGTAAAATAATTCCCCAGCCAGCCTGAAGGAAATTGTACTGAAGCTCTTGATTTCTGCTGCTTTGCTTTTAAAATGGCAGCTTCAATAGCGGGCAGGTAATAATCACCATACATATTTAAATGAGCGATGCACTGTTTCGCACTCCACGAACCCTCAGCAGGTTGCTGTGAAAATTTTTCAGGTGCAATCATTTGCCATTCCTGTATGGCTTTGTTTAATAATGTTTCTGTTTGCTGTTGCAGCTTTGTAATCAGTTGGTTTGATTGATGAGTTGGCATGGTGAATAATTTTATACTGCAAAGCTGTGTGCTAGTCTGAAATAAAATCTTGGTCTGCGCCAAGATTTTTGATTGAAGCTTTTACAATCGAATTGTACCAAGCAGTTTACTGAAGGTAGTTGCATCAATGCCCAGGTAAGAAGCAAGATATTTATGCGGTATCAGTTGCAGTACATGCGGGCTACGTTTTAATAATGTCCTGAATTTTTCTTCCGCAGAAAAGCATTGTAATTCAATCTGTCTTTCTAAAACACCTGACAGTGCAAAGCTGGTTGCTTTTAAAATCAGCTTTGCAATATTCCTGTGCTGATTCATTAATTTATGTACCTGCTGGTAAGTAGTGCGCAAAAATGTGCTGGCAGTAAGTGTTTCAAAATAATATCTGGAAGGCAGTTGTGTTAAGAAAGAATCTGCAACACCCGAGAATGAATAGGGGTAAGTAAAAACCAGTGTGGCTTCTTTATCGTTGTGTAAATAAAAAGCACGTTGTACACCTTCTGTTATAAAATATAAATGCTTTTCCGTTTCGCCTGCAGCCGTAAGTAATGTTTTTCTTTTCGCAGAAAGCGGTAGCCAAATGGAGGAAAAATCGTTCCATTCATTTTCTTCCAGTTTAAGAATGCTGTATGTAAATTTTTGTAATTGTGCTATTGACTTTTCCATTGCAGTAATTGTGCTTTGCAAACTTACTCAGAGTTCTTTACAGAGTTGGGAATTCGTTTGCTTCAATCCTCGCTACGGTAAAGCCCAATATATAATCCGAAAGTACAAGAGTGCGACGCAACCAAAGCTTCATTTACATTCTGCTGCCTGGTTCAAAAAAAATTTTTTATCCGCGAAAGATACTCCTGTATGTTTAAATAAACACCCCTGCTGGCTTAAGCGCCAACAGGGGGTGCAGGTTTATAAAGGGGTTTAGTTATTCTTTTACCAGTTTTACAACAATACTTTTTGTATCGCTGGTTACAGTTACGAGATAAACGCCTGCTGTTAACTGTGCTACGGGTAGTTGTACCTGGCTGGTATTTAGTTTTGCGCTCTTCCACAAAACCTTACCCATAACCTCAGTAATAATCACAGATATTTCTTTGTCATAGCCGTCTACCTTAAGCAGTGCACTGTTTTTTGCAGGGTTGGGGTAAACCATTGCTGCAAAACCATTGGCTGCAACACTCGATTCAACACTGGTGCCTGCGAAAACAGCGGCAACGGCGGTGGTGGTAAAGTTGCTGCCTGCTATATAGCCGCTGCCCATAAATGGTGTTTGCACACATACGGTTTGTAACCTCCACTCGTAGGTTGTTGCGGCAGTGAGGCCCGTGATATTTACATTGGGGGTTGTAGGGGTAAGCGTTGTCCAGGTAGTGGTGCCCACTTTTCTGTATTGTACCTGGTAACCTGTTGCGCAGGATGCCGGGGCTGTCCAACCAAGTGTTGCCGTAGTGTTAGCAATATTGCTTACTACGGGGCCGGTTGGTTTGGCGCAGGTTTGGTAAGTAACCACTGCTGCTGCAGATGTACCGCTGCAACCTGCTGTGTTGGTTACTGTAACTGTATAACTGCCTGCTGTGCTCACCACAATGGTTCTTGTAGTAGCAGTTGTGCTCCAGAGGTAAGCGGCAGCGCCTGCACCTGCATCGAGCGTTACTGTTTGGCCAGGGCACACATTGCTGATACTGCCTGCCGAAGTAATAACCGGTAAAGGTTTTGTACTTGTTTTTACTGTATCCGGGGCAGATGTTGCAGAACAACCACCAGCATTGGTTACTGTAACAATATATATGCCTTTTACGGTAATTGTATTGGTGCGTGTTGTAACACCGTTTGACCATAGATAAGCAGTATAACCTGCGCCTGCATCTAACACTGCAGGAGTGCCTGAACAAATAACCGGTGCGCCTGTGATAACAGGGTTTGGTTTGGTGTTTACCGTAACCTGGGTTGGTACGCTTATGCCAGCGGACCCGAAAGCATCGAATATGGTGACACTATAATTGCCTGCCACCTTTACGGTGATGCTCTGCGTGGTTGCCCCTGTTGACCACAGGTAAGCATAAGCAGAAGCTGTTGAAAGTACCACTGAATCGCCTGTACAGAAAGTGGTTGGCCTGTTGGCAGTTATTACCGGTGGCGTAAGATCGTCGTTCTTGATGGTATCTGTTACCGAGATCACTGAACCGAGCACATAATCACCACCTTCTGATAAGGTGAAGGTCAAACTTTCATTCGCTTCCACAATAGCATCGCCAACGGGATCAATTTTTAAAATGGCCTGGGTACTGTTCTTGGGTATTACAATATTGCCCTGTATGCCATTGAAACTGGTACTTAAAGGTTGAGTAGGGAAATAGGTTACCGTATAGTCGGTGCCATATAAAGCCGCACCTGCAATGGTATAATTTACCTGGATATCGTTGACCGCGGGAACCGGAAGCGTGAAAAGAACATCCATGGTGCCACTGGCATTTTCGAGCATGGAGGTTTTTACCGTTGAGAGGGTCACCAATTTTGTGCCCGTACCCACCACTGTTACACCCACCGTAAACCTGGAAGTATCCGGTGTGGTTTTTAAGTTGCCATAAATATCGGTGATGTCTTTTACGATCAGGCGCATGCTGTCTCCGGCAAAGCCTGAGATGGATGTTACAGGTACGATCACGAGTTTATTTTCAAACCCACTTACCTGAACCGGGATTACGGTGTTATTGCTCAACCTGAGCAGCTCCACTTTATTGCTGTTGAGGTTGGTGTTGTCTATGGTTTCCGTATAGCTCAAGGAGATCACATCCCCGGCCACATAATTATCATCCGTTGGTTCCGGGTTGCCGAGTAGTGATGGTGCCCTGCGGTCAATGATGCCCGATACCCTGGTTGAATACACTGTGCCATTGCTGCAGGTTAACTTTAACCTGATATCGTAACCGCCATCTGCAATAGCAGACACATCCCAGTTTACCGTTGTACTGTTGGGGTCTGTTATTTCGAACTGGTATTTTGTAAAGGCGGTCACCCAGCTGCTCGTACCTGCTGCACTGTATTCAAGTGAAACTGATTGCAGATTGGAAAGCGTATAACCATTGAACTGGATGGCCAGGCTGTTATTGTCCGCAGCTTTGGTTGCCCAATTATTTCCCGGGGCGGCCATGGTTATCCCACTGCAGGGGCTGATAAAATTGGCCGAAATGGTATTGGTCTTACTTACGCTCCCATCGCAATCATCGGTAAGCATGAACTGCAGACCTTCAAAGGAATAAATGGAACCTGCAGGTTTTTTAACTGTTACCGTTACCTGTACACTTTGCAGGTAACCAATGGTATACGGTATGGGCAATATTACCGGGCTGCCACCTATGGTAACAATTGCACCATTGGGGTTACTTGCCTGTACAAAAGACAGATCGTATGTTCTGGATTCCCCACTTTCGCTGGTATTGCTAAGATTAAGTATGAATATAGCTTCTCCATCGGCGGGAATGCCCGACTGTACCGGCTGTGGTATCAATAACTGGCATGCATCGCGCTTTTGTGCCACCGGTTCTGGTGGGCAACTGGCAGTACCTGCTACCAGCACAAATACAGGTGTATTGTACACAGGGTCTTTTTTAATATCCACTGAAAAATAATCCCCATCATCGTCATCATCAATGGTGTAGCCTGTAGTGGTTTGTACAAGGGTGTCATTGGTGGTGCTACTGCCTGTTTCTGTTTTAAAATTTACGACCTGTCCGGCTCCTCCACCAGACCCACCTAATTCGAATCCAAGTTCGATGGCAACCGTACCATCTATTACTAAACCATATTCGATCGTGCTTGAATTGGTGGAACTGGATGAAGTAGTGGATGTTTGAGGCCCTGTAGTTCCATCAAAAGAGATGTTTTTGTCAAATTTGGCCTTGTTTTTATTGCCAGTGTTATTGGCAACAACCTGCTGCCATACACTTAGTTGGTTTTCATACTCCGCCTTTTTTATTGTATCGACCTCATTATCTATGAAAGTTTGAAGGGTGGGCATCACAGTATTCACAATATGACTTTCAGAATAAGTATAGGTGGTGGCAAAGCCACTATCTGCTATCATCAGGCTTTTTTGGATCCCCAATGCACAAGCATCGGTATATTTCAATTCGTAAGCCACCGAGTATAACAAATTCAAGGCAGCACCAATATACACATCACCGGCATCCCCCGTAATATTGCTATTATCCGCGGTTGAGTAATACTGGTTGCTGGTGGTACTTAAAATTGTTTCATTAGCCGTGTTTGTTGTTGCCACCATTTCCAAGCCCCCGCTAACCTTGCCCCAGGCAGCACTTTCGATCGCAACGCCGACTCCTACTAACTGTCTTGCACCTACTTTTACTTCGGCCCAAGTTTTTTCACCTTTAGATGAATTTGCATAAAACCGGACCCCCGTTTGTATGGTTGTGCCAGACTCCCAAAAGCTGTAACTGTTGTCGCCTGGCGGATCATGCAATATTAAAAGGGGTATCTCCGGTGAAACAGTTGTAAAGGTTCCGGGGTTTGTTTTTATTCCGGTTACTACCACATTCCTTGTTATTGGCGTGGCTGCACGGTTGTATTTATCAGTATAATTGAGGTTGAAATATTTAAGGTAAGGTGCCACGATATTTGGTAAACCGGGCTTTAATGAAACAGAAGCATTCCCATTGGTCTGGTTATAATAAAATGTTTCATTTATATCGTCTCCTTTAACATTTGTGATCAATTTTACGCGGTTGGTATCTGTTACCAATTTGCATCCTATGCTTTGGGCACCTTGATATAAATTGATCGTGAATGCCTTGGGTATGTTTTGTTGAAACAACACGTAAGTACTGCCATTGGTGGTACAGGTGGTATCCAATAAGCTAACCGTAATTACAGGTGGCCGTTGGTAAATAAGGTCCATGGTGGCATTGGAACTGTCTATATTCCTGATCATTGAATCTTTTAGAGTAACATTAAAAAAGTTGTAGAGATCATTGGTATTAATATCTGCGCCATTTGATCCTTTTGTAAAAGTTGACACGCTAACCTTGTAGGTCCTAGCCGGTAAGCTAATGGAATATGCACCAGTATTTAAAGTGGTGGTTACCTCTTTCTTAAAATGGGTCACCGCCCCTGTATCAGTAAAGGTTAGCTTAACCGTTCCTATATATTGGCCACAACCCGCTTTAAAAACACCAGAAATTGTTTTAGTGGTGGCATCTGTAAAGTTAAGACCAGCAGTATCTTTATTCACAATTGTAGCGGTACGAGTAGTAGGGGTAAAAATGTGATTTAAATATGTAGGGGTAAGTATGTAAGTACCTGGATCGGTCACTGTAATGCCATATGTTCCATCAGCTGCAGTATTGGTAAAAGTATTGGAAGTGGTAATCGTTACACCCGGTTCCACTGCAGAAGTAAAGCCGGTAACACATCCCGTGCAGGTTTGGGTTACAGTACCCGTTATACTGTACACGGTGGAATCGGTAAACTCTTTGTTTGAAACCGTTGGGTTGGTATTAGAAAGCGATGCCGTTAAATTTGGTGAGAATTTATGCCCAGTCTTTGATGGCGTTATGTTAAATGTTACACTGTTAGGGTCTCCATTTCCAAGGTCGCCATAAAAGATATTATTGATGCTATAAGTTCCATCTGTGCCGGTTGTGGCAGTATATGTTTTGCTGAGCGGACTGCCTTTTAATGCCACCTGCTTTTGAACCGTTATGGTTATGCCCGATACCCCCGATCCATTTTTGCTTTTTACTTTTCCAGAAATAGTACCATTTAATAGCCCATTTGCCTGGCTAAAAACTTTAATTAACGCACTATAGGTATAATTTGGGCTTGCGCAAGTATAAGCCGTGCGTCTGTAGTAAGTTAACGCTGCAGTATTTGGGTTGGGTAAAGGATAAGATTGCTTGATGCCTGCGCTTGCTGCAGTCCAGGTACTATTGTTGGTACTTTGCTCCCAGTAATAATCGGGATTGGTAATACCGGGACCGGCCACAACATTATAAATACTGTCAGTTGTAAGTTCTGCAGGGTAGGGTACTGTGTGTCCTGTTTCAATGCTACCCGGCGAAGTGCAATAAGTAATAATTACACGGCCATTTCCACCTTTTCCGCCATTACCACCACCACCGCCACCAGGGTTCTTGCCGGTTGAACCCTGGATATTGACTGAAGTAATGCTTCCGCCCTTTCCGCCAGAACCAGCTCCGTTTACGCCTACTCCTCCGTTGCCAATAGTTGTAGTGTTCGCGTTTCCTCCATTTGCACCATTTCCTCCGCTGCTGCCCGCTGCACCCCCGCCCCCATAATACCTCCAAAAGGATGCGCCATCTGCAGAAGCGCCGCAGTCTCCGCCCTTATACGATGCTGAAACGTTGCCGCCCGTGCTTGCCTGGGCGCCATAACGGAAATCACCACCGTATGCATATAAAATTTCTAAGGTTCCATCTTTAAAATAAGTGGTGGCAGCATCTGTATTTGCCAATGTGCCGCCGGTTGCAATAGTTACGGTATAAGACTTGCCGGGTGTAACAGTAATAACTTTGCTTGCTACAAATGCGCCACCGCCGCCGCCATACTCTTTTATGCCATTAAGTGTTCCAAGAGGCGCCCCGCCCCCGGCGCCCCACATTTGTATGGTAATGCTGGTTACGTTTGCAGGTGCTACCCAGGTGCCGCTTGCATTAAAAGTTATAGAACTTTGTGCAAGCCCTATGCCTGCCAGCATGGTTTGTAATAAAACAAACAGGAACGAAGGGTGTAAATACTTTCTCATAAAACTGGTTTTTATTTTTAAACGACAGTTGCCAAAGTGAACAGTGGGTATAAAAATAAATTACCCATAAAAGCCTCCACGGGGTTTGTATGTAAACAGCAGAACTTTGTATGTAAACGACAGAAGTTTGTATGTGAACGTTTTTTTACCCGGTTATAGATGGGCGAAAAAAGACATGGAATATTTTTTTGGGCCGGGCAATGGGTTATAAATCAAGCTTCAGTTGCGTCGCACACCTGTACGGTTGTATTGTGTGGCATCAATGCGCACTACCCTACGTTCATTTCGACCGCAACGAGAAATCTGCCGCAATAAGAAAGAGATTTCTCAGTCGTGCCTCCTTCGAAATGCCGGGTGGGGTATTCGAAATGACGGGGTGAGTAGCTCCTCGTCGAATGCCGATCATTGCTCCAGTCGTACAAGAGTGCGACCCCGAGTTCCGCTTCGCTCGTCGGGGCAGGCGCAAGGAACGCTTAACAATGAACCCTAAGCCGGGCCAATAAAAAAACACTTTACCCAGCAAATTTTTTTCAATTATGCAGCGGCATCTGCTGCCCTCACATCTTTAAATTTTACAATGGCCACTGCGCCTTCCTGAGATTGCATGGAGAAACTGCCCCGCAACTGGCGGCTTAATATTTTTACCAGTTTAAGGCCGAGGGAATTTGTGTTTTCGGGGTTAAAGCCATTAGAAAGGCCTTTGCCATTGTCGCGAACCTGAAGCTCGTAGTCGGTATTGCTGATGAACTTTATGGTTATGGAAATATTGCCGGCGGTGTTTTTGTCGAAGGCATACTTGTAGGCGTTAGATACCAGTTCGTTTACTATTAAACCAAGTGGTATGGCCGTATCAAGATCGAAATTAATATTGGCGGCACTTACCGTAACGTTTACCAATTTGTTTTGGCCCGAAAACATATCTGAAAGATAATCTGAAAGTTGCTGCAGGTAACTGGCAATATCCACTTTGTTTAAATGCTCAGACTGGTAAAGGTTTTGGTGAATAAGGCTCATGGCCTGCACACGGCTTTGGCCTTCGTGTATGGAGGAGAGCACATTTTCGTCGGTAATATGGGCTGACTGTATGTTTAGCAAACTGGAGATGATCTGCAGGTTGTTTTTTACGCGGTGGTGAATTTCTCTTAACAGCGTTTCCTTTTCTGCCAACGATTTTTCGATCAGAATACTTTTTTCTTCAATTTCTTTATTCTTTGCCAACAGCAGCTGATTGTTTTTTTGTTTTAAACGGGAGCGGTTATAGAACAAAAAAGCCAGCAGGCACAACAAAATAAGGCCAATAACATACCAGGTATTTAACTGTGTGTTTTTTTGCAACAGTGCCGTTTGCAAACCCGATTGTTTTTGCAGTGAAGTGATCTGGCCTTCTTTTTCTTTGGTTTCAAACTGCACTTCCATTCTTGATAATTCGCGGTTACGCTCGTCATCCGTCAGGCTGTCTTTTATGGCAATATGTTTTTGCAGATACCTGTAAGCTTTTGCCGGTTCATTGCTGCGGAAACAGGCTTCGGCCAGTAATTCATAGGCAGTAACCTGGGGTTTTAGTGAGCCCGTGGAATCTAATTTTTTAATAGCTAAAAGCAAATGTGGTTTCGCCTCCTGCGGCCTGTTCATCCGCAACAAAACATCGCCTATTTCAATATTGGTTCTGCCCACTAAAACCTTATGCCCTATTTTTTCGCCAATGGCCAGCCCTTTATTGTAATAGGCCAATGCGCTGGGTAAATCTTCTTTGCTTTTATAAACCTGGGCTATGGTAATATAGGAATAGCAAATTAATTTGGGGTCGTTAATCTGCTGCCGTGTGGCTAAACTTTTTTGGGCGTACTTCATGGCTTCATTGTACTTGCCCAACTCGTTGTAGCAGTTTGCCATGTTATCGTATTGCAACCCTTCAATCGTTTTGTTTTTGGTTGTTTTGCAAAGCTCCAAAACTTTAAGATTTTGTTCAATGGCTTTTTCTTTCTCGCCAATGTCTTTATATACTATTGACATATTGCCGTATGCTTCGGTAAGCTTATTCAGGTTGCCGGCATCTGTGGCTTTTGTTGCCGCCTGAATATAATATTCCAATGCTTTATTATGGTCGCCCTCTATTAAGTAAGATGAACCCAAACCAATAAGCGTAGTTATTTGTAATTCGGCATATCCTGTTTTTTGTGCTATTGGCAAAGCCTCATTAAAATATTTTCTTGATCTTTCTTTTTCCCCCGCTTTTTCGTAGAAATGCCCAAGGCCTTTTAAAGCATTTCCTTCGCCTTCCGGGTATTTAATCTGCTGGCTTAGTGTTAGTGCCTTTTCAAAACTTTGCAGTGTAAGCGAGTCCTCGTCTCTCTTATGGTACACCATACCGGCGAGGAAAAGAAAATCGCATTCACTTTTTTGGTCTGCCAGTGCCTTACTCATTTTTAAACCTTCCTGCATCCAGCCGATACAGGCATCATATTCATTCAATGGCAGGCCGCAGTTGATTAAATTTTTAAGGATTTCAATTTTACTCCTGTCGTCTTTAAGTTGCTCTGCAGTGGCCAATGCTTCTTTTCCATAGTCATTTGCTTTTGAAAGGTCTGTGAGCAGATAGCTTTTGCAAAGTGCCAGCAATATGGGCAGCTTCTGAGCCTGGGTTGCAGCACTGTTCAGCCTTGCTTCCAGCAGGCTGTTTGCCGGTGACTGGGCAAAAGCAAAATGCGAAAACAAAAGCAATGAGAGAGCCAGTTTAAAATGTATGTACCTGTTTCTTTTCATACAATAGTCCGTTGCCTGTTAAATGTACTGCTTGCTGTTTGGTTTTACGCTTTTAAATCTATTTTTTGAAATTCTTTTTTGGGCCGGGCATTGGGTTATTAATTAAGCTTTTGTTGCGTCGCACTCTTGTTCGGTTGTATTGCGTGGCATCAATGTGCACTCCCTCATCATTTCGATCGTAGGGAGAAATCTGTTGCAATAGGAATGAGATTTCTCAGTCGTGCCTCCTTCGAAATGACGAGGTGAGTAGCTCCTCGCCGAATGCCGATCATTGCTTCAGCAGTACAAGTGTGCGACGCAAGGAACGCTTCACAATGTACCGTAAGCCGGGCTCATAAATATTGTATTAAAATTACCGCAGGTTAAAGCCGTTAAAGAAGGCTTCTTTATAGTTGCGGCCGAGTGGTATTTCGTGTTTATCAATTTTAATGAACTGATCGTCGAAGGAACTGATTTCATTAATGTTTATGGCGAAGGAGCGGTGTATGCGGGTAAGCGGTGTAAACTGAATACGTTCCAACATATCGGCCAATGAAAGGCGCAGCGAGATTTTTTGCGTTTTGGTAACGATGTTTACATAATTGTTTTCTGATTCGGCAAAGAGTATTTCGGCGAGTTTGAATTTTACAAAGCGGTAATTCTGCTTTATAAAAATATAATCATTCATTTGCAGCAACTGTTCTTTCTCCGGGTTTTTATCTACCAGGTTTTGCTGATGGAGCGGCAGCACTTTTGCCGTTTGCCCTACCGTTTTTGTTTGTGCAAAATGGTGAATGGCCAGGTCTATGGCAATGCGCACATTGTCTATGTTATAAGGTTTGGTAAGAAAGGCGGAAGGATTGGTATGCTTTACTCTTTCAATGGTTTTTGCATCGGTAAATGCGGTGAGGTAAATAAGCGGTATATCTTTTATTTTCTTTAGTGCGGTTGCAGTTTCAACGCCATCTTTACTGCCGTGTATGTGGATATCCATGAGTAAAATATCTACTGGATTGTTGGTGTAAAGATCTATGGCCTCGGTAAAATTATCGGCGATGCCCACTACATGATAGCCATCTAACTCAAGGCCCATGGAGAGGTCCATGGCAACAATTGATTCATCTTCTACGATCAGTACGTTTACCTGCTCTGTCATAATTAAGCTACTTTTTCTTTGTTGTACGGAATGGTAAAAATATAGGAAGTTCCATTGATACCACTGAGGGTATAGTTGGCCCGCAATTGTTTTACCAGTGCATCTATCAGGTTCTTGCCAAAACCTTTGCTTTGGTATTTATTATTTTCGATGAGCATACCGGGACCGTTATCTGCAATTTCTAATTGAAGTTGCTGGTTATTGTTGTGCAACTGAATGCGCAGTAAGGGCCGGTCTTCTTTATTGAAAGCATATTTAAAAGAGTTGGTGATGATTTCGTTTACCATCAGGCCCATGGGCAAAACCGTATCCACATCGAGTAATTCTGTATCGATATTTATATCAAGGTCAAAGTCATCTGCTGTATAGCCATAAGCGTTCATCAATGTTTCTATCAGGTCGCTGATGTAGAGTTTAAAATTCACCAGTGAAACATCTTCTGCCTGGTACAAACGCTGGTGTATCAGGCTCATGGCCTGTACCCGTAACTGGCTTTCTTTTAATGCAGCGATTGTTTCCCCATCTTTTAACCGGTACGATTGCAGGTTCAATAAACTGGAAACGATTTGTAAATTATTTTTTACACGGTGGTGCAGTTCTTTCATCATCCACTGCAACCGTGCAGACTGTTCTGCGATCAATGCTTTTTGTTTTTGCTGCCGCCTGTAAAACCAGGCTGTGATACTTAATGCCAGTAACAATACAAGCCCCACGCCAATGGCCCAGGCGGTTCTACGGTTTTGTATCTCGCCTTCTTTGTTCAGTTGATCTATCTGTGCTTCTTTTTTGCCCGTTTCGTATTTGGTTTGCATATCTGCAACCTGGGCAGTTTTGGTGGTATTGGTAAGCGAATCAGATATGGCATCCCGCAACTCCGTGTAATACAGCGCAGAATCGTACAACTTTAGTTGCTTGTTTATAATGATGTTGTGTTCGTATGCATTTAACAACCTGTGTGGTTCATTTAAAGCAGCAGATAATGCCAGCATTTTTAAAGCATATTCTTTTGCCTTTGGCAGATCGCCTTTTGCTAAATACAAGTTTGAAATATTGGCATAGTTGAATGTAATGCCATTAAGGTCATTATTCTTTTCATTAAGGGTTATTGCTTTGTTAAGTGCATCTTCAGCTTTAGGATAATCTTTCAGGCGTTCAATATATACCTGGCTGATATTATTGCACAATTTTGCAAGCAGTTTGTTTTTATCGCTACTCTGTTCAAGTAAAAGAATCGCTTTTTTGTATAATAAAAAAGCAGAATCCAGCAATGCTTCTTTACCTGGCGCAGCACTTAAATCACGCAAAATGATTGCCTGCTCATTTTCACTTTCAGCAATGCACGAAACCAGGTTTTCTTTTTGGGCATGCTTTTCTGCCTGTATGGCAAGCGATAATCCCTTATTTAAGTATTCTGTGGTTCCTTTTTCGCCGCCCATTCGCTTATAAGTATCCGCAACTTTCACTTCTGTGCGAATCATATCTTCAGTAAGATCAAGGCTATCAAATAAATTAATTGCTTTAAAAAAGAGAACCAAAGATTTGTCATATTCTCCTTTTGTTTGGTAATAAGACGCTTTATTTTTTGTAGATTTTGCGATCCCCGCTTTAAACCCAATGGCCTCCGAAGCCTGCAGTGCTGCCGTGGAGTAATAGAAAAAGGAGTCGTTATTATTTAATTTAAAGCTGTCTGCCTTATTTAATAAAGCAACAACAGCAGAGGTATCTTTTGACGAAGTATTAATAATCAAGGTAGCATTATTGCCTTGCGAACAACTGACTAAAAGAAAAACATTTGATGTTGCATAAACGCAAAGGCATATGATATTTTTGAAATTGAATTTCAAAGGTGGATCCGTTAATGATTGATGTTCTGAAACCTGATGGTAAAATATTGAATACAAGGTAAGGAATGGAATGCTATTGGCGAAATGGCTTTTAATTCTTACGAATATGCTCAGCAGCTTTTGAACTCTTAGTGATATACAGTTGCCCGTCTAAAAAATATCTTTTCTACCTTAGCAGGAGTAATGAATAAACCGCAACGTTATATTGCCCATTTTGATTTGGATTCTTTTTTTGTAAGTGTGGAAGTATTAAACGATCCATCGCTGAAAGATAAGCCTGTATTGGTTGGCGGCAGCGCGGAACGTGGCGTGGTGGCGGCTTGCAGCTATGCAGCACGAAAGTTTGGTATTCATTCTGCCATGCCAATGAAAAAAGCCATGCAGCTTTGTCCGCAGGCAATTATTGTGCGGGGTACCCGTGGTGAATACAGCAGGTTTTCGCGTTGGGTTACCAATATTATTGCAGCTAAGGCACCGTTGTTTGAGAAGGCCAGTATTGATGAATTTTATCTTGATCTTACCGGCATGGATAAATATTTTGATGTGTTTCAGTGGGTGATTGATTTGCGCCAGGAAATTATTGATGAAACCAAACTGCCCATTTCTTTTGCACTGGCTACCAATAAAATGATTGCCAAGATTGCTACGGATGAAGCCAAACCCAACGGCTATATTTTTGTTCAGCCGGGGATGGAACGGGAATTTTTGGCACCGCTTCCAGTCAATAAAATTCCGGGGGTAGGAGAGCATACTTTTATTACGCTCAAAGAAATGGGCATAAACCTGATCGGTGATATTAATAAGCATACTGTTGAGGAATTAGAAAAACGTTTGGGTAAATGGGGCGTTGATCTCTGGAGCAAATCGCATGGCCTGCATTTTAATGAAGTACACCCTTATCATGAAGCTAAATCAATTTCTACAGAAAACACTTTTGAAGAGAATAAAACAGATATGGAATTTCTGTTAAGCGAACTGGTTCGCATGACAGAAAAAATAGCTTTTGAACTTCGACAAGATGAAAAGCTTGCAGGATGTATTGCAGTAAAAATACGTTATCCTGATTTTGAAACAACATCGCGGCAAACGACAATCAATTATACTTTTCGCGATGATGAATTGATACCAGTTGCAATTGACCTCTTTCATAAATTATATAGAAAAGGAAAGCCAATACGATTGTTGGGTGTTCGTTTGAGCGAATTAACCAATCATGCCGTTCAGGGAAGTTTGTTTGATGACGGCATTAAAAAAACAAACCTCTACAAAGCAATTGACGATGTAAAAAACAAATTTGGAAAAGGCTTATTACAAAAAGCAAGAACAGTGAAGAAGAATGAACAGCAATAAATTAAGAATGAATAATTAAAAATGTAAAATGAATAAAGTAAGGCTGAATTTCAGGCTGTTGAAAGCTCCGTTCAATTCCCAAAGCACAAGTGTGCGACGCAAGGAACGATCATAAAATAATCTTCAGTCCGGGTCAAAAAAATTAGTCCACTTGTTTTGTAGGGAATTGATATATTTGTCTTCCAAAAAAACATCTATTATGAGTTTACGTTTAGGCGATAAAGCGCCAAATTTTCAGGCAAGCACCACAATTGGAGATATAGATTTTTACGAATATCTGGGTGATGGCTGGGGCATTTTGTTTTCGCACCCTGCCGATTTTACGCCTGTTTGTACAACCGAACTTGGCAAAACTGCTTTGCTGCAGGAAGAGTTTGCAAAGCGTAATGTGAAGGTTTTGGCAGTAAGTATTGACCCGCTCGATAAACACAACAGCTGGGTAAAAGATATCAACGAAACACAGCATGTAACCGTTGGGTTTCCATTAATTGCAGACGAAGACAGAACCGTTGCAACATTATACGATATGATTCATCCCAATGCATCTTTAACCGCTACAGTACGTTCGCTGTTTGTAATTGGCCCCGATAAAGCAGTTAAATTAATGATTACCTATCCCGCATCTACCGGAAGAAATTTTACCGAGGTATTGCGTGTGGTAGATTCGTTGCAGTTAACATCAAACTACAGTGTTGCAACACCCGCCGACTGGAAAGCAGGTGAAGACTGCATTGTAGTGCCGGCCGTAAGTACAGAAGATGCCATAAAAAAGTTTCCAAAGGGCGTAAAAGTGGTAAAGCCTTATTTGCGCTATACACCACAACCCAATATCGATTAGCTTTCTCATGTGTACTAGTAGTGTTAACTCCGGTGAATATAGGCATCGGAGTTTTTTTATGTGCAAGCGAAGCATTGTGAAGAGAATTTTTTTGAACCCGGCATTAGTTCTGAGGGGATCTTTAGTTGCGTCGCACACTTCGGCTGCCATAGCTTTATTGAGCAACGCGAAGATAGAAGCGAAGGCATGTATTGTGCTGACGAATATAATTGAACAGTGAACAATGAACAGTGAACAATGAGCAGTGAACAATGAACAGTGAAAGATGAAATACTTATTGCCTTGTTGCCTGTTGCCTTGTTGCCTCTTCTTCTGAACGCTCAAGTGTGCGACGCAACTGCAGCTTCATAAATGTTCAACTGCCGGGTGCATAAAAATGCTTCTTTTTGGGTGCATAAAAAAACCCCTCACTTTCGTGAGGGGCCGTGTGTTGTGTACCTGTAACCACTACCGGGAAACAACGATTTTGCGTGTTTCTGCCATGCTGTTATTTGTGCCTGCTACCTGCAGTATATATATTCCGGGTTGCAGTTTGCTTACATCTACGGTGGTGCCGTTGATGGCGGTTGCTGCAACATTTAATTTACTCCATACCGTTCTGCCATTGATATCTTTTAGTGTTGCCGATAGTTTAGCATTGGTGTTGCTGTTGTATTGTATTTTAAACTGAACCGATGTTGGATTGGGGTAGGTAATTAACCCTTTGGCACCGGTGTTTGCTGCTGTTACATTACTGTTATCGCCTGTGGTTGAGGCAAAGGCTGAAAGTGTTGTAAATGTTTGCAGTGTTGATAATTCGCTTATGGCTGTGTAGGTGCCCAATGTGTCGCCCGAAACCACCTGCCATTCGTATTGGGTGGATGGTGTTAAGTTGCGCAGTGTATTGGGGCTTTTTAGTACGGTATCGTAGATCCAGGCGGTATCGCCAACTTTGCGGTGTTGTAACCGGTAGCCATCTACACAGGTAAAATTATCGAAGGTTACTTTTGCACTGGTTGCGGTAATTACCCCTGTTGCAGCATTGCCCGGTACGGGTTCCAGTGCTCTTGACGGAGCTGAACCGAAAGCGGTTCCGGTTGCGCCATCGCCAAATACCCTTGCCAGGTAAGAGCCATTGGGCAGGCCTGTAAACGAGAACACATTGGTATTGTTTACAATTCTTGGGCTGCCATAAGGTACACCGAACCTGAACAGTTGCACGGTATAAGGTGCATTGCTGCCTGCGCATTTAAATGCGGCGGTATTGGTAGAATCGCAATTGGGGGCGGCTATGGTGCCGGGATTGTTGTAGCTGATGGTTGCGATGTTATCCTGGGTGAAGGTGGGGGTAATGGAATAGGATGCATATTCGCTTGAGTAATAGGTATTTATTTTTACCCAGTAATAGCCCTGTGTTAAAGAAGATAGGTTCATTGACCAGGATGCAGCAGGGCTGTATTGCTGGGCAATTGTTCCTGCAGTGGTGTCTTTATATACATAAACCCAGAAATTATTAAGGTTACCATTGCTCTTATGGGCTTCCTGTGTCATGTTTAATGTAAGCGCACCGGAACCTGTATAATTAATCTTATACCAGTCTGCACCATCTTTTACCAAATTATAATAGAAGTTTACATGGCCTGTTGATGCGGTATTGGCAGGCAAAGTTTTTGCCTGGTAGGCTGAACCATTAGGTTCTGGATCATTTGTATTTGAGTATGGGGTAAATGTGTTGCTTAATGTATAAGGTGCAAATTCACTGGTATAGTAGGTATTTATCCTGATATAATAGGTACCCGCTGCCAGTCCATCAACATTATAATTTGTGGATGTGGCGCTGTATCCTGAGCCCAATAATGTGATACCGTCGTTATCGTAAAGGTAAGCCCATACATATTGCCCGTTATTAGAGGCTATGTTGATGTTGATATTACCGTCTGAGGTGGTGGTTAATTTATACCAGTCCTGACCATCTTTAAGCAAATTATAGTAATAGTTGGTATGCCCTGTAGTACTGCTGTTTACAGGTAGCGTAAGTGCCTGAGCCTTTGTGTCGTTGGGTTCTGTATCATTTGCCTGTGTTGGAACAAATAAACTATCCGCAAGTGTATAAGGTGCCCAGTCGCCGGTATAATAAGTGTTTACCCGAATGTAATAAGTACCCGCGGCAAGGCCATCTTTATTTACTACAACGGCAGAACCGGCAGTATACCCCTGGGCAAGCTGTGTTGTTCCATCATTATCATACAAATAAGCCCATACATTCTTGCCATTACCTGAAGTCATAGTAAGTCTCAGGCGGCCATCTGCATTGGTAGTTACTTTATACCAGTCTGCACTGTCCTTATGAATATTATAGTAATAGTTTATGTGCCCTGTTGCGCTACCGTTCAAAGGCAGGGTTAATGCAAGAGCCCTGGTACTGTCTGGCTCGGGGTCATTTGGTTCGGTGGGTGAAAATAGGCTGTCTGCAAGTGTGTAGGGTGCCCAGTCAGCGGTATAATAGGTGTTTACCCTGATGTAATAAGTGCCTGCAGCAAGGCCATCTTTATTTACTACAACAGCAGAGCCTGAAGTGTAACTGGCAGCAAGCTGTGTTGTTCCATCATTATCATACAAATAAGCCCAAACATTTTTGCCATTGGCTGATGTCATTGTAAGCCGCAGGCGGCCATCAGCATTGGTAGTAACCTTATACCAGTCAAAAGTATCTTTTACATTGTTATAATAGTAATTAATATGCCCGGTTCTTGAATTGTTTAAAGGCAGGGTTTTTGCAAGGGCCCTGCTGCCATTGGGCTCTACATCATTTGCCTGTGCGGGTAACGTAAGCACATTAGAAATAGTATAAGCTGGTAATTGCCCGGAATAATATGCATATACCCTAAGATAATAAGTGCCGGCTGCCAATCCATCATACGAAACGGTAGTGGTACCGCTTGTGTAACCTTGCTTCAGAAGTGTAGTTCCGTCGTTGTCGTAAATCTGGCACCACATGTTAAGGCCATTTGAAATGGCAATGGTAGCGTCCAGTTTGCCATCGCCGGTGGTGGTTACACTCCACCAGTCTTCATCGGCTGCGGTAATATCACCGGTATTGCTGCCATTTAATGCCAGTGTGTTTGCAGTTGCTTTTGTGTTGTTGGGTTCGCTTTCGGTTGCTTTGGCAATGTTCCATGCAAGGCTGAATGCGAGCATTGCAAAAAGTAAAAATTTCTGTCTCATGGTTACAGGTTTTTTGGTTATAAAAAATATTAAAAATATATTCTGAAAAGGAAATAAATATACTGCATTTTACAAACAGTAAAAAGCGTAAATATCCTTATCGTAGTCAAATTAATGTACAATTTGCACTGTTTTTTATTAATTAGGTAAAAGCGTTGTTATTCTTGGCAAGCAGACCTTTTTACTTGGTGAGAAATAACAAAGCACAGGAGTGTGATGACGGAATGAATTCGTTGCGAAATTCTTCGGGATGCCACCCTGAAATAAATTCAGGGCTGGCTGCTTAAATGTTGTCATAATGGTTCGGCTCCGCTCAGTATAGTTCGGAACTGTAAAACGAGCGTGGCAAGAGAAGCCTCATAGTATTACTACCGCCCGGCTCAAAATGTTTTTTAAATTTTTATAACGCACCCGTAAACTGTTTCAAAAATCGGATATCGTTTTGGGAATATAAGCGAAGGTCGTTTACCCTGTATTTTAACTGGCACACACGTTCTATGCCCATGCCAAATGCAAAGCCGGTATATTTATTGGCATCGATATTAAAATTCTCCAGCACTTTAGGATGCACCATGCCGCTGCCCAGGATCTCTACCCAACCCGTATGTTTACAAACCGTGCAGCCACTACCACCACAAATAAGGCAGCTAATATCCATCTCGGCACTTGGCTCTGTAAAAGGGAAGTACGAAGGGCGAAAACGGATTTTTACCTCTTTACCAAACATCTCCTGCACAAAGTAATACAGCGTTTGTTTTAGATCGGCAAAACTTACATGTTCATCAATACACAAACCTTCAACCTGGTGAAAAAAACAATGGGCTCTTGCGCTAATGGTTTCGTTGCGGTACACACGGCCCGGACAAATTACACGGATCGGAGGTTTTTGTTTTTCCATTACCCTGGCTTGCGCACTGCTTGTATGGGTGCGCAACAGCCAGTCTGGGTTTTGATTGATATAAAATGTATCCTGCATATCCCGTGCAGGGTGATCTAATGGCAGATTCATTGCGCCGAAATTATGCCAGTCATCTTCTATCTCAGGCCCTTCTGCAATTGCAAAACCAAGACGCTGAAAAATAGAAACAATCTTATTTCGCACCAATGTTATCGGGTGCCTTGTGCCCACAGCAAACGGGTCTCCGGGCAAACTCCAGTCAACATCATTTGCAACTTGCTGACCATTGCCTGAAGTTTGTTCTTTCAGCAATTCGTATCTGGCTTCGGTAAATTGTTTAAACTCGTTCAGCACCTGGCCGAACTGTTTTTTCTGATCGTTTGGCACGTTCTTCATTTCGCCCATAATGGCTTTTACCAAACCCTTAGTGCCAAGATATTTTATGCGAAAATTTTCTGCAGCTTCTGCCGTGCCTGCCTCATAACCGGCAATTTCCTGTTTGTGGTTTTCGATCTGTTGCAACAATGCTTCCATGTGGCGAAGATAAGGCTAATGTGTAAATATGCAGATGGGCGGATATGCAAATGTGCAGATGAATACAAATACATATTGGCCGGGCAATCAATTTCAATTTAGCGTTCCTTGCGTCGCACACTTGTACGTTCAGTTCATTATCCGGCTGCAGGCTGCAGTGCGTTCAGTGTTTTGGGTAATCGAAGAACCAGAATGTTTTTTCAGATGCTTCAAAGTCTTTCCATTTATTGGTTTCAGCTTTTACGGCAAACACGCCACAGGTTGGCATATTGTCGATTTGAGTGGCAGTAAGCAGGTTGGCAAAGGCCGTTACACCGGGGTTATGCGAAAAAAGTGCAATGCATTCAAAGCTGTCATCTGCACCGGCAACTGCATTGTAAAAATCCATTACCGAAGCTTCGTATAACCTGGGAATTACAATGATCTTTTTTTCTTTTACACCATACGCTTCAGCAAAATATTTGCAGGTTGTAAACGCTCTTTTTGCCGGGCTTGATATAAAGGCATCTATTGCGATTTTATTATTCAGTAAGCGTTTGGCCATTTCCGGTGCATCGCGGTGGCCGCGTTCGTTCAGCGGACGGTCAAAATCTTTTTGCGAAGGGTTATCCCAGCTGCTTTTTGCGTGACGTACAATGAGTAAAGATTTCATAAGTTAAAATTTAGTATTAATCATGTGCTTGTATGAAGTTACTATGGAGAAATTATTTTTTCGTCATCTGTAGAACGCGTATTGAAAAGTATGAATTTTTCCGGCTGTTTTGCTCAATAAAATATCCAACCGTACAAGTGTGCGACGCAACGGAAGCATCATTCATATTCTTTTGCCGGGCTCAGAAAAAATTTATTCCCCTGTCTTCTTTCTCTTTCTTTTTTTAGAGGGTACGTACATTTTCTTTGCCTTTTCCGCCAGCGATATAAATTCGGTTTCTGCATAATCATTTGCATTTAATGAACTTTTTGCCAGGTTGATCACATCGGCCCAACTATAGTTTTTCCAGAGACCGGATTGCTTTAATAAACCGCCAAACATAATTAAAGAAGTTGCGAAACGAAGCCTGCTATCTGCCGCATTTAAAGGAGTGTAATTGTTACCAGCAGTAAAGGCTTGTGTTAGATCTGTGTTGCTTCCTGTAAGACGGTAATGAAGCGTAAACTGCGCAATAGTTGTATCGGTTGCGCCGGTTATTGTACTGTTGATAAAACCGGTTGTTGGTTCAATTTCAAACACCGCCATAAATGAATGGCCGTTTCCTGTTTCGCCACCTTCAAGTTCGCTGGTGGTATCGCCCAGCAGATCTTTTTTATTATCGAAGCCAATAAGCCTGTAACTGTTTACATAAGCCGGGTTAAAACGGATGGTTACATATACATTGCTGGCTACCGCATACATGGTTTTTGTAAATTCTTTTACCAGTACTTTTTCAGCTTCGTGAATATTGTCGAGGTAAGCAAAATTGCCATTTCCTTTTTTAGCTAGCGCTTCCAGTTTGCTGTCTTTATAATTGCCCATACCTACACCCAGGCAGGTAAGTGTAATGCCCGACTGGCGGTGCGCCAGTACAATATCTTCCAATTCTTTTTCGGTTGTTTGGCCTACGTTAAAATCGCCATCAGTAGCAAGTATGATGCGGTTGTTTGCATTTTTGTTTATCATTCTTTCGGCCAGCGCGTAAGCAGTTTTAATAGCGGCTTCGCCCGGTGTTTCGCCACCTGCTTCCAGTTTTTCAATTGCAGTTTTAATACTGTCTTTATATATGCCCGAAGTTGGCGCAAGCCAGGTACCAACAACACCGCCGTAAATAACAATAGCAACAGTATCCTGCGCCCGCAGGTTATTTACCAGCATTTTAAATGCATCTTTTATCAGCGGCAGACGGTTGGCCTCATCCATAGAGCCGGAAACATCAATTAAAAAAACAAGGTTGGCAGGCGGGGTGCTGTCAACATTCATAAGAGGTGCTTTAAAATTAATGAAAAGCAGCCGGTTACTTTGATTCCAGGGCGGTTGGGTAAGTTGAGTGTTGTAAATAAAATGGCTGGTGTTATTTTTTACACTGTCGCTAAGATCAAAGTAATTCAGCATCTCTTCAATGCGGACGGCATCAGGCGGCACTTTCATATCCATGTTAATAAAGCGCCTGATATTACTGTACGATGCACGGTTAATGTTCAATGCAAAACCTGTTTCAGGGAATTTATCTGCTGTTGTAAAATCATTCTCAATCAATGTAGTATAAGTTTCACCGCTGTTATTGTAAGCAGCAGAAACATCTTCCCTGTTCTTTTGTATGAGCGATGAAAGTTTATGTTTTGTAACAACACTGGTGCCGCCTGAGGACTTCATTGTAAAAGATTGGTACGATCCTGCTTTTATAAGAGTTTTCAAAATTTCATAGCCATCGGCCTGAAGTGTAATACTATCCGTTGTAACTGAAGCAGGAATACCAAATGCACCGGATGCACCTGTGTAAAAAGGGATGGTTCCTTTAGACTTCAACAATATTTTTACGTTGTAAATACCTTTGCCATTTTCGTCGTACACCGATCCCCGCAGATAATACTGCGAATGCGCATGCAATGCAAGAGCGCAGGCGAATATGATGATGAATGCCGGCTTCAAAGGATTAAATTGATTTGATCAAAGTTAACCAGCTTACGCACAAGTAGCCTATTGAATTTTAAAATACATTTTATGAACCCGGCAGTGGAAATTCTATGAAGCTTTCGTTGCGTCGCACTCTTTTACTGAAGGTAATTCTATCGGGCAAGGGAGAACCACAAAGGCACCAAGGCGCAAAGTATCACAAAGCCTTAGTGCCACTTCGCGCCTTTGATACTTTGTGGTTCAAAATCCTTCATGTGCCTGTTTGTACCTATGTTTAATGAGTGATTGTGCTGCATTTGAAAAGGGAACGCAGCATACTTAAAACCATCAATTATTATTGAAAAACATCTTACAATTTGGGAATTGAAATATCTTTATATTGTTTAAAATTCATGCCTTAATTAAACTATTGTATGCATATAGAACACTTAGCCATCTGGTGCACCGATCTTGAAAAAATGAAAACTTTTTACTGCACTTATTTCAATGGAAAAGCAAACACCAAATACATAAATACTGTAAAAAATTTCTCTTCTTATTTTATCAGTTTTGAAAAAGGACCGAGGCTTGAATTGATGCAAATGCCCAACATACCTGATAGTGCGAACGACATTATGCAACAGTATAAAGGGCTGATACATTTTGCAGTATCTGTTGGTTCGGCAGAAGCAGTAAACCAGTTGACAGAACAATTAAGAGACAATGGTTTTAAAATAATTGGCGAGCCAAGGTTTACCGGTGATGGTTATTACGAAAGCGTTGTACTGGACCCCGAAGAAAACATGATTGAAATTACCGATTAGCATTTGTATTGTTCTATGTTAATTTTTCGCTTCGATCTACGCTAAGTTAAAAGCTCATGCATAATCCGAACGTACAAGTGTGCGACGCAAGAAAAGATCAATTGAAACACTGCTGCAGGGCTAAAAAAATTCCTTATTTCTTTCTCTTTTTTGAGAGCGCTTTTATTAATACGGGCAGCAAAATAAGATTGGTGAGTGTACCTGTTACCAACGTTAATGAAGTGAGCCAGCCCAATGCTTTGGTACCGCCAAAATCGCTGATGCAGAAAATAATAAACCCTGCTGTTAACACAAGCGATGTATAAATAATACTGATACCGGTATGGCGGATTGTTTGAATTAACGTGGCTTCAACATCGAAATTATTTAATGGAAGTTCCTGTTTATAGTTTACCAGAAAACGAATGGTAACATCAATTACAATACCCAGCGCCACGCTGAAGATGAGGACTGTAGAGGGTTTCAGCGCAATGCCTGCCCAACCCATTACACCTGCGGTAATTACCAGCGGCACCAGGTTGGGTATTAATGAACATAACAATATTCTTGCAGAACGGAACAGATAAAGCATACATAAAGCAATGAGCAGAAAGGCCCACATGATACTTTCTTTAAGCCCGTTAATAATGAAACTGGTGCCTTCGAGAAAGGTAACACTGGTGCCGGTAAATGTTATTTTGTAAGGGAGTGAATCTTTTGTGTTCTGAATTTTTGCAGCACTTGAATCTTTGACATTAACATTGTTGAATATCATTTGCGCAGCGGAATCAAAGTTGTTTAAGAGTGCAGGAAGTTTGGCGCTGCCAATATCTTTCATATTTACGCTGATGCGTGCATAACGTTTGGTACTGTCAATAAAACTGGTAAGCATACTGCTGATGGCGCTTTTTTGTGCAGTATCTTTTTTATCGCGTTTTAAATATGCGCCTAGCAATGGCATATCCAGACTGGTGGGCGTTGTATAGTTTACACTGTCGCCATCGTAATATGCCTGTTTGGCAAATTTTAATCCATCTACAAAAGATAAAGGCTTTGCAGTTTCGGGGCAGGATTCGATATACTGCGAAAATTCATCGATCTTTTCAATGGTTGCCGTGGAGCGGAGCAAACCATTTTTCTTTTTAGAATCGATCAGAATTTCGAGCGGCATGATGCCGTTGAAGTTTTGTTCAAACCATTTAAGATCTGTATAAATCTTATCGTTCTTGGGAAGATCGTCAACAATAAAACCTTCACTCTTTAATTGTGTAATTCCTGCAATTGCCGCAGCAATTGCCAGTACGGTAACAGCATAGATCCATTTGCCGTGATGGAGCGTCCAATGCTCAATGCGCACCAGAATTTTTTCAAGGAATTTATTGTCTAAATAGCGTACATGCTTTGCTTTAGGGGCAGGCAAATAACTTAAAACTGAAGGAATAAAAATCAAGGAGATCAAAAACAACAGCATAATATTTATCCCTGATACAATACCAAATTCTTTTAATAAAGCGCTGTCAGTAAAAGCAAATACTGCAAAGCCAATAGCCGCAGCGATGTTACAGAATAAAGTTACCACGCCCATACGCCCAACCATTGTTATCAGCGCTTTCTGTTTGTCGGTTTCATGACGGTAACTGGTATGATATTTATTCAGAAAGTAAATACAGTTGGGTATACCAATTACCACAATAAGCGGCGGAATTAATGCAGTGAGTAGCGTAATCTTATAACCGAAAAGCACCATTGTACCCAGGCTGAATATTACACCCATCATCACTACCAGCAAGCTCATGATCATAGCGCTGAATGAACGAAAGAACAGTAATAAAGTAACTGCTGATAAAATGAGCGAACCTATCAAAAACCAATACATTTCTTTTTGTATCCTGTTGGCAACATTGGTACGTATATAAGGCAAACCACTAAGGTGTACGTTAATATGAGTGGCACTTTCAAACGATTGAACTTGCTGTATAATGTCATTCACCAGCCTAGTACGCGATTTGCTGTTGGCCGTGTCTTTATTCAACCGCAACGCCATTAAGTAAGCATGTGAACTATCGTTATACAACATGCCTTTATAGAAGGGTAGGTTTTGAAAAACATTTTTATCGCTGTCTAGCAGCGCCTGATCGTTGTATGGATAATGAAATATTTTTTTAGCATTAAATTTTTCTGCAGAATCTGCTTTTACAAGGTTCACTGCATCTGCAATGCTGAGTATAGTTTCCACTCCTGAAACTTTTTTTAATTGCTGTTGCAGACTCGCCATTGCATTAAATACAGCAGGCGTATAAAGCGAATCGCTTTGTACACCCATTACCATCGTAGTGCCATCTTCCCCAAACTTTTCTTTAAAGGCAAGGTATTCTTTATACTTGGCGTTATCGGCGGGTATTGCTTTACCAAAATCATAACTCATTTCTATATGCGAAGCCAGGAAAGCCATCCACACAGTTGCCCCGGCCAGTAACGTAAGTAGTACCAGTTTATATTTCAGAATAAAGCTTGCAATACGTTGCCACATATATAGAGTGTTTGTAAAAAATCGGTGCAAAGAAAAGCCTTATTATGTTTAAATGCTAATACTGTGCCCATGCGCATATTTTTTTAACAGCCAATACATTTATGTACCCGGCAAAAGAATTACTATAAGGCTTAGGTTGCGTCGCACAGTTGTACGCTGTAATAGCTTTCGGCTGCGTGCAACCGGCTTTCGGAAATTCAACCAGTTTCCTTTGCTGCAACCAGGTGCGGGTTGCTGCATATATTTCTGAACGTACAAGTGTGCGACGCAAGGAACGATCAGACAAGCACCTTAGTTGGGTAAAAAATTTCACAATTTATATTTGGAGGTATCGATTTTACTTATTTACTTTGAATTTCAAAGTGCTTTTATGAGTGATCAAAATCATCATTTAGATACGCTGCAGGATATTAAGCAAATGATGGAACGCAGCAGCCGTTTCATAAGCCTGAGCGGTTTAAGCGGAATAGCTGCAGGCAGTTGTGCATTGGTTGGGGCATGGTTTGCCAATGACCGCATCACTAATTATAAATTTGAAACAGGCCCTGATTTTAATGCAGACAGGGGCGAGTATATTTTTAAAGATAGTGGCAGCCTGTTGTTTAACCAGCTATTTTTGATTGCAGTGATTACTTTTTTTGCTGCTTTTTTTCTTGCCTTTATTTTTACTTATTTACGCAGCAGAAAAACAAATACACCAATTTGGGGAACCACTGCCCGGCGGCTGATGATTAATGTTATTGTTCCAATGGCAACCGGTGGAATTTTTTTATTGGCGCTTATTAAAAACGGGGTGTATGTTTTTATTGCACCGGGCTGTCTTATTTTTTATGGATTGGCAGTTTTAAATGCGAGCAAATACACGCTTTCAGATACCGTTTATCTGAGCTACAGCCTTATATTGCTCGGTATTATTAACCTTTGGTTTACTGAATTCAGTATTTATTTTTGGGCACTTGGTTTTGGGTTATTTCACATTATTTATGGAACTGTAATGTGGTGGAAGTATGAACGTAACAACTAAAGAATCGCATCGGCATTTTAATTTATTTTAGTAATTGGCTCATGAAAAATCCGATTGAAAATTTAAATAAAAACTTTGACAGCCGTGTGCGGCTGGGCATCATGAGCGCCCTGATGGTAAATGCTGAAGTAAACTTTAACGACCTGAAAGAATTAATTAAGGTTACAGATGGCAACCTGGCAAGCCACATAAAAGCACTGGAAGAAAATGGATACATTAAAGTACAGAAAGGGTTTATCGGGCGTAAAACCAATACCACGTACTCAGCAACAAAGGCAGGGGAGAAAGTTTTCAGGCTGCACCTTGATGCACTTGAGGAAATGATTAAATCATCGAAGTAATTTTTTTTGCATGAATACTTTGAAATTCAAAGCACTTTTTAAAATATGGATAAAAAAATTGACGATACCACAATAGCAATAAGAATTTGGTTTGGAACGTGGGTAATATTTTCAATTGGAGTGTTTGTGTATTTCACTATTGATGATTCTGTGGTTTTCGCTGTAGCAGCTTTTTTCATCGCAGCACTGGTATCATGCATCGGAAGTGTACCTGCATGGATTATTCTATGTTTCAGGGTAGGTAGCATTCAAAAGAAAAAAATTTCAATTGTAAACAAACTTTTGCGCCTGGCAGCTTTATTATTATTTATTGTACTGCTATATGGTTTCTTAGCAGCATTTCTTACGTCCGGCTTTTCATCTATTTCCGGGACATCAGAATATTTTTTTGAACCATGGTTGATATCTGCCGGTGTTCTGGCGGTATGTGTATTGGCTTCCTGTATTGTTAACAACAATAAAATAATACAATACTTAATTCAGGATGATGGCTCTGAATTTATTCCACACTTTCCCTTGCCTTTAGTGATCGAAAATCAAATCAACACATATATGGAACTCAATTACAATTCGGAATCGGGAACAAACTACCCAAGTCAAAAAAGAAATCCTATGAACAAGGTATTAAGTAAAGCAATCATTACCGGTATATTAATTCTCGCCATGCTCATCCCCACTTTTTTTATATCTGGTCTTGTAACAGAAAGAGAAGACCGGCAGGAGAAGATCGTTGCCGAATCCAGCAGCAGGTGGTCGAATGCCCAAACATTAAGTGGCCCTTATATTTTTATACCTTATAAAAATATAAGTAAACATATTATTGTATTACCCGAGAATGCGGATGTAAACGGGCAGGTAACGCCCGAAGAAAGAGACCGTTCTATTTATAAAATCCTGTTTTACAAAAGTGATATTAAATCAAAAGGAAATTTTCAAATTAAACTTCCAAAAGATATTGATTCATCGGCGTTAGATTTTGGCGAAGCAAGGATATGCCTCGGTATCAGCGATTATAAAGGAATTGAAGAAAAAGTATCAATCACATTTAATGGTATTCAATACGAATTATCACCCGGCTTGCCCACCACAGAAATTGATACTGTCGGTTTATCTGCGACTGTTCACTTATCGGCAGATGACCTTAGTACTGACAAAGCATTTAATTACGATCTAAAAATAAAAGGTGCCGGGCAATTACATTTTCTTCCACTTAGCGGAAACAGCACATTTACATTAAAATCAAGTTGGAACAACCCTTCTTTTGACGGCAATACTTTGCCAAACGATAATAAGATTACCGCCGACGGCTTTACCGCCAAATGGATATTTAATAAGGCCAACCTTCCTTTCCCTTCAATATTAACAGATGGTAGTATAATTAAAAAAGGTACCGGCTTTGGGGTAAGCATTCTGCAACCCGCCGATCACTACGCAAAAACCGCACGCTGTATAAAATATGCAATACTTTTTATTGGGCTTACCTTCTCATTATTCTTTATTGTAGAAATAATGCAAAAGAAAAGCATGCACCCTGTGCAGTATATTCTGGTTGGTCTTGCACTTGTAATATTTTATACATTACTACTTTCTATCAGTGAATATCTGTACTTTAATTATGCTTACCTGGTTGCAGCAACTGCAACTGTATCGCTTATTTCCTTATACGCGAAAGGGCATTTCAAAAGCTGGAAAATTGCAGGCTTATTTGGGCTTGTATTGGGTGGTTTATATGGCTTTAATTATGTATTGATCAGCCTTGAAGATACTGCGTTACTGGTTGGAAGCATCAGCCTTTTCATTGTGCTCGCCATCGTAATGTATGTTAGCCGGAAGATCAATTGGTACAATCCTTCATTAAGCAAAGCACAACCCGAAATTGTATAATACCAACACTTGTATTTCATGGCAGCATCGTTGCGTCGCAATCACTTTATCTGCATATCTTTTGGCGACAGTTATGTGCGAATGGTGACAGTTTTCAAAAGCTTCATTCATAGTCCGAAAGATGAAAGGATTGCGACGCAACAAAGCTCAACAAGCGAACAGAAAGCTGGTATCAAAAACTTCTTTGTTGCTTATTTCAAACGCACAATAAAATAATTAAACATGAAACACTCACAATTTATCACGCACATCGCCGCAGCAATAATTGTTTCAGTAATTATGCTTACAATTTATGCAACGGTGCAGCAGGCGCACCGTTCAGCAGCAAACGATCCGCAAATACAATTGGCCCGCGATATTGTTGAAAACATCAGCCATAACAATTCCTATAGCCAGTTATTGCCCGGCGATACCATTGAGATTTCAAAAAGCCTTGCCACATTCGTTGCATTGTATAATTTAAATGGAGACCCAATAAATTCTACCGGCACGCAGGATGGTAAAATGCCTAAGCTTCCAAAAGGCGTATTCGAATTTGCACGCAGCAATAACGAGAATGTATTTACATGGCAGCCGCGCCCCGGTGTTCGCGAAGCAATGGTTTTAAAAGCGGTGCGTTCCTCCGAAATTGGTTTTGTTGCAGTGGGCCGTTCACTTAACGAAGTTGAACAGCGCGAAGCAAATCTTTTAAACATGATTCTTATTGCTTGGGCCGGTTGTATGGCAGTTATTATAATTCATTACATCATTCAGTTTTCTATTTTTAAAAGGCAGGCGGTTAAAGAAAGAGCAATAACAGGTTAGCCAAAAACAGACATTCAAATTTAATATGATGATTCAAAAATTAAAGGCCTTAAGAGTAAGGATACTCGTTTTTCTTACGCATGCCGCAGCTTTACCTTTTTTAAAAATGATCATAAAGCCCAATCCATTTCCCTGTTCGCTTACAAAGCTTACCGAAATGCCAAAAGGTATTGTAGGCAGGGATCTTGCTGATTTTATGGTTGCAAAAAATATCAACCTGTTGCCAGGTTATGAACGGCATGATATGAAGCATTTTCTGCTTGGGTTTGACACTACAGAAGAAGGCGAAATTTGCATGCAGTGTTTTATGTTGGGTAATGGAAGAATTTCTTTTCCTGTATTGATAACGGTAATTTTTGGTATAATTTTCACTCCTGAATATCATCTGAAAATGAAACAATCGTATGGCAACGGTAAAAATGCAACAATCATTCACGATTGGGATTGGTTTGCATTGTTGCCGCAGGAAACAAACTATGTTCGCAATAAAATATTTAAAACTGAACAGAGTAATCAAATACTATTATGAATAAACAACAAACATTGTTACAATCGTTTGGTAATGCATTTAAAGGCATGCAGGTATTTTTCCTGAAAGACCGTAATGGAAAAATACATTTAGCCGCAACACTTGCAGTAACAATACTTGCTTTTGCATTGAACATAAATGCTACAGAATGGGTTGCAGTTTTGTTGTGCATTGGTTTGGTTATTGGTCTTGAAATGATCAATGCAGCTATTGAAAAATTGAGCGATGTAGTGCAGGCAGAATTTCATCCCGGCATAAAATTTATTAAAGATGTAAGCGCTGCGGCTGTATTGTGGGCATCCATAATAAGTGTAGTGATTGCATGCATTATTTTCATTCCGAAAATCATTCAGTTATTATGAAAAAGAAATTAAGTGAGATAGAGAAAATGTTATTGCTGTCAACAGCATTTACATTGGTACTGGTAGGCACCAGGTATTTGGTTACAAACGAAAATGTTTATTTGTTTTATCCATGGAATTTATTTCTCGCAATGGTGCCTTTGTTTTTCAGCAGGCAATTGAAACAACATAAAAAATTTAATTTTAAAGCAGGTGTTTTACTCGCATGCTGGCTACTCTTTTTCCCAAATGCGCCCTATCTTTTAACAGACCTGTTGCATTACCAGGAAAGGCCCCCGGTTCCTTACTGGTTCGATCTTTTAATATCGGCCAGTGGCGCGTGGAATGGTGTTGCACTTGGCTTTGTATCACTCATGCAGACAGAGCGTTTCCTGGCGCGGCACCTTAAAATAAAATGGCGCAATCCCGCAACTGTTGCATTGATCGTACTGTGCAGTTATGGCATTTTTCTTGGCCGTTTTTTGCGATTCAACAGTTGGGATATTGTTACAAATCCCGGCGGACTTATTCATGTAACCATTAGTCATTTTTTTCAGCCATGGCAGCACCAGCAGTTTTGGGTTTTTACATTTTCGCTTGCAGCATTTTTATGCATCATTTACTTTACCATAAAAAAATTACCGGGCATGATAAAGACTTTGTAAATATTATGAGCCCGGCTTACGGAATTATATGGCATCGGCTGTTGCGTCGCACACTTGTACATTCAGAACATGACTGAACAAAATGCAATAGCCGCAGAGGCGCAAAGCCGCAGAGTAGTTGTATTCTCTTTGCGTCTCTCCATCTCTTCGGTTAAATTCTACGCTGCGGTAAAAGCTCATGTATAATCCCAACGTACAAGTGTGCGACGCAACAAAAGCCTCATCTTTATTCTTTAGCCGGGCACAAAAAATTCTTCCCCCGATTGTGGTATGTTTATTCGCTGAAAATGTAGCAATTTTACAGAAAACCGGCAGTAATGAGTACCATACGCGTTAGCATATTTGAAGATAACAAACACCTTCGCGAAAGCCTGTATTATTTAATAAATGGTACGGAAGGTTTTACCTGCACCGGTGCTTTCCCCGACAGCAATGACATAATTTTTCAGCTAAAAAAATCTTTGCCCGATGTAGTGTTAATGGATATTGAAATGCCCGGTATGAATGGTATTGAAGCTGTTAAGATCATTAAACAACAATTCCCATCTGTGCAGGTTTTAATGCAGACCATTTTTCATGATGATGATAATATTTTTAACGCCATTTGTGCGGGGGCATCGGGTTATATTTTAAAAACAACTTCACCGGCTGGTTATATAGAAGCTATTAAAGATGTGTACAATGGTGGCAGCCCTATGTCTGGTTCAATTGCACGGCGGGTATTGGAATTATTTCAAAGAAATGTAACACCGGTAAAAAGCACAGACTACCAGCTTACGCCAAAAGAGAAAGAAATTTTACAACAGCTTGTAAAAGGAAAAAGCTTTAAAATGATTGCCGATGCTATTGGTGCCACTTATGAAACGGTGCGTACGCACATGAAAAATATTTATGCCAAGCTGCATGTAAACAGTAATACAGAAGCGGTTTCAAAAGCATTGCAGGAAAAGATTGTTTGAGTTTTCATACAGCCGGCTTTTGTTTTTCAATTGATCGACCGTTGCGTTCTTGATCCCGTATGTCTCATCGGGACGCACTCTTGTACATTCTTATCATTATGCGGCACAATGACTTTTATACCTTGAATAGATGATACAATGATTAAAAAATGTTTCTACATTTTCATATTGCTTTTTGTGCATCCGGTTTTGTATGCACAAAATTCTGAAACAGATTCGCTGTTAAAGCAACTTCCTCTTGCAAAAGAAGATACCAATAAGGTAAATCTGTACTGGAACATCGGCGCTTCTATTATTTTTCAAAATGCACCAAAGGCTTTACCCTATTTTAAGCAGGGCGTTGTGCTTGCAAAAAAATTAGATTATAACGCAGGAATTGAGAAGTGTTATAATGGCGCTTCTTTGTGTTATGCTTACAATGCCAAATATGATTCAGCGCTTGTGTACATAGATAGTGCAATGCCTTATGCACATAAAGTTGGAAATATAAAACGCCTTACATTGGTTTATCTGAACCGTGCGGATTATCATTCCAATCTTGAAGATTTTAAAGCTGCGCTGAAGGATTGCGACACTGCCATTAATTATGCCAGTCAGGCAAAGAATAATCAGGATGGGCTTGGCAGAATATATAGCATTATGGGTAGTATTTATACTGCGCAAAAGCAATATACACAGGCCTTATCAAGTTACGACCAGTCTATTGCGTCTTTTACTGAATCAAATAACAGGCAAATGATAGCCATGCAATATTCTGATAAGGCTGCTGTGTTTGCGCAAAACAATGAAACGGCAAAAGCAATACCATTATATAAAAGCGCAATGCTTATTGGTGACAGTTTGAATGATGTTGAAAATCTTGCCGCTTATGCAATTGGGTTAGCGCAGGCTTATATTGTAACTAATGAATTTTCACAGGCAGAAATAAATGCAGGCAAAGCACTTGATTATGTAAAACAAACCGGCAATTTAAAACAGGAAGCTATAGTTTATGGAGTCTTTAGCCAGATTAATAAGAAACGGGAAAACCATGCAGAGGCAATTGCATACGAGCTAAAGGCTTATAATATTTTGAAGATAGAAAAAGACTTATCGAGGGAGCAGGAAAGTGCTGCAAATCTTGCTGATGAATATGCTAAAACGGGCAACACAGCAGAAGCTTATAAATATTTAAAGATTAGCCGGGACCTGAATGATAGTATGATTAAAATGCAGTTCAATGATGAGACAGCAAAACTCCAGACAACTTTCCAGGTAGCAGAAAAAAATAAAGAAATACAATTACTCAGCAAGAACAAACAACTGCAGGAACAAAAATTAAGAGAGCAAAGAACGCTTACTATCAGCATTATAATTATTGCTGTACTGGCATTGCTTGGCGTGTGGTTATTCATGAACCGCAACAGGTTAAGGCAACGCATGAAAGAAATAGAAATCAGGAATAAAATTGCTTCTGACCTGCACGACGATGTGGGCAGCACACTTAGCAGCATACGCATGTACAGCGATATTGTAAAGCATCAGCCCAATCAAACCGAAACTGCTTCGGCATTGCTTGATAAGATCAGCAGCAACAGTAAAGAGATGATCGAGAACATGAGTGATATTGTCTGGATGATAAAGCCCGGCAACGATGATTTTAAAAACATTGAGAACCGCATGCTCAATTTTGCCAATGAACTTTGCAGCCCTTCAGGAATAAACTTTGAATTTACTAAAGATGAAGCAACAGATGCAATCCAGATCTCTATGGAGCAGCGGAGGGATCTCTATCTTATTTTTAAAGAAGCTATCAATAACGCTGTAAAATATTCGGGTTGCCACAGTATACATGCTGTAATTGCTTTACAAAATCATCAATTGGAAATGCATATAAGCGATGATGGCAATGGCTTTGATATAACTATTGCAAAAAAAGGTAATGGTCTTTTCAATATGCAAAAGCGGTCAATGATACATAAAGGAACATGTAACATTAAATCTGCTATCGGTGAAGGAACGGAGATCATTGTTTCTTTTCCTGTATGACGGGCAGTTGTTTTTTTATGGCATCTTCGTTGTGTCACTCACTTGTACTATTGAATACAAGTCAGCAAAGTCAGAAAGTCGGTAAGTCAGAAAGATTATCACTTAATGCAAATTGCTTTCGGACTTTCGGTCTTGCTGACTTCCGGACTAAACGTACAAGAGTGCGACGCAACCGGCGATGATAGTAGTAATACAGCTAAGTACATAAATTTATACAAGCATAAACCGTTTAACCTTGCTGCGCAAAATATACTACTGCATTTTATTTTTTGTTACGTGCCTGCAATCTGTATGTGCACAACACAATTTTCATTTTGAATCAATCAAAGCACCGGGCTTACTTACAAGCGTAACGAGAGCTGTGACAACGGATTCATCAGGCTATGTGTACATCGGTACCAATGATGGCTTTTACAGGTTTGACGGGTATAAGTTTGAAAAATATCCCGTTACCGGGCCAGATTCACTTTCTTGCCCGATACATAATATTCGTTGCCTGCACTATGATGGAAATAATATCTGGATCGGCGGTGTTGAAGGCTTGGCTAAACTAAATATTGCAACAGGTAAATTCAAATATTTTAAGCCTGACACGAAAGAAGTGGAAGCGGGCATCAGGCCAGTTGTGCAGCGCATACAACAAATAGATAATAAATTATTTCTTGGTACATACCGCAGCATTTCAATTGTAGATATTGCTTCTGAAAAAATTACTAAAGTGCCATTGTCAGATAATATAAAGAGTCTTTACACTTATGGAATTTGCAAAGACAAAAATGGTAAAATATGGATAGGCACTGCGCAGGATGGATTGCTTATTTACAAAACAGATGGGGGAGGTCTTTCGCCTGTAAGAGAATATTTCAAAGATTATATTCCCTTGCCGCAACAAAGTATTATCAGTGTTATTGCTGCAGACGAAGAAACAATTTGGGCAGGAACTAAAAGTGGTTTGTTTGCTATTAATACTTCAACAGGCATTTGGAAAGAAATTGAATTGCATAATGATAAAGGTGCACATATTTCTCCTGAAGTAAGAAAAATAATCAAAGATGAAAACAACAATTTCTACATAGCTACACTGGGAGATGGGTTGTTTTATTATGATTCCGGCAAAGGAAGTTTCATCAATTATCATTACACCGCACAATGGAACAATAGTTTGCCTGATAACAGTATGAATGATATTGCTGAAGGTGCAAATGGAGTTTTTTGGATCGCAGGTGAAGATGGCGGGTTATCAAAAATAAATACATGGTTCAACCGCTATGAATACACAGTTATTCCTACACTGAGTACAGAAAAAACTGTTGTTACCGTTACTGATGTAGAACTAAAAGGGAATGATACCTGGCTTGCAACATCAGAAGGCCTGATAAAATATACAGCAGATAAAAAGTTTGTACTTTATAATCCTGAAAAGCAGGGCTACCCTTCAAGATACCTGCAATTTTTAGAAACACTCACCGATGAGTACTTTGCTTTTTTAGCTTATGATGATGGTGTATGTGTTTTTAATACCAGGACCTTGAGATTTGAACACCTGCAACCTCCCGGAAAAACAATTGGTGGAAAAGATGTGGTATTTGATTGGCTGAGCTATGTTGACAAATCAGGGAATTATTACATGAGTACGGCGAAAGGTGATTTTTTTCGCTGTAATTATATTGCAAAAACGATTGATACACTTTTTACATCGGAAAAAATAAAACTCGATTACCCTGTAGTAATTCCTGAGCCTGACAACAATAACAATCTTTGGATTATTGCAAGTTCCAGCTTGTATCATTACAATATTCATGAACAAAAACTAAAGCATATTGATCATGATAAAAATGGCAATGATCTTCCACCTGTAGGCTTCCAGGAAGATGTAATTGCTGTTGGAAAAAGTAAACTGTATATAGCTTCAGATGAAGGTTTTTTTATTTATGATCTTATTGCAAATACACTAATACGCTTTACAGAAAAAGAAGGATTACCGGACAACAATTGCTTCTCGCTTTTTACAGACAATGATAACAGGCATTTTATTTTGCAGCCAAAAAGTATTGTGCTTTATAATGAAAAAGACAATTCATTCACAACTTGTCCAACGCCAGAATTAAAAGCAGTTACCGGCACACAGTATTTTGATGCAGATGGCAATCTTTATACAGGAGTTGAAAATGCTTTTATAAAAATTAATAAAGGCGCTTTGTCAACATACATTGCAAAGCCGCAATTAAGCATTGTGCAAATACAAAATGGCGATCATATTATTAGCCGCACAGACATTAATACGCAAAAAAAACTCAGCATTAACTACAACGAATTTCCATTGCTCATATCTTATGAATTGATAGATCATTTAAATCCTGGAAATAATAAAGTGCGTTACAAATTAGAAGGCTGGGATAAAGACTGGATAACAGATGACAAACAAAATTTCAAAGCACTTTATTCGCATCTTGATCCAGGCACGTACACATTCAGAATTGAAGGCACAAATGGCTTTAATAAAAATGTAGCAGCACTAACTATACCAATTGAGATTATTCCTCCTTTCTGGCAAACATGGTGGTTTATTACAGCAACTATAATTATTTTGCTTGCAGGCATTTATGCATTGTATAAATACAGGTTAAACCAGCTTTTAAAATTGCAGGCTGTAAGAAACAAAATCGCCTCAGACCTGCACGATGATGTTGGCAGTACACTCAGCAGCATACGAATGTACAGCGATATCGTAAGCACGCAGGTAAAGGAAAGTAACCCCCAGTCTACTGTATTGCTTGATAAGATCAGCAGCAACAGCAAAGAAATGATTGAGAATATGAGCGACATTGTTTGGATGATAAAACCCGGTAACGATGCATTTAAAAATATTGAAAACCGTATGCTCAATTTTGCCAATGAACTTTGTACGCCTGCAGCAATAAATTTTGAATTTAATAAAGATGCTGCAACAGATGCAATACAAATTTCTATGGAACAGCGCCGGGATATTTATCTTATATTTAAAGAGGCGGTAAACAATGCTGTAAAATATTCCGGGTGCCATAATTTACGTGTTGCCATCTCGTTACAAAATCACCAATTGCAAATGCATATAAGCGATGATGGCAAAGGCTTTGATTCAAGTACTTCAAAAAACGGAAACGGGCTTTCCAATATGCAGAAACGTGCAGCAACACACAAAGGCATACTCAACATAAATTCAGCATCAGGAGAAGGAACCGAGATCATTGTTTCTTTTCCTTTGTAATGGGCAGCTGTTTTTCATGGCGGCTTCGTTGCCTGGCTTCTTCCGGTGGAAGAAGGTCTCACTTGTACATTCAGAACATCGGTCGACAGTCAACGGTCAACGGTTGACCGAAGAATCAGCAGTACAAGACATGCATAAGCTATTCTACGCATAGCTCATAATAGCTTATGCAGCCGAAGAGTGCGACGCAACAAAAGCCTCATGGCTATTCAACCGCACGGCCCATAAATGCCTTTATTCTTTTCTTAGCTCAACATTTAAAATGCAACATTCAAAAATAATCCCTTCACCCGTTTGTGGTATTGCACACCCTTTTATAACACAGCAATTTTGGTATCACAAAAAAATTATAATGTTATGAAAAAATCTATTCTTTCTCTTGCATTGCTTACAGGCATTGCAGTTGCAGCCAATGCGCAAAATACTTTTCCTGCAACAGGTAATACAGGTATAGGAACTTTATCGCCGGCAACATCGTTGCAGGTGGTAGGTACCTCACGCTTTGGCAGTACAGCCAATTACAGTGGTTTCGATGCTGCCGGAAATTTTTCACTTACCGGTACAGCCAATTATAAAGTTACCGGTAACAGGTATGCTTTTCAACTTGCAGCAAATCCTAATTATGGCTTGTTCTTTAATCAAACCATCGGTCGTTATGAATTTAGAAATGGCGCAGCCGCTCCGGTATTTTATGTAAATGGCGATGATGGTGGTAATGGTTATTTCAGCGCAGGTTTACAAATTGGTAACAGCTCCCTGGCAAATGCAGGTAACCTGCGCTGGACAGGCACCGACTTTGAAGGTTATAACGGCACTTCATGGGTATCCCTAACCGCAAGCAGTTTTACAGAAACAGACCCGCAGGTTGGTACAAACGCCACAAGCTTTGTTCCCCGCTGGAATGGTACTGCACTTGTTACAGGTTTAATACAGGATAATGGCAGCAGGCTAGGTATTAATAAGGCACCGGATACAGAACACCGTTTTAGTGTGTTGCGCCAGGCAACAAGTGGTCTTACTTCTGCAATTTATTCAGCTATACGTGGTGAAAACAATGCTGCTGCTTCTACCACCATTAACTCAGCCGGTTATCTTGGTGTTGATAATCCTTCAGGCATGTACCCTATTGTATTTCCAAGTTTATCGTTTGATGATATTGGTGTGCTGGGTATTAAGCATAGCACCAGTGCTAACGAAGGTGCTGGCATCTATGGCTGGAACCAGGGCGGTGCAGGCAGCAACTACGGCGTATTCGGTACATCTACAGCATCATCCGGAAACAATTATGGCGTGTATGGAAAAACAACTGCCACAAATTCGTCTTTAAATTATGCGGTATATAGCGAGGCACAAGGTGCTGTTGGTAACTATGGTGTGTATGCAAAAACTACTACTGCAATTGGTCAGTTTGGCTATGCTGTATTTGGCTCTGCAACAGGTACAGGAACAAACTACGCAGGCTTTTTCAGTGGACATACCTATGTAGGTGCAGATGATGAAGCACTTACAATCTCAGGCACAAACCCATACATACAGTTTAAGGACGGCACAACAGAAAACGCCTATGTACGTGCAAACGGCAGTGATTTATTGCTGGCTACCAATTCAGGAAATGCCACCGGCAAAGTAGTATTGCGTACCAATGGTGTTGGCCGTGTATGGGTTGATGCTACAGGCAATGTATCTATAGGTTCCAGCGCTAAAGTTGCTTCGGGTTATTTGCTCAGTGTTGTTGGTAAAGTAATGGCCGAAGAAGTACGTGTAGAGCTCAATGGCACATGGCCCGATTATGTATTTGCTAAAGATTATAAATTAATGCCGTTGCAAAACCTGAAACAATATGTAATGGAAAACAATCACCTGCCCGAAGTTCCTGCTGCAGAAGAAATGAAAGATGGTATTGAAGTAGGTAAGATGAACAAAATGCTGATGCAGAAAGTAGAAGAACTTACACTGTACATCATCCAGTTAAACGAAGAAGTGCAGGAACTAAAAAAGCAGAACAAATAATTTATTAATTGGTAAATGCAGCAAAGAGTTTTGTTGACCAGACTGCAGATACAATGAGCATCGTCTCTTGCGTCGCACTCTTGTACAGTAAATACTAAATGCAGCTTTTACCGAAGCGAATTAAACCGTTCACATACTAAAATTATTTGTTATGAAAAAAATATTAAACACCGGGCATACAAGGCTGTTGCATGGTAAAATAAAATATATGCTGTGTATAGCAGTGCTGCTTGCATTCGCATATACTGTAACAGCACAAACAAAGAGCAGCAAAGAAGAACCGCGCTGCGGCTTTAACAAAGACCTTATGGTTAAAATGAACCAGAACGTAGCTCAAAATATTAAAGCTTTAAGAGCCGCAGGTAAACTCAATTTTCTTAAGTCTTTAGATTCGAAAGCTGCGGCAGCACCGGTATTATTCCGCTGGCCATTAACCACCAATGGTTACCGCGATTTTCCATCATGGCATATCGGCAATTTTGTTGATCTTAATCCAGCAACCAACCTCACGCTGAATTATAATTGTTATTCAAGCCGAACCTACGATGGCCATACCGGAACAGACATTAGTGTTGACCCCTATTCATGGGAAATAAAAAACAGTGGTTTTGTAAGAGTTGTTGCCGGGGCAGATGGTATTATCGTTGATAAACACGACGGCGAAAATGACGAAAGCTGCGGAGATAATTTTGACGTTCCCCCGCTTGATTTCCTTTGCACTACCTACCCCAATAACCAGGGTAATTATATTGTAATACTTCATAACGATGGCACAACTGCCTCATTCTACATGCACATGAAGAATGGTTCCCTTACCGGTAAACAGGAAGGAGACGCTGTAAGCGCCGGAGATTACCTGGGCACAGTTGCAAGTGCAGGTTGTTCAACAGGCCCGCACCTTCACTTCGAAGTTAGAAAAGGCTATATTAATGATGGACTTGGTTTGGACGATGTAACCGGAACCGTGGTAGATCCTTTTGCCAATGGTGCCTGTGCACAGGGTACTGATACTTACTGGATAGATGAACGCCCTTATACAGATCCTGCTGTTACAGCACTTGAAACACACAGTTCTGATCCTGAAGATGCTTATACAGACCAGTGTGATAAAACACTTAATCTTTATTACGATAATTCTTACAGCGCTGGCCAAACAATATGGTTTCGTTCAAAGCTGAGAGACTGGATAGATGGTTCTACCATTACATACAGTATTTTCAGGCCCAATGGAACACTCTGGCACAGCTTTACCAGAACGAACATCAGTAATTACCGCAGCTATATTCCAGTCGATCAGTCTTACGCTGTTACCGCTTTTGACAATGCCGGTACTTACCGTTACACGGTTTCTTTCAACGGCAAAACGTACTCGCATTATTTTACTATAGGCTGCCAGGCCGATGCTACTTTGGTAAGTGCTGTTACCGGGCATAAAGGCACTATGGTTAGCAATACCATTACTTCTACGCAAACCATTACAGCATTTTCCTCCAATTATATTAAGTATATGGCAGATGGGCATGTTACGCTCAACCCGGGATTTTTTGCCCGTGCAGGTTGCCGCTTTGTAGCCAACACAGAAGGCTGTAATACCAGCACCAATAAATCTGCCGCTGCAGCAACTGCAACTACAGAAACGCAAAGCGAAAAAATCATCTCAGGCAATCCTTTGCAAAATGGTGTTTTAAAAGTTTACCCCAACCCGTCAACTGGTATATTTACTTTACAATACCAGAATACTACAGCAGCTAATGCAACTGTTACAGTAAGAAATATGTATGGGCAGGTTGTGTACAGTTCGCAAACAAAAACAAACATTACACAGTTACAGCAAACGATCAACTTAACAGGTAAGCCCAAAGGTGTTTATATTGTTGAAGTAAATTCTGGTACAAAAAAATTATCAGCAAAAGTGGTTATACAATAAATCGTTTCAACCCAAACCACAAAAAAGCCGGGACAAATTTGTTACCCGGCTTTTTCTATTCTATAAGGCTTTTGTTGCGTCGCAC
>DGQT01000044.1 GCA_002390845.1 Chitinophagaceae bacterium UBA4407 | reverse complement strand
GAGGAAGTGTGCGACGCAACGGATGCTCAATAGTAGTAATAGGTTTGGCTCAAAAAACTTATTTCTAAACCTGACGCCTTTGCCAATTCATTTCAGGATCGCATGTTCACAAGTAATACGATTTAGCTTTCAATGTCCCTTAGCCACGAACTCTTAAATGTAAAACTCAAATTCATCAGCAATAAATAATTTGACTTAATTTGGCTTTTAAATAAACTTTATTTTATGAATAAGTTTTTATTGGCAATCACCCTTTTTATCAGTCAACTGGTATGTGCACAAAAAACAATTATTTATTGCGGAAAATTAATTGATGTAAAAAACCTACAGGTGCTGACAGAAATGTCAATCATTGTTGAAGGTAATAAGATTGCAGATGTTCAAAAAGGCTATGTACAAGCGGGTGCATCGGATAAAACAATTGACCTCATGAATAAAACGGTAATGCCCGGACTAATTGATTGTCACGTTCATCTTGAAGGGGAAACAAGTCCGAATGATTTTTCAAGACAATTTACAGAAAACCCCGCTGACATTGCGTTTGAATCAACAGTATTTGCCAAAACAACTTTAATGGCAGGGTTTACTACAGTGCGTGATGTAGGTGGTTCAGGCGTAAATATTTCTTTGCGTAATGCGATCAATAAAGGAGAAGTTGCTGGGCCAAGAATTTATACGTCAGGAAAAGTTATTGGTTCAACAGGCGGTCATGCAGATCCCACAACAGGCCTTAATGAAAACTTTATGGGTAATCCCGGCCCCGATGATGGCGTTGCAGACGGCGTGGAAGAATGCATAAAAGCAGTGCGCAAGCGCTACAAAGAAGGAAGTGATCTTATAAAAATAACAGCATCTGGCGGCGTTTTGAGTTTAGAAAAAGATGGAACCGGTGCGCAGTTCAGCGAAGAAGAAATAAAAGCAATTGTTCAAACTGCAAAAGATTATGGAATGAAAGTGGCAGCGCATGCACATGGTGCGGAACCCATTAAACGCGCAGTACGTGCAGGTGTTGCGTCTATCGAGCACGGTACCTATATGGATGATGAAGGAATGCAGTTAATGAAACAATATGGAACATATTATGTGCCTACAATCATTGCAGGAAAATCAGTGGCAGACTCTGCAAAGAAACCTGGTTATTATCCTGCAGTTATTGCGGGCAAAGCAATAGTTATTGGCGCACAAATACAGAGCACTTTTGGTAAAGCATATAAAGCTGGTGTAAAGATTGCGTTTGGCACAGATGCCGGTGTGTATGCACATGGCAAGAACTGGAAAGAATTTATTTACATGACTGAAGCAGGGATGCCTATTCTCGAAGCTATCAAAGCCGCTACAGTAAATGCTTCACAGCTGATTGGTGTTGATAATATAGGCAGTATTGAAAAAGATAAACTGGCAGATATTATTGCTGTTGATGGCGATCCAACAAAAGACGTAAATGCAATGGGCAACGTAAAGTTTGTAATGAAAGCAGGTGTTATTTATAAGAATGAATAAGGCACGCTATAACAATTATCCATTCCATTTTCTTAACTGTTGCAACAAAGCCTTTAAATCTTTTGGCACTTCAGCTTCCAGTTCGTAATGCTCTCCGTTTAAATTAAATTTCAACAAAGATGAATGCAACGCAAGCCTTGCCATTAAAGGCCTTTCGGCTTCTTCGCTTTTGGCGAGGTTGAATCTTTTTTTAATGGAAGAAAGCAAAATGGGGTCGGGTGTTCCGTAGTATTCATCGCAGGCAATGCTGTGGCCAATCTGCTGCATGTGTATGCGTATCTGGTGTGTGCGGCCTGTATGTATTTGAAATTTTACCCAGGTAAATAAACGAAAACGTTCCAGCACTTCATAATCTGTTAATGATGGTTTGCCTTTAGCATTGATTACCATTTTTCCATTCTTTCCCGGATGTTCCATAATGGGGGCATCAATGGTTCCTTTATCATCAGTTACTTTTCCATGCACTAAGCCAACGTAATATTTTTCTACATCGCGGCCTTCGAATAATTGAGAAAGCTGCTTGTGTGTTTCCTGATCTTTTGCAAAAACAATTACGCCGCTTGTGCCTTTATCCAAACGGTGTACGGTAAATATCTCGCCATATTTTTCAATCAGCATATCTTTTAAAGAAGGCTCTGATTGTTTTCTGTCCGGGATGCTCAGCATGCCTGCAGGTTTATTCAGTGCGATAAAATGTTCATTCTCAAAAATGATTTCTGGCTTATTCGTATGCATGAATTTTTGTGTTTGGTACTTCGCAAAAAAGCTGTTCAAAAAATTATTTTGAAGTTGCACATTGCTGAATAATAATCTACTGTACAAGTGAGTGACACAAGGGACGATGAGTAAAGTTACATTGCCCGTAAAATAGAACTGGCCTATTCACTTTTTGTTCGTGCTTCTTTGGAATCTTTGGCCCTAACAAAAGATTGGTTCATGAATTTCAGCAACCTTATTTCCTTATCGTTGAGGAAACGCCATTTGCCACGGTCAACATTTTTCTTGGTAAGGTTGGCAAACATTACCCGGTCGAGGTTTTTTACATCGTACCCAAGGTGCTCAAAAATACGGCGTACAATCCGGTTGCGTCCACTGTGAATTTCAATGCCGATAATAGATTTATCCTTGCTGTCGGCATAAGCCACCGAGTCGGCGTTTACAAATCCATCTTCAAGCGTAATGCCGTTTATGATGGCATCAAAATCTTTTTTTATCAGCGGTTTATCGAGGCGTACTTCGTAGATCTTCTTTACCTCAAACGAAGGGTGGGTAAGCTTTTGCGCCAGTTCGCCGTCGTTGGTCATTATTAAAACGCCGGTGGTGTTTCTGTCTAATCTTCCTACGGGATAAACCCGTTCTTTGGTAGCGCCTTTCAAAAGATCGAGCACTGTTCGTCTGCCTTCGGGATCTTTGGCGGTGGTGATATAATCTTTGGGTTTATTGAGCAGGATGTACACGAGGTTTTTTTGTGCATGGATCTCTTGGTCTTTCACCAGCACTTTTTCTCTGCCGGTGACTTTAAACCCGGGTTCAAAAACAATAGAACCATTAACCTGCACTTTACCGGCTTTTACCAGTTCAGCCGCTTCACGCCTGCCACAGATGCCTGCATGCGCTATGAATTTATTCAGCGGCATTAGTTCTGTTTCATCGTCTTGGTTTACACTTGTCGGCTTCTGTGTTATCTGCTCGTAGGTTTGTTTTACAGGTTTGCCCTGTTTATATTTTGCGGTATCTTTTTCAAAAGATCTTTTAGAACGCCTGTGTTTTTTATCGGGATCATTGTCTTGCGGAGCACTGCGTTTAGACGGAGCAAACGATTTCTTTACAGGTTCTTTTTGAGCGTTTGAGTGACGGGGTTCAGGTTTTTTAGGTTCCTCTTTTTTAGTACCAGGAACATTAACAATCATCCGGTACTTTTCTTCGTTCCGCTTTCTTTCCTCTGCGGCTTCTTCTCTTGCGGCCCGTTTAAATGCTTTCTTTTCCTGGCGGAAGGCTTCTTTTTTCTTAGCTCCTGTAAGTTCTTTATTGGTGAACTTATCGAATGGGGATTTTGCCATGTTGTTTTATTTTGCTGTTTTACAACAGTAGTTATAAATGTGAGTTGTAAGTTATAAGTGGTAAGTGATAAGTAAAAGGCAAGCCCAAAAAACTTACCACTTATAACTTATTACCTAATACTAATTCTTATTCGCTAATTGCCCGCAGGCTGCATCAATATCTTTGCCGCGGCTCTTTCTTAGCCTTGCATTTACGCGATTCTTTTCCAGGAACTCCATAAACTTTTCTGTTACGTCTTCATTTGGTTTGGAAAACTTGAACGCATCAATCGGGTTGTATTCAATAATGTTCACAAGATCGGCAGGAACCTGGCGGTAAATTTTCATCAGTTCTTCTGCGTCTTTCAGCGAATCGTTGAAATTCTGGAAAAGAATATATTCAAACGTAATCTCGTTACCGGTTTGCTTGTAAAAATAATTCAATGCTTCAACCAGAACGCTGATATTATTCGCCTCGTTGATCGGCATAATTTCATTGCGCTTCTTGTCGTTCGCCGCATGAAGCGATAAAGCCAGCTTGAATTTTACTTTATCATCGCCCAGCTTTTTTATTTGTTTGGCAACGCCTGCGGTAGAAACCGTAATACGTTTCGGACTCATGAATAAACCATCTGCTGCAGTAATTCTTTCAACAGCTTTCAGCACGTTGTGGTAATTCATCAAAGGCTCGCCCATACCCATGAACACAATGTTGCTGAGCTTTTTATCGTGTACTTTTTCGCTTTGCTCATTTAGTAAAACAACCTGGTCGTAAATCTCATCGTAAGTGAGATTTCGTTTGCGCTCCATGTAACCGGTGGCGCAAAATTTACAGCTTAAACTACAGCCGATCTGGCTGGAAACACAAGCTGTTTTTCTCAGTTCGGTGGGTATCAAAACACCTTCTACAAAATGCCCGTCAAAGGTCTTAAAACGGCTTTTAATGGTACCATCTTCACTATGTTGTGTGGCGTTTACGGTTAATGCAGGAAGATCAAATGCCTCATTCAGTTTTGCCCGCAGTTCTTTGCTCACATTCGTCATGGCTTCAAAGCTGTGCGCATGCTTTTGCCAAAGCCATTCGTATACCTGTTTACTGCGGAATTTCTTTTCGCCCATGCCCAAAAAATACTCATCCAGTTCAGGCAAAGTAAGGTGCCTGATGTTCTTTCGCTCATTTGCTTTCATGGCGCAAAGATAAAATTCAGTTTGTAGTTTGTGGTTTTTAGTTTAAAGGCCAGAGAATCTGTAATACCAGCAGCAATTTTCATGGCATCGGCTGTTGCGTCGCAATCCGTTCATCATTCTTCTTTCAATGGAGCTTTGGTTCACTGTGTAGTCAACTTTTACTGTTCACTATTTATTTTATTGGCAAGCATTAACTTGCAGCCGCTTTGCCGAATATAGTATCAGAACGTACAAGAGTGCGACGCAACAGAAGCTTCATTTATAATCAAAAAGTTGGGCTCAAAAAAAATGAAAACAGTTTATATAATTGATGCGGTAAGAACACCCATCGGCAGATATGGCGGAAAACTAAGTAGTATAAGGCCCGACGATCTTTTGGCGCTTGTAATAAAAGCGTTGATTGCCCGCAACGCATCTGTTGATGTAAACATGATTGAAGATGTAATTGCAGGCGCTGCCAACCAGGCTGGTGAAGATAACCGTGATGTAGCACGTATGGCGGCTTTGCTTGCCGGGCTTCCGGTAACTGTAAGTGGAAATACCGTGAACCGCCTTTGTGCAAGCGGACTGCAAGCTGTAATGGATGCAAGTCGGGCTATTATGTGCGGCGAAGGCATGCTCTATATTGCAGGTGGGGTGGAAAGTATGACACGTGCGCCATTTGTAACCGCTAAAAGCGATGGCGCCTGGAGCCGTAAAGTGGAAACATTTGACACTACGATAGGTTGGCGCTTTACCAATAAAAAACTGGCCGAAATGTATCACCCTTTTTCGATGGGAGAAACGGCAGAGAATGTAGCTAAACAATGGAACATCAGCCGCGAAGCGCAGGATTTGTTTGCGTTGCAATCGCAGCAGAAATATGCAGCAGCCTTGGCTGCAGGTAAATGGAATGATGAAATTATCCCGGTTGAAATTACCGATAATAAACAGCCAACCGTTTTTGCAAACGATGAACACCCGAGAGAAACTACACTTGAAAAGCTGGCAGGCTTAAGGCCCTCTTTTGCAAAGGATGGAACCGTTACCGCAGGGAATTCCTCAGGTATTAATGATGGCGCAGCAGCTATGTTGCTGGCAAGTGAAGAGGCGGTAAAATTGTTTAATCTTAAACCTTTGGCAAGAGTGGCGAGTATGGGTGTTGCAGGTGTTGATCCTTCGATTATGGGAATAGGTCCTGTGCCGGCTTCACGAAAAGCTCTAATTCGTGCAGGGTTAAAAGCTTCCGATGTTGATTTAATTGAATTGAATGAAGCTTTTGCATCTCAATCGCTGGCCTGTATAACTGATCTTGAATTAGATGCTTCCAAAGTGAATGTAAATGGCGGTGCTATTTCGTTAGGACATCCTTTGGGGTGCAGTGGTGTAAGAATTTCCACAACACTGATTCATGAAATGAAAAAAAGAAAGGTAAAATATGGCTTAGCGACTATGTGTGTGGGAGTAGGGCAGGGGGCTGCGGTGATATATGAGACTGTTTGAACGAGAATTAAACACCGACCTTTTAATTACCTCTATATAATTACTGGTAATACATTTGATCAATATAGAACAAACCATCTTCTTTTTTCCAGTACCAGAATTTCTTCTTATAAATACAATAAGTTCCTTTTAAAGATTTTAAAGTGTATTGATCGGGTACATATAAAATTTTTGGTGGAACTGTTTTATAGCGCGCTTTAAGATTGGCGATCTGCTGCGGGGTAAATGAACGGGCTATTTGAGAGTAATCTGCTTTTACATTTGAGCCAGGAGGTAACTTGGCCTTTGGTGTCAAAATCTTTCCGTAACCATCTATTACGATCATTGCTGAAGGAGCAGCCGGTGCTACCGATACTGCACTTGCAGTATCACTGCTGACTGGATTTGTATTATTTGCTTCAGATGAATTTTTTGAACCTGGAGTTACTATTGTACCATTGGTTGCTTTTGATGGAACAGACTTTTTACTGCAGGCAGTAAAAACAAGAATTGTCATTAGAAAAAGGAGCCAGCTTTTCATCGGAGCATTTTTGTTACAGCTAACCGAATACTGTGCCAGAAATATATTAAAATGAAAATGCCTGTAAGTCGCTTTGCAATATGCTTTGCTGTTCGCCTGTTTTCAAATTCTTTATTACTGCCGTTCCTTCTTCCATTTCTTTTGTGCCGATGATAACAGCGAAAGGAATTCCTTTCTTATCAGCATATTTAAACTGCTTATCAAACTTAGCCTGCTCGTGAAATATTTCGCAGCTTATTCCTTTGCCTCTCAGTTGCTGCATTAAACCAAATGCAGTCTTGCTTTCTGCTTCACCAAGATTGAAAAACAACACCTGTGTACCGGTTTGCACAGCTTCGGGAAATAATTTCAACTCTTCCATTACATCGTAGATCCTGTCAACTCCAAAGCTGATGCCTACGCCGGGAATATTAGGAACACCAAACAGGCCGGTAAGATCATCGTACCTGCCGCCGCCGCCAATGCTGCCCATTTGCGCATCTTTTGCTTTTACTTCGAAGATGATTCCGGTATAATAGTTAAGACCACGGGCAAGTGTGAAATCAGTTTGTAGTTTATGGTTTGTAGTTTGATAGTTGAGTATAAATTCAATTTCATCTATTCCTTTATTACCAGTCTTGTTGCTACCTATCAACTCTTTCAACTTTATCAACTTTTCAACATTATTGCCTTCAATTAAAAGATATTGTTCAATCAACGCAACTTGTTCATCATTCAAACCTCGTTGCTGCAATTCTTCTTTTACTTTTTCAATACCAATTTTATCGAGCTTGTCTATTGCAATGGTGATGTCCATCATTTTATCAGCACCGCCACATATTTCGGCAAGGGCAGTTAAAATTTTCCTGCTGTTTATTTTGATTTCCACAGCAACACCAAGCTTTTCAAAAACAGTTGCATAAATGTTGGTGAGTTCTACTTCATTCAACAAAGAGGTGCTTCCTACAACATCTGCATCGCATTGATAAAACTCACGGTAGCGGCCACGTTGTGGCCTGTCTGCCCGCCACACAGGTTGTATCTGGTGACGTTTAAAAGGAAAACTAAGCTGCCCATGATTCATTGCAACATAACGTGCAAATGGAATCGTAAGATCGTAACGTAGTGCTCTTTCAGTAATACCGGTTGTATTTTTCCCTTCTAAAATTTTTTCGAAATCTTCTTTTGCTTTTGAATGTTTTGCAGGATTATCCAAGCCATTATTTAAAATTTTAAAGATCAGTTTATCTCCTTCTTCCCCATATTTACCCATCAATGTTTCAAGGTTTTCCATTGCAGGTGTTTCCAATGGTTGAAACCCGTACAACTCAAATACAGTGCGGATTTTATTAAAAATATAATTGCGTTTGCGTACAACTTCTGCGCTAAAATCTCTGGTGCCTTGCGGTAATGTTGGTTTCATGCCCTAAATCCCTAAGGAACTTTTTAATTGGTAAATAAATTTATACTTACAGCGAATGCTTTTTTATAATTACATCACATGCTTTATCAATCATTGCAAAAACTTTGTGATATGCTTCTTCATTTTCAGACCATGGATCAGGAACGCCACGGTTTTCACCGGGGTACAATTCATTCAGTAAAAGATCTGTTTTGCCTGCATTCCAAAGTTCACGGCTCATGTGTTTTACATTGTTGTAATTGTCGGCATCCATTACATAAATTTTGTCGAAAGCAAGCATATCTTCTTTTACAAATTGTCTTGCTTTCTGATAACTGATATCAACGCCATTTTGCTTTGCAACTTTTTGCGAAAGCTGGTGCGGTTGCATACTAATATGATAATTGCCCGTTCCTGCACTGTCAACTTTCCAATTAAGCCCGGCTGCATCTGCTTTATGTTGCAGAATTCCTTCTGCCAATGGGCTGCGGCAAATATTGCCCAGGCATACCATTAAAATTTTCATGGCTGCAAATATAAAGCTGTTTACAGATTGTGATTTTTAGTTTATTGCTGATAAAGGTTACGATAAGTATTATTTAAGCAAACAATGATACGAGCATGAAGCTACTCTTACCGAAAACAACAGAAATCTTTTCAACATGCTAAAAATTGGTAAGCAGGGGAACTCTCATGGCAACATTTATTAAGTTTCCGCCTCAAGTGAATCTATTCCTCTGAAACACTTATCAACACTTATTTTTGCAGTTATTATGCAGGAAGAGCAGGAAATACTTACAGAAGAAAATGCCGAAGAACTTTACGAACGCAAATCTTTTGTAATAGACAAAGGCCAGGAACCTTTGCGCATAGACAAATGGGTGCAGCAACACATGACCAATGCTACCCGCAATAAAGTACAGCAGGCTATTGAAGCGGGTTTTATTACATTGAATGGTGGCATAGTAAAGAATAATTACAAAGTAAGGCCGGGCGATGAAATACTGGTATTAAGCCTAACCAATCCCGAACAAACTGAAGTTAAACCTGAACCAATCCCATTAAATATCGTTTACGAAGATGCAACGATTCTGGTGTTGAACAAGCCCGTGAATATGGTTGTGCATCCTGGCGTGGGTAACTATACAGGCACTCTTTTAAATGGTATTGCTTATCATTTAATGCAACAGAATCCAGGCCTTAACGATGAGTTGTTGCCCCGTTTTGGGTTGGTACACCGTATAGACAAAAACACAACAGGGTTATTGGTTTGCGCCAAAACAGGCGAGGCTGCTGCACACCTTGCAAAACAGTTTTTTAACCACACCGTTTCAAGAAAATATACAGCCCTTGTTTGGGGAAATATCGGGGAAGATGAGGGAACCATTGTTGCGCATATCGGACGCCACCAGCGTTTTAGAAAAATGTTTGATGCCTATCCCGAAGGCGATCACGGAAAGCACGCCATTACCCATTATAAAGTGCTGGAGCGTTTTAATTATGTAACCCTGGTAGAATGCGTACTTGAAACGGGCCGCACCCACCAGATACGTGTGCACATGAAACATATCGGCCACACGCTTTTTAACGATGCTGATTATGGTGGTGACAGAATTCTTAAGGGTACAATCTACACAAAATATAAGCAGTTTGTAGAGAATTGCTTTGCAATATGCCCACGTTGTGCGCTGCATGCGGCAACGCTTGGCTTTGTGCATCCGGCAACGAATAAGGAAGTGTTTTTCGAAAGTGCTTTGCCCGAGGATATGAAGAGCGTTATTGAAAAATGGAGAAACTACTTAGGCAGTAAAAATTAGTACAAGATTTTATTAGCCCAGCTGCAGATTTACTATGAAGTTTTAGTTGCGTCGCACACTTTTACATTCAGTAATTTTATTGAGCATTAACAGCCAAAAAGCAGAGGGGCTTCCAGGCATATGCCTGGAAGCCCCTCTGAAGCTTATGTTTGCAGCATAGCGATTGTTACTTATAATACAAGAACACCTTTAGCATTAATGATAATTTCTTTCTTAGGTTCTGTAATAGCATCAATTTCTTCTTTGCTTTTTTTTGCGTCTTCGGCATAGTGTTTAAGCTGGGCAACAGAAGTAACTTTTTCTTCGGCAATGCCATCAATTACTACTTCTTTACCGCTAAGTACAAGTGGTACAAAGAAAGCATGGTCTTTCATCTTTATCATCATATCGCTGCCGGCAGATTTTATTTTTATCCAGCAACCCATTTCTTCACAAACCTGTGTAACAGTTCCTTTTAATTTTATTTCAGTTTTTTTGCCTTCCCTGCTCTGCATGATGGATGCAAGCTGTTCAACGGTTATAGCATCTTCAGCAGTTGTTTTTTGTCCGAATGTTGCACCGCTCTCGGCTGGTACATTCGGTGGCTGTGCATTTACAGTAAATGCAATAAACAAAACAGTAAACAGTAAGATAATCTTATTCATATGGTTTTATTTTTTGTTTGAGTGTTAAGCCCTGTTGTTATTAAGTTTTAAGACTGCACCTTGCCGAAGATTGATCTAAACGTACAAGAGTGCGACGCAAGAAAAGCTTCATAGTAAATCTGCAGCCTGGCTCAAAAAATATCCAATTATCATTGCACGGTTTTAATATCTGTTTGAGCCAAGACCTAAATTAGTCACTCCATTTTTTAAAAATAGCCGTTGCAATATGTCCGCCAAAACCAAAAGTATTGCTCATGGCATAGTTTACTGTTTTGTTTACAGCTTTGCCAAGTGTAAGATTAAACTTACCTGCAAACCCCGGCTCAACTTCTGTTGTATTGATGGTAGGCGGTATCAGGCTTTCCTGCATTGCTTTTATACAGGCAATGGCTTCAATGGCACCGGCGGCACCCAGCAGGTGACCTGTTATAGATTTGGTTGCGCTGATGTTCAAGTTGGTGTTTACACCGAATATCCTTTCTACGGCTTTTAACTCGCTTGCATCGCCCAATGGGGTAGAGGTAGCATGAGCATTGAGATAATCTATCTCAGATGGTTGCAGGTTGGCTTCGAGCAAAGCTTCTGTCATACCGATTACGGCACCGTCTCCGTCAGGGTGCGTTCCGGTCATATGGTAAGCATCTGCGGCCATACCGCCGCCAACCATTTCAGCATAAATAGTAGCGCCTCGGTTGATTGCGCTTTCCAAACTTTCTAAAATTACTGCACCTGCACCTTCGGCAATTACAAAGCCGTCTCTGTTTACATCGAATGGCCGTGACGCAGCCTCAGGGTGTTCATTATTTGCGGAAAGGGCTTTTGATGCACTAAAACCTGCAACTGAACTTTCATTCAAAGGAGCTTCAGAACCACCGGCTACAATAATATCGGCCTTGCCCCAACGTATATTATTGAATGCTTCGATCATTGCGGTATTAGAAGATGCGCAGGCTGTAACGGTTGCAAAGTTTATTCCCCTTAAACCATGTTTAATAGAGATAATACCTGCCGCCATGTTTCCGATAATTTTCGGAATAAAGAAGGGATTGAAGCGCGGCGTGCCATCGCCTTTTGCAAACGCCATTACTTCTTCCTGGAAAGTGGTACTGCCACCATTGCCGCAGCCCCAGATAACGCCGATGCGGTTGCGGTTTAAATTTTCGAAATTAAGTTCTGCATGTTTTATGGCTTCATTGGCAGCAATTAATGCGTATTGTGCATAAACATCGTAACGCCTTGTTTCGTTTTTATCGATATAATCCAAGGCATTGAAATTTTTAAGCTCACATGCAAACCGTGTTTTGAATTTGCTCGCATCGAACCGGGTAATTGGTGCTGCGCCACTGATGCCGTTAACAAGTGAATGCCAGTAGTCAGTAACATTATTTCCAACAGGAGTTAATGCACCCATACCTGTTATTACTACTCTTTTCATAGTTTATTGTGTTCGTTTTAAAAGGTTGTTATTGGCTTCTTTTAATAAGCCAGTATTATCAACAATCAATAAAATGCTTTGCAATAATAAGCATTATCCTGAATTATGATATATAGTATAACGAGCCTATGCCCTGTGATGGTCTGGTCTCCAGTTTACAATAGCCTTTTTAATATCCTTTGAGCTTAGGTTTTCTTTTATTGCGCGGTCGGCAAGTTTTACTATTTCTTCATCGGGGGCAAAGCGCAATGCAATAATTTGCGACATGCGTAACGATTTATCAAATTGTTTGCCGGTAAGAATAAAATATCTGAAATTTTCTTCTGCACGGATAGCCCTGTCCTGTGCCTTTAATGCAAAGGCGCGGGCATAATAAAACAATAGTATAAAAACGATACTTGTCGTTAAAGGCATAAGCCCTGTAAAAAGCCAACCCGGCTGCCCCGCAACATGGAAAAAATTTATTATTGATAAAATAAATATGGCAAGAATAAGCAGGGCTGTGATAATATGATACCCGATAACGTAACGTGCATGTGCCGAATAGTTTTGCTGTTTCATTTTTTTGGTTTTGGCAGGCAAGATAAATGGTATTATTAAACTTTGTGCGAATAGGGGATTTCAGTAAGCGTTTTACTTATAAAATAGAACCAAAATTTGACAAAGCAATATAATTGACCCGGCGCTAGTGCTACTATTATCGCCTCTTGCGTCGCACTCTTGTACTTGCTGTAATACTGTTGAGCATTGTGTAAAGCGGCTTATAAAAGCAATACTCCATTATTTGCAAGGAAAACCAGAAGTTTGGTGGAATTAATTTGAAGTGCTGATTATGATGCTGACGATGCCATATTTTATACAGATGAAGTGATTGCGACGCAACGAAGATGCTATGAAATGCTTCTGCTGGTATTAAAAAAACTCCACCTGTAAAAGTGGAGTTTCATATATAAAGCAATCGAAGAGGCATTAAAAACAATCCATGTTGAACTGTATTGGATAAAAAGGTAATTAAAAGTAAACAAATTTTTTATTCTGCAACAGGTGCGGCGTTTAAAATTTCTTTTGCGACACAAGATGCATATTTTTCAAAATTCTTCACAAAATGCGTAGCCAGTTCTTTAGCCTGTTTATCGTATGCGTCTTTAAGTGTCCACGTAGCCCGCGGATTTAGCAGGGCATCCGGAACATTGGGGCAGGTTTTAGGAATCAACATACCAAAAACAGGATGCGCTTCCATTTCAACATTATTAAGATCTCCATTCAATGCCGCTGTAATCATCGCTCTTGTGTATCTCAATTTTATACGTGCGCCTGTGCCGTACGCTCCGCCAATCCAGCCGGTATTCACCATCCACACATTTACGTTGTGCTCTTTCATTTTTTTACCAAGCATTTCTGCATAAAACCCCGGGTGCAGCGGAAGGAAAGGTGCTCCAAAACATGCGCTGAATGTAGCTTTGGGTTCGGTAATACCTGCTTCGGTGCCTGCTACTTTTGCAGTATAACCGCTAATAAACTGGTACATTGCCTGACCAGGTGTTAATTTACTAATGGGTGGTAAAACACCATAAGCATCGCAGGTTAAAAAGAAAATATTTTTTGGCGTACCTGCTACCGAAGGTTCAAGTGCGTTACTAATATAATTAAGCGGGTAGCTTACTCTTGTATTCTCTGTAATGGTTTTGTCGGAGAAATCAATTTCATCAGTATTCCCAATGAAAGTTATATTTTCTACCAATGCACCTGACCTTATTGCATGAAAAATTTCAGGTTCTTTATCTTCACTTAGATCAATGCACTTTGCATAGCAGCCGCCTTCAAAATTAAAAACTGAGTCGTTTGTCCAACCGTGTTCATCGTCACCAATTAATTTTCTGCCTGGGTCAGCACTCAGTGTTGTTTTGCCCGTTCCACTTAATCCAAAGAAAACTGCAACATCACCCTTGCGCCCCATATTGGCACTGCAATGCATGCTCAATACATTTTTATCATGTGGTAAAAGATAATTGAGCACCGTGAAAATGCCTTTTTTTATTTCGCCTGTATAACCTGTGCCGCCAATGAGTATCGTTTTATGAGTAAAAGAAATTATTGCGAAGTTGGGTTGACGGGTGCCATCAATTTTTGGATCAGCTTTGAAATCCGGTGCCTGGATGATTGTCCATTCAGGTTCAAAATTTTCCAGTTCCTGTTCTTTCGGGCGAAGGAACATATTGTATGCAAATAAGTTGCTCCAGGGGTTTTCATTGATTACACGAATATTCATACGGTAAGAAGGATGGGCACAAGCATAAGCATCACGAACCCAAACTTCAGGCTGGTTGTTTAAATGATTGAGCAATTTTTCCTTTAACTGAAAAAAATATTTTTCTTCTATTGGTATGTTGAAATTGTTCCAGTAAACAGTGGTTTCGGTAATGGCATCTTTTACAGTGAACTTGTCTAAAGGGCTGCGGCCCGTAAAGGCCCCTGTATTGATACACAATGCACCTGTATTATTTATTACGCCCTGCTGCCTGATAATAGTTTGTTCTGTAAGCTGTGCAGGTTCTAACTGGTAGTGTATGTTTTTACTGGTCAGACCCGTTTTCAGAAGATTCGCTGTGTTAATATTTAATAATGATACTGGCATAACAGAAATGATTTTTATGTTACTGCAAAGGTATGCTTAGTAAACTTACTTCCGTTAGTTTGTATTTTTAAAAACATAGAAAATATTAAATGAAAGATTGAAAAAATTTGAAACGATGTAAATGGAGGTTTTTTTTAATCGAAATATTGAACATTTTTTAAAGCGTTGTTCGAGAAATAATAATAATTCTAAATCTTAAAAAAACAATATTTGCTAAGTTCAATTTTTAAAACAGAAAAGGATTACCACCCCAAAGATGCAATTCTGAAATGAATCCGGGACTTTGCTTTAATGCCGCCATGATGGTTCTACTTCGCTCACCACTGTTCGGAACTGTAAACCCATCCAGAAAGCTTTTGGCGCTGCAACCACTTTTTTGCTTCTTATATCACTAATATGTAGTCTGCCGCAGAGGCACTGTACAGCTAATTTGTATAATTGTATTCTAAAGAATATTAACGGGGATCACGAACTAACTTTTCTTTTTCTTGGATTATTTATTATTTCTGATTCGGTTTTCAAAACAGGATTGGCAGTTATTTTCTTAATGTATATCGTAATGGTTTTATTCAATTCAGGATGGTCCTTTAAAACAGCCTTTATTACAACTGAATCAGCTTTATAAGTAGAATCAATGATCAGGTCATTGCCTTGCCAGGTGCCTGTATTGCTCCAGAATGTAATCTCCTTATCGCTCAAGGGTAAGTACTTTCCATTGGCAATTTTAGCATCTATATTTATGTAATTGTGCACTCCTCTTTTAAGGCTATCTGTATAAAGATGAAAATAGATACTGTCAATCTTTTGTGACTTTGCAGCAAAAGAGATGATGAGTAAAAATGCAGGTATAAATATTTTCATTGATCTTTTTTCCTTTACAATCGAAAACAATACCAACTGAACTTTATGGAAAGTTAATGATATTCCAGGCAGGCAGCCAAGCTTCGCTTAAATGCTGCCATGAAAGAGGAACTGTGAAACGAGCGTGGCAACAAAAGCCCAGTTAAAATACCCAAGCCGGGCTCAAAAAAATCACTAAACAATTAAAACTTAGGACAAACCACAGCATTTTTTGTGGTGTTGCCCCTGTCAAGGAAACCTGCATACGAAATAGAAAGTTCAAAACCACCGCGGCCCTGGCTTGCAGTTTTTAATTGCGAAATATTTGCATCGTAGCTAAACCCAACAGAGAATGGCCTGTAATCAATTTTAAGAAAAGGTATAAAAGCATCGCGCAGGCGCAGGTAGCCGCCTAAGTGCAGCGTATAAAGTGGGTTTGCATAATCGTCGCCAATCTTTATAGAATACGTTGCACCTGCAATGGTTTCTTTGTATTCGCCTTGTTTGGAAAAATCTGCCTGAACAGTAATAAAAGAATTCTCTGATGCCGTAAAACGTGCCCCGGCCGAAGCCACCAGTTTCGGGTTCAATTCTACACCCGGATTTTTATAAAACGAATTTAAGGGCCGGTTAAAATGATGATAGGCAAGCCCGACAAAATAGTTATCATTCTCACTGCCATTGATCGATGAATTGAACGACATGCCAAAGCTTCCATCCCAGTAGTGATAATTTGTAGTTGTAAAAGTTTCACCATCCGCAAGTGAAGGGTTATAACCATTGGGTCCGTACTGACTGTTGGTGGTTATTTTAGAACGGTCAATCCTTCTTTGCACATAACCGCCCATAAAACCAAGCGAAAGATATTTGGTTTTTTCACCGTTCATCGACTTGTGATAATTCACCGCAGGGTATAAATTGGTAGTGGTAAAATTGGTAGTACCTGCACGGTCGTAGAGAATTTGAAAGCCAGTTGTAATAAAATCATTTGCTTTACCAATAGGCTGTTTATACTCCAGGTTAAACGAGCCGGTTTGATACGGCACAGTAACGCTTCCCCACTGGTTGCGGTACACACCCTGAATTCTGATGTCTCCTTCAAAAAGCCCGGCCAGTGAGGGATTGCGCAATAGCGGCGCTTCAAAGAATTGAGAAAAATGCGGATCCTGCGCATGCGCATATTGCATGCACGCAATAAAGAATAGCACTGTTATGAACAGTTTATTTTTCATGCCCAGGATATTGATGATATGTGAAGTTAGTGATTTCATTTGTTGCCGGAAAATTGCCGGGTATTACCCTGGCTGATTACATTGTATTTTAATCGTGAAATGGTCTTTTTTTAATACATTTTATGAACCGGGCTTTTGATTTAATAATTAAGCTTTTGTTGCGTCGCACACTTGTGCTGAAGAATAACTATGAGCTTTTAGCTTCGAGCTACGAGCCCTTGTATCTTGCACGCAGCTCACAGCTCATGGCTCGCAGCTTGCTCAATCTTACTCCGAACGTACAAGAGTGCGACGCAAGAATGCCTCATAGTAATTCTATTGCCCGGCTCAAAAGAATAAGAACTTTTTTATCTGATCAATGTTACATTTCCTTTATAGCTTAACACTGTGCCATTTTCGCAAAGAACATCAATGATATAAACATACACATCGGATGGCTGTAATTTGTTGTTGTAAGTACCATTCCATCCTTCATTTTCATTCTCGGGTGCATAGTTATTTTTTACAAAAACCAAAGCGCCCCAACGGTTAAATACTTTCATTGATTTTATGGTAAACAAACCTTTGCCACGCGGATAGAAATAGTCATTTTTTCCATCAGCATTGGGCGAAAATGTGTTGGGAATAAAAATGTTTGCATCGTTACACAACACCTCAAACCTGATATTATCTGTAGCCGTACAGCCAAAAATTGTAGAGGCGGTTGCTGTATAAGTTATATTAGTTTTAGGAATTGCCAGAGGCTGTGCACAACTACTGCACGATAAGTAAGCTGGCGGCAGCCAAAGCCATTGCACCACATCGGGCGAACTTGTTGTTTTAAGCTGATACGGTGATCCAACATTCAATGTAATCAAAGTATCAGCAATATTGAATGTAGGAATTGGCGCCACAAGAATTGAAACTGTTGCAGTATCGGTAAAACACTGCTTCGAATCTGAAGAACCAATCAAAGTATACACAGTGGTTGTATTGGGCGCTGCAACTGGGTTGGGTATTGTGATGCCGCTTAAGCCTTCTGGTGGTGACCAGCTGTAATAAGTAGCACCCGAAGCATTTAACTGAACTGAGCTTCCCAGGCATAAAGTATCGCCGCTAACAGAAAGTGAAACAATTACCGGCTGGTAAACAACTACATTTACAGAATCTGATGCCTGGCAGCCAAAGTTATCTGTACCGGTAACATAATAGGTTGTGGTGCTATCGGGTTTGGCTACAGGATTGCTACAAGCAACACAGCTTAATGATGGTGAAACCGTCCACAGGTAATTGGTTGCTCCTGATGGTAGCAATCTAATAGATTTAAAACGACATAGGGACGAATCTGGTCCCGCATCTACTGGCGGCAGCGGGTTAATTATGATAGTTTTCATTGCCGTATCCGCACAGCCTGTTATGGCTGTTGATATTACGCTAACATCATAATTTCCTGCTTTCGTGTAACCGTAACTTGTGTTTTGCTGATTGGATGAATTACCATCTCCAAAACTCCATGACCAGGTTAAAGAGTCAGAAATATTAAAAGTATCTTGTGCATTAAAATTTCCATCCGCATTTACACATAGAGCAACGGGTATTGTAGCCGAGATTACAGGGGCTTTATTAATGTTTATTGTTAAAGGCAAAGAGTCTTTTCTAAAACAGCCCGAATCTGTTGTCATAGAAAGCGTCACATAATAAATACCGGGGCTAGTGTAATAATGAAAGGGGTTTATATCTTTCGATTGTGTTCCGTCTCCAAAAACCCATGTGCGTTTTTTTATAGCGTCAAAATCGGAAACCACAGAAGAGTCGGTAAAAACAGCAAGGGTGGAATCGCAGCCGGTTTCACTTTGAATTGAAAAATGTGGATAAACGCCCAGTACCCTGATCGTATCACTGTTTTCAAGCGCAACCTTGCATCCAGTGCGGTCTTCAATAATTAATTTAGGCACAAAAGAACCCGGTAATTTATAGTTATATTTTACAGAGTCTGTTGTTGTAACTTTTGTAACGCCATCCCCAAAGTCCCAGGTATATTGTGAAGTATTTTCTGTTACAGCGTTAAAAGAAACTTCTGACGGAAAACAATTTGAAAGGGGATTGTATTTGAAAGTTCCGTTAGGGCCTTTGAGATTAATTACCCGGAAGGCAGTATCAAAGCATTCACCATAGCCATGTGCTATCAGTGTAAGGCTGTATCTTCCGGGAGTGGTATAAAAATGAAATGGTGCATCCTGCGTTGAAGTGTTGCCATCGCCAAAATCCCAAAAGGCGCTACTGTAACTGGTTGAAGTGTTTGTAACCTGAACCGGCAACGGGGGGCATGTTGCACTTGAATCTGAAATAGTGAATGCGGCAACGGGGTTTGAGATCGTAACAACACCTGGTTTTACAATTGTATCTGTGCATCCAAACCGGTCTTCAACCGACAAAGACACCTGATAATTTCCTTCTGCTGAATAAAGGTGCAAAGGATTTTGCAATTCTGAAGAATTCCCATCGCCAAAATCCCAATGATAGAGCAATCCCACGCCTCTTGACGCATTGTTAAAAACGATATGCGATGTTGAACATCGTAAAGAATCTGGTATACTGAAATCTGCCAGGGGATTGGTTATTACAAGTGCATTTGGTTTAAGTAATGTATCGGTGCATCCATTTGAGTCTTGCACAATTAATTTTACGGTATAAAAAACCGCCGTTGAATAGTAATGCTGAAAAGGTGGCTGTGTTAATGTATCTGTAATCCCGTCACCGTAATCCCAAACCCATTTCGTTATATTGTGGATGCCATCTGTAAATGATGAATCATTAAATACAACCAGGCTGTCTTTGCATGTGCCCTCAATATTTAAAAAGTTTGCAGTAGGGCCGTAAATATTTAAAGCAGTGGTGGCTTGCGTAGTATCGTAACAACCATTTAAATCCGTTGTAACTAAAATGGGTGTGTAGCTGCCAGCCTGCTGATATTTGTGCACAATCTCATTATAGGCATGACTAAATGTTGTTGAATCGCCATCACCAAAATCCCATTTAAAATTGGTTATGTATGTACTGTTATAGTTAATGGTTGTAAACTGTAAAGAATCCAGCTTACAGAAATTGCTGTGAAGTGCAGTAATATTTATTTGCGGGGTCTCGTCAATTATATAAACGGGGCTGATTGTAGTATCGGCACAGGCACCGTTGGTAACGATTAGTTGCACATTATAAATGCCTGTATTTATGTAAGTATGAGCAGGGTTTCGTTGAGTAGACGTATCACCATCCCCGAAATCCCAGTTCCAGCTTTCCGGTGCAATGGACTGGTCGTCAAAAGTTCTCAAAAATCTTTGTGAACAGTCCAGTGTGCTTGCAAAAGCAGCAACCGGCGGTTGTATAAAAATGTAGTTTGGAACAATAATCGAATCGCTGCAACCATTATTCGTTACTGTAAGTGTAATAGTAAAATGTCCGGTATCCTGAAAATGATGCAATGGATTTTTTTCGTTGCTTGTACCCCCATCACCAAAGTCCCAGTGCCACATCGTAACACCGCCTAATGACGTGTCAGTAAATTGAATTTCGTCTGAAGCGCATGCGTTAAGCGGTGTTGCTGTAAAACCTGGAACAGGCCTTTGGCTAGCCACCACAGCAGGTGCAAGTTCAAATGTATCTGTACACCCACCTGCGGTAATAATAGTCAGCATAACGGTATAATTGCCGGGTACATTATAAGTATAAACAGGGGCTGCTTCTGATGAAGTACTGCCATCACCAAAATTCCATTTGTACGAAACGATACTATCGGGAGAAAATATACTGGGATTGAAATCAATAGTAGCGGGTGCACAGCCGGAAAAGGGCAGGCCATTAAAGCCGAGGATTGTGGGTACATTTATTTTTACAAATCCCGTTTGAACGGCTGAATCACTGCAACCGCCAACAGTAGTAAAAGCAGTTAATGTTACTGTAAAGGTGCCGGCTTTGGTATAAGTATGCGAAGGGTTTATTTCAGTTGATGTAGTGCCATCTCCAAAATTCCAGATATATGCAGTTGCTCCTGATGAAGTGTTTACAAAATCTATTGTTAGCGGGGCTTTACAAGCTGTAATTACTGATGGCGAGGTAAATGAAGCAACAGGTTTTTCAGTTACTGTAATTGATTTTTTTATGCTGCTGCTGCAACCATCGAAATCAGCTTTGTAAATGATTTCATAGGTACCAGGCTGGCTATATGTATGAAAAACATTTAACCCGGTTCCAACGGTGCCGTCTCCAAAATCCCATGTACCGGAAACTGCAACTGGTATGGAGGAATCCTGCATTGGTATCGCCTCATTGATGCAGGCTAATGCAGGAACGATGAAATTAGCCTGTGCAACGCCTACTGATATACTCTTAACAATCGTATCAGTACACCCTGATTCATTTGCCGTTATTAATGTAATATCATAGTTACCCGGATTGGTATAAATATGCGATGGGTTAGTTTCTCCTGAATTTATGCCATCTCCAAACGACCATTTGTATTTTAGAGAAGAACCCGAACCTGACATATTTGAAAAATCAATCGTAACAGGCGGATTGCAAATATTAGAGTAAGTATAAGTAAAATCTGCATTTACAGTATCTGCGATTGCAATATAGGCGGTTTTAAGAATTGCCTGTGTGCAGCCAAAGTTTGTTGTTACCAGTAGTGTAACATTAAATGTGTCACTAAGATTATATGTGTGGGATGGTGCTGGCGAAGTAGAAGATATACCGTCACCAAAATCCCATATCCAGCTTTGTATCGTGCCACTTTCGGTTGTGCTGAGATCGGTAAAATTTACATTGAGCGGAATACAGCCCGACAAAGGAGTTGCACTGAAATTTACAACAGGCTTGGAATACACAGTTATATAATTTGTTTTTGTTACAGAGTCTGTACCACCTGCATTTTTCACAATAAGCTTTACTGTATATGTACCCGGGTTAATATATGTTGCTGTTGGACTTTTTTTAGGAGAAATAGTGCCGTTACCCAAATCCCATTCCCACTGTGTTGGAGAACCTGTTGAAAGATCCTGAAATTGTACTTCAACAAGCGGTGTACAGCCCGAAGTAACGGATGCGCTGAAATCTGCTTTAAGTTGCCCGATAGCAGTAATACGCACTACCAAAAAAAATAGTATTAGTGTAGCATAACGGCAATTAATATGGTTGGCAACTGGTTTCTTCATTAATCGTGCAATAAAATCCTTACAAAAGTTACTACTTCTCCGGTTAAGAAAAATTAGCTTATTTAAAACGTTTATTTACAAAACTTATTTCCCTGTTTAATGCTATAAGACAATTATGAGCCCGGCTGCATACATTCATTCAACTTTTCTTGCGTCGCACTCTTCAGGTGCTGAAACTATATTGAGCAGCGCGAAGTATTGTGAAGGCGTGCCTTAAGCAATATGAAATGCATTAAGCGCAAATACCATTCCTTAGTTTCTTCTTATACAAAAAATGTAACTGAACCTGAAAATATGTTTGCTATTTCAGCATACTTATACCTTTGGTCTTTGGAATATTCCACATACAAGGAAATATGCGAAACAATGAACAAGGCGCACAATGCTGAATAGCGAAAAGAACGTACAAGTGTGCGACGCAACAGGGTTTCACACTTGTAATGCTGTTTGGCTACAAAATAAAACAGTCGTTCAATACCGTTTTATTTAAAAGATGTATTTGACCTGTACAAAATTTGCAGGAGGGTTTATAAAATTAAGTTTAATAAACCAGAACAACAGGCAAAAAATATACGGGTTTAGAGTAAAGTAATATCGCCTTTTACAGTAAAAATTTTTCCATCGTTACAAATTAATTCTATAAAATAGATATATACATCCTGTGGTAATTTTTTTGACCGGAAAGTACCGTTCCAGCCTTCCGTTTCCACATCAGGTGAAAAATTCACTTTTTCAAAAACAGCCTGCCCCAGCCTGTTAAAAATGCGCATCGATTTTATTAAATAGAGTCCTGCACCTCTTGGATAAAAATAGTCGTTTACATGATCGCCGTTTGGTGAAAATGTATTTGGTATAAAGATCAGTTCGCCATTGCATAAACCTTTTACGGTAATCTTATCGCTAACGCTGCATCCATAAGCGTTATAGGCGGTTGCGGTGTACTGAATAATTTTATTTGTTCTTGCTGTTGGTTCAGCACATGTGGTACATGACAGGTCTGTTGGTGGTAACCACTGCCATCTTACAACATCTGCTGAGCTGTTTGTTTTAATAATGTATGAACTGCCACCTGCAAGTGTAACACTTGAATCTATTATATTAAAAGAAGGGTAAGGGGCTACTGTTACCTTAAAACTTGCGGTATCGCTGAAGCAATTTTTATTGTCTGTTCCTATAACCTGATAGGTAATCGTAGAAGCTGGTTTTGCTACGGGATTCGGAATGTTTATATTATTTAAACCTGTTGATGGCTGCCAGTTGTAAATCTCAGCGCCTGTTGCCATTAGCTGAATGGATGAGCCAATGCAAACCGTATCAGAATTTTTAAGAAAGGAAATTGCAAAAGGCTGCTTTACCTGCACAAGTACTGAATCTAAAGCACTGCACCCCGCTGTATCGGTGCCGGTTAAATAATATCGCGTTGTTGTTTGCGGTGTTGCGTTAGGGTTAGGGCAAGTGTTACAACTTAAGGATGTATCTGCCATCCACGAATATGTATTGGCGCCGCTTGCCATTAGCATTATCGTCTGTCCCTGGCAAATTACCGAATCCAAGCCTGCATCTACATTAGGCGCTGGCAATACTTTTATTTCTTTACTTGCTGTATCAACACAGCCATTACCATTTTGTGTTACTAAAGTAGCAGTGTATGTGCCTACAGATTGATAATTATGTACCGGATTTATTTGCGTTGATACACCACCATCTCCAAAATTCCAGGAACGGTTTGTAAGCTGAACGGTACCAACTGATTGGTCTAAGAATGAAACCTGGTTACCTAGACAATTCAATATATCTGTAACAGCAAAAGCAGCAACAGGTTTTTCAGAAACAACAATTGCATTTACTTTAAGCAGGGTATCCTGGCACCCATTGGAATCTGCTACTTTTAGTTTTACAGGAAAAGTACCTGGGCTGTTGTAAACGTGGTTAAAAGGCGGAGCATATAGTGTGTCTGTATTACCATCTCCATAATTCCATATCCAGTTATTAAGTGCATGTGTGCCATCGCCAAGCGATTGATCGGTAATGCTTGCATTGGTGCCAGCGCATATTAATGAGCTATTGATAAAAGCAGCCTGCGGCCCATAAATATCAACCTTAACAATATTGGCTGCGGTATCATTACAGCCCAATATATCTTTTGTAATCAGGGAAGGGTAATAGCTCCCCGTTTTTGTATAGATATGATTTGTGTTGTTAAACCGGTCGAAAGGTTTTATGCTACCATCACCAAAATTCCAGGCAAAAGAAAAAACATTATTGGGATTGTAACCCGTAGCAGTGTATAATACCGTATCGTATCTGCAGATTTCCGGCCGCCTGGCAGTATAGGTTAAAACAGGTTTTTCATCAATAATGGTGATCATTGCTGTATCAGTAAACGAGCACTCAGTACCAAAAGCATGGAGTTTTACTTTATAAGTTCCTGTATTCTGGTAAGTATGGCTGGGGAAACTTTCTAATGAAGTAGTGCCATCACCAAAATCCCACCAAAAGCTTTTAACGCCTAAATATTTTGCCTGGAAATTTCTTACATAAGGGGTATCGCAGGAATAGCCCCAATGCATTCTTACAAAAGGTGGTTTTACAAAAACATAGTCATACCGGATAACAGAATCTGAGCAGCCATTATTAGTAGCAATTAATTTAATCGTCATCTTTCCTGAATCCTGGTAGTAATGCGATGGACTTTTTCTTGTGCTGGTATCTTCATCGCCAAAATCCCAAAACCACGATGTAACTGTGCCGGTGGTGGTATTGAAAAAATTAAAAGGGTCGCTGGCGCAGGCGCTTAATGGGTTTGCAGTAAAGGAAGGTATTGGCTTTGTTCCTGTTCGCACAGCACTGTCTAAATGTAAAGTATCTCTGCAGCCCTGCGTATTTTCCACAATCAGTTGTACCGTGTAAGTACCGCCAACTGTATAAGTATGCTCGGGGTTAGCGCTGTCAGCAGTTGCACCATCACCAAAATCCCAAAACCACTTTGCAATCGTTCCACCCGCAGGATTGCTTTGATTGATAAAAGAGGTTTTAAAAGGCAAACAACCCATTGGCGCGGTAATAAGAAATTTTGCCTCGGGGAGTGAGTCCACAATGATATAGCCTGTTTTTAAAACAGTATCCAGCCCCGTACTATTTGATGAGATCAGGGAAACTGAATATATTCCCGGGGCTGTATAAATAACAAAAGGGTTTTGTGAAACTGAAGAAAGCCCGTTACCAAAATCCCAGCTCCAGCTATCAGGATTCCCGGTAGAAAGATCAGTGAACTGAACCTCAGCAGCACCACATTTTTTTACAACAGATGCAGTAAAACCGGCAACAGGTTGGGCAAGTGCGTTAGCAGAAAATCCTAAAAATAACACAAGCCATAAGGCAATATTACATACAGTGGTTTTCAATTCGTTTTTTCAGATATTAGATATACAAACGAAAGTATAGTAAAATTAGTTGCCCGATGTGGTTTTTGAGGTAAAATTAAGCCTCCATTTCTGCCACATTTTCCGGAATTACCAGGCGTCCGAGCGTTTTACTTTTTATTTCCTCAATGCTCACACCCGGTGCCCTTTCTTTCAATACAAACCCTTCCGGTGTAACATCCATTACGGCAAGTTCGGTAACTACCATCTTTACACAGGCAACACCCGTTAAAGGCAGCGTACATTTCGAAAGCAGTTTACTTTCGCCTTTTGGGTTGGTATGCTGCATGGCAACTATAATATTTTTTGCACTGGCCACAAGATCCATAGCCCCACCCATGCCTTTTACCATTTTACCCGGAATTTTCCAGTTGGCAATATCGCCGGTATCGCTAACTTCCATAGCGCCAAGGACTGTCAGGTTTATTTTGCCGGCACGTATCATTCCAAAGCTTTCTGCACTATCAAAAAAAACACCACCAGCAATTATGGTCACCGTTTCTTTACCCGCATTAATAAGATCGGCATCAACTTCATCTTCAGCAGGGTACGGCCCCATACCTAGAATTCCATTCTCACTTTGAAGAATCACCGTAATACCATCGGGAATAAAATTCGCTACCAGCGTAGGTATGCCAATGCCCAGGTTTACATACATGCCATCTTTAAGTTCTTTTGCAATGCGTTTTGCAATGCCAAATTTATCAAGCGCCATACGGTAGGTTTATAAATCAAAGGTACAGTTCTGCCGTTAACGGTTTTTATTAAAGCATCAGGCATTTTTATTAAATACATTTTTGAGTAGACGATATAACTATTATCAGACTTTTGTTGCCACGCTCGGTTCATAGTTCCTTTTTCATGGCAGCTATGGCTGCCGTTTAATCAGCTTTTAATAATGCAACCGTTTAAATTGTGCAGGTTTTAAAGTTGTTGCAGCATGCTCAACAATATTACCGAACGTAAAAGTGTGCGACGCAACAGCAGCTTCACAAAGGATTTGCAGCCGGGTTCAAAAAAACTTTACATTCCTTATTGCTTTATAAAAATCATAATCATAACTTGTAACAATAAAACCTCTAATCATGTCACTCCAAAATCACCTTTTCGATGAAGGCCCAAAACGTATTCTTGCACTGGACGGCGGCGGCATTCGCGGCGCATTAACACTGGGCTACCTGCAAAAAATTGAAGATATCCTTCGTGAACAAAACGGCAACGATCCGGGCTTCAGGCTATGCGACTATTTTGATCTGATCGGCGGCACCAGTACGGGTTCCATTATTGCATCGTGCCTTGCTATCGGGATGAAAGTTGAAGATATAACGAACATGTATTTTGACCTTGGCGGTAAAATATTCGCAAAAAAATACAACTGGTGGAATGTGTTTCAGTTTAAAGAAATGATTCATGCCGGTTATGATGAAAAGCCGCTTGAACAGGAACTGCAAAAAGTATTCGGCGACATTACCATTGGCAGTGATAAAATTAAAACCGGGCTTTGTGTAGTGGCAAAACGTGCAGATACCAATAGTGTGTGGCCATTGATCAACCACCCGGGTGGTAAGTATTACGGCACTGCAGATGGAATGAATAAAGATATCCTCTTGTGGAAAGCAGTAAGGGCAAGTTCTGCCGCGCCGAGTTATTTTGTTCCGCAGGTTATTGAAGTGGGCGGCGGTATGTCTTCCGCAGCATTTGTAGATGGCGGCGTAAGTATGGCCAATAACCCTGCATTCCATTTGTTAATGGTTGCCACACTTAAAGGTTTTCCTTTTCACTGGAAAACGGGTGCCGACAATCTGCTGCTGGTGTCAGTAGGCACTGGTATGGGAAGGCTGAACAGATTGCCTAAAAACATCTCGGATAATAACCTGCTTAACTGGGCGCAGCAAATACCCGATATGTTTATGCAGGATGCAAGCTGGCACAACCAGGCAATACTGCAATGGTTGTCTAAATCGCCTACCGCATGGGAAATTGATGGAGAGATCGGCGACCTGCAAGATGACCTGTTAGCAGCAGATGCAAATGGCAAAGGGGTTTTGAGTTACCTGCGTTACAATATGTGGATCGACGAGAAAAACCTGGGAGAAATAATGAAAAGACCTTACACAAAACAAGAGATAGACGGCCTTACAGAAATGAGTAATGCAGCCAGCCGTTTTGAGCTGAATAAAATAGGAAAGGCTGGTGCCGAAGTACAGGTAAAAGCAACACATTTCCCTGAAAGTTTTAAATTGAAGAAATAATAATGCAGAAATTATTATTGGCTCGGCAGTAGAAAAAGCATGAGGCCTTAGTTTCCCGAAAACTTGCTGGACCGAATTTATTTTGGCATTTTACTCTTTTAAGGGTAGTTGTTATATTCAACTTTTAACAGCCCGATCCCTTATAGCTAACTGTTTTTATAAGCAAGCCGAATAACGTTTTTTGTTTTGTCAGTTAGTTTAAATCTGTCATCAATTCTGTAGCCAATTACCCAGGCGATTTTTTTATTCATTTCAATTACCCAAACTTTTTCTTTATCTGTTTTGGATAATTTAAGATCAATGAAAAACTTACTCAATTTCTTTTTTTTCTGCATGCCGAGCGGGTAAAAATAATCGCCCTGTTTCCATTTTCTTAGCAGTAACGGGAATTTTATTTCAGCAGCATCAAGGCAAGCAATTGAGTTTGTATTTTGCAGTTTACAGTTTGTGGTTAAAAGCGATTCTAATTCTAAAATTCCGTTTTCAAAAACGATCATCTTTTCATCTTTTTCAATTAAAATATTTTGAGCTGCTTTTGCCTTCAAAGGTGCAATGATAAGCCAGTTACGGTTTCTAATAATCCGGTAAGATGCCGATGCAACATAACTTCCGTTTTCTGCAATGAAAAGCTTTTTTACTTCATTAACCTGTTGGGCATTGAAACCAAAATCTTTGATGATTTCCCACATGATTGAATGTAATGGTTCAGATTTCTGCAGTTTAAGAATAGGAATATGAACTTCATTTCCTTTTTGTTCAACCAGTTTCTTTTTATGTAAAGCAATGGCTTGATGGTATAAAATTTCTGTTTCTTTAAATCTTTCAATGCTGTTAAGAAGATTGTCTTCTACATTCTGATACACTTCTTTTATTTCAGGAATTATTTTTAAGCGGAATAAATTCCTTGTGTATTTTTCCGAAGTATTGGAAGAATCTTCTACCCAGCCCAAATTATTTTCATTGGCGTATGTTTCAATTTCCTCACGCTTTGCAAACAATAATGGACGAATAATATTATTCAGCTTTGGTAGAATTCCATGCAGCCCACTAATACCTGTGCCCCGAAAAAAATTATTTAATAATGTTTCTATATTATCATTTGCATGATGAGCAGTTGCAAGCAGGTTTATAGTTTGTAGTTTGTAGTTTGTCGCGAGAACTTCCTGAAACCATTGGTAGCGCAGGTTTCGCGCTGCTTCCTGTACGGAAAGTTTACTTAACACTGCGTGCTCTTTTGTATTAAATCGCTTTACTAAAACTTCTTTATTGCATTTTTCTCCCAGTGATCTTACAAATACTTCATCTCTTTCGCTTTCCTCCTCTCTCAGTTGAAAATTGCAGTGAGCGATTGTAAAATCAAACCCAGCCTTTGATATGAGATCTGTTAATACAATACTATCTATGCCACCACTAACTGCTAATAATAAATGACAGTTCGAAGTTGAAAGATGATTGAATTGCACTTTCCAGTTTTGTTGAAACCTCTTAAATAACATTTGGTAAAAATAAGTAATGCCTTGTGAAGTTGATGTGCTGCATAGAATTACAGAACGTACAAGTGAGTGACACAACAAAAGCTTAATAGTAATTCTCCTGCCCGTTACATAAAAAAAGCCGCAGTAAACATGCGGCATTTTATTAAAATATTTAAAACAATCAACTATTCACCCTTCTTCTGTTCCTTTGCCCACGTATCTTTTAGTGTAACCGTTCTGTTGAAAACGATCTTTGAACTGGTATCTTTATCCGTACTAAAATAACCTTTGCGCAGAAACTGGTAACGCTCATTAAACTTAGCTTCGTGTAAAGCCGGCTCTGCATATGCATTTTCAATTACCTGCAACGAATCAGGGTTAATGTAGTCTTTAAAATCTCCTTCTTCTGCACCTACATTTTCTGACTTAAAAAGACGATCGTATAAACGCACTTCAACAGGTACTGCGTGCAAAGCACTTACCCAATGCAAGGTGCCTTTTACTTTTATTTCTGAGGTATCGTTACCGCTTTTGCTTTCTGGAATATACGAGCATTGCACCTCTGTAATGTTGCCCGTATCATCTTTTACTATCGCATCACATTTTATGATGTACGCACTTTTTAAACGAACCATTGCCCCGGGTGCCAGACGGAAATATTTTTTTGAAGGCACTTCCATAAAATCATCACGCTCTATATATAACTCTTTGCAGAAGGGAACATCGCGGTAAGTTTTTACTTCCACTTCCGGATTGTCTTCACTTGCAAACATCTCTGTTTTGCCTTCTTCGTAATTGGTAATTACAACTTTTAAAGGATCGAATACCACCATCCTGCGCAGCGCTATTTTATTCAATTGTTCGCGTAAGCAAAATTCAAGCAATCCAAAATCTATCAGGTTGTCGCGTTTGGCAACACCAATCCTATCGCAGAATTCACGGATACTTTCTGGCGTAAAACCACGCCTTCTGAAGGCGCTTATGGTAGGCATACGGGGATCGTCCCAACCAGTAACATGACCTTCGTTTACCAATTGCAGCAACTTGCGTTTGCTCATTACGGTGTAGGTCATATTAAGCCTTGCAAATTCGTATTGGCGGGAAGGAAATATTTCCAACTTTTCAATAAGCCAATCGTACAATTCGCGGTGCGGCACAAATTCCAATGTGCAGATGGAGTGTGTGATTTTTTCAATGGAGTCACTCTGGCCATGTGCAAAATCATACATTGGATAAATACACCATGCATCGCCTGTGCGGTGGTGGTGCGCATGTTTTATACGATAAAGCAAGGGATCCCGCATGTGCATGTTCGATGCAGCCATGTCTATTTTTGCACGTAAAACTTTTTCGCCATCTGTATATTTACCTGCACGCATTTCAGCAAAAAGCTGCAGGTTTTCTTCAATAGTTCTGTTGCGGAATTCATTCTCTACGCCTGGCTGTGTGGGTGTGCCTTTTTGTTCGGCAATGGCTTCGCTGCTGCTATCATCAACATACGCCAACCCTTTCTGTATAAGCGTTACAGCGAATTGGTATAACTGTTCAAAATAATCACTGGCATAAAATTCATTGGCCCAATTAAAACCCAGCCACTGTACATCTTCTTTAATACTATCTACATATTCTGTTTCTTCTTTAACCGGGTTGGTATCATCGAAGCGCAGATTGGTAGCACCACCATATTTTTTTGCAAGCCCAAAATTCAGGCAAATACTTTTGGCATGACCAATATGCAGATAGCCATTTGGTTCCGGCGGAAAACGCGTAAGAATGGTTTTATATTTCCCGGCTTTAAGATCTTCTTCAACGATCTCCTCAATAAAATTCAAACTTTTCTCTTCGCTCATACTTTTATTTTCAAGGACGACAAAAATAAGGAATCGGCTTTAACCTTGCGGTACTTATGATAAGGTTAACAAAATGGTTGTTTGAATACCCAAATTTTTTTGAACCCGGCAATCAAATTACTATGAAGCTTTTCTTGCCACGCTCGTTTCAAAGTTCCATTTACATGGCGACATTTAAGCGAAGCGTGGCAGCCCGTCCCGAATTCATTTCGGGATCGCACACTGCACCGGCAACAATGCTATTCAACAATCTTTGCAGTGTTGCTTAATTTTTGCAAAAGGGTATTTACAACAAAAAGCCACCTGTATTTACAGGTGGCCACTTCATAGGTTAACAGTTGACAGCGCCAACAGATTTATTCTGTGGCAAGTATGATGCCAGAATATATAATTTTTACGGCTGTTTTAAAGTTCAGTAATAATGCAGTACAAGGCATGCCGTCGCTTTTTTCTTCGCTTTGCTCAATAAAGCTATGGCTGCCGAAGAGTGCGACGCAACAAATGCCTCACAAAGAACAGAAAGGCCGGTTCATAAATATTTTTTGTATTTATCTTAAACTTCAACTACATCTGTTTTGCTGAGGTAATCGTGAAGGGGTTTATCCAGGAAAGGAATAAAAAAACAATCGATTGGAATTAACCTGGTAAGGCTTCTTACAAGAAACTGTAAAAAGGAGGGTTTACCTTTTTTTGAATTTACAACTTTACAATAAGTAAGCCATTTGCCGGGGCTTCGGCTGAAGAGCGATTCAAAGAAAAAATAATAAACGAATTGCACTATAATAAAAATATACGGGAACTGAAGATAATAAACATGGTAGTACAAGGCGTAAAATACCCATACGCTGTTTACAAGATAAGTAATGATGAAAATCAATATTGTATCTACGAGAAAATTTAAAACCCTTGATCCGATGCCTACTTTATTCATATTGCAAATATCACCTCATTAAATACATTTTTCCATAGCCTTTGTTGAAATATTTATCAGTATTTATTTCAGAGCCATCGGACCCGTAAGACGGAAATTTATCGAGTTTGTTGCCATTAAGGTTTGTAATTACGCGGTACAGGTAAACTCCGTTTGCCAGTTTTTGGCCATACATGTCGGTGCCATCCCATTTATATTCTGTGATATTGCGACCAATGCGGAGTGGCCCAAGCTGGTCTTTTGTAATTTCTTTTACAATTTTACCGGTGATGGTTAATACCTGTATTCTTATATTTTGAGGCAATTGGCTGCCGGTAATGGTAAATACAAATGCGGTTGATGTTGTAAATGGATTTGGATAATTGAACATATTACTGATCATCGGTTTGTTATACACCTGAAATGATACAATATAATCAGCTCCACCAGCATTGTTACCTTTTTGGTCTTGCCCGTGCACAATCAGGTGGTAGGTTCCATCTTCGAGGAAATAAGGGTTAAAATCTACCGTTGCAGTATTGTCTGTACCGCCTTGTGTTGCAGGTGTAAAGCGCAGTGTGTCGTTATTGAAATAGAACCTGCGCAAAGTGCCATCGGGATATTGCAGTTGTACATTCATCAGTGCCGTATCGTTTAGCAAAAGGTATTTTGATTCATCTTTTAATTTGATGAGTATATGCGGCTGCGAGGAAACAATATCGTTATTCAGTATATGAATTCCATCGAATGTAACATCAAGTATTGGTTTGAAATCATCAGTTGCTACTGAAAAATCTTTATAGAGAAAATTGTTGAAATGATATTGCTCGGGCTGGTTATTATCAGGATTTACATCGAGGAAAAGATTGTTTTTTCCATTAAAATTCTTCGAGTCAATTAAATAGGAGATTGTAGCAGTATCACCGGGATTTAATTTCTTTAAACGCGGAACAAATAAGCTGTTGGATACATTTGAGGCATCAGTAACACTAAGGTTTACTTTAATACTGTCAGTAAAAGGTACGTCACTAATATTTTTAAATGCAATTGTAAACGTGGATTGTTCACCAAGGTTCAAAGTGTCCTTAAAACTGTACAGAATATTAGGAGCAAGGGCACCTTCGGGCACAGGATCGTACAATATGCGCCAGTATCTTAACTGGTAAGGTGTAAGGTTAATGCTGTCTGCATTTCGCATACGCAGTTTAAGAAAAGGATATTGTATTACACTAACAGATGAAATATCAAAATCCTGCTGTTGAGTTGAAAGTGTATATAAAACCGTCTCAGTGCCAGTGGAAGACACTCCGACAACATCCACAGTTGCAAGATCACCGGTTTTTACATCAGCGGATGATCCTCTCCATTTTACCTGTTTCCAGGCAACAGCCGGGCCAAATGCCGGAGATGTAATATAGCCAAGTGTATCTGGTGATGCTATATCCATTTGCAAGGCAATCTGATCAGTCAGCCCCTCAGATAATTTCCATTGCGGTGAAAATACAGGTGTATTTTTTTTATAAATAAATGACCAGATGCGGGGATACGTATAATTATTGAAACCAGTAAATCCAGCATCTATAAGGCGCTGATATGCTGTGTTTCCCACACCATAATACAACTCATCATTTTTCCATTTATCAACATAAGGTTGTGTAGTAAATACACCACCTTCATCATTTAATATTACCCTTGCAGTAACAATATAACCATTGGGTACCCAGTCCATAAAGTCACGCATTAACCTTCTCCCTGCTGCCTGCCCTGAATTCGTTGAATCTAAATAAGAAAATTCAAAATTATATTCAGTGCCAATAGGGCCGTTTACGCTGCAGGTATTTGCACTTCCCATAAAATTACCATATGTTCCTGAAGGTATAACAGAAGGTATTGATTGGTTATATAAAGGTTGCAATGTTACAGGATCAAATACATTAAATATAACCGAATGCCCCAAACACGCACTTGCGGTAACCGTTGCTCCATTTATTTGAATCATGAAGTCCGCAGGTATATTATAAAGACTTGAGAAGACTGAATTGATAATCTTAAATGCAGACAATCGTGGGGCGAACATCCATTTTCGATTGAAACTGTCAATATAAATCCGTTCATCACCTGATTTCAGATGCTGGTATAAATGCGACTGGTTGTACCCAAAACTACTTCCCGGCAGGTAAACAAAGCTGCTGGTGTTCCAGATGTTATTACCATTTGTGGATACAGGTGCAACACGCCAGTAATAAACGGTACTGTCCCTGAAAGCTATACCAGGATTAAATTCCAGGATACCACCCACTGAGGTAACCGTTTCACTGTACCTTAGTGATGAATTAAATAATTCAGTAGTATCAATCTGCATTACATACTGTTTCACAGTTGCCAGCGGATTTGCAGTAGAAGCAATAAGTTTGATATTGCTTCTGTTTACAATACTGAAATTATATGGATAAACAGGTTTTAGCTCATCTGAATAAACCACGAATGTTTTTGTGATACTATTGTTGAGCTCACTTAATTCATCAAATTCATTTGCATTGTCAATACTAACAATAAGCTTATTAGTACCAATATCTTTAGAGGGAATAACAGGCACTGTGAGTACAACAGAGTCAATAAAGGCGAAAGATTTAAGTTTTTTATCAACCAAAGAGACGATAGTGCCATCCGGGTATTGTCGTTTAATTAGTACAGATACAGAATCGGATGTTGATCTGCCAATATTGTAGAAGTATGCTTTTACATTGAAATTGTTATCTGCAACTGAAATGAATGAAGGGCTTATAATTACTTTGGGATCTTCTACAACATAATCTGGTTTTGCATGTGGATTAATTTTTAAAGCAGGATCACCATGCAATATATTTTCTTCAGCATGCAGGTAGCGTGTGGTTGAATCAAGTGTTACTCTTTGCGCCAGTAGAAAAGTAGCAGCACTTTTCATATTTTCGGCCACCGCTTTATCATATCCGGTGTCTGATAATGAACTGTAAAATCCTCTGTTATATGCATCGAGATAATTTGCTACACCAAAATGAGAACTTGCAATAAATGCAATCGCACCCCTGTCTTTTGCCAAGACAAAATTTTCAGAAAGCGATGTTATTAATGAAAGCCTTGAAGTATCGTAAGAATAGATATTACCGGCGTTACAACCATTAACCATAAACACAGGGTATTTACCATAGTTATGGAACTGTGCCGGTGAGTTAAGGTTATAATCCAAAGCTGTTGCAGCCGAGTGCCCGAAATAATTGATCAGACTGATACCATTATTAAAAAGATCCGTCATCAAAGCATTTGTAACGGGTGTTTCAGGGCCGGTAGTAAGCCTGCTGAAAGTAGAAACATTCGCCCCATACAAAGGCCCTTGTATAATATCCCTGTAATTATTCAGGTAAGTACCCAGGTAATCTAAACCAGGATCATTGGCTCCTACAACATGTACCATTGTTTTCATCCATCCCTTATTCTCTATTGTTTGAACCGTACTTTGCTGTGCCAGTTCGTAGGTCTTGATTTTTTCCAGGTAGGTTAATACTTCTTCAGGGGTTATCGCCGAAAGCCTTCCAACTGGCGTTGCAGGTACAGGATCGTAGTTATCTGAAGCAAGCAGGTTATCCGATGCAGGCCAGCCAAAAGTTGGCACCAGGTTAAGTTTATTTGCGAAAGGTGAATTTTCATTTACCCTGAATTCATTATAAGTTACGGCCTTACCAACGAGGAAACTAAACTTTGGTACAACAGCAAACCTGTTCCGGGCAAATTTCAAAAAGTTCTTTATACTTATGGGATGCAATTTTATACCAAATGCAAACTGGTCAACGATTTCGTCTATATCAATAACTTTTGCATTGAAACTGCCACCCGTTGAGCTATTGCGATAATCCCTGTATTGATCAACAACTCCTGATGCTGTTAATATTTTATTCGAAATAATTAAATAATCTCCCTGGTTAACAGTCGTTGCATAATCAACAAAATTGCGCTTAACCAAATTATTTACAGCAATTGCATTGGTGGCATCTTCACTTACTAAAACCAGTTTCCTTTCTAATGCACTTTGCGGTAATGCAAATCTTAAAACACCCGCCTGACTTGTATTTGCAGTATATCTTTTATTGTTGGTAAGGTCATATAAAACGGGTGCAACTGCATTGTTCCACCTGAAATTACTGATCTCTAAATAATTACCCTGCGTTGTGGCTGGTAATACAAATTCAAAATTGGTTTTATTGCCAAAATTAAAAAGCCGTGGGTATTTAAGGTTAATGAAACCAACCACAATACGATCAAATGTTGATTGAGCATTTACATCTGTGAAACTAAAAGCTGCTGTAGCCTTGTTTAAAATTGAAAGTGGAACCTGCGCGCTAAGAACAGCAGCATTCATACTAATAACATTATTGTTGGTTATAATGTTAGTCCCATTTATGTCAGCCTTTACGGTGCGGTTGCTGCCCTGGTAAGAGTTTCCTGCAAAACTTACATCGAGAGATGCATCAGGGCCATTATTTGCAATTTGTAAAGTATCTGTAATAAATTGTAATGGGTTTCCGGGCGAAATATCATAGCTGGCCCAAAACTCACCTACGTCATAAGTTGAAGAATAAACATTCTCCCCAAAATTCACCGCCTTTCCCAAATTAATCTGCTGTTGGTAGTCAACCCTGTAATCATACATGAAATAGGGTTCAGGAGCAAGTGTATTATTGGCAATATCATTTACAGCGTCAGCTATGCGTAGATTGTTGCCGGTAGCGTTCACGGTTAAAAAATAAGCAGCAGTATCTGTTTCCAGGCTCAATACATCTGAGAACTGGTTCGCAGCATTTTTGTACAAAGCTTTATCGGGCTTGCCGTCATTCCGCTTTCCCCAAAATTCAATATATCCGTTAACAGGCAATACTCCTGAGGTGACACTTGTATATATTGGAATCTCTACACCATTTCTCCATAGCTGAAACTGCTCGCAGGGTATATTACCCAAACCTACCTGTAGTGAAGCAAGTGTGCTTTGGTTGATCCGGTATAAGCCGTCAGTGCCAACTTTAAATTTGTAATAGTTCTTGCTGTAATCGATCCATTCATTATTGTACACTTGCGCATTTACATACACTGTAGCAAATAATAATGCCCATATCAGTAAACATTTTCTCATTGTTGCGGGTAATAACCTTTTTGTTTCTTTGATTGTTCTGCCCTTGGTAACGAAGGAAAGCTTCCCCTCTTCTTCGCTTCCAGGCTCTTTGGTATCAGATCAAGCCGTAGCGAAAAAACATGCGTATATAGTGGGTTTCCCTGGTTGGCTAAATTGGTGAATGCATAATCAATAGCCACATTTCCAACCTTAAAACCCGCACCGAGACTGGGTTGATAAATCCAAACCTTTTTTTGGTTTAGTGTATCGCCGTCTGCCAGTGCCTGCTGAAAATTCGAAACGCCGGCACGCAAATACAGAACATCATTAATATTTGCTTCCAGTCCAAATTTAGGGTCAATACTTACAGGGTCTGCGCTTACCACTGTATTGCGTTTGCCATCAAAAGTAAGGTTCATATCCGCTTCGGCAAGCAAATGAAATTTTTCTCCAAAGGCAAAATTATAAGCACCCGCAAGCACCAATTGAGGCGCAGTAAGTTCTGTAGATTTTACAGGAATATCATTATTGGTAAGGTATAAAACTTCTTTTGCCCTGTCGTCAAAAGAAAAACTCCATGCATTAAAAGTGGTGGTAATATCCCTTGCTGCAACTCCCATTCGCCAGGTAGGAGTTTTATACATAAACCCCACATCAAAGCCAAAGCCCCAGCTTTGTGCAAAACTGCCCACTTTACGGTGAATGATCTTTGTGTTGGCTCCCCAGCTCAACTGCTTTTTGTCTTCATCTTTAAATAATTGCGAGTAAGAAAGTACAAACGCATAATCAGCAGAAGAAAAGCTTTGAATATTATTGTAGTTTATTGAGCCGTCGGGCTCTACAAGGTATAAGGTATTCGGAATATCATCCACCCCAAAGCGCAGCAGCGAAACACCCAGCGTTTTAAATTTATCATTCAATGGAAAGGCAGCATTCAGGTAATCGTATTTGCCAATACCTGCAAAATATTCTGCATGCATAAACGATATGGCGGGATGCTCATAAACGTAAACCAGTCCCGATGGGTTCCAGTAACCTGCATTGCCATCCTCGGTACTGGCAACTTGCGCACCGCCCATTGCCAGGCCCCTTGCACCTGCACCGATATTCAGAAATTCGTTGGAATATTTTCTGAATTGCGCATCAGAATGCACAAAAGCAACACTCCCGCAAAAAAGTAAGAAAATAAGTTTCAACCGGTACTTCATAAGTTCTTGTTACAGCGAAAGTAAAGCAGAATTAGTTTTGTTCAGATACATATACGTTCTAAGAGCAGTTTTTAGTATCTGAACGCTGCTTTACACCCAAGATTTTCAAGGCAGATGCAGCGAAAAATTATTATTGAACCAGCTTAGCTTTTTCATGGCATCTGTTGTTGTGTCACTCACTTGTACGTTCAGGAAAGGAAGCAGCATTAAACAGCCTTTCGTTATTGGAGCTTTGTGTATAAAATATTTAAATGTTTGGGTATGCCTTAGAAGCTGCCTGAATTTAGTTTTAAAGATTTTGTATAAACCTAAAGCTGCTATTTGTACCAATGATAAAGTGATTGAGACGCAACGAAGATGCTATGAAAAACTAATGCCGGTATTCAAAAATAAATTATTTATTGCACAGCTTTTTTTGTGTAAAAGACCAGGTTTAAAAAAGCACTTTTAAAGCTAAATTGCTTACTTTCAATTTACTAAAACATAACTCAATGGTACGCAAGGCAATTGCAAGAAAAATAGCATCGGGTAATAAAGCATTCCGTTTGCGTGGCCACGAAGTAAAGCGGATTGAAGCCTTCAGTGATGCGGTGTTTGCATTTGCGGTTACGTTATTAATTGTATCGCTTGAAGTGCCCAAAAGTTTTGAAGAACTGGTAGAAACCATGCGTGGCTTTTTTACTTTTGGTATTTGCTTTACTTTGTTAATGCTGATCTGGTATGAGCAAAATATCTTTTTCCGGCGTTATGGCATAGATGACACGCTAAGTATTATACTCAACTGCATTCTTATATTCCTGGTACTGTTTTTTGTTTACCCGCTTAAATTTCTATTTACGGCAATGTTTAGTTCTTTTATTTATGGAGCGGGCAATTCACCTTTTTCAATGATGCCTCAGGATTCATCGGTGCTGCTGCTCATTTATGGCAGTGGTTATATTCTTATTTACCTGCTCTTTTCTTTTATGTATTTACATGCACTTAGAAAGCAGGAGGAACTTGAATTAACCACAAGCGAAGTTTACGATACAAAAACAAAACTATATTCTTTCTATATTCTTATATCAATAGGAGTTTTATCGGTTGTTCTTTCGCAGTTACTACCGGAAAATATAGCTGGGTCAGCTGGTTTTGCCTATATTTTAATCGGCCCTGCATTTTCGATTTTCTATAGCATTCGATCAGGAAAGAAAAAGATATTTTTTAAAATAGCAGATGAATAATTTCTTCAATATCATTTTTCAAAAAAAGCAAGGCTGCCACCTACCCATTCTTTGTCTTTATTGTAGCGTACACCAATCATTTTTCCTTTACTTAGCCTTGCAAGGTTTTGTGTTGCAACGGGGCGTGGTTCACCATCTTTCCAAAAATAAAATATGCGTATCTCGGCTTTGGCAGGTGTATCCGGGGTTTTAATTACGTCGGCATATTTTACTTTCTTTTGTAATATCCAGTTGTGCGGATCGCTTACTTTTTCAATGTCGGCGGGGGTTACATCAATCACAACACCCTGCCCGGCAAAAGAGAATAGTGGCTTTAAAACATAATTTTCAAGATCGGCAGGCATTTGTTTTACATCGCTTAAGAAATTTGTTTTAGGCACATAAGGATGATCGATATAAGGCAGTGTAAACTTACTGATGCGGTAAAACCAGTTGGGGTGCGGCACCCATTGCACATCGAGGTCTTCGAACAATATTTTTCCTTTCTCCTGTATTTCGGCAGACTGTTGTTGCAGATCGTCAAAAATTACCCGGTTGTAGATTCTTTTTACTTCAATCTTTCTGCCATCTTTTTCATAGAACAATTTGCGGCCTTCTTTTATAAGATCAGTTAAACAAACAATGGGAATGCCCAGGTAATCTTCGGTAAAATAAAAATCAATCCTTGTTTTTTGCTGGTGTGGCAACACTTCCAGCAATATGGCTTCTTCGGGTTTGCAGTCTGCCACAATAATTTCTTTTAATAACTGCCGGTAAGTTTCAGGAGTATAACCACTTAAATAACTGTCGTAGTTATCGGGAATATTGAAATGCTTTTTTGTTACTTCGGTATGGTATATCTGGTATGCAAATAAAGTTGGGAAGCCCTGCATTTCTATCAACTGCGGCTCCAGTTCTCCGTTGGCATTCTCACAAATCCCAAAATCGAAAGCAATAAAATGTGAATGATCATTTTCGCCGGGAACTTTAATATCTGCAGGAACAGAATGTGCGGTGATTGTTTTAAAATTATATTGGATAATTACATCTACAATACTTTCGCAGGCAGAGAGCATTTTTTGGGTAAAGGCTTTATCTACAAACACAGGCGTTTCTGCCACCCTGAAATCGAGTTTGCCGGGATGCAATGCATTCATTTCTTCCAGGTAAGCTTTATATTTTGCTTCAGTAAAATTTTCATTGAACCATTTTCTCATTGACGCAACCATAGTAAAAATTTAGTTTTTAAAAATAAGAAATTGGCGATGAGTAATTAATAATTTATAATTAATAATGAAAAATTATTACCCCCAATCCCCAATTCCTAATGTATCCTGTCTCCGCGAACTTCTAAGTTGTTTATTACTGTGGCTTCATAATCCAGCCACTGTTTCCAGCGTTCTCGCACTTTTTCTTTGTCAATATAAGTTTCGGCAAGTTCTATGAACAATGCATAATGCCCGGCTTCACTTTCCATAAAGCGACGGTAAAAATTGCGCAGATATTCATCATTCAAACCTTCGCTTAATCGTTTAAAGCGTTCGCAGCTTCGTGCTTCTATCAAAGCCATGGTGAGCATCTGGTCAAGAAAACGTTCGTCAACACTGCCGCCTTTTACCTGAAATTCCAGCAGCTTGTTCACATATTCATCTTTCCGTTGTTTACCCAGGTGCAAACCTCTTTTTCGCAGCTCCTGCAGCACCAAACGAAAATGCCCCCATTCTTCTGTAACGATTGGCGCCAACTCGTTTACCATTTGTTCTTTAGACGAATACCGCTGAATTAAAGAAATACAACTTGTTGCTGCTTTCTGTTCGCAGTAAGCGTGATCTGTAAGAATTTCTTCCAAAGAAATTTCAGCAAGGTTTACCCATCGTGGGTCAGTAGGTAATTGAAGTCCAAGAATATTTTTTTGAGCGTCGGTATATAATTCCATTATTCCACAGTTTCAATAATTATTAATTTTATGAGCCGGGCTTTTGCAAAGAATGAGGCTTTTGTTGTGTCACTCACTTGTACGCCTTGCTTTCTATTCAACTTTTATCGAAGTATAAATCGAAACAAATCCTTACAGACATTTATATTTTATTAAACCCGCCATTATAAAAAAGTCAGATGCTTATATTTTTATCGACTGAAAATTATTGAATTATATTTATAAAATCGCTTGCATTATCTTTATTAATGCTTTAGCAACCATAAACTATTAATTGTGAAAAAAGCAATTTGTACCTTAATTATAATTTTTCTTTTATTAAATTTTTTATCTGCACAGGAAACTTATCAAAAACTACTGAAACGTGATTTTGGGATTACTTGCAGTGCAATTATCAGTACAAAAGATAGTGGTTTTGCAATGGCGGGAACCGTGAGTGATAGTACTGTGCCATATAATTTTTTTATTTCAAAATTTGATAAAAAAGGTGATATTCAGTGGCAAAAGGTACTTTCACGTGGTCAAAATTCTACAGCTAAGTCAATTATTCAAACCTCAGATAACTGTTATATAATTGCTGGCACATCAAACGATACGGGAGCATTCGCATATTCAAATTTCTGCGTGGCTAAATTAGACAGTGTGGGCAACTTACTTTGGAGTAAAATCATTGGAGGCAATAGAGTTGATGATGCTTATTCTATAATAGAAACAATTGATTCTAGCTATGTATTAGCTGGTTCTACTGGATCGTTCCCAAGTTTTGATTTTTATGATCATATGTACATAGTAAAAATCGGTAGACAGGGAAATGTACTTTGGGGAAGAATAATTGGATCATATGAACATGTTGACTGGGCCGAGTCAATTTCTCAGCTTAGTGATGGAAACTATATTATTGGAGGGGAAACAAATTCAAGTTCACAATTAAATTATGCAAATATTATAAAGCTAGACAGTACTGGACATATAATATGGGCTAAAGCATTATATACATCTTATGCATCAAGGTCCATTTCTGCAATTGTTGATGTTAAAGATGGGTTTATTGCTGTTGGGCATGGCACTAATAACGAGGATGGTGAAGATATTTCATTTTTTGTTTTAAAATTTGATTATGCCGGTAAAACAATTTGGTCAAAAAATATTCCAGTTAATTCCAGTGGTACAAGAAATATAGTCAGAACAAAAGACAGTGGATTTATAATGAGTTCGGGAATTATTGAGCCGAGAGGTGGAATGATAGTTAAGCTGGATAAAAACTGGGAAATACAATGGATAAAAAATCTAGATGAGTATGTACTGCAGGCGGAATATGTGGCAGAATTGCCCGATAGCAGTATTATAAGCTTTCAAAATTTGGATACAAATCATCTATATGATCGCAATGTTCTTATTTCTAAATTAAGTGCTTCTGGCTATTTATGTGGAATAAGTTCTTCTATTAAATCAATCACACGCTTAAATGAGCATGGATCCAATCGCTCATCAATTGAGTCAAGCGGTTTTAATGAAAAAGATGCCTCTTTTGTTTTATATCCTGGTGTTGCAGGGCTAACCACTACTTGTACATCGGATGTACTTTCGCTTCAGTTGCTTTCTTTTACAGCAAATCGTAACGGTAATGTAAATATACTTAAGTGGAGCGTTTCAAAGGAAGTCAACACTGCTTATTTTGAGATAGAGCGAAGCAGTAACAGCAGGGATTTTTTTTCAATTGGCAGGGTTACTTTATTCAATAACCTAATAGCCCGTAACTATTCATTTACTGACATAAAACCTCTGAAATCTGATAATTATTACCGCTTAAAAATAATAGACAAAGATGGTAAGAACACTTATAGTAATGTACAAAGCATCAGCGGCAACTACACCTATGATTTTAATATTTACCCTAATCCGGTAAAGCAAAACATTGTTTTACATTGTAGCTGTACAAAGAATGCAAATGTTCAATTACGTATTGTTAATGCTTTTGGCAGAACAATGCTGATAAAAGAAATACAATTAACGGCCGGTTTATCTGTACAAACAATCAATGCATCTTCATTTAGTAAAGGGTATTATTTTCTGCAGGTTATTTCTGAAGAAGAAGTGCGGTTAATAAAATTTGTAAAAGAATAGGTGCTTGATCTGCAACAAAAATTTAGCTTTGAAAATTATGTACAACGATCATTTTTTAAATAAAAAATTAGCTGAACGAAAACAGGAAAACGCATTTCGGCAGTTGCGGTTACCCGGTAACAAAATAGATTTTTGTTCGAACGATTACCTGGGAATTGTAAAAGACAATTTGCTGTCTGCCGCTGTGAAAGATAGCCTGGCATTGGGTTCTACGGGATCAAGGCTACTTACAGGCAATTACCTCTTGATAGAAACGGTTGAAAATGAAATTGCAACATTTCATCAATCGCAAACTGCGCTTATGTTCAATTCCGGTTTCGATGCAAACATGGGTGTGTTATCTTCAATTCCGCAACGTGGCGATACCATAATTTATGATTCGCTTTGCCATGCGTCTATACGCGATGGCATCCGCTTATCGTTCGCTCAATCTTATGCTTTTGCGCACAACGATTTAAACGACCTTGAGAAAAAACTGCAAAATTACCAGGCAAACATTTTTGTTGTAACAGAGTCTGTATTTAGTATGGATGGCGATATATGCCCTTTGCAGGGAATCGTAGCATTGTGCAAAAAATATAATGCCCATTTAATAATCGACGAAGCTCATGCTACTGGAGTAATAGGGGAGCAGGGGGAGGGTTTGGTGCAGCAATTGCAATTACAAAACGAAATTTTCTGCCGCATCCATACTTTCGGAAAAGCTTGCGGGTGCCATGGTGCAGCAGTATTGTGTTCCCCACGGCTTCGTGATTATCTTATCAACTTTGCAAGGGTTTTTATTTATTCAACTTCCTTGCCCGAACATGCTGTTGCAGCGATTCAATCCAGTTACAAAATATTCCCTTCTATGGCTGTAGAGCGCAGCCATTTACAACAGCTTATAAACATGTTTCAGCAATCAGTGATTTCTTTTGAAAAATTAGATGCTGGAACACCCATACAGGGCGTAATTGTTCCCGGCAATGAGCAGGCAAAAGCATTGGCAGAAAAGCTTCAGCAAAATGGTTTTGATGTAAGGCCTATTTTATCACCAACGGTTGCAAAAGGTAAAGAAAGGTTGCGTATCGTGCTGCATGTATTTAATACAAAAGAAGAATTGCAGTTGCTGATCGATACACTGAATAAATAAATTCAATTGCGGCAATTTCAATAAAAAATTTTTTGACCGATCTTTATTGCTACTATTGGGCTTTCGTTGCGT
>DGQT01000107.1 GCA_002390845.1 Chitinophagaceae bacterium UBA4407 | reverse complement strand
TGCAGGAAAAACAGGTAACCATTGGCGATGCTTCTTATATTTTAGAAGAACCATTTCTTGTGCTGGCAACGCAGAACCCGTTAGAGCAGGAAGGAACCTACCCGCTTCCCGAAGCGCAGGTTGACAGGTTTATGCTGAAGGTAATCATCGGTTACCCCAGCAAAAAAGAAGAACAGCTGATCATTCGCCAGCAGGTGCAAAACGAATCAATACCAAGCATCAATACCGTAGCCAATATCAGTGAAATTATGCTTGGCCGCGAGTTGGTTAAGCAGGTATACATGGATGAAAAAATTGAGCAATACATTATTGATATTGTTTTTGCCACACGCAACCCCGATCAGTATAATCTCGGTAAATTAAAAGCGTTGATTAATTATGGGGCCTCACCAAGAGGCAGCATTAACCTGGCTTTGGCAGCAAAAGCTTATGCGTTTATGCAGAAACGGGGCTTTGTAATTCCCGATGATGTAAAGGCAGTTTGTAAAGATATATTACGCCACCGCATTGGGTTGACTTATGAAGCCGAAGCAGAAAATGTTTCAGCCGAAAAAATAATTGATGATATTTTAAAAACGATTTTAGTGCCGTAAGAAGTTTGTAGTTTAAAGTTTTTTGTTTGTAGTTTTTTTGAGCCGGGCTTTGATACTACTATTAAACTTCGTTGCGTCGCACACTTGTACTGAAGGAACAATATTGAGCATTTGCGGTCGTCATCATAAATTCTAAAATGGGTTTATTCAGAAAAAATAAAATTGATGAACAGAATGTCTCCCCTTCAGGGGATGGAGGCACTGATCCGCGCATTACAGCACTGCTTAAAAAAGTGCGTGAACTGGAAATTAAAAGTAAGCGCTTAACCAATCATTTATTTACCGGTGAATACCATACAGCTTTTAAAGGTCGCGGTATGGCATTTAAAGAAGTTCGGGAATACCAGCCCGGCGACGATATCAGGTTTATTGAATGGAATGTTTCTGCGCGTATGGGTCATACTTATAGTAAGCTATTTGAAGAAGAAAGAGAACTGAGTGTTTATCTTTTGGTTGATGTTAGTGCAAGCAGTTTATTCGGTACTTACCATCAAACAAAAAAAGACCTTATTACGGAAATGTGTGCCGTGCTTGCGTTTTCGGCCATCAGTAATAATGATAAAGCCGGGCTGATCCTTTTTAGCGATAAGGTAGAAAAATATATTCCCGCTAAAAAGGGAAAAGATCATGTGCTTTATATGGTACGTGAATTAATTACTCACCAGCCACATTCAGGCCACACTGATATTACAAAAGCTGTACAGTTTCTTAACAGTATTACCAAACATAAAAGCATTGTATTTATTCTAAGCGATTTTGCAGATGCAGGCTATCATGATGCGCTGCGTGTTGCTGCAAAGCGCCATGATGTTATTGGTGTGCAGGCTTACGATAAACGCGACGAGCAGTTACCTGATGTGGGGCTGTTGCAGGTTCGTGATGCTGAAACAGGGAAGGTTGTTTGGCTTAACACAAAAGATACTTATACGCGGCATCGTTATAACCTGCAGTTCATGAAAATTCTTGATGATGCAAAACTTACATTCCGCAAGGCTGGTGCCGATCTTATGCAGTTGGCAACAGGTGAGGATTATGTAAAAAAACTGCAGGAATTCTTTATAAGAAGGTCTTAAAATGAAGTTGCAAATAATACCATTTTGGAATTTAAGTTAGTTTGAAATAATAAACCTGTTGCCCCATGCAGAAGTGGATCCTAAAGTACAAGTGAGTGACACAACCGGCGATGATAGCAGCAATGCTGTTAAGACCAAAGTAAAATTCTAATTTGTGAAATTGTTTTTTCAATCTTATTAACCGCAGCTATTGTTCGGCACATAAATACTGGCGGCATTTTCTATCTTCTTTTCCACCAGTATTGTTGAAACTTAATTGCTGCATACACAGAAACAATACCCACAATAATACCAGCACCAACATCAAGGGGAAAATGTTCTGCAAGATAGATTCTTGAATAACCAACAAGTAATGCATATATGAGCCCGATAACAATCCAAATACGGTTACTTATGAGTAAACAAAACAATAAATAAAAACAGAATGCAGTTGCTGTGTGCCCTGAAGGAAAGCTTGATAATGCATGCATTTCAACACCGGGTACCATATGAATGAGTGATGTATTGGCAATATCTTTAATAGGACGTAGCTCACGCGGCACTATAATATATTTACATATTTGTGTAACTACGGTAATAACAACAAAGCTGCTGATCATTAATGGTAATGCATCTTTTCGTTTCAGAATAAACATAACAATCAATATCATCACAGGCCATGTAATGGCGTCGCCTCCATATGTAAATACAGCAAAAAAATGATCGGAAAAATTACCTAAATCAGTATTGAGTAACAGAAAAAATTCCTGTTTGCCCAGTATTAATGATGCGGACAAAACTGCAATTGCAATAATAAAAGAGATTGCAGCCGCAACTTTAAAATTTCTGATATTAAGGAGTTGCATTGGTTCTTAAAATTACTGTTGTTGGTAATTCAAAAATATCATGATGTCTTACAATCTCCTGTAATGGCAGGCCTTTAAGGGAATCGAGATAATCTGTACGGGTTATAATAATAGCGTTGCCTGTACTGTCTAGCCAATGTTTTAGTGTTGCAACATCATATGTACGTGGAATGTTTTTATCAAGATAAAACCGGTATCCTGAATTGAAAATATTGTAACAGTAAACATTTGGATATTGCTTTACCATATCAATTGTTTTTGCCACCGGATTTTGTTTATACAGGTAAGGGTAAACATACTGTAACCCAATAATATTAAATACACAAAAACTGATGAAGATTATTTTAATTTTCTTTTCCCAGTTTGTTTTTATAAATGCAGCGGTTATAAAAATAAAAGGCACTACCAATAAAAGAAGCGCCAGCCAGTTTACATTTTTTGCCTCTGCTTCCTGTGCAATTGCAAAATACCCTGCAATTGGAACGATCAATGTAAATACCAGCAGGATATAGTAAGGATATTTTTTCGGATTAATTTCTTTATTCAGCAGCGATGCAATAAAGCTGCCTAAGACTACAGCCGCAAAAGGATAGCAGGGCATGGCATAATTGGGCAACTTAGTACTTGCTATACTAAAGAATATTAAGAATACTACGGTTACAAGTGCGCTAAACTTAATTAAACTGTTGCTGAAAATTTTCCTGCGCTGTTTTATGGCCTCGCCTATAAAACTTATGAAAGGTAAAAGGCCAATGACTAAGAATATTAATGTAAGAAGGAAATAACCGCCATGGCCTTCCTGCGGATCGGAGAAACGGTTTAAATTATTGTCTATAAAAAAGCCTTTAGTCCATTCGCCGTTAGTGGCTTTATCAACTGCAACATACCAGGGAACTGCAATAGCACTTAGTAAAATAAATGCGGGAATTAAATGCCAGGTAAAAACCGTTTTCCATTTTTTACTTAGTATTACCCAAATAAGAACACAAAGCCCCGGCAAAGCTAATGCTACAGGGCCTTTTGCCAGTGTAGCAAGCCCAAGTGATGCAGCAGCAATATACAATTGGGCATTGTTATTTTCCTGCAGCCAGGTAAAGGCACTGAACAGCCCGAGTGTAATAAAAAATATTAAATAAGGATCGGGAACGGAGAGGCGGAACTCAAATAAAAAATGGGTGCTGCACACCAATACAACCGCAGCACAGAACGCCGCAAATGTGCTGAACAATCTTTTCGTGTACTGATAAGTTACGAGCACCGTTAACAAACCCATAATAGCGGAGAAAAACCTTGCTGCAAATTCAGTTGTGCCGAATATTTTATATGCCGACATCATAAAGAAATAATGCAATGGCGGTTTGTCAGTACGCAGCTCGCCATTAAATGTTGGTACAATCAGATCGTTACGCTGCATCATTTCCCTTGCACATTCTGCATTCTTGGCTTCATCTAAAATATAAATTGGTGTTGCACCCAAACGAAACAGCAATAAAAAGGCGAGCAGTGCCAATAACCATAAGAAATATGACTGCTTGTATGTTTGAGTGTTGAACAAAATTTAAATTTGTTACAAAACTAAAGGAAAGCCTTCAACTTAAATTTGTTTGGACGGCTAAGCTTGCTTCGTTAATTTGAATTCGATATTTATTATTGAATAGTGAATTTTTTCTGTAATAAATTAATCAATTAATAACATAAGGTACATCATGAATTTATTCGGTGAATTTTTCAGGGAAGGCTTTTTTCATATTGTTGATACAGGAGCACTGGATCATATTCTTTTTATACTGGCGGTTATTGCTATTTACAACATCAGCGAATGGAAAAAAATTCTTTGGGTAATTACTTCTTTTACCATTGCACATTCGGTTTCACTGGCATTGTCTGTAGTGGATATTATCAACATCCCTTCAAAAACAGTAGAGCTTTTAATTGCCTTCACCATTTGTTATACTTGTATAGAAAATATTTTTTTCAGCAGTCACAACCGTTACAGGGTTTATATTACAGGCTTCTTCGGACTGATACATGGCCTTGGTTTTTCTGCAGCGTTAAAATCGCTTTTTTCGGCAGCAGACCTGAATCTTTTTGAAACATTACTTCCTTTTAACCTTGGTATTGAGTGCGGGCAATTGGTAATTATTACCTGTATTATGATCATCTTTTTTGTACTGTATAAATATCTTAAAATTCGGCCGGTAGTTGTAAACCTTGCTATCTCCATACCTGTATTGTTATTCTCTTTTTATTGGATGTACGACAGGCTGCTGGCTATATTGAATTAGTAATAGCCAGTTTCGTTTTTTATCCGGATTTAGCTCAATCATATTCCGAATGTAAAAGTGTGCGACGCAACGAATGTTTCATTCATATTCTTCAGCCCGGTACAAAATCATTTTCAAAAAAAGAAAGGTATTTTAATAAAATGCTTTTTACGGTTATGTATTGCCATTTATTATTTTTAGCTTGTAACAGGTAATTACTTTTTTTAACCTAAAACACAATACTATGCGTATCGCTTCATTTAATGTTGAAAACCTGTTTTCAAGGGCCAGGGTTTTAAACTTCCGGAACAATGATACAATTGCTGAAAAACTTGCTATTATCGGGCAATTACAGGATAAACTTCAGGAAGACGTGTATGATAAAAGTGCAATTCTTGCACTGTATAAACAAGTGTCAGACTTTATAGAAATACAGGAAAATAAAGGCAAACTCTTTAAACGAAGTGGCAGAAAAATTATAGGTGTTGCGGCTAATGGCAGAGATGCCTGGGATGGGGCAATTGCATTTAAAAGAGAAGATTTTAGCCAAATGGCACGCAGTGTTACTGCAAGGGTAATCAAAGAAATGAAGCCGGATATTGTATCGCTTGTTGAAGTGGAAGACCGGTTGACCCTGAAAGATTTCTGTGGGGCTTTGTTAAGTACAGCACTCAATAAATTCCCTTATAATATTTGTATCGATGGTAACGATCCGCGTGGTATTGATGTGGCGTTACTCTCAAAATTCCCGATCAAAAATTTGCGTACACATATTTTTGATAAAGAAACCCCGCAGTCGCGCAGTTATGTTTTTAGCCGCGACTGTTTAGAGATTGAACTGGAAATAAGCGCAGGCAATTCTTTACATATTTTGTGCAATCATTTAAAAAGCAAACTTTCTACTTCAGCAGGCGACAGCGGCAACAGCCGCAGAAAAATGCAGGCGCAGCAAATAGCAAAAATACTCACTACCAATTACGACCTTTCAAAAGATCTTGTAATTGTTGCAGGCGATTTTAACGATACACCGGATAGCGCTCCATTAAAGCCCTTATTAAAAACGCCAAACCTGTTCGATGTGCTGCAACTTCAATTTGGCGATGACAGGTTTAAACGCTGGAGTTATTTTTATCAAAGCCAGTATAACCAGATCGATTATATTTTAGTAAGTACACCTTTGAAAGAAAAATTTAAAGCTGCAGGAGTAGAACGTGGCGGTTTGTTCGATATTGAAAAGCAAACAAAGGCAGGCGAAAAACGGTTTAAAGAAATTACAACTTACAAAGATGCCGCAAGCGATCATGCGGGTATTTGGGCAGAGTTTGATCTTTAAAAATCATTTTTTTGAGCCCGGCTATAATACTTCTATGAAGCTTTCGTTGCGTCGCACACTTGTACGATTGGATCTCTCTTCAACACTTCCGGTGCGGTTTCGTAGTTTTATTTGCAAGCATGCAATATTAAATAAACTGCTGCAAGGCAGCCTGCTAATACTTCGCAGTGTTTAATAAAGTTTTACAGTCGAAGTGTGCGACGCAACAGGCGATGAGGAAAGATCAATTGTCTGGCCCAAAAAAAACCTGCATATTTTTTGAAAGATAAAACAGTTGTTAAGGTATTCGGCTTTAAAACAAATGGCATTGTTTATGCGTTCAGTGTTTCGAAACTGAACAGGCACATGAATAAAATTTACCTGCTGCTTTTACTGGTATCTGTTAAAACCGGCGCACAGTCTTACACTACAGAGTTGTTGCCAAATGCAGGTGCATTCATTAATTCTTTTTCGCTGCAAAAAATTATTGGTACTGCCCGTAACGGCAATACTTACACAATGGGGTTTAATGTGCATTACGATGAAAAAGGGAAGGGAGAACCTGTTGATCTTGTACGGATTGATCTTGCAACAAAACTGGTACAATACAAAAAGATAAACAGTGTAATAAGCGCCAATGGTTTTGCAGGTACGCATGTGTTCGACAGGAATGGAAATATCTATTTATCTATAACCAACAGCGGAAAAATTATAAAGCTAAACCTGAAAGATTCTATATCATTTACTGATCTTGGTAATGCTTTTAAAGATGGTAAAGCTGTTGCCTACACAGCCTCGCTTGGGTTTGACGGTAATGTCTGCTTTGGTGCAACGGGAAGTGGTACTTACTGGAGTTTATATAATACGCGAAGCAATATTTTTGAAAAGCATGAAGCTGTTGATCCATCAAATGATTATGTGTTAAGCATTGCCGGGGATACTGATTTTGTGTATATGCAAACCGGGCAACGCAAAACAATTGACTTATGGGCTGTAAATAAGCGCACCGATGCAAAGAAAAAATTATTCAGTATAACCAACACTTCCAGGTTTTCGTTGAGCACGCATACCGATGGAATTTATGTTGGCATAAACACTGATTCATTGAGAGGCACATACAGGTTGGAGCATGGATATGCGGTTAAAATAACGCAGTTCCCGGCGGGATCGGTTGAAGAAACAGGCGCAGTTGAAATAAATGATAAAAGAAAGAATGTAACCACTGTCTTTGACCCTGTTCAATCGCAATTGTATTTTTCTTTTAATAATAAAAATTTTGACAGTGTACTGATTGCTTCTGTTGCAATAAGAGCAGGTATTCGCCGCATTTTTTCTTTTCCGGGTGATCGTGAGAATATTTATTATGTGGGTGATTATTATGGTAACTATTACCGTTATGATCTTAAAGAACAGCAATCTTATTTACTGGGCTCAACCGGTTACAACGTATACTCTTTTCTGCCAGTAAACGACAGCCTGATTTATATGAGCGGTTACCCCAGCGGCTATATTATGTTATGGAACCGCAACCGACCATGGACCACACAAAAATTTTTGAACGGAAAGCTTACTGATGCAACTGATGCGTGGGCCAATCCGCGGTTGTTGCATTACTGGAAAGGCGAGGGAAAACCGGCAGCAGGCTTTCACCACACTTACCAAATGGTGCTGGATAAGAATGGAAATATTATTGGTGCAGGCGATGTAATTCGTATTGGCAATGCCGCTTCTATTGGTGTTTACGAGCCAAAAAATGATGTTATTTATGGTATCAACTACGAGCCTTTTAGTTTTTTAAAATTTTCAGGTATTGCTTTGTGGCATAACGATGTTATTTATTCAATGCGTGGCAGCGGTGTAAAAATGCCGAAGCTATATTTTTACAGACCCAAAGAAAATATAATGAAAGATAGCATTGACTTAGGTTTTGATGATTATGGCCAAATTTATGTTCAGCAGAACATCCTTACAGGATTTGCCAATAACAGGATTTACAGCTACGATCTAAAACAAAGAAAGCTGTTACTGAATTACCCATTTCCAAACAACAGTATCGGGGAGTCTTTTATGTTACCAACCGGAGGATTTGTGGTGAATACAGGCAATGCAATCCCTTCTGCACTTAAAAATATCAGTGTTTTACATTTTAATATTTATGGCAGTGTAAACGGTGTTTTATATACCACAAATACCAAATATCTTTTTCGGGTAAAGCCAATTTAGAAGCAGTTGGAGTTATTTATTTTGAATACCAGTATTGGTTTGTTATGGCAATCCTTTCATCTTGAATAAATGATGGCAGCAATATTCCCTGTAACGAAAAGGATTTTACCTGCAACAGGCGGTAACGGCTGTTCCCTTGTTGCCATGAAAGAGGAACTATGAACCGAGCGTGGCAAGAGAAGCATCATTCATGTACAAAAGCCAGGGTCAATAATTGAATTTAGAAATGTAACCTTATGCTGCTACTCTCTGTAGTATTAACTTACAAAGGGTATTTGAAGTAACTTTTACGTTATGAGGTATGTGTAATGGTATTGCTAAAAAATCTCCGGGAACCAACCTGTGAATATTTTCGCCTATGGTAATATCGCAGGAGCCTTCAAGAATAAGAAACCTTTCCAACTCATTTTCATGTTTTTCTACTGGTGCACCGTGCCTGAGCCAAATAATTGCGGTTGTAGCTTGTGGTGTATACCCGATTATTCTTGCGTAAAATTCTTCGTTAAAATCCGGGGGCAAAGTCAGATCGGTTCTGCTAAGCCAACTTTCATAATCTTTTATGGAGGAACTTTCTTGAAGAAGGGGAGGGAAAGTGGGTACTTCACCGTTTTGCAGCCTTTCAGTATAATCTATGGTAGCCATTAGAAACGGCTTTATTGTAACATCGGGGGCAATTGCATTGGCCATTGCGTGGTTTTCAAGTTCCAGGCTGAATGTGTTGATAGCAGCACGTATTTGTGCATGGGCCGCCGCCATTTGCAACACTTCTTTTTCTTCTTCTGCATTAGTAATACCCAATACGTAAGATTCAATGATCCCTGACTTTATATATGCATCAATATCTGGCATTCAATTTTTATTCTTACAGTTTGAGTATCGTTTACAGTTTATGTACGGATTTTTTGCTTATTCAGATCCCCATTGCCGGGTAATCCGGCAAAAATAAACCGTTTGAAAGTAAAATAAAAGAAACCTCGCCATTTTCAGGATACTTTAAGCGTATCCTGCTTTTCTGTATCTCCACTTTTGCCCAATGGGTCTTTATAAACCCAATACACGCCAATTGTAGAAATAACAACGGTAATAAGATAAAAGAGCAGGCTGATGCATACACTTTCATCTTTGTTTAATAAAAATTGTGTGCTGCCCCAGAGGAAAACAACTTCTCTCGCACCCAAACCCCCTACTGTAAACGGTAGAATTGCGACTACAGAGGAGAGTAAAAAAATGAGGATATATTCAGTATTATGCCCGTATAAATGCAATGCCTGCATAATGCAGTAGGCACACAATACCTGTAATACCTGCACTGCAAGTCCCAGCCATAGTGTGGGCCAAAAACCTTTTATAAAGGAAGGAAAAAACTGCCTTACAAAAAACCAGTAAGCGGCCAATGCCGGGAGTACCGTAATAATGAGTAAGAGTGAATAATTGGCGCCTTTGTAAACAACATAATAGTATATGGCAGCCAATATACCCAGGCCCACAACACCGCTCATACGGTCAAGCAAAACCGCTGCTGTTAATAGCTTTGCGGGCTGCTTATGTGTTTTGCGAAGGAGGATAACTTTATATGCATCACCACCAATGCCGCCTGGTAAAAACAAATTATAAAACATACCCAGCCAGTAGAGTTTAAGGTTAACTTTTTGAGAAAGGTTGAGCCTGATGTTATTGAAATAAATATTAAGTCTTACCGATGAAACAACTTTTGATGCAGTAAATAAAACAGTGGCAATTAGCAGCCATAAAACATCACTGCGTTGTATGGTTGCAAGGCTTTTACTCCAGTCAATTTTATTGCTTACATACCAAAGGCAAAGAACGGTTATAACAAGTTTCAGCAACAGCTTTAGCCAACCCGGGATATTCTTTAAAGAAGCCATGTTTAGTTTCCGGTTTCGGGTTTGGTGTTTCCGGTAAACTCAGCAGGCTGTAGATCCTCATTGCCTATATGCCTTACTGCCTCTTTGCCTGCATTTTGCCTGAACAGATTTCTTACCGCATAAGTTTTTTTGCTGCCGCTTTCGTAGTAAGTGCGCATACTTACTTCAGCAAGAATACCAATAGTGATAAGCTGAATACCGCCGAGTAACAATATCATGCCGAGCAAAAGAATGGGCTTGCCCCAAATATCTTCGCCCATTATTTTTAAAACAAGTAAGTATAAATTAATGATCATGCCGAGGAATAAACTAATGAAACCCATAGTACCAAAAAGGTGCATCGGCTTCTGACTGTACCTGCGAAAAAAAACCATCGTAACCAAATCACTCATTACGCGGAAAGTACGGCCCAGCCCATATTTGGACACACCAAACTGCCTAGGATGATGCTTTACATCGACCTGCACAATTCTTGCGCCTTGCATGCTTGCAAGCACAGGAATAAAACGATGCAACTCACCGTACAAACCAAGGTCTTCGGCTATTTCGCGTTTAAAAATTTTTAGTGTGCAACCGTAGTCCTGTATGTAAACTTTGGTCATACTGCGTATTAATGCATTGGCAATTTTACTGGGTATTTTGCGCAGGAACATGCCATCTTTCCGGTTCTTGCGGTTGCCTGCAACAACATCCCAGTCTTCATCTTTCAGCTTCTTCAGCATAAAAGGAATATCAGTAGGGTCGTTCTGCAAATCACCATCCAGCAGCGCAATATATTTACCGCTACTGTAATCAATACCCGCAGCCATCGCTGTACTCTGGCCATAATTTTTGCGCAATTCAACCAGTACAATGCGGTCGTCAATTACTTCTTTAATTCTTTTTCGGGTGGCATCTATAGAGCCATCATCAACAAAAATAACTTCATAATCTATACCACTCAAAGCATTGCGTATCGCGTCTACAAGCGGATGAATATTATCTTCTTCATTCATCACTGTTATTACAACCGAAAGTTCGCGCATAGAATTTGTTTTCGGCGTAAAGGTAAGTAATCGGACTAATGGTAAATGTTGGGTAAAGAATGTTTATGAACCGGGCATTAATAGTTTATAGTTGGTGGTTTGTAGTTATGTAAGTTGCGCAGGATTTTTTATGAACCGGGCATTAGCTCTTTAGTGATCGTTCCTTGCGTCGCACTCGTGTACGTTCAGATCATGATGCGGCTGTGGCTGCCTGCGCTTAATTGTTAACTATTGCCGGGCAGCCTAAAGCCCATACTTGTTATTCAGTACAAGTGTGCGACGCAAATAAAGCTTCGTACAGATACTACAGTTAGGTACAAAAAAAATACTTTGCAGCTCCTTATGGTTTTAGCTTACTTAATTTAAGGCCACCGCTTTTATACAAATAATTTGCAGACTGATACCAGGCAATGGTTTCGTTAATAAGTTTACTATCCAACGCAATGGGTGTTTGCGATTGGTTTTTTGTATTGTAACGGTACATGGTTGCATCTTTTTTTGAGTTAAGAATGGCGAAACTGGTGCCTTTTAAATAACCAAGTTTTTGATAAGTTGAAACAAAAGCCCTTTCATCTCCGGGCTTCATGCTGAATACGTTTTTTCCAAAAAGATTGGAGTAGTAATTCCAGTTAATCAGCGAAAATAAAGTTGGATAAATATCTATTTGAGAACATAGTTGTTTAAGTGCTTCGGGCTTTTGCGGAAGATTATAAATGAAGCATGGAATATGATATTTGCTGATGTCTATTTCATTAACGCCTGCACTTTCTGCACAGTGGTCTGCAACAATAATAAATACTGTATTCTTAAACCAGGGCTTTGATTGCGATTGAGTAATAAAACGACGTATTGAATAGTCGGTATATTTTACAGCACCATCACGCCCCCCGGTTGCAATATCAATTCTTCCAATGGGCCATGTATATGGGCGGTGATTGCTTGTGGTCATGATAAACTGGTAAAAATTTTTACCTGCTGCAGATTCTTTATCTGCGTTGCGAATGGCCGCATCGTAAAGGTCTTCGTCGCAAATACCCCAGGCATTTTCAAAGTGTACATCTTTATCTTCTATCTGTGTTCTGGTGGTTTGTATTTTATCTCCGGGATATTTATTATGGCTTCTGTCAATAATATCAAAACCATTGTTACCAAAATATTCATTCATATTATCGAAGTATCCATCGCCACCATAAATGAAAGAACAGTTATAACCTTTTTGTTTAAATATGGTACTTACTGTAAAAAGATTTTCATTGTCAAGCCGCCGCACTATACTGTTACCCGGTGTTGGCGGAATGCTTAGTGAAAGCGCCTCCATACCACGTACTGTGCGTGTACCTGTAGCGTATAAATTATCAAATGCAATGCATGAGTTGCTTAGGCTGTCAAGAAAAGGGGTAATTGACTTTGTACTGCCATACCTGTTCATAAATTCTGCACTGAAACTTTCAATGGTGATCATAATAACATTTGGCCTAAGTGCCTGATCGCCTTGCTTGCTGTTTTGGATATACCTGTAAATGCTTTTATTATTTTGTTCAGGAGTTGTAACGCTATCTTTAAGGTAATTGCAAACAATACTGAAACCACTATCAGTATTGTTGTGGAGATAAAAATCATCAAAGTTTAATTCGTTATCTCTGAAAGCTGAAACGAAAGAATAAATGCCCGCTTTGCTCAATTCATTCTGGTATCGGTTTACACTTACTTCAGCACTGCTGTTCTTTACAAAAAATATATATAGCACTGGTATAATCAGCCAAAGGAAAGTATGTACTACCCTTTGCATAAGAGTAGTGCGGGAGGTAAAAGAATTTTTAAAAACCTTTAGTTTTTTTAGAATAAAAAAAATTATGAACGTCACTGCAATCATACCGCTTATAAGTATTGGTAGCGGGTAACTTTCATTAATATTATCTATTACTTCAAAAGTATAAACCAGGTAATCTACTGCTATAAAATTAAAGCGGCTCTGGAACTCCTGCCAAAAAGGAAACTCTGCAAAAAGACTAAAAAGTGTAATGAGTATCGCAATGAAAAAACCCGTATAGGTAAATATTTTATTGAACAAAGAATTATTGAGTTTCTCAGGAAGTAATAAAAGATATATCGCATATAAGGCAACAAAAAAAGAAGCGACACCAATATCAAAAAAAAGGCCGGTAAAAAAGATCCTTAATACATCAAAAACAGAAGCTTGGGTAAGGTTAAAGTTCCAGATAAACAGCGAAAGCCTCACTAAGAAAGATAGTGCAAGAAATACAATAATAAATGCATACAACACAGCGTATCGTTCGTTAGTAACCTTTTGCTTAAGGTTTCTAATCATTCATATTAAATTTGTGTAAAGAAACTGAAATTCAGCGGATGGGTTAAAATTTTTATTTATACCATGTTTTGTTACTCTAAACAATACCCTGAAAATAGTAATCAATATTCTCCTTAGTGGTAGTAACTACTGTTAAAGATCCACATCCATTATTGAGTACAAGAGGGTAATCCTGAAACAAGTTTGCGGCACAGGATGCCACCCTGAAACAAGTTCAGGGCAGGCCGCTTAAACGCTGCAATGAAAGAGGGCCTTTGAAACGAGCATGGCAAGTAAAGCCCCATTGCAGTTTAACTTTTTGGCCGAAATAAAAAAGCCCTGCCTAAAATAGACAGAGCTAAAAAAAGAAATAAAGTTAGTTATAAAATTCCCGCCAATTCTAAACTTCTCTTTTTTAAATTTCTTAGTTCAATATTTTCAATCACTGGTTCAGGCATAAGAATTAAGGATACGCCCTGCTCTTTCCACCATTTATTATTGACTAATTTTTCGAAATGAATGGCGCCAACAAGATAACTTCTGTCCTGTCCGCCATGCCATTCTTCTATCCATTCAAATTCTTCTTTGGGAACATCGTTGAGTTTATTAAAGCTTACATAAGCCTTTACATAAAAATCATTGGTGAGTTCACCGGGTGTATGGTAATATAGCTTCTTGTACTCGTAACGGTAATTGTAGCGTAAAGCAGATATATCGCTTAACACTGCCGATGCAGTGGGGAAACTTCCTGCACCTTTACCATAGAAAAATTGTTTATCGGCAAAGCCGCTTTCAATTACAACGCCGTTGTATTCATTCTTTACAAAACTCAACTGATCATCATGCGTTACAAACTGCGGCAATACAAACGCAGCCACTTTTCCGTTCTTTAATTTTTGCGCCTGTGCCACTAATTTTATATCGTAATTTTTTTCTTTCGCAACAGCCGCATCACTCAGTTGTATATTCTGAATCCCCGTAAACAAAATTTCATTGGGGTGTTTTACAATCCCGTAAGCATGGGTTAACAGGAATGTCCATTTGTTTACTGCATCATAACCTTCCACATCAAGCTTGGGATTGCTTTCAGCGAAGCCCAGTTGCTGCGCAAGCAACAATGCTTCGCCAAACTGCAGCTTATCTTCAAACATCTTTGTAAGAATAAAGTTAGTAGAGCCATTTACAATTGCTTTTATTCCATGCAATAAATCATTATCGTAATACTCTTCCAGGTTGCGAATAACAGGGATAGAAGCACATGCCGCAGCTTCGCACAAAAAAGGCAAGCCAGTTTCTTTTTGAAATTGAAGTATCTCGGGTAAATGTTCTGCAATCATTTTCTTGCTGGCGCTCACCACAGCTTTGCCATTTTTAAATGCAGTGCTTACGATATCAAAAGCTGCATCGGCATCATCAATTACTTCAACTATTACATTAATGTTTGTATCGAAGAGTAAATCATTTTTATCGGTAGTAAATAATTCATCAGGGGCATTTCTTTTTTTACCGGGATGTTTAATGCACACTTTTCTAATCTCGGCTTTAAGCGATGGTGTTTGTTGTAACACTTTATACAAGCCTTCGCCAACCACCCCAAAACCAAATAACCCAATGATTAATTTCTTATCTGTACTCATATATTCAGTTTACAATCCTCAATTTGTAATTTTCTTTTTGCTGCGTAATAAAGTCTTTTATCAACGTTTCCAGTGTTTCATATTCAAGCAAAAATCCATCATGACCAAAATATGAATCTATTACTGCAAGTTGCGCATTTGGAATGTATGCAGCAAGCAATTCCTGTTCTGCTGTTGGATAGAGCACATCCGATGAAATGCTGATCACCAGTGCTTTTGCTTTGATGCTCTGCAATGCGGCACGAACAGAATCTCTGCCCCGGCCAACGTTGTGTTTATCCATTGCCTGGCTTAAAAAATAATAGCTGAATGCATTAAAACGCTTCGCTAATTTTTCGCCTTGGTAGCGTTGGTAAGTTTCTGCTTTGAATATTTGTTTATCAATCGTTGCGCCTTCCGTATCAATGGTGAAACCATGCTGCGATTTATTATATGCTTCATAATGCCGGTAAGAAATTAATGCAATTGAACGCGCCACTTTCATGCCTTCAAGCCCTGCATCCACATGCTGCTCTTTCCATGTTGCATCATTTTCTATACACATTCTTTGCGATGCATTGAATGCAATGCCCCAGGGCGAATGTTCTGCATTCGTTGCAATCGGAAAAATAAATTCAAACAGTTCCGGTTCTTCAATGGCCCATTCTAAAAGTTGTTGTCCGCCCATAGAACCGCCCACGCCAATATGAATCTTTTTTAAACCCAAATCATCTTTTAAAAGCCGGTAAGCCTTCACCATATCCCTTGTTGTAAACAATGGAAAGTTGTGATAGAAAGGTTGCCCCGTTCTTTCATCGGTATCCAGCGGACCAATACTTCCGTAGCAACTGTTGGGCATATTTACGCAGATAATAAAATGCTTTTCCGGATCGAATAATTTGTTATCGCCCACCAATCCCGGCCACCATTCTGCAGGGTTGCTGTTGGCCGTAAGCGCATGAAATATCCACACCACATTGCTTTTATCTTCATTCAGTTCGCCGAGTGTGGTGTACGCCAAATGAAAGCCTGGCAGGCTTCTTCCGCTTTCGAGGTTGAATGTTTTGTTGTATCTGAAAATATTCGATTGCAATTTTTTAATTTTTGTTAGTCAGCTTTCTCTTTCCTATTTAGCTTTCGTTGTGTCACTCACTTGTACGTTCGGAACAACGAGCAGCAAAGGCTTTTAGCGGTTAGCCTTTAGCTATTAGCTAACAGCCAATGGCTAATAGCTATTCCTTAGTACAAGTGTGCGACGCAACGAAAGCTTCATTCATATTCTTTAGCCCGGTTCAAAATAATTCCATAACAATTATGCCGCGGTTATCTTATCAAACGCCTGTTGAAAGTCTGCTTTAATATCATCAATATGTTCGATGCCAACACTTACGCGAACCTGGTTGGGCAATACGCCACTTGCCAATTGTTCTTCTGCACTCAACTGTTCATGGGTTGTGGAAGCAGGATTTATTACCAGCGTTTTTGCATCGCCAACATTAGCCAAATGACTCGCCAATTTCAGTTCGTTGATGAATGCAGCAGCCGTTTCTTTGCCGCCTTTTACACCAAACTGTAACACACCGCCAAAGCCATTGGTTAAATATTTTTTTGCCAGTTCATTGTACGGACTGCTTGCCAAACCGGGATACCAAACATACTCAACTGAAGGATGTGCTTCCAGCCACTGTGCCAGCGCCAAAGCATTGCTGGCATGGCGTTCTACGCGAAGTGATAATGTTTCCAATCCTTGTATCAACAAGAAAGAATTGAATGGGCTTTGCGAAGAACCAAAGTCGCGCAGTCCTTCTACTCTGGCACGAATGGCAAATGCAACGTTGGGTAAACCAAGCGGGTTGCCTTCGCCAAAAACATCCCAGAATTTTAAGCCATGATAGCCTTCGCTCGGCTCAATAAACTGAGGAAATTTTCCATTGCCCCAGTTGTAATTTCCACCATCAACAATAACGCCGCCGATAGAAGTTCCATGGCCGCCAATCCATTTTGTAGCACTCTCCACAACGATGTTTGCACCGTGCTGCAATGGCTTGCATAAATAACCGCCTGCTCCAAAAGTATTGTCAACAATCAATGGCAGATCGTGCTTTTTGGCAAGTGCTGCAAATTGTTCAAAGTCGGGGATATTGAGGCGTGGATTGCCGATTGTTTCAAGATAAATGGCCTTTGTTTTATCATCGATCAATGCTTCAAAACTTGCCACATCATCGCCGTTTGCAAAACGTGCATCTATGCCCAAACGCTTGAATGCAACTTTAAACTGATTGAATGTACCGCCGTATAAAAATGAAGTAGAAATAAAGTTGTCGCCACTTTGTAGAATATTGCTCAATGCTAAAAATTGCGCTGCCTGACCCGATGAAGTTGCGAGCGCAGCCACGCCGCCTTCAAGTGCGGCAATGCGTTGTTCAAACACATCGGTTGTTGGGTTCATAATTCGGGTGTAAATGTTGCCAAACTCACGAAGGCCGAATAAATTGGCAGCGTGTTCTGCGTTGTTAAACCCGTAGGAAGTTGTTTGATAAATAGGCACAGCGCGGCTTTTGGTAGTTGGGTCTATTTGCTGGCCCGCATGCAATTGTAATGTTTCGAAATGTAAGCTGCTCATAAAAACGGTTTTAATTTTTTGTTTGAAGTTTAAAAATAAAAAGGTTCTCAGATACACTTATCGGTGGAAAGCAGCATGTTAACGGCATAAAAAAAGCTCACCTGTAAATCAGATGAGCTTTCAATATTAGAGGCGGGAATGCCGCGAAAAATTTTAATGCTACTCTGATCTTATCTTCCCGCATTTGCGGGAGGAGTTGGCACCTTCATTACAGTTGAGTTAACTGTAAGGGTTGCCAAGGCTTCACAGGGCCATATCCCTCTGCCTTTCTTGATAAGTAATTAAAGAACTGCTGCAAAAGTAATAGTGCATGGTTGAAATTGCCAAATTATTTTTTATGTTTCGGGCTTTTATTCATGTGGCATCGCTCCTTGCGTCGCACTCTTGTACGTTTTGATTTTACTTCAGCTTTTACCGAAGCGAAGACTGAAGCGAAGGGGCTTGGTGTAATTATTTTTCAGCACTTACATTCCTTTTAAACCATTCTTCCTGCGAGTGGGCAGATTGTTCCAGCGAAACCTTCTTCGCAAGTTTTTCCTGCGCATTTTTTAGTGCCATGCTGATCATTGTATGTTGTACCGGTTCATTTTCCTGCAAGCCCATTTTTTGCATTAGTTCAATAATCCTTTCACCGCCGAAATGCTGAAACAAGGCATCGTCTAACGATGAAAAAACTTTTATCTCCTCCAGCTTAAGTGAAGTAAATAATACTTCTTCCTTTTCGCGCAGCGGGTAATGCTCTGCAAATATTACCGGGTTATTATTAATGAAGTGCGCTGCGGCTTCGCGGCATAAAATTACGGTGGCATTTGCAGCATTTTGTGCTGTAAAATATTCCTCTAACTGTTGTTGTGTTTCTTCGAACCATGTTATAAAAATTGTAGTAGCATTGGATTGCAACGCCAAATGGCAAGCATGCCATTTGGCGGCAGCGTGCATAAAAACAATATCAGTTACTTTTGTAGTTTCTTTCTTTTTTTCAAATGAAAACATAACGCAGCATTGTGATTTGTAAATGTAAATATTTTGATTTCTAAATATATAGGCGACCTGGGTTAAACCAATACAGATAATAGTAATCTCAAAGTGTTATTTTTACTTAATACCAAGCCTGAATTTAAAAACTCAATACTAGACTACTTAACTAATTTTATGAAACCGAAATCCTTTTTTTTCTTTCTCAGTTTTTTTATTTCTATCACTGCCTCTGATAAACTTAAAGCGCAAGCTGTAAATGTACAGGATTCCCTTGCCCTTGTTGATTTGTATAACAATACCAATGGACCAAACTGGCATAGAAACACTAACTGGTTAACAGGTCCTGTACAAAATTGGTATGGAATAACCGTTGTCGGAAAAAGAGTCACAGGTATTAGTTTACAGTCAAACCGCTTAAGTGGTGTCATTACTTCTGGTCTTGGTAATCTTACAAATCTCGATAGTCTGGATTTGAGTAGCAACAAGCTCGGGGGTAACATTCCAACAGAACTTGGTAATCTTATAAATCTTAAATGGCTTAAGTTAAATGATGATAAATTAATTGGTAATATCCCTTCTTCAATAGGAAATCTTGTAAACCTCCAGACTTTATATTTATTTGGCAATAACCTAACAGACAGCATCCCTTCTTCAATTGGCAACCTGCTAAGACTTACATCTTTAAATTTGAATGATAATAAATTCAAAGGTGAAATACCCAATTCGCTTTACAATCTTGTTAACCTGACAGTTCTGGATATAAGCGACAACAAACTAACCGGCAAGATCCACACAAATATTGGCAACCTTATTAACCTGACAAATTTGGCGCTGTATAATAATCATCTTACAGGTGGCATCCCAACTTCGATGGGTAATCTTTCAAAGCTTCAATATTTATACTTAAACGATAATAATTTGCAAAACAATATTCCCCGTTCCTTTGGCAATCTTATAAATTTAGGCAATTTAAATTTATCAAATAATCAGTTAGTAGGGAGCATACCATCTTCACTTGGAAACCTTCAAAAACTTTATAATTTATATTTACAAAATAACCAGTTAAGTGGTATTATACCGTCAGAACTTGGCAATCTTGTGAACCTGTATTCTTTAGATTTATCAAACAATCAATTAAGTGGACGTATCCCTTCTTCATTCGGTAATTTTCAGAAGATCAACTTTTTAATTTTACACGACAACAAATTTACCGGCGAAATTCCTCCTTCACTTGGAACCTTGATAAATCTCAGGGAATTATATTTGAATAATAACCTCTTGAGTAGCAGCATTCCATTTTCACTTGGATCGTTGATAAATATCGGGATATTATATTTGAATAATAACCTGCTAAGTGGCAGCATTCCATCGGAAATTACCAATCTTCAAAACCTCCAAGAACTAACCCTTGACTTCAATCAATTTACATTTAGTGGTATAGAGTTGATTGAACAAAAATTTGGTTCTGACGCTACATATAGCAACCAGGCGAATATCCCTGCTCATCAAAATGGAGAAACTTTGTCGGTATCGGCAGGTGGTAAGCTAAGCAATAATGTTTACACCTGGTTTGTAGTTGACAGGGGAAGTACTGCAACCTTTGCTTATGATTCTGTTTTTTATCCCTCAGAAAATGGCAGGTACTATGCAGAAGTTACGAATTCGGTTGCTACTAAACTTATCTTAAGAAGCGATACAATTAATTTTACCGCACTTGCTACATCAAATAATGCCCTTAGTTCAACTTTTGAAAAAAATCTGAGCGCAAATAATAAAGAAATATTGTTTTCTGTTTATCCCAACCCTGCAAAAGATATACTACACATACAAACCAATGGCAGCGCAACTTTTTCATTAATCAACCAGGCCGGCAAAATATTACTCACCACAAACATTAGCGGTAACGGCAGTATAAATGTTAGTGGTTTTGCAGCGGGTTTGTATTATTTAAAAAATAACAGTACTGGTGCCGTGCAAAAAATTGGAATAACAAAGTAATATTATTAGCCGGGAGAAGTTTTTTATGGCACCGATTGTTCCCCAAAAGCTTTTGGGATTGGTTTACTCTTGCCCTTTAACAAAAGGGTGGCCGTTCATCAGGAACTTGTTGCAGCCTGGCACACTTGCACATGCGGGTATTTAAAAAGCAAAAACAGCAAAGCGAAAATAATTTTCAATTTTATTTCCGCTTTGCTGTTTAACTCAATAGCAATTCACATAAAATATTTTTTTTCTCCCTTTTTCAATTCCAATAAATCACAGTTCTTTGCGCAATGTATAAGCTTGTGCGAAGTTTACTGTTTCTCTTTCCTACAGAAAGTGTTCATTATTTCTCTATGAACCTGCTGCGATTTGCATGCAAAATCGGGTTTATAAAAAAAATAATCAGCAATAGTTTTTCTTTCAATAATGTTTCTTTACAAAAGAAATTGTTTGGTTTAACTTTTAAAAACCCGGTGGGGCTTGGTGCAGGTTTCGATAAAAATGCGCTTTATTTAAACGAACTTGAAACACTTGGTTTTGGATTTGTAGAAATAGGAACCGTAACACCCTTACCACAAAGTGGAAATGAAAAACCAAGGCTCTTTCGTTTGCCAAAAGATCAAGCCCTGATCAACCGCATGGGCTTTAATAATGATGGCGTTGAAGTTGTGGCACAACGTTTATCAGACTGGAAACTGAGAACTGAAAACAGTAAACTGATGGTCGGAGGAAATATTGGGAAAAACAAAATAACACCTAATGAAAACGCATGGAAAGATTACGAGATTTGTTTTAATGGTTTATTTGATTGCGTTGATTATTTTGTAGTAAACGTAAGCAGCCCGAATACACCAGGCCTGCGTGAATTGCAGGAAAAAGATTCACTGCGCAAAATATTGTCGCACCTGCAAACGATCAATCATTCAAAAACAAAACCAAAGCCATTGCTGTTGAAAATTGCACCAGACTTAACAACAGAACAGCTTGATGATATTATTGAGCTTTCCATAGAAGTAAAACTCGATGGCCTTGTTGCTACGAACACCACCATCAGCCGCGAAAAATTACAAACTACAAACCATGAATTGCAAACCATTGGCACAGGTGGCCTTAGCGGAAAACCATTAAAAGAAAGATCAACAGAAGTGTTGCGCTATTTAACTGACCGCCTTCAAAACAAAATTCCTGTAATTGCCAGTGGTGGCATATTTTCGGGCGATGATGCAAAAGAAAAATTTGAAGCAGGAGCTTCTTTAATTCAGGTATGGACTGGTTTTATTTATGAAGGCCCTTCCATTGTAAAAAATATTTGTAAAAAACTTGCGAATAGTTTGCAGTAAAGGGCTGTTTAAAAAGCTCAGTAATATTCAAAATGTACAAGTGTGCGATCCCGAAATGAATTCGGGACAGGCTGCCACGCTTCGCTTAAATGTTGCCATGAAAGAGGAACTGTGAAACGAGCGTGGCAACGAAAGCTTCGTAGTTATTCAATTGTTTGGCTCAAAAAAATATATAACCATAACCGATAAATATTATTGAATGGAAAATTTATTAACCGTTGATTCTTTAATAAGCCTTTTAACACTTACCCTGCTGGAGATTGTACTGGGCATTGATAATGTAATTTTTGTTTCAATTTTAATTGGCAGGTTAAATGAAGCCAAACAAAAACTAAATGCCCGCCGCGTATGGATGTTTGCCGGTATTGCAGTGCGCATAGGCCTTTTAATGACACTGGGCTGGCTGGTAAACAACGGCAGCAAAGAATTATTTGGTTTTAGTTTTGGCGATACCCATTACGCATTTAACCTGCGCAACTGCATTATGTTTGCAGGTGGTATTTTTTTGTTGTATAAAACCGTAAAAGAAATTCATGAAAAGCTGGAAGGCGATGAGGCGGGCACTGATACCAAAAAAAGTGTGGGTGCATTTGGGGCTATCGTTGCACAGATTGTGGTGGTAGATATGGTATTTTCGTTCGACAGTATTATTACAGCCATTGGCCTTGCCAAGCATGTTGAAGTAATGATCATAGCTGTTTCTATTGCAATGGTGATTATGTTTTTCTTTTCACAAAATATCGCAAATTTTATCGACAGGCACCCAACACTAAAAATGCTGGCACTTTCTTTTCTTTTAATGGTGGGCTTTAGTTTATTCTTCGAAGGCCTGGAGCCACTGCATCACAGCCATATTGACAAGACTTATATTTATGTTGCAATGGCTTTTTCGTTTGGTGTAGAACTGCTCAACATTCGCATGCGCAAAAAACAAAAACATGCGGTAAAACTGAATGTACCAAGGCTAAAAGTTGAAGAAGAAGATCGCGGTGATATGGCTCACTGAACTTTTTTGGCATAATTGTTTACATAAAAGACCAAAGGAATTTTATGTACCAAACAGAAGTTCATTAATGAAGCTTCTCTTGCGTCGCACACTTGAAGTTTCGTCTTTCATGGCAGCAATGTGCAGTCTTGTAAAAAAATTCAAACCAGAAATCAGTAACAGTTAACGTGAATTATAACAGAATAAAAAAACTTTGTGCGGTATTAAAGAATAAGCTTACCTGCTTATTCTTTGTGTTTTGTATTTTTCATCAAGCCGCATTTGCGCAAAATGTTTCTGCAATAACCGACCGTAATAAAATACTTATTGGCGAGCAGGTAGTGCTGCAGTTAAAAGCAGAAAACATCAATGCAGCTTTGACTTTTATCCATAACTGGTTTATTGTAACAGACAGCAGTGGCCATATACAGATAACCAAAACCGGTGCTGTAGACACCGTAAACGTTAATGGTTTTACAACCTACCTTCAAAAAGTTTACATTACCTCATTCGATTCGGGCAAATGGTCTATCCCACCTTTACAAATTTCTTTGCAGGAACGCGCCACCGGAAAACAAATAATTTATAAAACCGATTCGGTAGTTCTTGAAGTACTTCCTGTTGATGTATCGGGGCTTACTAATTACCATGATATAAAAGATATTCTCGATGTAGAAGTAAAACCCGATTATCTTTTATATGGGCTGATTGCATCAGGTGTTATTATCGCAATACTGATTACCTGGTTCATTATAAAATTCAGTAAAAAGAAAAAGTCTGCTCCTGCTACAAAAGGCAACCCGCTTGAAAACGCATTACAACAGATCAAGTCATTACAACAGGAGAATCTTATCACAACAGGAAATGTGAAATTATTTTATGTAAAACTTACGTTTATCATAAAGAATTATTTCCAGGAAATACTGCAGTTGCATTCTACACAGTCAACAAGCGATGAATTAATGGTGCAGTTGGGTGTGTACCTGCAGGATGAAAAATATCGCACCGGCTTCTACCAGTTCCTTCGCCTGGCCGATGCTGTAAAATTTGCAAAATATATTCCCGCCGAAGAACAAAACAACCAGGCTGTACAAACATGTGTTGCATCTTTGCAGCATATTGATGCATTGATAAAGAATATTCAAAAAAATGCTTAACGAGTGGCTGCAACATATTGAATTTGCATATCCCTGGGTACTGGGGCTTTTGCTTTTATTGCCCGTACTGATTTATGAATACAGGCGTCGCTACAAACGCAACCAGGCTTCTATGCTGGTTACAACAACGCATTTTATAGAGCGCACAAAAAGTATAAAAACATCGTTGCTGCATCTGCCTTTTGTGCTGCGTTGTTTTACACTGGTATGCCTTATTGTTGCCGCTGCCATGCCCCGTTTAAAATACACAGAATCGCAAACAGAAGGCGAAGGCATTGACATTGTATTGTGTTTCGATATCAGTGGAAGTATGACGGAGCAAGACTTTCAGCCCAACAGGCTTGAAGCTGCCAAAAGCGTTGCACAAAAATTTGTTGAACAAAGAACCGGCGACCGGATTGGTGTTGTAATTTTCAGCGGTGCAAGTTTTACCCTTTGCCCTGTTACAACAGACCACAATACCGTACGCTCACAAATACAAAACATAGAAAGTGGCTACCTGCAGGAAGAAGGAACTGCAATCGGTTCGGGTCTTGCTACCAGTGTAGACAGGTTGCGGCGCAGTACATCGAAAAGTAAAATAGTGGTACTGCTTACTGATGGTGTAGATGTTGGCGGTAGTGTGCCACCAGATCTTGCAAAACAAATGGCAAAACAGTACGGCATAAAAGTGTATACGATTGGTGTAGGCAGCGAAAAAGAAATTGATGAGGTAGTAAATTCGCCATTGGGCCGCATACCGCAAAAACGTAAACTGGAGTTTAATGAAGACCTGTTAAAAGATTTATCACAGACCACAGGTGGCCAGTATTTTCATGCAACAGATAATGATGCGCTGCAAAAAATTTACGACAGTATTAACCTGCTTGAAAAATCGAAAATACAGGTAACCACATACAACCGTTACACCAATGAATTTCTTCCCTGGTTAATTGCAGGTATCATTTTTTTAATCATAGAAATTATACTCCGGTACACATTCTTTAAAAAATTTCCATAGTTCAGATTTTTTTGTATCCAATAGTTGAATCTTCCATCACCCTTGTTGCGTCGCACACTTGTACATTCTGATTATAAACTGAACTTAGGGCTGTGTGTGCAATTTCTCTAACTTTATTGCAACAAACCTCCATCATGAAAATCTTCAACATTTTTTTCTGTTTTGCATTTATCGTATTTGCAGCATTACAATACAACGATCCTGATCCTTATTTATGGGTGCCCATTTATTTGTATGCTACAGCGCTTTGCTTTCAGGCAGCAAGAAACAAATTCTACCCTAAAGCGTATTTAATTGGCATTGCAGTTTATGCTGTGTATGCATTGTACAAAGTATTTGATGCAAACGGGTTAATAGACTGGATACAACTTCACCATGCCGAGAATATTGCCGAAACCATGAAAGCAGAAAAGCCCTGGGTGGAAGAATCCAGGGAATTTTTTGGATTGGTTATTCTGATTGTTGTACTGGCAATCGATTTGTTTTACGCAAGAAAAAGAAAGAGGGCTTTGTAAAATTTGTGCTGCATTATTTTTTCGGTAATTGAAACATGAAAGTCACCCGTTAAACTGTTTTAATTTTTGTATCTGTTGTTAATGTGCGGGGGAACTTTGCCCGGTTATAGTTAGAATGTACAAGTGTGCGACGCAAGGATGCTGAATGTTGTAACTAAGGCCGGGTACATAATTATTTCATTGCATTTAAAAGAAAATAGCCGAAAAAAGAAACCCCATCAAAACAATGTTTGACGGGGTATAATTATAATACTCACTCATAACCCTTAATTCATTTATCTTAAAAAAAGCATTTCGCGGTATTTGGGAAGCGTCCACTCTTCATCGCTTACCAGGTGTTCCAGCTTATCTACATGATAACGGATTTCATCGAAAAAAGGTTCTTTTACCTGGCTGCAGTAAGCAATAGCTTTTGTGCGTGTATCGCTCATGTTATTTACTATTTTACGTGCTTCTACCATTGCATGAACTTTCTCATAAACTACCTGGATGTGTTCTGATATTTCTTTTAGTATCTGTAACTGGCTTGCGTAACTATTTTCGGGCAACCCTGTTTCTTTTAACCCTTTGATATTTGCAATAAGTTTATTCTGGTATTCAATCGCAGATGGCAGTATGTGGTTAATAGCCAGATCGCCCATAATTCTTGCTTCTATCTGTACTTTTTTAATGTATTTCTCCAGCTCTATTTCGTGGCGGGCTTCCAGTTCAGGATGATTGTAAACGTTGTTACTCTCGAACAGATTCTTTGCTTTTTCGGTAACCATGGCATCCAGAGCCAATGGTGTTGTTCGCACATTGGGCAGGCCACGGCGTTCTGCCTCGTGGTGCCATTCTTCGCTGTAGCCATCGCCTTCAAAAAGTACTTTTTTGCTTTCTACAATATATTTTTGAATAATATGCATAATGGCGATTTCTTTCTTCTCGCCCTTTTCAATCAGTATGTCAATTTCTTTCTTAAAGGTTTTTAAAGTTTCTGCCATAATTGTATTCAACACAAGCATTGCATTGGCACAATTTGCGGCAGAACCTACTGCACGAAATTCAAATTTATTGCCTGTAAAAGCAAAGGGTGATGTTCTGTTGCGGTCAGTATTATCAAGCAGTAATTCGGGAATGCTCCTGTGGAGGTCTAATTTAAGAATGGCTTCATCCTGTTCATCAAACTTTTCGCCAACCCTTGTTTCAATATCGTTCAACACCCTTGAAAGGTATTCGCCAATAAACACAGAAATGATTGCAGGCGGTGCTTCATTTGCACCTAAACGGTGGTCGTTACCCGCAGATGCAATAGATGCCCTGAGAATATCTGAATAATCATGCACTGCCTTAATGCTGTTCACAAAAAAAGTAAGGAACATAAGGTTTGTCTTTGGTGTCTTGCCGGGGGCCAGCAGGTTTACGCCAGTGTCAGTAGCAAGGCTCCAGTTATTGTGTTTGCCGCTACCGTTAATTCCTGCAAAAGGTTTTTCGTGAAGCAATACTTTTAGTTTATGACGCCGTGCTACACGGTCCATAATATCCATCAGCAAAATATTGTGATCAACAGCAAGATTTACTTCTTCGAATATTGGGGCACATTCAAATTGAGCAGGGGCTACTTCATTGTGCCGTGTGCGTAATGGTATACCAAGCTTATACGATTCATTTTCAAAATCACGCATAAACGCATAAGTTCTTTCTGGAATTGAACCAAAATAATGATCTTCAAGTTGCTGGCCCTTAGCTGGTGCTGCACCATAAACCGTACGACCACACTGAATAAGATCGGGGCGGGCATTTGCAAGGGCTTCATCTATTACAAAATATTCCTGCTCCCACCCAAGCGTGGCGGTAACCTTAGTGATGTTCTTATCGAAGTAGTTGCATACGTCAACGGCAGCCTTATTTAGAGATTCAAGTGCTTTAATTAATGGCGCTTTATAGTCGAGCGATTCGCCAGTGTAAGAAACAAAAATAGTTGGTATGCATAATGTTTTACCCTGACCAATCTCCATAACAAAAGCAGGTGAAGACGGATCCCATCCAGTATAACCGCGTGCTTCAAAAGTAGCCCTTAAGCCGCCACTTGGAAACGATGACGCATCGGGTTCCTGCTGTATTAATGCTGCACCGTCAAATTCCTCGAGTGGAGTACCATCACTTTTTAGAGTAAAAAAAGAATCATGTTTTTCTGCGGTTGTACCTGTTAACGGTTGAAACCAGTGTGTGTAGTGCGTAACACCCTTACCTTCTGCCCAGGCACGCAAACCGTGGGCAATTTGGTTGGCAACGGTACGGTCTATTTTTTTGTTGCCCTTTACACTGCCAACCAGGCTTTTATAGGCTTCGTCGCTAAGATATTCACGGGCTGTTTTTAAAGTAAAAACATTCTCGCCAAATATGGCGGTAATTTTTGACGAACCTTCCACTTTTACTTCGGAAGGGTTAAAGGACAGATTTTGAATAGCTTTAAACCGCATTGTTTCCATAATTATTTTTAAAAAAATGCAAATAGAATTTAAAAGTACAACTCTAAAATTTATTACTCGTGCAAATGAGCATTATAAAATATTTCGTGACAAAGAAAAATCACAATAATTATCTTTTTGAACCAGGCTGATGAATGTCTATAAGGCTTTACTTGCGTCGCACCCTTTTACGTTCCGATCTGCATTCAACACAATTAAATTAGTACCAACCCGGAAAAAATGGAATCAGGTATTTATAAAAAATCTCTTTCAGTGAAAGAGATTTTTTATAAAAATTATTATAACCGAAAAATTTAAACTTCTGCGCTTTTTACTGTTTTAATAATACGGGCAGCAACTTTATAAGGATCTGCTGCTGAATTAGGGCGACGATCTTCAAGATAACCTTTCCAGCCCTTTGCAGGAACAACAACCGGAATACGGATAGAAGCACCACGATCTGAAACACCATAACTAAAATCATTAATGCTTGCAGTTTCGTGTTTACCGGTTAAACGCAAATGGTTATCTGCACCATAAACCTCAACGTGTTCCTTTACAACCGGGCGGAATGATTCACAAATTTTATCGAATATTTCTTTACTTCCTGCTGTTCTTAGTGTAGTATTAGAGAAATTTGCATGCATTCCTGAACCGTTCCAGTCTAAAGTTCCCAAAGGTTTGCAATGCCAGTTTATAGCAACCCCGTATTTTTCGCCAATCCTTTCAAGCAAATAACGGGCTATCCAAATTTGATCACCGGCTTCTTTAGCTCCTTTTGAAAATATTTGAAATTCCCACTGGCCTGCTGCTACCTCAGCATTAATGCCTTCTACATTAAGACCAGCTTCAATACATACATCCAGGTGCTCCTCAACAATTTCCCTTCCAAAAGCGTTCTTTGCTCCAACTGAGCAATAATATGGACCTTGAGGGCCGGGGTAACCACTCGCCGGAAAACCAAGTGGTTTGTTTGTAGAAGGATCCCAAAGGAAGTATTCCTGCTCAAAACCAAACCAAAAATCATTATCATCATCTTCGATAGTAGCACGACCATTACTTGGATGCGGCTTGCCATCAGAAGTTAAGACTTCGCACATTACAAGATAAGCATCTTTACGTTGAGGGTCTTTTACAAAAAAAACTGGTTTTAAAAGACAATCAGATGAACCACCCGGGGCTTGTTCGGTTGAAGAACCATCAAAAGACCACATGGGTAAATCTTCCAGTGTTCCACCGAAATCTTTTTCAATCTTGGTTTTGCTGCGAAGGCTTTGAGTTGGTTTGTAACCATCAAGCCAGATGTACTCAAGTTTTACTACTGACATAGTTAATAAAATTATTAATAATTAAATGATTTGTATTAAATCCCATGCAAAATTAGACGAAAAAATATTTTTTATGCAAAAAATTTCATTTTTAGTTAATTTAAAATAGAAATACTTGATTTATATAATACATATATTTATTAATAATATAAAATTCTTTGGTTATTTATTTGCTCAATATTTAAAGTTTACTAGATTATTAATAAGACAAAAATATTTATGAAAAGAGACCTCACTAATTTTGAAACAACACGAAAATAAATTCAAAGGGCGAATGCGTAAGAGGAGCAATTGACCTCCTGGTCTTGTATGTTGTGTTGTTGCTGAATAGCAAAAAACTCCAATTAGCTATTAAGGTTAGCCTGAATCGTAAACCTGCTGCGCTGTGCAGCAGCATATTCTAAAGTACCAGTGAGTGACACAACAGGTGACGATAGTAGCAATTGCGTTTAGACCAAAATAAAATTTGGATTTGTATAAAAGCAAAGTTTGAAAAACAATACCTATGTTACTATGGACTGGCAAATAAAATCGGGAATAATGCCAGAGGAGTCGATTTGTGTTTCAGCATTATCTGCTCGGGTATTTCCTGTAAGCACCAATGTTGTTTTTACACCAAATTTGTTACCGCCTAAAATATCGGTATGCAGTGTATCGCCAACCATTAATATTTCATTTTTACTAAAATTGCCAAACTGGTTTAATTCATCGAATGCATACATAAACATTTGAGAGTCTGGTTTACCAAAATGAATGAATTTTTTAGTCAACATATTTTCTACCAGCTTTGCAATACCGCCGGTGGCTACGGAAACATCGTTGCGGGAAACAGGATACAATTTGTCTGAATTGGCAACGATAACGGGTATATTTTTTCTGCGTAGCAGGTTTACGGTTTTATTAATGTCGGAATTCCAGTCAAACCCTTCATCGTCAAGAAAAACGAAAGCCGATATATCATCAATAGCATCGAATTGCACATCCCGGATTGCTATGTGCTCCAGCCCCGATTGAAGTATATATTCAGCGGAATTTTCTGTACCCAGATAAGCAATTTTACCATCCAGAATTTTATGCTGCAGGTATTGCCTGGCCATCATGCCGGAAGTAACAATTTCATGTGATTCAATACTTGTTAACCCCAGTTTATAAAAACCTTCTGCCTGCTGCTGCTGGCTGCGGGATGCATCGTTGGTAAGTACACGTATTGCTATTCCTGATTTCCGTAAAAAATTGATCGTATCGGGAACGCCTTCTATAAGGCCATTATAGTTTTTTAAAACACCGTAAGAGTCTAAAAAAACCGCTTTAAATTTTGAGGCTACCGACAGAAAGGATTGTTGCGTCATAGTTGTACAATGATTAAATATTCAGGGCTTTCAATATTATATCGGCATTAAATTCTTTCTCTATAGAAGGCAGGTAAATTTCGTAGGCTTCTTTCTGTAGTTTTATAGCAAATATTTCGTGAAAGAAATGCCGCCCGTCTTTAATTACATAGTTGAGAATGAAGAAGCGGTATGCTTCTTTTAAAAACCTTATTTCTGCCTCTTCAAAAGGATATACTTCGTGGTATGCTTTTAAAAAAAGCAGGAACCTTTCTTCCATTAGCGGACTGATATAATAACTGAACACTGTTTTGTCGCCAATATCAGAAACCACGCGGCTGAGAAAATAAAAATCCAGCATACGCGACCCCATACGAAACCAGTCATAATCCCATCTCGAAAATAATTTGAAAGAAGATGTTACAGAAAAATTACCTATATTCCAATCAATAAAAACGGGTATTTTATCAAACTCATCCGCCTTTAATTGCTGCGAATTTTCAATAAAAAGATCGCTTTGTTTCCGTATTTCATCCAGGTGGGTACGGTGTTCATATTTGCCATAATCTGTTTCTAATATCCGCAATAAATGATCGATATCAACTTTAAGCGTTTTGGAAGATGGTGGCAAAGTGTTACGAATGTTATGACACGCTTTATGTAAAAGCGCTACCTGCTCGGCAAGCTTTACAATCTCCTCGTCATTCAACCTCCTGGGCATCTTTTTTTTAATAGTAATCGGCCTGTAAAAAACAACCCATGCATCCAGTATCTCGTTTTGAAAGCGATACACGAAAAGCGAATTACCTTTCATTAAAGAACGGGCAAGAAAATTTTCAAATGGCGCAGGCAGGTTATTAGAGAGCGAGTTAATAATGGAATGGTCTTCCACAAAATGTTCAAACTTTCCAAAGTAAGAAAGCTTGGCAATAATAAAATTGCGGTCTTTAAAAGTAATCCTGAAAACATAATTGGTAGAAACCTTGGCGCTGATGTCAACAATTCTAATGATCTCCCTTGTATTATCATATGCCTGCCACGCTTCTTTAACGATCGAAGTAAAATCTATAAAAGCCATATTAAAAATAAGTCTGTTGTAAGTTTAATAATTATGATACCGGCTGCAGATATTATGGCATTCCCGAAAGCATTCGGGATTGCGTCGCAATCCTTTCATCGGCAGTAATGCTATGAAGCGGTGAAGCTAACGAAAACTGTTATTAATAAAACTGAAAAATATGCAACAGCCAATTGAAATATTTTTGAGTTTAATTGCCGCTTGAGAAGTATGAAGTGTATTTTATAGCTCAATAGAATTATCAATTGCACAAGTGTGCGACGCAACAAAGCCCCATTCATATTCTTAAGCCCGGCCCATAAAAAAAGCACCTATAAAAGTGCTTTTAAAATAAATATACTCAGTTAAAAACTATTCAAACGTACTATAGAAGTAAGGTGTTTTGGCTTCAAACTCTGCGCTGCAGGTATCTACCATTTTATACACACGGGTAATACCAAGTGCTTTACGTTTTTCGTAAACATTTTCTGCTGTGCTGTTGCTGTGCAATATGCGTGCAATCTGTTCGTCGCTGAAACCATTTTGTTTAGCTTCTTTTAAAAGATCAAAAGGCAGGCTATCAAGCGAATGCTGAATGATCAGTTTTTCAATACGGCAAATCTCCTGTATCTGGTAAATGAACCACCTGTCAATGCCCGTTGCATGAACGATTGTTTTTACGGTAACACCCTGCATCAGCGCATCTTTAATCCGGAAAATACGATCCCACTTCGGTACTTTTATATACTCAATCAGCTCATCACTTTTCATCAAACTTTTTCCGTAATAACCCAAACCAACCGCCTCATTTTCCAAACTCTGGCAGGCTTTCTGAATAGCTTCAGTAAAACTTCTGCCAATCGCCATCACCTCTCCTACGCTTTTCATTTGAAGCCCCAGCGTATCATTGGCTCCTTTGAACTTATCAAAATTCCAGCGCGGTATTTTTACAATTACATAATCCAATGCAGGCTCAAAATATGCCGATGTAGTTCCCGTGATCTGGTTCTTCAGTTCATCCAGGCTGTAGCCAATCGCAAGCTTTGCAGCGATCTTTGCAATAGGATAACCGGTTGCTTTACTTGCCAACGCTGATGACCGGCTCACCCTCGGGTTAATTTCCACTGCAATCAGTTCTTCCGTCTCAGGATTTTGTGCAAACTGCACATTACAGCCGCCTGCAAAATTACCCAGCGAACGCATCATCAACATTGCCTTGTTACGCATATCCTGGAATGCGGTATCGCTCAATGTCATAGCTGGCGCAACAGTTATAGAATCGCCTGTATGAATCCCCATCGGGTCAAGGTTTTCAACGGTACAGATAATTACAACATTATCTTTTTGATCACGCAGCAATTCCAGTTCATATTCCTTCCAGCCCAGCACTGCTTTTTCTACCAGCACTTCATGAATGGGCGATGCCTGCAAACCACGCTGTAATGCTTCATCCAGTTCCTCTTTGCCATGCACAAAACCACCACCCGTTCCTCCCAAAGTAAACGATGGACGAATTACCAGCGGGAACCCGATTTCCTGTGCAAATTCTTTACCTTCTAAAAAACTATTGGCAACCCTGCTCGGTGCTACAGCAATACCAATCCTCACCATCAACTGCCTGAATTGTTCGCGGTCTTCGGCAAGATCAATGGCCGCTACATCCACACCAATCATGCGCACATTGTTCTTTTCCCAAACGCCCAATTCATCCGCTTCTTTACAAAGGTTCAACGCAGTTTGTCCGCCCATTGTGGGCAGCACTGCATCTATTTGGTTTTCTTCAAGAATCTGTTCAATGCTCTCAACTGTTAGTGGCAACAGGTACACCTTGTCAGCCATCATCGGGTCGGTCATTATGGTTGCCGGGTTGCTGTTGATCAGGATCACTTTTATGCCTTCTTCGCGTAAGCTGCGGGCTGCCTGAGAGCCGGAGTAATCAAATTCGCAAGCCTGGCCAATAATGATGGGGCCGCTGCCAACAATCAGTACACTTTTAATGGAATTATCTTTAGGCATAAAAATATAAATTGCGCAAATGTAAGGTGCTGCAACAATTTCAGGCATTTAAATTTTCAACAGTTTTTTTTGAGCCGGGCAATGATACTTTGGGCATCGTTTGTTGCGTCGCACACTTGTACAGTTGGATTATGAATGAGCTTTTACCGAAGCGAAAAAAACCTATAAGGTTTTTAAAACCTTATAGGTTTACCTGCACTTGCGGAGATTTAATCCAAATGGTAATAAAGGTTATTACTCAACTACTACTTTTTGCGTTCCCATCCCGCCATCATAAAAAACCTGCAAATGATAAATGCCCTTGGGTTTGCTTAGGTTAATCGTAATATTTTGTGCTAATGATAATTGCTGTGTATAAACTTCCCTTCCATTATTATCTGTTATTCTAACAATAATATTGTTTTTTATTGCTCCAAGATCAAGCAGGAATTTTCCATTTGTTGATGGGTTAGGTTTTATAACCATAGAGGTTACAGTAGTATTATTAACCTGTATTATTTTGCTGTAGGTGTACTTACCATCTCCATCTGTTATTTTAAGCCGGTAATAATCAATACCATTTAACGGGTGCTGGTCTGTAAAGCTGTAATTGCTTTGTGTATTACCAGCAGCATTTATCCTGCCCGTTGCGCTGAAATTTATTCCATCTCCACTGCGCTGTATTTCAAAATAAGAAGTGTTTACTTCCTGTGCCGTTTTCCATAACAATACATTTGAATTAAAATTTCGCGTTGCAGTGAAGGAAATTATTTGCAACGGCAGAACAATATTTTTAACAATAGTACTTTCTGTATTGGTTTCTACAGGCAGGTTATAATCAAAATAAATGCTCGCGGTGTTATTGATTATATCGCCGTTTAAGAGTGTGGTTTTCGGTTTTATTCGGTAAACAATATAACCATGACTTGCTTGTTCATTTACATTGCTATCGGGCAATAATACATTATTAAAGTACCACGCACAACGACTACCATTATTTATGTTTAATTGATAATTGTGGCTCGCATCAACCATCTGCAAAGTACTCCAGTCAAGCTTATCACTTAGGGTATCTCTCACAATAATATTAAATGCAGTATCGGTTCCTGTATTCTGAAAGCGAATGGCATAGGTAAGCCAGTCACCACGTTTCACATCTTTTTTTGAAATACTGCCTGCATGATTTTCTGATTTATCATTAGGATCAAAAGAACCTACTACAATTTGTGAAATTGAGCTTGTATCATCCATTGGTGTTATATCTCCATTAACAGGATTAATAAATGCAATTGAATGAAGTGTATCTCCAATGTTAGCATTGTTAACAGGTAAACTAAATGCAATTATTATTGTACTGTCGTCAAAGGTTTTCAGATTGTTATAGTTCCATTTAATCGTATCACCATTCATTGATGAATACGGCGGCGTAGAAGAAATAATATCTAATCTTGAATCTTTAATTAATTGAATTTCTCCGGTTGGGATTGTATCTGTACCTATGTTTTGATATTGTATTTCATAATTAGTTTCAAATCCTGGACGTGTAGGACGCAAAGCAAACATTGAAATATGTAAGTCTCTTTTGCCTGCAATTGGTTGCAGAGAAAAATATACGGTATCAATGTTATTATATCCTGAGAAGTTAGAAGTATGAGACTGGGGGACTGCTTTATAATAATCTTTGAAAGGGGTAAAAGACGAAAGATAGGAACCTGTATCTACTCCGATTCTAAAATCACCCCGTTGGGTTATTCCTACTATGGAATCTGAGTTTTTGTTAACTATAATTTCTCCTTGCCCAAATAATTGTTCGCCACTATCTTTTAAATTATTGCTGTTTAAATCATAGTAAGCATACCCAAATATTTCATTCAGTAATATGGAATCTACTATAACTTTTCTGATACGAAAATTTTCATGATCAGCAATATAAAAATTTCCTCTGGAATCCGTTGACAGTCCGTAAGGATAATTTAATGCAGCATTTGTTGCATAATCGCCATCTCCATAATACCAAGAAGAACCGTTACCTGCCACCGTGCTTATAATACTATCCTCAGTATGAATTTCTCTTACAACATGACTATCAACTTGCGAAAAAAATACGCTCCCTTTCTTATCAATAGAAATGCCGTATCCGTACCCAATTTTTGCATTTGTTGCAAGTCCCAAATCCCCGCTGTATCCTTGAATGCCATTACCTCCAATAGTTGTAATAATGCCGTTCGATGCGTAAATTTCCCTTATCCGATAATTATTGCCATCAAAAAAGTAAATATTCCCACTAGCATCTACTGTTACTGCTGAAGGGCCATTTAAATAAGCATTGATTGCGGGAATCCCATCTCCATTATACCCTCGAACACCCGTGCCGGCTGTTGCGGAGATAATTCCGGTAATAAGATTCACTTGCCTTATTCTTTGATTAACACCATCTGCTATATAAAGAATCGTTCCTGACGCATTTAATGCAATACCTAACGGTTCACCCAAAAGTGCATTAATTGCCAATCCCCCATCGCCGGATCCTCCCCACACTCCTGTTCCTGCGATTGTTGTTATAATTCCAGTTGTTACATTTACTTTTCTAATTCGATAATTACGCGTATCAGATATATAAATATTGCCAAGCGAATCTATTGCGGATGAGGTAGGATGGTTCAATTGTGCGTTAATTGCAAGCCCACCATCTCCTCCATAACCTGATATCCCGTTTCCTGCAACGGTAGTAATTATTCCGGTAATTGCATTCACTTTACGAATAACACTATTCGCATCACTAGTTATATACATGTTACCTGATGCAGCAATATCTACATCAGTTACTCGGCCTATCGCTGCATTTAACCCCAAATCACCGTCACCTGAATATCCAACTACTCCATTGCCAGCAACAGTTGTAATTATCTGCAGTTTCGCATCTTTTGCAAGAAATAAGAACGCGATAACAAATAAGAATTTAAATGGGGTTGTTTTCATCTGTAAAAATTTAAGGCATTGAAATATTTATTTTGTAAGAAGTAATAATATTATGGTTGATAATTAAAGCAGGTAAGCAGTTGATTTTATTTATTTATAAATATAATAAAATGTAAATGATGCATATATTAATTTCTTAAAAGCTACCTGTTACTGCTTCACCTTTGTTTTTAACTCTGCTCCGCCGGTGCGTGTCTCCACGCAACACCTACGCTTCAATCTACGTTACGGTAAAAGCTCCAAATTGTCTTGAACGTACAAGTGTGCGACGCAACTAAAGCCTCATTAATAATCATCAGCCGGGCTCAACATTTCCTTTTCTTTAAAAATAAATACCACTAACAAGGTATATGCATGGCCAATAATTATCAGCAGGTTTGCGGTATGAAGCCAAGCCTCAGATCAACCATATACTTTATTTTGTCGGTTATGATTACTTACATTTTTATAGCGGCCAATCCTGTTTATGATTCACTGCAATTTCGTTTACTGGCATTGGGCATTGCGGGTTTGGTTTGGGGATTGCAGGTGCTGGGTGCCTTGCTTTTTCTGGGTAATAAAAAAGTCCCTTTTCTGAATGAGGCAGGAAAAGTTTGCTTAACTGGTTCACTCATTTTGATGATCCCCGTTTTGATCAACTTTATTTTTACAAATCCTCCTGAGGCGGAATTACTTATTTCGGGCATTAGTGTTTTAGCAAGTGTAATAGTAATGGCATTTATGTTTGGTGCCTTTTTAAAACGTCTTCAGTTATCTTATGGCTGGCTGGAATTTTGGTTGCTGTGTTTATGTATTGCAGTTCCGGTGCAGGCCTGGCTTGTGGGTATATTGTAGTTATTTACATTCGCCGGACGCTTATCTTTGAACGCATGAAATACCATTTTAAACGCATTCTTTTACTTACTATATTTTTCTCTTTTTACAAGCTTTCACAGTCACAAAATACTCCATCTCCATACCCCCAAAATTATTTCCGCAATCCGCTGGATATACCCATTCAGCTTGTTGCCAACTTTGGTGAGTTAAGACCCAATCACTTTCACATGGGTTTGGATATACGCACACAAGGCCGCGAGAATCTTCCTGTTTATGCTGCTGCAGAGGGTTACATCAGCCGTATAAAAATTGAGCAGTATGGTTATGGTAATGCGGTTTATATTACGCACCCCAACGGCTATACAACTTTGTATGCGCACCTGAATATTTTTTACACTGCGCTTGCAGATTACATTAAAGCCAAACAATACAAAGAGCAAAGCTGGGCGCAGGATTTTGAATTGCCTGCCGGTTTATTCAAGGTAACAAAAGGCCAGTTTATTGCATACAGCGGCAACACTGGCGGCTCTGCGGGGCCGCACCTTCATTTTGAAATACGGGAAACCAAAACCGGCAATAACTTAAACCCACAGTTGTTTGGTTTAGGCATCACAGATAAGCAACCGCCCGTTATTTATAAACTATTCTGGTACGACAGGCGGTATAGTACTTATCAGGTTCCCGGAAATCCGATTACCATTACTAAAAAAGGAACTGCTTACACTGTTGCGGGTAATATTGTAAAAGTTAATTCACCCGTAATTAGTTTAGGAATAACTGCTGAGGACATCAACCCGTCAACGCCTTTTAATATGGGCATCTATGCTGCAACTTTATGGATGGATGATTCTATATTGAATGCATTTAAACTGAATGATTTTTCTTATACGGATACGCGTTATTTAAATGGTTCAATCGATTACAGCAAATACATAAAAGAAAAAGTTTATGTGCAGTACCTGGCGCAGTTACCCGGTAACCAGTTAAAAATATTTGATGCTGATGTAAGTAATGGCGTTATTATATTGGCAGACACCATACCGCATGATGTTAAGATTGCCATTAAAGATGTTTATGGAAATATTTCGGTACTTGGTTTTAAAATTCAGTTACAACAACCATTTTCAAATTATCTGTTTCCGGCCAATGCACAGGCACTGCTGCCCGAACATGAAAATATTGTTTCGGGGAAAAATGTAAAAGTTCAGTTTAGTAAAAATGCCTTTTACGATGCAGTGCCTTTTGTATTGAGTGAATCTGCAGCCACCAATAAAAACAGTGCTTCTCCCATGATTGGATTACACAATTACACAGTACCTGTTCATGATTTATTCAGCGTTCAGATAAAAACATCACTTGCTGCAAACAACCCTTTAAAAAATTATGTTGTAATGCAGCTTACAAGCGGCCGAAGTAAAGAAACGGCAAAAGGAAAATGGACTGGAGACTGGATGACTGCATCTTTCAAAAAATTAGGGAATGTACAATTACTGATAGATACTGTTCCGCCAACAATAACTCCAATTGGCTGGAAAAATGGCGGCATATTATCCTCGGCAAAAACACTTATACTAAAATGCAAAGATGATCTTGACGATATTGATTCTTTCAGCGCAACACTCGATGGTAAATGGTTATTATTTTCTGCCAACAACGATCATTACACGTACCGGTTCGATGAACACTGCACACAAGGATTGCACACACTAACTTTAAAAGTTACGGATATTGCCGGAAATACAACCACTCAAAACTTTACTTTTACCAGATAAAAAAATACAATGATAACATTGAAAAAAGGAGATAAAGCACCCGCATTTAAAGCCGTTGACCAGGATGGTAATACCATATCGCTGGCACAGTTTAAAGGAAAAAAAGTAGCATTGTATTTTTATCCACAAGACGATACACCAACCTGCACCATACAGGCCTGTAACCTGCGCGACAACTACAGTTTACTTGAACAGAACAGCATTGAAATTCTTGGTGTAAGCCCCGACGATTCAAAGAGCCATAAGAAATTTGAAGTAAAACAACAACTCCCGTTTACATTGCTTGCCGATCCCAATCATAAGATCATAGACGCTTATGGCGTGTGGGGCGAAAAACAAATGTTTGGTAATAAATATATGGGCCTTCATCGCACTACTTTTTTGATTGATGAAAAAGGGAAGATTAAAAAGATCATTGCCAAACCAAAATCTGGCAACCATGCACAGGAAATTATTAATGCATGGAACAGCTAAGCATATCCAATACATTTTTTTTAGCCGGGCAAAGGAATAAGCATTGAACTTTTGTTGCGTCGCACACTTGTACATTCGGATTGTGAATGAGCTTTTACCAATGCGAAGATTGAAGCGAACCGTTGTTTAGTCAGGCATTCGGCAGCATAAAACTTTCGTATAAAATATTGCTCTATGGATAAAGCATTAATAAACAAGATTTAATAAGAACAGAAAATAGAACTTTCGTATATTAGCGAGTTGTGCGTCACTTTAAAAAGACATCCTACTTTAATGAGAAAGAAAGACATCAAAATATTTTTTCAAGCCATAAGACACAGCGATTTACAAAAAGTAAAAGAACTTGTTTTAAGCGACAGAGAATATTTGACTGCAACCAATTTTGCACCACCTAAAAAAGATGATGGTCAATCAGGACTTCAAGTGTCTTTTAAGACAGCAAATTTTGACATCGCAGAATATTTAATTGAACAAGGTGCAGACATTAATTTTATTGAGACATCTGAAATCAATGATTGGAGAGCACCAGTTTTACACGACTGCATCAGAGCGACAGTTTTCAATTCATACACACTACAAAAGGACACATCCCAATTTGAAAGAGCTTTTTCCCTTTTAAAAACGTTGCTTAGTAAAAAAGCTGATCCTAATGCAGTTGACAGTTACGGCAACAACTGTTTAGTTAGAGCATTAATGGACGCAAGGCAAATGTTGGACAATCCAAGTGCTGACTTTAGCAATGAAATTTTATTGCAGCAATTAAGAAGCGTATTTAAAGAATTAATAAATGCAGGAGCAGACCCAAATCAAAGTAGCGAAAGACGAGATAGTTTTGCAAACTATGTAGTAAGTGACAAAATGGAACAATATCAATTATGGTAGGACAAAAGCGAACGCACAACATGGGTATTGCTGCAAGTGTGGCTTGACGTTGTAACCTTCGCCTGCAGTTCGCTATCAGCAGCGGTTTCGGCGGACGGAATTCTGGTGGGCTTTTAGTTTGTATCTTGTACTTTTGAATCTTTATTTGGCAGCAGTTGCGGGCAGACACAGCATCAAATATCCCATCTGCGGCATTACTCGGTCGTTTTTCTCTTTAAAATAAGTATTCAATTTGGCGTGCAGCTATCGCTGCAAAAGGATGTGCTGCGTAAAGTACCCGCTCCGCGTTGCAAATGGGTTGCTTATTTTTTAACCCGCTCCATTCCATGATAACCTGTCTATTGCTTCGATCTTCGCTGAGATAAAAGCCTAATCATAATCTGAACGTACAAGTGTGCGACGCAACAAAGCTTCATAGCTATTCTATAGTTTGGCTCATAAAACTACCCACGCCTGAATCGTTTTTTTAATCCTGGTACGCTAAAAACTTTCAATCAATTATAAAATCATAAAAAGCTAACTTTAGTACGTAAAAAATGCTGTATATATTTTTACTTTTATATGGTGCTGTAAAATGGTTCAAAAATTTTCTATCAAATAATAAAACCCCTGTTATGAAAAAGAGTTTCTTAAAAAAGATCGTTCCCCACATTCCTGCTGCAATAGCCATTACATGCCTTATTATTTATGGCAGTTTCAGGCAAACCGAAGATAAACCAAGCCCTGAAGTAGCGGCAAAGCAATGTTGTTCCGGCTACACTGTACCAATGCCAAATTTGAAACAGTTTATGCTGGATTCTTTGCAGGGCATACAGTTTGAAGGCGGTGTTTATAACAAAGCAAGCCTTATTGCGGCTATTAATGCTACACCGGGTACTTCTGTTTATTTACTGAACCTTTTACCAAATTGCAATATCAGCAAGGGCACAGACCTGGCAATTACTTCGCCTACTGCTACGGGTGTGGCATTTATTCGTGGGCTGTGTAACCCATGCCCCGGGTTATCGTGCTGCCCCAATTATGCCTGTGTGGCGCGCATCAACCGTTCATGCATTAATTACCTGGCTTACCCTTTATCTCAGGCTCAAACCCAGCCTGGTAATTCGCCGAACATGGAACAATAAAACCTGCGGGAAAGAACGATATGTATCTCAAAAAAAAGTTGATCTTTTTTGGAGTTGCTTTTATTTTATTCAATGCTTTTGCTATTGTCGTATTTGCTCAAAATTCAACATTCAGGTTTGAAAATATAAGCAGTGCGCAGGGTATTACAGATTTAAATGTAAGGGCGATCATTCAGGATAAGCAAGGTTTTATCTGGATTGGTTCTGAAGATGGATTAACAAGATACGATGGCTATTCATCCGTTATTTACCGGCATGAAAACGGAGACCAGCATTCACTTTCTGATAACGAGGTCTATGCCTTATGTACAGATAATGACGGATCATTGTGGATTGGCACACGCAAGGGCCTGAACAGGTATGATGCGGAAAATGACCGGTTTGAAGTTTTTCTTCACGATAGCAGCAATAATAATTCCCTTGCAAATAACGAAGTGTTTGCACTTGCAAAAGACCTCTCAGGAAATTTGCTGGTTGGCACTTACGGTGGCGGGCTTGATCTGCTTTCAAAAACAGCAACCGCAAAGCAAACAAAAAACATTTACCGGTTCACCCATTTTCAGCACGATGATAAGGATAGCAACAGCATATCCAATAACCAGGTATTTTCAGTGTGTGTTGATCAGCTTGGGCGTGCATGGGTAGGCACTTATAACGGCTTGAATGTACTGCAAACTGCCACTAAAGAATTCAAGCATTTTTTTCACATGGAGAACAATAACAACTCCATTACCAAAAATGCAGTCTATAAAATATTTGCTGACAGCAGCAATAATATCTGGATCTGTGGTAACGGCATGCTTGATAACATTTACTGGCAAAACAATACGGCAGCAACCAATGTTAAAGTGCAGCACTTTTTGCCACAAATAGTTGGCACCAACAATTTGAAAGGCTGGGCGCTTAACGATTTTTTTATAGATCATTCAGGCAATGCATGGATGGCAACCAATGACCAGGGGCTGTTTAAATTTACCGTTACTCCTGCAAATGAAATAAAATCTGCCGAACACTTTATTGGTAACGATCAGTCGCCTTACGATCTGCCAAATGGCGCAGTTTTTAATTTATACGAAGACCGTTCCGGTGTTATCTGGATTGGTACTGCAAAAGGGTTATCAAAATACAACCCTTCAAAAAGCCGCTTCAGTACGGTACCAATTCCGGAAAATGCATTTCCACAAAACAGGCATGCTGTAACAGCACTGCTGGCTGATAAACAAAACAGGTTATGGCTTGGCTTCGATTCAGACACACTCAGCATTATAAGCAGCCCCGCCGGAGGACAGTTTTACAAGAATGAAAAAGTAGCACTTTCTTTTTCTGCTGCGTTTAACCAGGTAAACGTGCTTTACCAAAGCCGTGCAGGTGATATTTATATCGGCACATTACTGCGGGGCTTATATATGATTCCGGGTACTTTGAAAAACATTTACGATAAACAACGTTGGGTACATATTTTGGCCGATAAGTATACAGGCTTACCCAGTAACAATATTTACACCATAACTGAAGATAAAAATGGTATCATCTGGCTGGGAACTTATAAAGGCGTATGCAGCTTTAATCCAAAAACAACAGCAGTTCTGCCTGTATATGTTTCTCCGAAGCGGCTGGTTGTATCAGATTATATTATCCGCACGCTATGTACCGGCCCAAACAACACGCTTTGGTGCGGTACCGATAACGGCTTGTTTCTTATGAAAGATGGCATGGTAATCAATACCTTCAGGAACAATGAAAAAGATACTGCTTCGCTAAGCAACAATGGAATTACTGTTGCTTTTGCAGATCACAATAACAATACCTGGATAGGAACCAAAGCAGGTTTAAACCGCTACAATGCTGCCAAAAACAATTTCAGCCGGCTTACTTTACAAAGCGGTTTATCCGGCGATGGTATCAAAAGTATACAGGAAGACAGCGCAGGAAATTTATGGGTAGCAACAAATAATGGTCTTATAAAATTTAATACCAACGATAAACGAATAGCAACGTATGGAATTGAAGATGGATTAAGCTCTGCACAGTTCCAAACAAATGCTGCCAGCAGCAACCAGGGCACACTATATTTCGGCACAAACAACGGAGTTGTATCATTCAGGCCGGGCAGTATTACACCAAACTTATTTGTTCCGCCTGTTGTAATTACAAATATCAAAATATTCAACAATACGCTTACCGGTCTTGGCGATACAGGCATCATCAACACGTACAGGAGAGAGAACAGGTTGGTACTGCAGTACAATCAAAACTTTTTTTCATTTGAGTTTGCTGCATTGAACTACATTAATTCCGCCGCCAACAAATATGCCTATCAGCTTGAAGGCGTAGATCATGAATGGAACAATTCAGGCACACAGCGCTTTGCAGGCTATACTGATATAAAACCCGGCCATTATACATTTAAAGTAAAAGCCGCTAACAATGATGGTATATGGAATAATGTTCCCGTAACCGTAACCGTAATCATAATTCCGCCATGGTGGCAAACATGGTGGTTTTACACCTTGTGCGTTTTAGTTTTTTGTGCAATCATTTATACTATTTACCGCATACGTGTAAAGCAGATATTAAAGCTCTATAATTTGCGCAGCAGCATTGCCAAAGACCTTCACGACGATGTAGGTTCTGCACTTAGCAGCATTGCCATGCTAAGCCGCATTGCACACGATGGCAAAACAAATGCCCGCATGAATCCTGATGAAATTTTTTCACGGATCGGCGATACATCCAAACGCATGATCGACCTGATGGATGACATCATCTGGTCAGTAAACCCAGATAACGACAGGTTCAGTAATATGCTCATCCGCATGAGGGAATATGCTGTTGAAATGCTTGAAGCAAAAAATATTGATTTTACTTTTAAGGTATCAGAAGAAATCGATGAACTTAAAATACCCATGCAGATGCGCAAAGATTATTTCCTGATCTTTAAAGAAGCGGTAAACAATCTTGCCAAATATTCACAATGCAGCCATGCAGCCATCGCCATTCAGCATATCAACCGAAACATTGTAACCACCATTGCAGACAATGGAATTGGCTTCGATCTGCAGGCCATCAACTCCCGCAACGGTTTAAAAAATATGCAGCAAAGAGCGAATTCCATAAAAGGTAAATTTGAAATAGAAACAAAACCCGGCAAGGGTACCTGCATTACACTTACTATACCAATTGCGTGATTTTTTTTATTAGCCCGGCTTTGGCTTTTTATGGCATCGGCTGTTGCCACGCTCGGTTCAAGGTTCCTCTTTTATGGCGACAAAAAACAGCCCACCCCAGATTCATTTTCAACATAGCAAACATTGCAAAGCATAGGCTGGATCTTTGTTTCCAATCGCTGCTGATAATTGCTACTTTTGATTTTAAGCTAAAACAAAAAATGATTTAAACGTTTATAAGGGCAAATAAGTACATAGTGATAGTGAATATTGTTTAGTACATTTATTTCGGTAATACAAGCGTTCTGCGCTATTTTTATTCATTACTCAAGATAATTTATGGAAACAAAGGGGGATGGAAAAACAAAGGACTTTTTTGATAAACTGTCAAGTTTAAGTGGAGTGTTTATTGCCATTGCCGGATTTATGGCAACATATATTTATAATAACAACCAGATAAGTATTCAAAAGCAAAAAACAGCTTCTGATATTAACTCTAATGCAATTACAGTTCTTGAGAAATGCATGAAGTATGCAACTTCTGAAAACCCTAAAGAGAGAGAATTTGGTTATGCGGTATTTTCAACAATGGGATATGAAAAACTTGCCATCAATTTAATAGATATAAGGCATGATTCAGCAGGAATAAATGTAGTAAAAAGTATTGCTGAAGGCTCTGATAAAGACTTAAGCAGTTATGCTTCAGGAATTCTTTCTAAACTTTCTAAAGACCCAAATACAAGAATCAAGCAAGTTGTCAATTACTTTGATAAGGGTGTAATAACTACTGTATTGGGCGATGACAGTCTGACGATAGAAAAATACTTTTCTGAGGCTAACAAATGGTCTGGGCAATTAGGAATAAAAACAGACTTAGGTCGCTTGATTATTTATGATACAGAATTTAACTCTGGTAGTAACGCAGTCGAAAAGTTGTCTCAGGAAGTAAAAGATGAACTTAACGGCACTCCAAAAGATGGAATCAACGAAGCTACATGGTTGAAATCTTTCTTGAAACACCGTGTTAACTATTTGAATGATTTTGCTGCGCGTGTGCCAGAATTTAAAAAAGCTCTTCCGCATCTTATGGAAAGGATAAACACATTATCGGGCTTTCTTGAAAGAGGAAATTATGATTTGAATGATGAAAAAAAATAGCTCCTAAAACAGCTGGATTAATAAAAATAGAAGGGTAAACAAAACAGGTGAACAAAACAGTGCACTACAATAAGTCAATGTTGCCAACCATAATTTCTAAAAATATATAATTATAAATTAACGCCAGAAGTATTCAGAAGCTAACAAAGCACCACTGTTTTTTTCGCTCTTGTTGGCGTCCGCGCCAACAAGGCTCACTTCGTTCTACGCTTAAATAAAAGCTCAATTCATAATCCAACCGTACAAGTGAGTGACACAACAAAAGCTTCATACTTATTCTTCTGCTGGTACCAAATAAAAAACTCCCGAAAAAGGGAGCTTTAAAATTGTTACCCGACCTGGATTCGAACCAAGACAATCAGAACCAGAATCTGAAGTACTACCATTATACTATCGGGCAATAAAACCAGTGACCCCGCAGGGACTCGAACCCTGGACCTACTGATTAAGAGTCAGTAGCTCTAACCAACTGAGCTACGGAGTCAGCGGGGGTGCAAATTTAGGGTCTCAGTTGATATTTACAAACAATTCTCTCAACTCTTTGGTATTACTTTGCAAACCAATTATAAAATCACCATGCATTTGCAGGAACATAAAATCATTATTATAACGGCACCTTCAGGTGCAGGAAAAACTTCCATTGCAAAATATTTACTTAATAAATACCCGCAGCTTTCATTTTCAATTTCTGCTACAACAAGGGCAGCAAGGGGCAATGAACAGCATGGCATTGAATATTATTTTATAAGTGTTGAAGCCTTTCAGCAAAAGATAGAAGAAGATGCTTTTATTGAATGGGAAATGGTGTATGAAGGAAAATATTACGGCACTTTAAAAAGCGAGCTGCAAAGAATCTGGAGCCAGGGCAAAACACCTGTTCTGGATATTGATATAAAAGGTGCAATTGATTTGCAGAAACAGTTTTCAAAAAATACGTTGTCTATTTTTATTGAACCGCCATCAATTGAAGAACTGAAAAAAAGACTGGAAAGCCGTGGCACAGAAACTGCCGAAAGTATACAAACGCGTTTAAGTAAAGCGGCCTATGAAATTTCTTTTAAAGACCAGTTCGATAAAATTATTGTGAATGCCGATCTTGAAAAAGCCTGCGCTGAAACCGAGACAGCGATAAAAGAATTCTTAGGTTTATAAATTCCTTTTGCTCAATTTTATCTATTAACATGAATGCCGTATGAGTTTTAAAAACAGAACCGTTCTTATTACCGGTGCCAGCCGTGGTATTGGTAAAGCCATTGCATTACGCCTTGCAAAAGAAGGTGCCAATATTGTAATTGCGGCCAAGAGTACAGAAGAAAATCCAAAGCTTGGCGGTACCATATTTTCTGCGGCAGCAGAAGTAGAAGCCGCCGGTGGCAAAGCTTTGGCAGTTCAGGTTGATATCCGTTACGAAGAACAAATTCAATCAGCCGTTCAACAGGCAGTCGAAAAATTTGGTGGCATCGATATCGTTATCAACAACGCATCTGCTATACAATTAACGGGTACGGAACAAACCGAAACAAAACGTTTCGACCTGATGCAAAGTATTAATGTACGCGGTACATTTCTCGTAGTAAAGAATTGCATCCCCTGGTTAAAGAAAGGAACGAATGCACACATTCTCACACTCTCCCCCCCTGTTAATATTGACCCAAAATGGCTGGGCCCGCATGTGGCATACACCATTACAAAATACAATATGAGTATGATGGCATTGGGTTGGGCAGCCGAATTTAAAAATGCAGGTATTGCATCGAATGCCTTGTGGCCAAGAACTACCATTGATACTGCTGCTGTAAGAAATTTATTGGGTGGCGAAGTACTTGCGAAGATGAGCCGTACACCTGAAATTCTTGCCGATGCTGCTTACTATATTTTAGGCAAACCATCCGCACAATGCACCGGAAATACTTTTATAGATGAACAGGTGTTTGCGGCAGAAGGTATTACCGATCTTGAGAAATATTCAGTAGTGCCGAGAGCTAAACTTTACCAGGATTTATTTATTTGATTTTTGAACCGGGCTTTAGTTTCATTTCTCATCGTTCCTTGCGTCGCACACTTGAACTGCTTGAACTTTAATCGTCAGTCGCGATTTCGTTTGCGATTTACGATTTACCATTCGCATTGTTCAATAATAATCCGAACGCAAAAATGTGCGACGCAAGGAACGATGCCATGAAATACAAATGCCTGGTTCAAAAAAATAAAACATACATTAATTATAGGGATGAGCATCCATTTAAGTTATTCTTTATAAACTTTAAATGAGCGCACCTGAACCCCATCGTTTATATGAATAATATACATACCTGCCGAAAGCCTGCTGATATCCAGTGTTGCATTTCCTGTAAATGTTTGCTGTTGCAACTGCCTGCCCGCAGCATCCATTACAACAAGTTTTACAGTACCCAGGTTATCACTGTTTAAAACAATATTCAGCAACCCCTTTGTAGGGTTGGGGTACACCTGAACTTCTGTATTGCTAAAGCTTACAACCCGTATTGGCGAATAAACAAAACTGCCATCTTTATCCAACATCTTAATCCTGTAAAAATTTTTACCATTTACCGGACTGGTATGCAGGAAGCTGTATTTTTTAAAAGGTGTATTTGTTGCGGAAGCATGAATATTTGCAATTGCATTAAATACACTTCCATTAGTGCTGAACTCTACCGAATAATTTGATGTATTTATTTCGCTTGTTACATTCCATTGCAACTGCACATTTTTATTTATTGCTTTTGCGGTAAAGTCGAGCAGGTGTACCGGCAATAAAGGGTCGCGTTCAATAACCACATAGTGATACAGGAAATTATTGAAATGATATTGTTCAGGCTGATCGTTACCGGGGTTTACATCAAGATATAAGTTGTAAGTACCTGCTGGCAACTCCGTAACATTTACTATAAAAGAAATATGCACTGTGTCGCCCGAAGCAAGTGGCTTTGTACGCGGTAATGTGAAGTTCTGCGGATTGTTATTGGCATCGTACAGAACCAGGTTTACTTTAACCGGATCGAAAGCAGCGGTGCTGATGTTCTTAAATACAATGTATCCTTTTAGTGTATCGTAAGCTACGTTGGTTTCGTGCGCAAAGAGCAGTGTGTCGGGTAGAGAGATGCCAAGATTTGACGCAAGAGCACCTTCGGGTACAGGCTCAAACTCAACACTCCAGTCTTTTAAGCGATAAGGTTTTTGCGTTATTGAATCCTGCGTATGCATACGTAATTTTACAAAAGGATATTCAGCAGCATTGATTGCAGAGATGTTCAACTCATGTAGCGCCGTATCAATATTATAGCAAACAGAATCCCTTCCGTTTTTATCAACAGCAATCACATCCATTGATGTAACATTGTTTTTGTTATCTGCGGTACCGGCCCATGTTACTTTATTCCATGATTTACCGGGCCCGAATGCAGGTGATGTTGCAGTACCTGCCGTATCACTCACTGCAATGTTTTGAGAAAGGCTAATCCTGTCGTATAAACCCTTTGAAAATGCAGATACAGGTTTATAGCTAACTGAATCATTCTTCTTAAATACAAAAACAAACGTACGTGGATAAGTGAAGGAATCAATTTGAGTTCCCTGTGCTTTTAAGCGGTGGTATAAAGAATTATTGTGACCATAAGTTAGTGTATCCCTTGCCCAAACCGTAGGAGCCCAGTCAGCGTTACCAAGGTCATATATTTTTCTTGCAATGACGTAATAACCATTTTGCACATAGTAATCAAGAAAGTCCATAGCATTCTTCCTTGTGGCAGAACTTTGAGTGCTGTATTCAAAATTAAAGCGACGCATAGAATCGCAGGTAGCACCTGCGTTGTAGGGAAAAGTAGTGTTAAGTATGGGCTTAAAGGTAACAGGATCAAAAATGTTGAAAATGATTGAACTTCCTACACAGGCACTCCATGAAACAACAATGCCATTTATTGTTATACTAAACTGATCATCTTCAGTACCGCTTGTTGGATATATCGAATGCTGTACAAACAGGTTTGAATAGGTATTACCAAACTTAAAATTCTGAGCTGCGGAATCGGGTACCAGATCATTTAATACCGATTGCGTGTGCTGATAAAAATGCGCCTGTTCAAATCCTGTGTTACCGGGGTTCCTGTGTGTAAATGAAAAAATATTCCAGTGTTTTTCTGCGCTGTCTTCTGCTACACGCCAATAGTAAACAGTATTATTTAATGATAATGAAACATTGCTGAATTGTATAAGTCCACCCGGTGCCACCTGTTGCATAGTCGTTTTAAAAGGTGAATTGAAAAGGGCTGTTGTATCGAGCTCCATTACGTATTGCGTTACCGAATCAAATGCATAAGCAGTAGATGCAGAAAGATTGACCATATCTGTATTAACAATAGCATAATTATACGGCGATACCGGTAACAGGTCTGCTGTAGAAATCTTCACAGCAACAGAGGCTGTATTGTTTCCTTCACTTAGTTCATCAATGGAACTGTTATCATCTATTATTGCGGTGATGACAGTAGTACCCTTATCCCTGTTACCAACAATTGGTAATTTTACTGTTACCGAATCTTTGCTGTTTACAGCAGGCAGTTTCCCTTCGTAAGCAATTGTTGTTTTTCCATCAGGGAATTTTCTTACTAATGAAAAATGTACAGAATCACCTGTTGCCCTTCCTATATTATGGATTGGTACTTTAACCGAAAATGAATCATTGGCTACTGTAAGGTATTCGGGAGATACTTTTATCTCCGAAGAATCAATTATATAATCAGGCAAAACGAAAGAATTCATAACCAGGGCAGGATCTCCGTGAAGTGTATATTGCTCTGCATGCATACGGCTGTAAAAATTTGAGTCTGACAGCACAAATGCTTTTCCTATTGCTTCTTTTGTAACATTTCCAAAACCTTTGCCATATTGGGTTGTAGCGATAGATCTGTAAAACTCCTGTGTAAACTGGTCGAGATAATTTAAAACGCCAAAGCTGCTCGAAGAAAGATAGCCGATTGCTCCATGGCCGGGTTCGAGAACAAATTTTTCTGATAGTGTGAGCCTTGCATTGAGCCTGTTAACGTCATAATCAAAAATATTCCCGGCAAGACAGCCATTTACAATAAACATCGGGTATTTTCCACCGTTGGTGTAATTAGCTGGATTATCTAAACTAAAATCAATTGTGCTGGATGATGAGTGCCCAAAATATTCTACTATGGCACTTCCTTTATTGTATTCATTCGTGAAATTTAATACGGCAGATGGATAAGCACCCTGATCACCGGTTTTACTATAATTAATTACGGTACCTCCAAATGAAGTGTCCCGGATAATATCAGTATACCTTGCCATTGCCGAATCAATCAAATAGGCAATTTCTGGGTCATTGGCTCCTGCAAGCTGCAATACTTTTTTCATCCATTCCTTATTAGCAAGTGTTTGTGAAGTATCGCGTTGAACAGATTCGTATTGTTTTATTTTCTCGAGGTAAGCACCTACTTCTGCCGGAGAAACAGCAGACAATCTGCCTATTGGCGTTGCAGGTACAGGATCGTAATTATCAGAGCTAAGTAAATTGTCTGAGCCGGGACTTCCAAATACAGGTACAAGATTGATCTTAGCCGTAAATGGATCGGTAGTGCTGTACCGGTAGGCAGTGTAAGAAACACCTTTGCCAATCAGAAAAACGTAAGAAGGTTTTTCTGTAAAATGACTCCTGGCATAACTCAGGAATTTTTTTATCGCCAATGGGTGCATTGTTACACCAAACGCAAACTGATCTTCCAGTTGGTGTATATCAACAATCTTTGTATTAAACTTACCTCCCGTATCAGAACTGCGGTAATCGCTATACTGCTGCACATAATTACTGGTGCCACTTCCATAGATCGCAGGGTTTGAAATGATAAGATAATTTCCCTGGTTGGCAGCTTCTCCATAATTTACCATTTGCGTTTGCTGGATCGAACCAATTGTTTTTGCTGCAGAACCATCAGCTTTTACCAAAGCAAGCTGATATGGTTTGGCAGAAGGTTCCAATAAAAACTGTAAAGTATCAGTAATAGACAGGTCAGCAGTATATCTTTTGCCGTTTGTAAGATCGTATAAAACAGCGTTGCTTAAGCCCCTGTTGAAGTTGGCGATTTTAAGATACCGTCCAGAATCCGAAGCTGCGATTATAAACTCAAAAGCAGAGGTAGCCCCAAAATTAAATTTGCGCGGGTACTGCAATTCAATGCTAGCCACACGAAACTCATCTTCAGGAACAATGGAAAGGTTTTGCAGCCTGAAGTTTGCGGTATCGTTTTTTATTTTGTTGGCTGCAATATTGTGCACACTTAAACTTTTCGATTGAAAAAAATCCATTCTAACCTGGGTAAGCGAATCGTTGTTCAGCAAAATCTTTACCGACCTTTCTTCAGGCGAGTTGCCAACCATATTAAACTTCGCTGTCATTGCCGGCCCCGTAGTATCAAGATATAATCTTGGAAACCCCTGGGGTAATTCTGTATTACCAAGATATGAGGTATTGTTATGAACCGGCCTGCTGGAAAAACCTTCACCCAAATCGTACGACGAAGAATATAAATACTGTTCCAGGTAAAATGCGAATCCACCATTAATATAAGCCCTGTAATATCTTCCTGCGGTAAACATAAAATTTTGCTCGGGCGCAATACTAACAGAAGAAATATCATTCGTGGTTTGTGTAAAGCGCTTATTAAGGCCTGTTGCATTCACAGTTAAGAAATACGCCGCTGAATCAGTTTCAAGGTTCCAGTAATCAGACAATTGCATCGATGCATCCCTGTAAAGCCCTTTATCGGTTTTTCCATTCGCAATTTCGCCCCAGAATTCAATGAAATCTGTTGGCCCTAAAATGCCCGATACATTCGAAATATACAATGGCACTTCTTCGCCGTCTCTCATTAATTGAAACTGCTCTGCCGGTATATTGCCCAACCCCGCAGCAGCAAGTGCTGGTTGATTAATACGTACTGCTCCTTTTTTTACCGGTGCTCCAACAATGTCGTATCCAAATGGTCCAACTTTGAATTTATAGTAAGTTTTATTGTAATCAATCCATTCGTTATTATAGGATTGCGCGCCGGCTTTAAGTAAAAAAGCTGAAAATATAACAAGGTAGAAAATTGATTTTCTCATCCTGGTAAGTTTAGAATAATTGGATTATGTTTAAATGTAAAAACATTCTGCCACATTTAACTATAAATGCCTGTAATGACCGCAATTATAAGCAGTATTTAAGCAAACATGCTGTTTATTAATCCGCCGCCAGACTGCAATTCATTGCGCCTTAATTACCCAGTTTATACTTTGCCATGTATAACATTGTGAGATGTTTTTTTATGGATCCAACTGCATTGCTGCTATGATGCTCAGGTTGCGTCGCACTCTTGTACAGTTGAATTATAATTCAGCAATATGCTGTCAACCTCAATATTGCAAAGCCTGTTGCCTGCCTGGTTTTTAGCATATGTTTTAAAAATTCGCTGCGATAAAAGCTTAATCAATGCGTTGCAGATGAACGTAATGCGATCCCGAAATAAATTCGCATTGGCGTCAAGCTAATTTTCTTTAAACATCGTTCAAATTCAATATCTGTATGCTCATTGCCGCATGGCATTGTCCTTGCAACGGCGCTGCACCCGCTTCTTTGCTGCGATATGGCTACGCCATCGCAGCAATTCCGGCTTTGCCGGAACCGAACCGGCTGAGGCGCCTTATGTAAGGACGGGTATTATAACGAACGAAGGAAATGGCAATATAAAATCCTGGAAACCTGTACAGATAGACGTTTCAGCTTAAAAGACTAAATTTTAGCTTGACGCTTATGCGAAATAAATTCGGTCCCGAAAGCTTTCGGGATGCAACACTTCGCTTAAATGTCGCCATGAAAACAGAAATTCTAACCGAGCGTGGCAACGATGCTGCCACATAGTACAGGTGTTGGTTTCAAAAAAATACAACGTCAGAGAAATGAAAATTCAGCAGTACTTTACCACTTTACATTCCAGGTAACCGACGGAATTACCGGGAACAGCGAAACCTGTTTTGCGGTAACCTCAAGCGTGCCTTCGCTGGCGCTGCCCTGTTGATCGTAGTAATAAAAATAGGGGTTTAACCGGCTGTAAACATTGTAAACACTAAACACCCAGTTGCTTGTATATCTTCTTGGTTTTTTGGGTTTGGGTGTATAAGTTGCAGAAAAATCAAGGCGGTGATAAGGGGTCATTCTGTAAGCATTAATACGGCTGAATTCCTGTGTTAGTACACCCTCAACAAAATAAAAACGTTCGGGCAAAGAAATAGCGTTTCCTGTGCCAAAGACAAACACCGACGATAATTTCCATTTGCTGTTTAATGCATAGCTGCCTACAACAGAAAGATCGTGGCGGCGGTCGTATTTGCTGGGGTATTTTTCTCCGTTGTTAATTTCCGGAAACTTGCGCCACGTCCATGATATCGTATAGCCAACCCAGCCGGTAAACCTGCCTTTTACTTTATTAACAAACAGCTCTGCACCATAGCTCCAGCCATTGCCAAATACAAAATTTTCTTCAGGATCTTTTAATGTATTGGGCGTATAACCTTCGCGGTATTCGATCTGGTTCTTCATGGTTTTGTAATAAACTTCCAGCGAGGTTTCGAACATGTTATTCTTAAAATTTCTGAAATAACCGGCAGCATATTGCCAGCCGATCTGCGGTTTTACGCGGTAAGTGCTGGGCACCCAAATATCTGTTGGCAGCGTTGTTCCGGCATTACTTACCAGGTGAATATATTGCAGGTTTCGTGTTACACCTGCTTTTATTGAACTGTAATCATTTATGGAAAAGCGCATGGTGGCCCTTGGCTCAAAACCACCATAAGACTGAACTACCTGGCCGCTGCGGAATACAGTACTGTCGAGCTTATTTCCGTTATCATCTGTGTTGTAAGCAATATATTTACCCACCTGTTGAAACCGCGAATAACGCACCCCATAATTGAGTTTTATTTTCTGGCTTATTTCCCAGTCATCCTGTATATATAAGGCAAATTCATTCGCATATTTCTTTTGCACATTGGCCGGGTTGAATACTACAGTATCCTGGCTGCCACTGGCAACGCTTGGTAAAAAAGTATGAAAAGTATATTGGCCGCCAAACTTTAATTTATGTTCAGGCGTAATGTAATAGTCCAGATCTGTTTTTGCATTCAGGTCTTTTATACCCGATGAAAGGGTAATCTTAAAATTATTCTGTGTGCCGTTAAAAGCGAATTTATAATCGTTATAAATTAAAGAAGTATTGGCGAATAGTTTTTTACTGAACACATGGTTCCATCTTAACGTTGCTGTAGAATTACCCCAGGGAATGCTTGTTGTAAAAGAACGTTTGGCATTATTAAAATCGAATTTGTCTCGGCCAAAATAACCGCTTAAATACAGCCGGTCTTTATCGGAGAAAATGTAATTCACTTTTGCGTTAAGATCGTAGAAATAATACCCGGATCCGTAAAAACTATTGGTTTTTGGAATGAATGGTTTTGCCAGCGCATCAATATATGTGCGCCTTACAGAGATCATATAAGAAGCTTTATCTTTTTTTAGTGGCCCCTGTATTGCAAACCTTGAAGCGATTAAGCCAATGCCTGCATCTACTTCTGTTTTGTTAATATTGCCATCTTTCATAGAGACATCAATTACAGAAGATAACCTGCCACCATATTGCGCGGGCATGCCACCTTTTATAAGCGAAACGCTTTTTATTGCATCAGCATTGAACACAGAAAAAAAGCCAAACAGGTGGCCGGTATTATACACCACTGCTTCATCCAGCATAATAAGATTTTGATCTGGTCCGCCACCACGCACGTAAAAACCTGAATTGCCTTCTCCTGCATTGCGCACCCCGGGTAACAGCTGCAGTGATTTTAGAATATCTACTTCACCTAAAAAGGAAGGGAGTGCTTTTATGGTGTTCAGGTTAAGTTCTACCTTACCCATTTGTGCACTCTTTATATTGCTTTCTCTTTTTCTTGCACTTACGGTTACATTGCTAAGGTTAACTGATGTAGAAGCCAGCAATACATTCAGCGTTTTATTATCGTTGAAATTTACTTCTATCTGTTTGGATTGGTAGCCCACAAAAGATACCAGTAACTGGTAATTACCTTTGGCCAGTGTAAGAGAAAAAAATCCATACTGGTTTGTTGCAACACCCCTGCCTTCTTCTTTTACGGCTATGTTTGCACCTATTAAAGTTTCGCCTGTAAGAGAGTCTTTTATATAGCCGTTGAGCGTAAATTTTTCCTGTGCGGTTGCGGCATTCAGGTATATTAAGAATGAGAAAATCAAGATCAGTATTTTCATTGTATTCATAGATTCATTGGCAGATAAACAAAATAACCCTGTGGTTGTTCGTGCTGCCTGTATTTTTATGCGGAACTGCATTATGGTACTCCATAAAACTTCGACAGTTGAAAAGTGCGACACAACAAAGGCTTCATGAAGGTACTGCTGCCGGGCTCATAAAAATATGTTTGTATTATTTTGCAGTTCTGTAATCGATTGAGTCTTCTATACTGCCACAACCAATCATCCCACTTTTGTACATCGGGTGCTTTTTGCCGAGGTAAGGATTGATGATTTCTTTTGAATTGGTAATCCAGTATGCTTCTTCTGAATCTTTAAATGCCATCGGGCATTTATCGTGATAGATCACCTGCTGATCGTAGTGCACCGTTCTGATAAGACTATAAAGATTTTCGCTCAGTGTATAAAACGAATGCCTTTTTTCTTCAATAGAATTGTCTCCGGCAAGGCCCTGTGCATCTGCAGTAATATTTTCAGAAAAACTTTTTGCCGTGGCGATAATTGTAGTATCAGCTTTAAGCGCATCGTAAGGCACTTTGCCCATAAGGACCGCAAGTGTATCTGCCGCAGCGCTTGCCTTTGCGGTATCCCAATCTACCAGAGCGGTTTGCAATGCAAAATAACTATTCAGCATTTCGCCGAATGGTTTATTAAAAGCATCGTTGTTGCTGCTTTGTGTAAGCGCCTGTTGCCTGGGCTCTTCTTCCTTTTTTTCACCGCTTGCGTTAAAGAAAAAATATGCAGCAATAGCAGCTACGGCCACACCTATGATTGCCAATCCTTTTTTCATACTAATAATTTAATGGGCAAAATTATCGGTTAACGCTGTGCCCCGCCAAATTTTATATAAATGGTTGGTAAAAGAGATTTCTTTTGTACCCGGCCAAAATATTTCATGGCATCGCCTCTTGTGTCACTCACTTGTACTTTCGAAATCCTGTTGAGCACTGCTAAGCGACATTGCTGCAATTTTTTTTGCCTGTGTGTTTAATAGAGCTGCTGTAAAAAATACCTGCATATATTTAAAGGTGGTTTAAGAAGTTGTTTAAATTTAGTTTGCAACATTGCACAGGAAACGGGACGATGCCATTTTTACAGCAGATGAACGGATTGCGACGCAACGAAGACACCATGAAAAACGAATGCCTGTACCTGAATTAAATAACATAAAAAAATTTCTAAATGCCGGCTTGTTTTAAAACTTTTTACACCAGATGCAACGGTTAAACATTAAAGGCTGTCAGCATAAATACACATTGTACGGATGGATGAAAGAAAGCTGGTAAAGGATTGTTTAAAAGGATTGCCTCAGGCGCAGCGTGAGTTGTATGACTCTTTCGCAGAAACCATGCTGGGTGTATGTTACCGTTATACCAAAAGCATTAATGATGCTGAAGATGTGCTACAGGAAGGATTTGTAAAAGTATTCACCAATCTGCAACAATACAGGTTTGAAGGTGAACTTGGCGCATGGATACGAAAGGTAATGGTGCGTACTGCATTGAATTATCTTAAAAAGAATAAGCGCTACAGCAGCGAACTTTCGTATGATGAGATCAGCCTTCATCCTGTTAGTGAAGAAAATCCATTAATTACCATGCAGGCAAAAGAACTGGCAGGGTTGATACGCCAGTTGCCAACGGGTTATCAGGCTATTTTTAACCTGCATGCCATTGAAGGTTACACACACGTAGAAATTGGGGCGATGCTGGGCATTCATGAGGGTACGGCACGTTCGCAATATGCAAGGGGCAGGGCTTTGCTGGTAAGCTGGATAGAAAACAAAAATGCTGAAGTTAAACAACCACGATATGCAGGAAAATGAATTTGAGAAGCAGGTAAAAGAAGCAATGGAGGGTTTCAAATTAACGCCATCTGCACCTGTATGGAACAGGATAGAACAGCAGTTGCCACATGAAAAACGCCGCCGCAGGTTTATTGTATTTTTTTTGCTGTTTGCAGGGCTGGGTTTGGGTGGTTACTTTACGTATTATAAATTGAATACTAATGTTGCATCTGTAAACAATCTCAAAACTATAAGCAAAGCAATTAGCGATTCAACAGATCATAATATCATGAGGAAAGAAATTACGGCTGAAAAAATTCCACCTGCGGCTGAGCAACAGCTACTTTCAGAAGAACAACACTATGCTAAAGAAGATTTGCAGAAGCAAAAAAAATCAGAACCTCCAGTTTTAGCTTTTAAGAATAAACAACAACCGGGCGTTCAGCAACCTTTTGTAACAGCTAAAAATGATATTGGATTAAACAGTTACGGGGATAAAGATGCTAAAGATGCAATTGAATTGCGTAAGCCAATTAATACTGAGCCGTTGCCACAATCTAATATAAAACCGGTTAATGAAAATATGGCCGTTATGCAAATGAAACACACCGATGATGTTCCCAATGCAGACAGTATTTCCACTGATATAGCAACAGCATCTTCAATGCAATCAGACAGTATAACAAAAATATCATTTCCGGACTCCTTGTTTACAACCGCTTCAAAAACAAAAAAGAAAGCAATAAAAATAAAGCCAACAAAAAAATGGCAATTGGGTATTACAGCACAGTATGGCAGAGCCGATTTAGTAGAAAATTTTTTAAGCCTTGGATCAAATTTTGACAAAGCATACGATCTTAGTACTCCGCAAAACGGCACTGGGGGCGGAAGCTATACCGAGTATAATTTTAATGTATCAAGACAGGTAAAAGCGAAAGATGCATTTACATTTGGCTTTACTTTAAAAAAGCAATTATCGGCAAGAAGCAGTTTGATAACCGGAATCGAATATGCCAATCTTCACACACAAATTGAAACAGGCGTAAAGAAAGACACTACAGCAATTTTTTACTATAACAATAATCTTTCTAACCAGCGTACTGAGCTTAATAGTTTTTACAGGCCGGGCTATGGCAACACCTATACCAACAGTTATAGTTTTATACAGGTTCCTGTTGTATATGAACACCAGCTTAACCTAAGTCATAAATTACAAATAGACTGGAATGCCGGTTTGTCTTTATCGCAAATGGTTTCAACAAACGCCATTGTATTTGATTATAACAACCAGGCTTTTTACAGCAACAACAAGCTCTTTCGGAAAACACAGGTAGATATGCTTGCGGGCCTAAACATGCAATTCAACAATGGAAAGCATGCAACTATTAATTTAGGGCCGCAGTTTCAATACAATTTTTCCAACCTGTTCCGCAGTGGCAGTTATGGTAAACAGCATCTGATAAATTATGGATTAAGAGCTACGGTTTTGTTTAAAAAGTAAGTTTTTGAGCCGAGCTATTCATCAAAAAAGACATTACAAAACTCTTGTTAGTTACTCCAATCTTTCAGCAGTAAAAGAATGGTCTCATAAATTTTGTTCAGTTCATCAGCAGTTGTACAATAAGGAGGCATTAAATAAACAGTGTTTCCTAACGGTCGCATGTAAACACCCTGTTGTAAACATTTTTCTGTAATCATCGAACTTATATTATTCAGGTATTCATCTTTGCCGTCAGTAATTTCAAAAGCAAGAATGGTTCCTAAACTGCGAAGATTTTTATAAGGCCGTCCCTTAATATTTTTAAAGCGATTTTCCAGTTGATGTATAAATTTTTTATTTTCGTCAGTTATCCATTCAATCGCATTCACTGTTTCAGAAAGCAGTAACAGATCCATACTTGCAAGAGCCGCTGAACAGGCAATTGGATTGGCGGTAAACGAATGCCCGTGAAAAAAAGTTTTAAGCTTGTCATCGCTTAAATAGGCGTTGTAAATTTTTTCGTTACATGCCGTTGCACCAAGTGCCATAGTGCCCCCCGTTAAACCTTTACTCATACAAATAATATCAGGTTTTTTGTGCATGTATTCACTGGCAAAGAATTTTCCGGTGCGGCCAAAACCAGTCATTACTTCATCGGCAATGCAAATAAT
>DGQT01000085.1 GCA_002390845.1 Chitinophagaceae bacterium UBA4407 | reverse complement strand
CAGGTAATGCATTTACTGTAACTTTTACCACATTAGAAGCTAATGACTGCGATATATCAGTTGTACCACAAGTTGAAAAATTGTATCCTACACAGAAATAATATCGATTACCACTTTCATTTACTGTGCTTGGTGGGGTGTAGGTGCTAGAGGTTGCACCATTAATTTTTGTTGCAGTAAATATTGTATTGCTGCTAGTAGTATTATAATACCATTGATATGAAGGTGTAGCTTGTGTTCCAGTGCCAGTATAACTTACAACATCAGATAAAATATTTACTGGTTGCCCAACACATACATTTTGGTTGGCTGAAGGTGTAACTGAATTTGAGGAAGGGCATTTTTGACTGAAACTTTGCAAAGAAACAATTACCAAAAGAAAACTTATTGCAATCGCAACCTTTTTTCTTAAAAACTGATTGCTAAAAAAACTCAAAAAGTTTAAAAAAATTAATTGCATTTTTTTTATATGCGTAAACACCATTTGAGAAGCAAATAACATGGAAACTGTTATTGCATGGGTAAGGATCTTCTTCATAAAGGAGCTTTTAATTTTGGTAAATCAAATTTAACAGAATATATGTAAATAATAAAAAATTATTCGAATAAAATATTAATTAAATAACCTACATATTCATTAACTCTAAAATTGGAGAAAATACGGGCCTTAGACTGGCTGTCTATAAAACTGTCAACGCATGTAAACCCGGCTGCAAAATGCCGAATATTGCTTCGTAAGTATATCTATGCAACGCCACAAAACAATATTAATAAAAAAGCAGCCTGATACACTAAACATTGCGCTCATTGTTCTGATTGCCAAGTATACCTATCTTGCTTAAAATTTAGCTGCAACTGAATGTTGCGGCATCCGTCATCTACAGCCGAAAAATTTTAAAACCAGTGTTATTGTGTCCACTGAAAACCTGTTTATTTAAAAGTTTTTTGCGCCATTTTTATAAACTGTATCGAAACTTCGTAATGCCTTTCTATGGATATCTGTTTCTTGCACCAGCTGTCAAAGCCACTAAAAAGCATTTACACCTGTAACTTATTTGAAGTAACTAACGAGGTAGCCAGTAGCGGATTGCAGGTATTTTGGTAACATTTAGAATGGTTGATTTTAAGGTTGACAAAAAAAAGATCAAAAGTTTTTTGTTTACGTTTTTAAATAAAAAAACAGTCTAATGAAAGTAGATCTATTATTTAATACTACAAATTTTTATTTTAAAAAAGTAAAATAATCTCGAGCTAAATACAAAAACTTAATGCAACTTACATTTATTGCATTTTTTAGGGTTGCAAAGAATTTACACTTCAATAATACCAGCTGCATTTTTAGACCGGCTACACTATGCCCAACAGTATTACCGAACGTACAAGGGAGTGACACAAGCGGCGATGATAGCAGTAATAGGGTTGGAAAGTTAATATTGATTTTTAATTATTAAAAACCGATAATAGAATCAGGGGTTATTACCGGTTGCTAAAAAGTATGCTTGTCTGATACGGTTGATTTCAGTTTTATCATTTTGCAACTCCTGATTACACTGACTCAATTTAGATTCAGCTTCAGTCTTTTTATCAACAATGTCCTTTATTCTTTTTTTATCATCAGCATATTTAGCAAAAATATCTGACATTTTATTTATTAAGGTATTTTGAGAAGTATCGGAGGCAACCAGTGTTTTAAATTTACCTATACGTACAGTTGCGTTTGTATAATAAACACCGGGAGTATTTGAAGATTCTATTCCGCTTATGAGTGAATCAATTTCATTCATCTGGTTTAAAATTTTGTTCTGGCTATGTACAAAACTTCTGTAATCTCTTAGATCGCTTATGTCTTTTTCATTTAGTTTACTCGGCAAATGAAAATCTACCTCAAGTGCCCATATAAGTACGGCAAGGGTAACAAAAGCTACAATAAAAAATTGCCAGAAAAGTTCGTTTCGCTCTTTGTGGTTTAAGGCACGCATTATTATGATTTTAAAATTGTTAATCTAACAGGGAAAATCCTTTTTTCTTGCCGGGCTTACCACCATCTGGCACACTTAGTTCGCGTACAAAAATGTCTTTTTCTTTTCGTTTGCCGATCAGTTCCAGCTCGCTAAGTTTTTCCAATAATTCGGCATACCTAGTTAAAAAATTAACAGCAGGCAAAAAGCTTTCGTAAATGGCATAATGGTCGTACTCCATTTCAATAGCCGCAGCTACCATTGCCTGAAAGGCAGAAGGGTTTGTTTCGTTCCACTCCTTAAAATACTGCAGCATTTCTTCTTTTTCTTTTTCGGGCATAAAATCGAGCACTACTTTTAGCACAGAGGCGAGTTGTGCCACTGTTTCGGCAATAAAAACAGGCGATGTATAAGGCAATACCATTCTGAATGCGAAAAATATTGATGATACATAATACACATTTTTTTCGCAGATGGCCTTTATGTTCTGAGCCAGGGGCGTGTTTTGCGATTTGCCGATTACCTTTTGAACGATAATGGTGCTGAATTCCTGTACGCGGTTAAGGTTATTGCCAATATTATTATACAGTTTAATCATAGCCGGGTGGCTCTGTATAGCAGTGCAGGGGGGGATATAGGTATCATCCTGCATTAACTCGGCACCTTTTGTTTTAAACCTTGCTACAGGAAAATGGTGTGAGCCGAAATCAATTGCCGAAACGTTTTCTTCGGGTACGATATGTAATTCGTACCGGGGATTTGCAAAAGGGTGGCGGGGCGGGGCCTCGTCAGGAGAAGGCTCACCGGAAGGCTGCCTGTTAAAAACATCAGCAGTAACAACAGCATAAAAACTGTTTACCTGCTTGCTGTTTCGGCCTGTATTGCTTACCGTAGTACCTGGTTTTTCCTCGCAAATAATTTCCTGACCGAACTGAGGCATAATTTCTATCCTGCTTCCTCCTGCAGTTATAGCCCTGCAAAGTGATAAACTGAGTATAAAATTATCAGACTGTGGCTTTAAAATGGAAATTTCGAGAGATTTTTTTTCACCAGGAACTGGCGGTAACAGCCCAAAATTAAAATTGGTAAGCAATGCCGCATTGGTATCCCTTATTGCATCGAGTAAGGCATTTTCGCTGTCGATAAAATGCTGTTTGTGGATTTTCATCCCATCTACCCAGTTGGTAAGCCTATATTTAATATTATTTACCATAATTAATTACAGTTATTTATATACTTAATCCTCCTCAACCCTTTTGGCTACAATAATCATTTTTTCTGTGAGCTTATTTTGCTTAATAGACGCATCTGGGTCGATATACATTTTAGCTTTCCAGAAAGTAGGTTTTGTAAAAAACATCCATCCATGCGGCATATTCTGCTTGTTCATATATTGGATTTGGGCTTCATCAAATTTATAATTGTAATTGTCTATAAAGGAACGATACCACTCTCCAAAGAGTAAATCAATAGGGGCTTTTGCCTTATAATTTTTTACCACATTGTCTTCAGGAGATTTTGAAAATTCAAGTTCCATAAGAAAAATATTATTAAGATCAACTTTATCAAAATCGGGTTCTTCACTGCCAAGGGGGTAATACCATACTTTGTGAATTTCAGGGGGTATAGCAGCAAGTAAATGAAAAGCTGACATAAAAAGATACGGGACTGTAAATAAAAGTATGCCCGATGCATATAGGTGTGCTACATCCTGCTGAGTAAAATAGTCAAACAAAAAAGTAAAACCAATAAAGCCTAATGCCGCATTTGCCAGAGTCAAAGCTGTATTTGAAATATGAGGGGCTTCAAAATCGCCAAAAAAATTTCTTCTTAGCATGTAGTAATACAAAATACCTAACCCCAAAAAAATGGTTTGTAACAAAATAAACCATAACACAGTATCTGTAATAGATGGAATAAGGCCAAATAACCCCAAGAGTGTTATAATAATACCTGAAATTAAAAGAAAAAGCACCACTTTTCGTTTTTTGCTGTCAACATTCCTCCGATTTTTTACAAAAAATAGAATTGTACTACCTAAAAAAATGATGGCTGATATGATGATGTAAACTAACATTTACCGATTGAGTTTATTTAAAAGTTTCATCAAATATAAGAATCATAATTTAAAAAAGTTTCAATGTTTGGGGCCGCCAAATAAGACTCCCTGTCCTTTTTCATTAAATGTAGAATAATTTCATAATTGGAATTAAAAGGCAACAGAAATGAGATTAAATAATTAAGAATAACAGCGGTATTCCCATTTGGAAAAAAGGATTTTATATCTGTTTTATATATACCATTTATATGAATTTCATATTTCGGTTCAAAGGAGTGAAAGCTATTACCGGCAATAGCATCAATACCCAGCGACGCTGCTCCTAGCCGGGTATCATCAGTTATATATTTCTCAACAATTTTTGTATTGATTAACTTTAAATCAATATTATAGCTGATGAACCTGGAAATGCAATATTTTGTTTTCTCAAGGTCTCCCCTGATTTTATAAATAATGGGCAAAATATGCAGAAGGGCTAGAATTTGCAGATTCTCCGGTACGTTGTTTTCGCCGAAAATAATTTCAAATAATTCATAATTATTTGAAATTGATTCTTTCTGAAGCAGTGACCTTTCTTTGAGTTCAAGTTGCAGGCGGCTGTGAAAAAATTCATTTTCAAATGGCCCAAAAAATTTTCTAGCATATCCTTCTTCAAGCCTGCTGATTCTTATTTCTTCCAATACCGTTTCTTTGCTTTTATCGGGTCGAGTGGTATTCTTATAATGAAAGAAGCCCTCAGGTATCATATCATAGAGGCCTTCCCGGTTAAGTTCCATAACTATTTGTTCATCTCTATCTTCACTAATATCTAATTTTACAGCCTCAATATCCTTACTGGTAGAACGTTTAAATAAACTTCGGGTTTTAAAATACACTTTATCTGGAGGTAATCCGTTATTTGTTAACTCCGCAACAAATACTTCAGCCCTGAAATCGCCTGGAGTATCTGAAAATAAACGTAATATCTCATTAAAAAACGATGACATAATTATAAAAAAAATCTGTGATATTTTTAATAAAAAAAGTTATAACCCAATTGCTAACTTTTAGATAATGCCCCAAGATACTTCACTCTTTCGCTGATCTGATTTAAATTATGTGTGCATATTTAACTAAATACAGTTATATATTGCAATACATACCATTAATATTTAGAAATACAATTTTTGTAATTGGCCAAACATCATTGCTTCTATTATAAATCTCATGTGTCGCACTCTTGTACATTCAATAATACTATTCACCATAAGCCCAGCCTGTTTCACAATTACACAAATTTATTCTATGATCAGGATAACAATTTATGTATTTATTACTTTGATAAATTTAATTGTAGAAAAGCAATCAGTCTTATGGTCGAATTTTTTTATATTTCTTACTTTGTGATTTCACATCAAATTATACACGCAAACTTCGTTTCCATATCTATGATCAGGTTTATATATAAATTTCAAACTCCCCAAAGATTAGAGTTATGTGAAAATGGAAGCTCCAAAAAAATAATAATGATTGATTTTTTTTATTTTTATTGTATATTTTTAATTTCATACTGTAATTTCAAAAATATATTTCATCATTTATTACCGTGAATTGCGACTTATACTATTCTAAATTTAATGGCATTCTACTCAAAAGATTTATAATCCAAGTTGTGGTTTGTAAATTTGAAAAATAACTCTATTTTTTATTTAGATATAATTCGCATAATATGGATTTATTTTGGAATTAAATATTTTGATTTGAAATCTTACTTAAAATATCATTTCATTATCTATTAATTGATTTTATTAGTAGCCTGCAAAAATCTAAGTGATTGAATATGCGATAATATACATAAAGTTAGTTCGGTGTTAAAGGTGAAACCATACAATTAAAGGCTGTAAAATAAATTAACCTTAAAATTATGTTTAATCCCTTTTAAACTATCATATATGAATCAGAACATTAAATTAATTTATTGCTTTATTTTATTTTTTTCAGTTTTTCAACTTGGCTGCATTACTTCACGCCCACATGCAAAACTGGTTTCACAAACAGATACTTTAAGAGGCTACAATAACATTTATAAACCCTACTATAAAAAGAAAGTTAATGGCCTTGGGAGCGTTTTTTGCGTAACACTTACAGGTACAGGTGGATATCTCGGCTACAATGCATCTTCGTCATCGGTGTCGTCCGGTACTTCAAATAATAAGGCACTGTTCACAGCTGGGGGGGCTTTAGGCGGGTACCTGGTTTCCCGGCTTTTTCTATTAATTGCAGGTAACCATAAAATTACTTACCTAGATAACAACGTTCATATCCCTAAATGGATTAGTGACTTTAATAAATTTAATGCAAAAGACTGGATACTGGTAAACCATCCGAATCCCAATACAGATTCATTTTATGTGCTACCTAAAAACATGGAAAATAATTTTATTCCCTATAATTTCAATGATGTCAAAAATTTTACTTTGGCCTTTCCGGGGAGTCTTCATACTAATATTGTCATTGATTCAGTAAACAGTAAAGTTGCTAAGTCCGAATTAATTGAACTGATCAACATTTTTCCTCAGCAAGCCTGTATCATCAATACAAAAGTAGAATATGTAAACCGGAGCAATGATGAAAATGAATGTTTGAGTGCAATAAAGCGGTTTCCCGAAACACAACCGATAGTTGAAGCAAAATATGCTTCCTTAATCAATTCCTTTTCCTATTCAAAAGATTTCATTGAGAGATACCCAAATAGTGCAAGGGCAAACGAAGTATTTGGCCGCATATATCCCAAAGTGAATTATAACGAACTCGAGAACTTAATAGATTTATATCCTGGCATCAATAAGGAATTATTATCGGATGCAAAATTGCTTTTTTACAATCAGATCATCTCTATAGACACAGTACTAAGTAAAGTAAACAAGTACCGTGATTCTTTCTACATAATTCAACCAAATAATAATTACGAAGATTTTGAAAGCGCATATAGTCTTTATAATTCATTAAAAACCGCAGCATCCAACGATAAATATAAAAACATTAGCAACCTTATTTCGGATCTCAAATATCAGTTTTTGGTTAAAGAGTTTAATGAATCTAAGGGAAATAAAGAAAATACATATACTCTTTTTGAGCATGTTAAAAATGATGATTGGATTAAAGGAGGGGAAAATGACTCACTCATTCAGGAAGTCATTTCAGAATACTGCAGGAATTTTGAAGAAGAATATTTTACGGGTAAAAAGGAAAAAGGATATTATCAGGGAACAGGTACATTATTCCATTTGAATGGTGATATCGAGAGTGGCGAATTCAGGGATAGTAAGCTCTTTGGAAAAGGAAAAGTGATAAAATCAACAAAAGAAATTGATGAGGGAGATTTCGAAAACGGAGAACTAAATGGGGAAGGTGTAATTACCGATCCAACTGGCAGAGTTATAAAGGGTATATTTATAAACGGTGACCTAACCGGAAAAGGTCAAATTAATTTTCCTGATGGGTCCTATGAAAAAGGAAATTATTACTTAAATAGTTTACAAGGAATTGGGGAAAGGTATTTTGTAAACGGTAATTATTATAAGGGCAATTTTGAAAGAGGTAGGTTTAATGGGATGGGAGAGTATCATTGGAAAGACAAAGATATTTGGTTTCAGGGGCATTTCACAGATCGCTCAAGGAACGGTGCTGGAACATTATATTTGCCAAATGGGTTTGTAGCCTTCGGTGATTGGAAAAATGATTGTCTTGATGGTAAAGTCACGATAAAAAAAGATTCAGTTCAAAACTCTGATAATTTTAATTCTGTGGTTTGGGTAATTAGAGATTGTAAAATAATATCAAAAAATACGCAGCTTGAAATTTCCGATTTTGACGAAACGCTTTTGTTCGAAAAAATTAGAGGATATTGATTAAATGCTTAGACTATAAATATTTGTTTATGGAATCAGGTAAATATTTATCTAAAAAAAGTAATAGGGTAACTTTTAAATGCATGTTCCTTTAAGTCTAAATTTTGTATTTCAAACACTTTAATATTTCCTATGGTAGGGTTCTTGAAAGGTGAAAATTCTTTTTCAAACAAGTTTTCCTCACAAAAAGCAAATTCATTTCTCCCTGATTCCATAAATATTAAAAAGTATACTAAGCCATTTTTCCTAGACAATACCTGTATGGTTTTGTCAGTTAATCCTGCTTTTCGGTTTATTCCCGTGTTTTTTGAAATATAAAACATAATTTATCTTTAATATTTAGTTTTATTTGTTTGATATGCCTTATTAAATAATTAATATCCACAAATGAAATAAAGATTTTGGGTATTGATTTTTGCTATATAATCTTTCGCATATGGGATAGAATTAATTGGCATAAAAAAACTTTCACCCCCTAATCAAACATATTCCACTTAGGTTTACTTGGTTTAGAAATCATTTGCTCCTGTGTATCTACATTTCGGTTTGATACCGATTGATTTCTTTGGAAATTTAATATGATTTTGTTTTCATTTTCGGATGGGATAGGTTTTTTAGTATTTTCGATTACTTGGTTGCCGGGGTAGATTTCATGTAAAGGTATTTGTTTCGATTTCAATAGTCCATTTTCTAACCAAAATTTTACACCAAAATTTGGATCTTGATCTTCCATTAAGAAAAAATGCACCGGCCCAAAAAATTCGAATAGCTGTTTCGTATCACAAGTTGGCAAAAATATCCGAAGCACCCTTGGATCGTAGAACCTGAAATACAATTCAACGCCATCCTCGGTTCTCACTGTTAAAAAACGCCGTAAATGCTTGTGCAATTCTTTAAAATCCGATGATGTGAAAATAAATATTCCCCAGCTGCCACCCCAGCCATTCTCAAAAAAATAATCCGAAAAATCATTTCCATCAGAAAAGGTATAAAGATAAGGAGCAACAGTTTGTAGCAAGTCGTTCCCTTTCGTTTTATACAATAATTCAAAATTTGGATTGAGCAACTTTGCGTTATCCATTTCCTCGTTCATGCGGGCAGAATCAAGTAGTATGTAATTTCCCGATACCATTTATAAAAAATTCATCAATGCACCAATTGATTTAATATTTTATGTTGCCGTTCAATATGCTTTATTAAACTCACTATATGCAATAATCCGTTGGCAGAGATATTAAATCAGTGAATGCTTAACTGTACCCACAGGTTTATTGCATATAAATTTTTCTAAGAACTTTAAAATGGTTAACCAAGTTATCTTCACGAAGACTCGAACTTAAATTCAGGAATAGAACTGGCGCAAGCGCATTACATCATAATATGACCACACAGTTGAGAAAAACAGTTTCAATTATCTTCCATACTTTTTTTTCAAAAATCCATGTAATTGGCATTAGTTCTTTCTGATTACTTCTAAATAGCACCTCCAGTTCAATGCCTGCTGTTTTAAACAAGTCAATCTGATATTGTCTGCCGATCATCTTTTATCACTTATATCATACAATTTCTAAATAATTCTCTTACATCTTTAAGATAGTGTACATAAGGTACACTTGCCATGGTTAAATCCAATAATTGTAGCATCCCGGCTACTGAACAAATACTATGTAATTTATATCAAAAAAATATTGTTTCTATGTCCACATTTGATTTCGTCTGGTGAATAAAGTAGTAATCCTTCTTCCATTTTACTTCTTTGTTCCCTTAATATTTTACACATTTTCAAAGGCATCTACCCTATTAAAAAAAAAGTTTACTTATCGTTAACCCGATCTGTTATAGGCTTACGAACACTTTCTGTCTTTTAAGCAGTAGTTTTCTGCGGTCGTTAAGTTGCATTCTATTACTGAGGTTTTCAAAATCATTAAAGTACTCTTAGTTCAATTGAAAAAATAAATAATTTTCACTGGTGATGCCAAGGCACTCTGTTATGAGACTGAGTGTTATTACTTCGATGTCAGAAAACTTTTCCTTGGTGCCACAACTTAAATAATTGTCTTTTTGTTTATTTCATTGCCAATCATCTTTGATAACCTCAAAGATTTGGTGAAATATATCCGTATGTTGCGCACGTTATTTTAGAAAGTTTGGTCACCACTAACATAACTCAACCGATTTTTTTTTGCCGCTCTTAAAATAACCCATGCAAAGGCTTAAAGTTATTTTATTGTAAGAAAGGCTATTTTTCTTTGAGCCTATCATTTACAGCAATTTTTCGGTTGTCTTAGAAGCTGTCTACAAATGATTATTAGATACAAACATTGGTTTTTATAGCGTCTTTGTTGCGTCGCAATCACCTTATCATTTGTACAAATGGCAGCTTTTGGCTTAAATACAATCAATAAAACTAAATTTAGACAGCTTCTTAAATGAATTATTTTTCTACACAATTTACGAACTGGTATGAAAGCAAACAATTTTCTGTAAAATTATTTGAAAAAAGCCGTTACGTCGGTTAATTCAAGCTTGGTGTTTAATCAATTTCTTTTAGATACATAACTAGACCTCTTGGTTTCATAAAAGTTTATTTAACGGGTAGAGTTTGAAAATATTTTCGCTATTTTTTGTTCAATGCAAGAGGTCTAATATATAAATTAGACTTGATATGCCAAGAATGAGGCATATATGGATAATTTTACAAACAGTTCTCCTGCATCAGAAATCCCAAAAAAGATTTATGCAAGATGTCTAATCAATTCAATAATTTCTATCAAGGAACCAACGGATTAAGCTTTGCATTAATTTAAAAAAATTAAGGTGAAGAAAATCAAAGAATTCAGGCTTAATTATCAATCACTTGTCTTTAGATTATTGAATAGCGCTTCTTCGATAAAAGAATGCGACTCAAGAGAAGTTGGTACAAAGACGATAGCTGAATAGTTAAAATAGCTTTTAATTTGTTGGATCTTTATTTATTTACTTATTATAAATTTAGCCAAATCGATTTGTTTCCCATTGATAATTCTATGTGTATTACTTCCGGGAAGTAAATAACTCATGTTAAGCAGGAATTTAATTTTGCCCAACATCGCCTTCTCCTGTTTTTCAAAAACATTCCGAGACCGTTGCAAAGCAAAACTATCCACAGTATGTGAATGAGGTTAAAGGAGGAATCTTATTTGCTGTATTAGGATGTGCAAAAAAACAATCACCAAATGAGCTCTACAGGTATATATGTTTCCCGCAGGAAACTGAAGAGTGTATTCTTCACTCAAATGAACAAACTGATAAACTGGGATGAGATAGGAGTACTGATAAAACAGCATTACAACAAAGGGTTTAGTTTAGCCGGGCGGCCATCCTACCCTGGTCTTCTTTTGTTTAAGATGTGCCTGCTACAGACCTGGTATGGGTTGAGCGATTACGAAGTAGAAGAAAAAGTAAACGACTCCTTATCGTTTATGCAGTTCGTGGGATTGCAGTTAGAAGATGAAGTACCGGATCACAGTGTCATCAGCCGTTTCCGTACAGCTTTAACAAAACAGGATGCTTTTGAAAAGATATTTGAGCAGATCAATGTGCAGTTAGAAAGTAAGGGGTTGATTGTAAAAACAGGCGCCATTGTAGATGCCGCCGTAAACCCAAAGGAAAAACAACTTATGTAATTGCAGATGACCGTAAAGAGGAAGAACGCAGTGAAGCAAGATGCCAAAGAAGAAGCCGTTCAGCAACAGCTAATAAAAATAACACAGCCCAGTGCGGATACAGAAGCAGCCTGGTTAAAGAAAGCTGGTAAACTTCATTACGGTTATAAGAAACATTTGTGTACAGACGAGGCAGAAGGTATGATTACCGCTATCGTAACTACAGCAGCCAATGAAAGCGATATGCGCCACATAGCTGATGTTGTGGATAAATCAAAGCTAAAGAAAGGGGCAAGGGTAAAAGCAGACAAAGGGTATGCATCCGCAGCCAACAGGCAGGCATTAAAAAACAAGGGTTCTAAAGATAACATTATGCATAAAGCAGTAAAGAATAAACCGCTTAGCGTGTGGCAGGCAAAATTTAATCAGATCATTAGCAGAACAAGATATAAGGCAGAACGTACCATCGGCAGCATGAAGCGATGGTTCAGGGCTGCAACGGCAAGGTACCTTGGTTTGGCAAAAACACATACGCAGCACCTGATGGAAGCGATAGCATACAACTTTGTACAGGTCACCGGCATTGTAGCCAAAAATGCATTAAGAATAAACTAAAACAGGGTAGATAAAATCAAAGAATGAAACGCAAAATGAATAATCAGTAAAAAAGCAAACAATTTAAGAAGCACATAGCCAATGCGCTGTTGAAAACATTGACTTAAAGCAGCAAAAAATCTACTGAAATTTCAACAACCTGAGTTCGGTTTAAACGGCAATTAGTTTTTGCTGTGCAAGTTGTTTTATTATCTAAGGGTTGGTTTTTCTGGATATCATTTTTAATAGAATGTTGTTTTGGGGCGAAAGAATATGCGGCAATGGCACTGATAATATTAAGCAGAAAGCCACTGATGGAGCGGTGCCTTGTATGTTCTACCTGGCAGATATTTTTCAGTTCATCATTTACTGTTTCTATTACCGACCTTTTACGAAGTAATAATTTTTCTTCGTTACTCAGGGCTTTTGATTTCATATTTCTCCTTACAGCGGTAATAAGCTTTATGCCATCATTAAAAAGTATATCGGCCAAAGCCTGTGATATGTAGCCCCTGTCCCCAAAGAGTTTGCCGAAGATTTCTTTGATCATATGTGTGATTGCTTTGGCGTTACGGTCGTCTACATTTGCTTTAGTAAGGTAAAAAGAAAGTATTTCACCTTTATCATTAACTATCAGGTGCAGTTTAAACCCAAAGAACCATCCCATGGAAGATTTACCCACTTCAGCGATATCTTTAAATACCTTATTGCGTTTAATTCTTTTATTGTGACAAACACGTAAAACAGTAGAATCAATAAAGCTGATACCGGTGCATTCACCCTTGCAGCAGTGATGCAGATAAAGCATAAAAACAATTGCACTGCGATGACTTAATTCTATAAATCTGTTGTAAGAAACCAAGGCAGGAAAACAATGTTTAAGATGCACCGACACATAGTTTACATAGAAGTGTTTAAAATTGCGGAATTGCCCTCCATGAAAAGCAATCAGAATAGAGATAATCTCAGAATCTGCAAGGCTTTTTTTCTGTTACGCTTTTTAGCGTTACCGGGATGCACAAGTTGATGCTGCTTAAATTCTTGTTCGAAGTGTAAGCAAAAATCATCAACGGAAACAAATATTTCTGTAATTTTAACCTCTAACATGTTGTTCTGATTTACTGTTTATTAAATTGATTGTCAGTCATTTAAATAACAATTATCATTACAACATGTTTTATTCTATTATTTTTTGCTTTCTAATCCCGAACTCAGGTTAACAGCTTATTTTGCAACGGTCTCGAATTTGTGAAAGGCTGCCATAAATGGAACTTAGAAACGATCCTGAAAGCTTTTGAGAGAGAAAAGCTCTATAGCGTTATGCGGTGTATAACCCATAAAAAAGCTGCGCTTAATAAACCGGTTTGAAACCACAAAAAGAAAAAATACATCAGGAATTTACAGACCTGTATAACAATGAAATTATTAACGACCATTCAAGCAACCCCGAAACACGCATTTTTTTGATTGCTTTTTGTTTAAGGTTTGAAACAGACTGGTAATTGATGCTCATAACGGCGGCAATCTGGTTATGATCCATACCTGCAAAATAATGAAGGTAGATTACTTCCTTTTGCCTCTTGGGTAAGGTGTTAATTAACGCTGTTATTTTATTGTGAAGTACCGAATCCTCTTCTTTTTTCATTACAATTTCATCCTGTGAAAACTCTATATCTGGTTGCCTTGAAACAAGCGATTTTAATTCTGCAAGGTGGCGGTTACGGGTACTGTTAAGAATGTGGCGGCGCAGGGAAGTCATAATGTAAGCCTTTACTGACTTAACTTCCGGCAGGTTATCTCTTTTGATCCAAAGTTTAATAAAAAGTTCCTGAACACTGTCATCCGATAATGCTTCATCTCCAAACTGCATTTTAAGAGCATAGTTATACAGCATTTCGAAATGCATTTTGTGTATTTCTGCAAAAGCCTGTTCATCGCCTTGTATAAAAGCGTTCCAGCAATCGTTTAAATCTATATTTTCAAAATTATCTGCCATTAAATTACTAAATCAAAAGTTTTATATACCCCAGACACAGAAAAAAAGTTGCCTCAGGAATTTGATATTCAACCGAATTTGAGTTGCCGGGCCTGTTGCATTTTAACAGGGATACAGAAAAACAAAATTTAAAAAAAACGTGGCCACGGTATTAACCAAGAGGCCACGGTTACAAAATGCTATTATAAAAATTATACAAATCCTAATTAAGTATCAGTTTGGCAGTTTGTTGTTTTGTACCATCTGTAAGTTTAATGATATATAAACCTCTTGGCAGCCCGCTTACATCAAGTGTTTGAACAGTGTTGCCCTGGCTTTTATTAAAGGTGCCTGTCTTGGCAACTTTACCATCTGTTCCTAAAATATAATACCGGGCAGTACTGCTTTCGATTGCACCCAATGTAACAAACACTTTGTCTTTAGCAGGGTTCGGAAATACAGCCAATACTGAAGCATTGGTATTTTCAAAACTCAAAGATTGTGTTGCAGAATAAGTAACATGGCCATCAATATCTACCTGCCTGATGCGGTAATAGTTTACGCCTTTTACTGGTATCAGGTCTGTTGCAGTATAAGCATGCGCACCGCCTGCTGCATTGGCATTAGACGCATTGATGAAATTAATCTCTTTAAAATTAACAGCATCAGTACTACGCTCAATACTAAAGCCCTTATTGTTTAGTTCAAAAGCTGTATTCCACTGAAGGAAAGCTGTATTGTTTTTTCGGGTAACTTTAAAGTCAGTGAAGCTTATAGGCAAAAGCGTGTTATAGAAATAAACATTATCAACATACAATGTGCTTGAAGATCCGATGAAAAGCATTTGCCCAAGGTGCACCCGTGCAGCCAGGTTGGTAAAATCACTGAGTTTAATATCGTAACTAACCCATCCATTTTTTGCAGGAGTAAAATCAAGTTGAGATTCTGTATCATCACCACCAGCATAGGTACCATCCGGACCAAAATCTACCAGCTTTACACCAAAAGTTGTTGCATCGGGTGTCCATATATCAACATGGTAATAATCCATAGTTGTGGCGTCAATTGTTTTAGAGGTAAACTCTATGCCGGCATATTGTAAGCTGGTATATTTTTTTGTATCATTACCCGCAATTTGCACATCTGAAACATCTGCTAAATCCCATATTGCTGACCATGTGTCAACGGGCACATTTGTATAAACATTGCTGAAAAGAGAGATTACACCGTTAGCATTTCTATCAGGTGTTGGTGCCGCAGTGGTTGGCTCTGTAACAACAGTTCCGGCTTTATAGAAATAAAGGTTATCAAAATAAACTGTGCTGCTGCCAAATGGAGTACCCACAAACTTGAACTGAATAATGGCACCTAGCGGAATGGTATATTTTGAAAGATCAATATCAAAACTGTTCCAGCCGGAAAGCGTAGGTGTGAGGGTTACAGATTGCTCAGGCTGACCTGTAACTATGGGGTAAACATCAAATGCAGTGCAATTTGGTGTCCAAATATCAATGTGCAATTTGGTCATACCAGACGCATTAATGGCACTTGCAAACTGCACCCCCTGGTAATTGAAACTGGTATATTTTTTTGTAGGGTTACCGGCAATATTTACTTCGCTTACAACCGTTGACTGTCCCCAGTTAGGAAACCAGTCTGTTCCCGCAACATTCGTATAAGCATCACTGAAAAGAGAGATTACATCGCCGGCATTTCTTACAGGCGGAGTTGGTGCCGCAATGGTTGGGTCGCCGAGCGGTGCGGTTACATTTACAGTTAAAGTACCTGCTGCCGTTACCGTTCCCAGCTTACCTGTAATATTGGTGGTGCCTTGTGCAACCGCATTACCCGAACCTGTTGCATCAATTGTAGCAATTGCAGGGGCAGAACTTGTCCATGTAAAATATGCCCTGGCAGTTTGCATGGCACCTTCTGTACAAACAGCCCATGTAGAAACGGTTCCGTTAGGATTAAAGTTCTCACCTACAGCCTTTGTGATGGTTTCTGTTGCAAAAGCTGCGGTTGGTGTACCTAGTATGATTGGATTTACATTTTCGTACTGAATATCATCTATCCATATGTTGTAAGCACCTTCACCCGAACCTTCGGCAAAATGGAACAACCCTGTTTCTGCAGTGAGCTTTGATGCAACAGGTATTGGAATATAGTATTTCACCCATGCTGAAGTTAATGAAACACCATTGCGCTCCACTGCATAGGTAGAGGTAGTTGCATTATTACCCAAACCAACCGCATCCAGTTTAAATGCAGGGTTATCATTTTTAGCCCAAAAGCTTATCGCATTGTATGCAGACAAATTGGTAAGTGCTGCTGATACCAATGCACCACCTGTATACCCTGCTGTTACGGGAATCTTAAGGGAAGCGGTACCAGAGTGGTGTTGACTGTTGTCAATCGATAATGTGTTGGTAGAACCACCAAAGGCTGCAAATGTTACACCCGCTGCATAATCATCTGCAAAAACTACTAACTGTGCGTTTGTTTTACAAACAAACAGTACGAAAGCAAAAAACATTAAGTAAAACTTTTTCATTGTGTTTATTTTTTATTGTGAAGCATGTTAAAAGATATCTATTGTTGTTTTATATTTTTTAAAGTAATGTTCAATTAAAGAATATGACTTACTTCAAATACACTGTAATTACTTTTCCTCCAGCTTGCGGATAAAATTGTATAAATACTGTTATTTTCATTATTGCCTATTTTGTTTTATTTAAAAACCAGATTGCGGGTTTCAATATTTACCTGATAATGCTTTTCTATAATGACCTATTTTTTATAATTTATTAATTTTCAGTTTTTCATTTTTATCCCAAATACCCCAACCTGCGCCAACGTTTCCTTCTTGTTTTGTTTTCCATGATTCATCGAAAGATGAAAAATAGAATAGTTCAATGTTGTTGGCTTTTACCCATTCCTGAACCGCAACAAAATATTTCATTGCGTTTAAGCTGGAAGGTTCTGCTGCTTCTACACTTTCTCCTATGTTTGGCCATCCGGTTTCCGTAATAATTACTTTTTTACCTTTAGCTGCCTGCTGCGTTAATTCTACCATTCTATTCAAATAAGAAAGCGCATAAGTATTATCGGCGCCCTCCCAGAAGGGATAACAGTTTGCTAATACTACATCGCATGCATCTACCAAAGCGGGCTTGTCGAGAAACTGGTAATAGGCATCTACATAGCCAACAGGAACAGAGGATGGCAATGCTTCTCTTACTCTCCTGATATATTGTAATAACTCCTGCTCAGAAATTTCTTCGCGGTGCAAGACTTCATTTCCTACTGCAGCTATGTTTACCAAACCGGCCTTAGCCAAAGTGATCAGCGATTGAATTTCTTTTTCATTTCTGTCTCTGTCATTGCTTATCCACGCCCCAACTAAAGTCTGTAATCCTTTCAGGTGAGCGATTTTCGGTATCATTTCATTCCCTTCGGTACAGGAGAAGGATCTGATCCATTTTGTATGTGGTGCAATAATATCCAGCCTTCTGCGAATTTGATCTGCTGATAAAGTATCGCCGGTTTCCTGGCCTTCGGTATAAGGACTAAAACATAAACCGTGTAAACCATTATTCAAAATTTCTGAAAACTGCGTGCTGATTTCTGATTCAGTTTTTGAACTTAGGTCCACACCAGTTATGGTATTTATTGCGCTTCCGCTTTTCTCTAATGAAAGTAATTTCCCCGAATAATAGGCAGAGGATTGTTTTTTAACCGGTGCTTTTCTTGCATCCAATTCCTTTTTTATTCCCCTGGCTTTTTCTTCTGTCAAGTCATAATTCTTCATTACCCACATGGCTATCAGTGTACCTAAAATTGGGATACCCGAGAAGAAAAGTCTGAGACCTGTAACTGCTCCATCAGCTTGAACAGGTAAGTTTGGATCGAAGCCCACTGCTGACATAATTACTCCGGTTAGTAATCCTGCTATGGCAAAACCAAATTTTACCATCCACCAGTAAATGGCCCCGAAGATTCCTTCCCTGCGTTTACCTGAGTTCAATTCATCCAGATCGCAAACATCTGCTGTCATAGACATCATCAATGTAAACAGACTTCCAATTCCAAATGAGAAAAATGGTAATGCGAACAAAAACATATAGGGCTTGCCTGGAACGAAGAAAAACCAAAACATAATATATCCAAAAATGGAGATTCCCTGCGAGGCTAAAAAAGCATTCTTCTTACCCATTTTTTTTGACATTCTTGCCACAATGGGAATTACCATAAAAGTAGTAGCCAAAGCTCCTACACTACCAAAAAGTGTAGGCCAAATGCCTGCGTCTGCTGCGCTGCCGTTAAAAAGATAATAAACCACAATAAAGAAAGTAAAACCGGCAACTGTATTAAAGGCATTAAAGATTAAGAAAGTAGCAATACAGAGCTTTGTGAAGGGTTTATTCCTGAAAGCCTCTTTAAAACTTTCAAAAATTTCTTTTAAGCTACCGCCAATTGTTTTAAAAGTTAATTGCGAGAAACTAGTTTCATTTAAAGTGGACTTACTCTTAATAAAAATGGCAGGCATCATCGCCAATACCATACACGAAATACCTACCCAAACAGCCAGGGTTCTTGTGGCTGTATCTGCATTGGGAAACCATTTAGGGTCGTACATAACAACCCAAAACCAGGGTGCAATTACCCATGCCCACTGCCCGATCCATTGCGAGATTGCCATTATGCTGGTACGTTCATGAAAATCATCGCTCATCTCATAGCCCATGGCCACATAAGGAACACTAAATACCGATAGACCAATATAAAATACAAACGAACATAAAAGAAAGTAAATGAAATTATATTCAACACTATTTTCTCTATGTAATTGCCACATTACAACAAAGGAAAGCCCCATAACTATGGCTCCAATAAACACATAATGTCTGCGCCTGCCCCATTTAGACCGGGTGTTGTCTGAAACAAAACCCATAATCGGGTCAATAAAAGCATCAAATATCCTGGGCAGAAAAAACAAAATTCCCCACATCCATGCCGGAAATTTTAAATCCTGTACCAGCACAACCATAAAAATTCCTAAGGCCGCGGGAAACATTTGGTTGGCTAACATACCTAACCCAAAGGCAATTTTTTGCCCCATGGGAACCAGTTTTGTTGGACTTGAGCTATTATTCTCCATTTTGTAAATTTTTGAGTGATCTATTTATTTAATACTAAAAAATCTGATAATTCATTTTTATAAAACAAAACCAGGTAGCATTTAAAAACAGTCTAATCTATATTCTGCAGATGAAAGGATTGCGACGCAACGAAGAGGCCATGCAAAACATTAGTTGGTATCATAAAGGCTGTTTCTGTTTCTAAATGGTGTAATAGTTTTTAAAAATCAAAATCAAAAATTTTTATCTGCCGTTACATCTGATAATAATTTTAGGCGCTGCTTTAAAACTTTTTTTATATACCAGCTTTAGTTTATATGGCATCTTCGTTGCGTCGCAATCACTTCAGCAGACATTAAGATGGCATCTTTAGCTAAACAATTTTTAAGGCATATTTTTGCTTCATCACCAATTTCGGGGTTCTGTCTTTTTTAAATAACCCCCAATGTTTTTCCGGTTCTAAAGGGTGGTGAGAGCCTTTCCATTCTTCATCAAATGCCTCGAAAACAAAAGTTGGAATATTTTCAGCACCCGTCCACTCCATAAGGTCTCCATAATATATTTTTTGATTCATTTCATTCACCGCTTCGGGGTTAATGCCTCTTCCGTTTGAATTTGTTGACCAGCCTGCTTCTGTAATTACAACAGGCTTACCGGGATATTTTTGAGCCACAGCATGATAATTCTCTTTTGTGTATTCAAGTGATTCGTGAATATGCTTGTATTCCCAAACAGGATAAGTATGGACCGAAATAAAATCAACAACTTTGGCTAAAGGCTCCAGTTTATTTAACCAGGGCAAATAATTTTCACAAAAAGTAACTGGTTGTTTTGCTGATTTTTTAACCAGGTTCACATAATCTACTACCTGGCTTACCGGAACATAATGGTCTGTCCAATCTACACAGGCTTCGTTGCCTACGGAAAGTGAAAAAATAATTTTAGGGTAGCTATTCCCTAAAAGAATAAGCTTTTGAATTTTTTTTAAATTCTTTTTTTGATTGAGGCTCAATTGCTCTTCTGAATAAACACCACCACCCCAGGGGCAACCGAAATTGTTCATTTCTGCTTCTATGTACGCACCCATCATTACTTTAAAATCGAGCTTTTCTTTTTGTATAACTTTCAAAACAGTTTCACCGTGTTCATCACAATCATATAGCCTAAGGTATTTCCAGTTTTCCTGAAGAATGAGCAAATCCTCTTTCACTTCTTCATAGGAAGGGCATAAACCTCCCGGTTGTTGCCCTTCTCTAAAGCCTGAATAGCAAATTGCATTACCGGGTGTTAATCCTAATTTTTTAAAACAATCCATGTCAGTATTTTAATTTTTCATTCTTATCCCAAATTCCCCAGTATGCGCCTACTTCGCCTTCCGGCCCGGTTTTCCACGATTCATCAAAAGATGAGAAATAAAATATTTCTATATTTTCATCCATTGACCATAATTGGGTATTGATGAAATATTGCAAAGCATTCTGTTCAGAAGGTATTGAACCTTTTAAATTTTCGCCTTTACTTGGCCAGCCCGTTTCAGTGATAATTACTTTTTTTCCGTTCCCTGCTGCCAAAGCCTGGTGATACATGTCTTTCATATAGGCCAATGAATTTTCAAAAGGGCAGCCTTCCCAAAAAGGATAGCAGTTAGACAATATTACATCGCAGGCTTCTGTGATTTTTGGACGGTGTGAAAACTCATAGTAAGCATCTACATAGCCCACCGTAATTTCAGGAATTTCCTTTTTAACTTTATAAATAAACTCCAGCAGTTCTTCTTCTGTTAAGTCTTTACGGTACATAACTTCGTTTCCCACGGCAGCAATATCTACATAACCTTCTTTCGCTAATTTTATTAACCCATTTATTTCACGTTCATTTATTTCCGGATCATTTCCCAACCAGGCACCCACGAGGGTTTTCATCCCGAATTCTTTGGCAATTACCGGAATGTGCTCATTACCTTCTGTACAGGAAAAGGAACGTATCCAATTTGTGTAGGGCTTTAAAATCTGCATTCGTCTTCTAACCTGTTCTTCGGAAATAATGTCTCCGGGCTTTTGACCGTCCTCATACAAACTGAAGCAAAATCCGTGAGTGCCGCTGTCTAGTATTTCAATAAACAAGTTTTTAATTTCCTGTTCGGATTTTCCTGACAAGTAATTTTCCTGGTCAATTTTTTGTAACGATAGATATCGTTCTGCTCTGTATGACATGGTAATAAATTTTTTATTTCGTTTTATTATTAAACACTAAAGTTTGAATTGCCTTTGCATACATGCTTCCATTCATCGACTGCCCATGTAAAGAAACGCTATATGCTTTTTCTGTTTCAGAAGGATTAAAGACAATTACAACAACAGAAGCATCCGGGTTTTGAGCTGCCGTAATCATTAAATCTTTGTCCAGACATTCAAAACCAATTCTTACAGCACCGGGGCGAATGAACCTGCTGAAGTGTGCCATCGTATAATAGAGTGGCGTAAAATAAACTTCATCTTTTTCGGGATCAACTATCACTGGTGCAGTACACCAGTTTTTAAACCAATTAGGCCCACCCTGCTTATCGAGTACCATATTCCAATCTATCCAGCCATCAACCCAATTGTTCATACAACCTATAATATCTCTTGCATACCTGTAAACCGGAACATACTTTGGATGTAAATATTTTTCTTCTTTTGAGGCCCAATCCCAACCCCAATCTGTAGCTTCCTGGCTCCAATACCAGTTATCATCTTTCCATTTTGGAACATCTGCATCTACACAAGCTTCTGTTTGAATTAAATATTTACCCGGAGCTTTTTGATGAACAAACTGTAATGACGCGGGGAAATAATCAAACGTGCTGGCATACCAATGAATGGCAGTTCCACTAAAATATTTTGAAGATGCTTCATCTTTAAACATCACATCTGCCCATTTATTTAATTCTTCGCCGCGGTTTTGATCATACCCTAAAATTTTTACGCCGCTTAAACCTTGTGCTTCTAATGTTGGCCCTAAATGATGTTGCACAAACTCCGTCATTTCTTCCGGCGTATAGTGCATGCTTTCCCAATTATTGCCATTGCCCAGTGGTTCATTTTCTACGGTTACACCCCAAATATCAATACCCTCTTGCTTGTACGCTTTTATATATTTTGAAAAATAAAGCGCCCATGTGTCATTATACCCCGGCAATAATTTTCCGCCACGCCAGTCATTATTATCTTTCATCCACGGTGGCGCAGTCCACGGTGAAGCAATGATTTTAAAACCATCTTTTGAAATTGCTTTGGCTTCTTTAATCATCGGAATAATATCATCCTTGTCTTCATCAATAGTAAAATGTTCTAAATTTTTATCATTCGCAATTTTTGCATAAGTGTAATTGCCTAAGGAAAAATCACAGGAACCCATATGCGTTCTTGTTAATGAATATCTGGCACCATCGTTACCAAAATATGCTTCCAGGATTTTCTTCCGGTTTGTTTTGCTCAGTTTATTGAGCAGGTATGCCGAAGACTTCGTAAAAGAACCACCAAAACCTGTTATCGTTTGATATGTTTCTTCGGGCTTAATAGTGATTGTAACAGGGTTTTTGCCTGAAGTAAACCCGCTGATCTTTGTCAATTTATTACCCTGTGTAGAGGTTTCGTAAACTTCTGCCTGTAAACTTTTCTTCTGAGCTTCAGCGTGTACAATCATACAAGTAAACAATGCTATATGTAGAAATTTTTGCATTTCTTGTTTTATGTTTTTTTGAGCCCGGCTGCATTGCTGCTATTAAACTTCGTTGTGTCGCACTCTTGTACGTTTAGTCCGGAAGTCAGCATAGACCGGAAGTCGGAAAGTAAATTCAAATATTAGCAAACTTCTTTCGGACTTACGGACTTCGGACTTGCCGACTTGTATTCAACAGTACAAGTGAGTGACACAACAGTCGATGCCATGAAATACTTTGGCTGGCATCTAAAAAAAATTCAAAAAACTTCTAAGGCTACAGTAAAATATCTTCTTTTATATAAACCTTGATTTGAAAAATTTCCCCGGTTCTTTCAAATACTTTTTTACTGGTTTCTTCATCCAAATTCGTTGCGTTGAATGTTTCCTTTTTACCATCGCCGTAGATAACTTCCAATCCTTCATCTGTAGCAATTGTATAAATAACAGGAACCTGGCAATAAGTAAAACACAGTGAACCTTTCTGCAAAAGCAGTTCGTGTTGTTTAGAAAAAATATCAATGAAATTGACTGTTTTTGATTCGGGTAAAAATTCCTTTTTTCTTAGCAGGCCAGGCTGGAAAAACAATTTCCCTTCTTTAACGAAAACACCCAACTCTCCGAACCTGCTGAGAATATCTTCCTTCACTTGTCCGGTCATTCCGGGTTGTTGTGCGCCTTTACCAGAAGGGGTATGAGAATAGGGATCGGTGGGAAATGCCCCATAAAGTTCGGGTGATTTATGAACGCCGATCCCTTCATTGATTTCGTAATATTGAGTTACCAAACGCCCGGTAATTTCTGCACTTGAATTTGTATTGATGGCGTTAATGCACGTTTCCACAACAGCCAGTTGTAATTTAGAAACCATATGCCAATAGATAGAACCTAAGCCTTCAAAACCATAAAAAGTACCGGATCTTCCCGTAAATTCTTTGTGATTGAAAACATCTTCAAAAATCTTAAGGATCCATCGTTTTTCTTTTGCTGCAAGGGTTTGATATTCGGGATTAATAAGTTTATTTAACGCGGCATCTACATCATGTGCATTTTTAAAATTTCCATTGAAATGAAAATTTCCTTTAACGTCTTTTTCAATAATTTGAACATTATTATCCGCAACCATTTTCTTTAACAGTTGCGATTCTTCAACAGATTCTTTGGGGATAGAATTCTTTTCAAGAAAGCCGGGCAAATTTTTATTTGGATAAAGAATGTAGCTGTACTGGTCTTTGCGGAATAGCGAACTTTTTTTCAGTGCATCCAAAAGCTGTGCAGATTCTTCAGCAGAAAGATAACCTGAACTGAGTACACCAACCTGGCCTTCCAGCATTTCACTTAAATGAGAAACCTGAACAGAGTCGTTATCGGAACTCATCAAATTGTAAGCATGATATAAATTGTCGGCTCTTTTATTCGCTTTAATGGAGTGCTCCAGGAATTGATTGGTAGTTCCGATAAAATTTTGAAGTTGTTGTAATGTAACCGTGAACTTATTTCCGGAAAAACCAACATCATAAATAGTATTTCTAAAATCACTTCCTGCTTTTCCTAAACCGTCCATTACAGATTTGCGGTCTTCATCATTTATGTTGCCTGATAATAGCGGTTTGAATTTTTCAAGCGTAGTTGCAATTGCAAGAAAGAAGTTAGAAAGTTCAGCAGAAATTTCAATTTGTTCTTTTTGAGAAACTGAAACTATTTTATTGAGAAAGGTTAAAAATCTTCTCAGATAATACAAAGTAACCATTGATACACCATTACCCACCAATGCATTATTTGCATCGTTCCATTCGGGACGTTGCGTGTTCATCCAGATACCTGCTTCGGGAATAAAATTGGATACTTTCGCTAATACTGTTGCGAGAATTTTCTCTATAAAATTTACGTGGTGAATTTCATTAAGTGAATTACCCACCAATGCTCCATCTGCCCCAATGCTATTGCATTTCTCCCTGATGCGTTTGTCTGATGCATGATCAAAAACTATGGTATCTTTTGGATGCTTCAGAATTTCTTCATAAGATTTAATCCTGTACGGAACATTGGCATAAACAAAATAATCTTTGTCAAACAGATTTTCCAATGCACCGGGCCGATGATTTTCAATAAACTCTAAAAATTTCAGGAGGTAAATAATTTGATGGTCGCCCCAATAACCAATATAAGACCATGGATTATCCGGCTCAATCGTTTCCCAATCAAACCCATCTTTTGTAACGCGATAAGGATTATATCCATCGAAAGTGGAGGCGTTTAGAAATTTAAAAACCATGCCTTCACTAAATTCCGGGTAGGAGTGTGCAAGGGCTTCCCAGTTTTGAAATATATCTCTCCAGTTTCCCTGGTAATCTAAAATTTTAGACCCATCCAATTCACTCTTTGTGTTGATAGAAAACTGGTTCCAGGGCCGGCTGGGGTCACCATGCCTGCGGCTGAATTTCAGTGGCAGGTATTCAATGGCCAACCGTTCGAAGTTGATGTTTCCAGATTTTTCTACTACAGTTCGCAGCTCAAATAAAGAGAACTTTTCAGGTAGCTGCTGAATCAGTAAAGCGGTTTCTTCGTAAACTTTATGATTGGCTTTTTGCAGATAGTTTTTAAAATCCCCTTTTTCAATCTGGTAATTGAAATCAAATATTCCTCCACGCATAATATTGAACAGCACGTTGGAAAAATGCCGGGTATCCTGCAAATCATCAGCAGTAAACTGTAAAGCATCGGCAGAAGCATTCAGTTCTACCAGGTTTTGAGTTCCTGAATCAATATCTTTTTCAATTATTTGAATTAGGTCTTTAGTATTTTTTATGGTTTCTGAAAGACCACAGATTGCTGAATGATTTTGATTAACGTTTGCGATGATCATCCAATCCTTCTCAGCATTTGCAGAAAGCTCTATTTCATCATAAATAAAATAAGCTCCTTTTTCACCTTTTACATCGGTCTCTTCATGAATGTCCCGGTTGCTTCTGAAGTTTTTCAACTGTGTGGAAGAAAGTAAATGTTTAGGTTTATCAAAACCAAGCGACCATACGATATTCGCTTTCAAGGCTTCACTTGGTTCTGCTTTGTCTACTATGATGGCGCTTAATGCAAAAATGCCAATGCCACTTTCTTTCTGTAATTCACTTCTTTTATAGGCATCTGTAAGATTGCTCACATTGCGTTGCAGTTCACTTCCCACTCCATAAGGAACGATGTTTTGAATACCATCTAAAATTGTAATACAGCGTTTTTCTTTTGCCTGGTTTATCAGTGCAGATTTTTTTACAAAACCAAACGTATCGCTTGTATTCCACTCATACCTGAAACACAGTTCCAAATCGTGGTTTATTTCTTCAAAAACAATCTTGTTACTATAAACGCTTTTATACAAATTCCGGCTAACCTTGTACACACCAAACATCCGCTCTGAAAATGGTTCCCATATAAATGTTTTGTCATCGCTATGAATGCGGAAAATAGATTTGCTTCCTGTGATCTCTGCAGACTCAGTTATTTTATCATCGGTGTAGTAGGGAAACAGTGCGTATTCGGGATTCTTACGACCAGCAGTTAAACCACCATTGCTTGAAATAAACATCCAATGGTTTGAATCGCTTACAATGCTCATAAAAAACGGGCGCATAAAATCACTATCCAGGATTTTATAGAAGTCTTCATTCCCAAGTTTTACCTTTTGAATTTCCGCAGCCATTTGGTTTGTTTTTATGCTTTTATCAATAACAGTTTGCTGATCAGTATAAAAATTACTTTTAATACAAGCTTTGGTTTTTCATGGCATCCTGGTTGCGTCGCAATCACTTCATCGGTTGTACATATAGCATCTTTGGCTGCTATTCAAAATCTCTAACAAAATGTAAAGAGGCTCTCATAAAAGCTACATTCTGTTATGGCATCGCATTCATATTTCAAGGCATTGCTGAAATTCCTGATGCAGTACAAGTGTGCGACGCAACAGAAGCTTCATGCCTGTACAATTGCCGGGTACAAAAAAACTATTTATAAAATATTACAGTTATCAGAAAAAGAACCAAACAAAAATTCAGTCTTTTCTAATAAGCATTTGTTCTCATTAATTTGCTGCTTTATAAACCCGAACATAATCTATTGACATCGATTGTGGGAACGGGGTTTGAGAGGTTGGAAATCCTAAATAATTACCTCCAACAGCCACATTAAGAATGATATGGAAAGGATGATCATACACCCACTGACCCGGAACATCACTTGCAGTAAGTCGCTGGTATAAATAATCATCTACAAAAAAATCAATTTTATCTGATGTCCATTCCACAGCAAAAATGTGATAATCCTGATCAAAACGTTTATCAGTAAACCCGTATCTTTTTGTAATTGAACTGCCACCTGAGTATCCCGGGCCATGAATGGTTCCGTTGATAATATTGGGTTCTTGTCCGCGAAGTTCCATGATGTCTATTTCGCCACACTGCGGCCAGGGTGTAGTTTCTATGTTTGAACCAAGCATCCAGAATGCAGGCCATATTCCGGGTCCGTAAGGGGTTTTTATCCTGGCTTCAAAACGTCCGTAAGCTTGCGAAAACAAACCTTGTGTTTTTATTCTTCCGGAAGTGAAAGATGAACCGGCGTAGGGTTCGCTTCTTGCAGTAATCAACAGATTTCCGTTGCCGTCTAATGATACATTTTGGGAACGGTTGGTATAGTATTCCAATTCCTGATTACCCCATCCACCCTGACCGGTACCAATATCGAAAGCCCAATTTGCAGCGTCAGGAGAAGTTCCTGCTGCTCCATCAAATTCATCGCTCCAGGTCAATTGCCAGTTTCTTTCAGGCAGCGTTTGTACAGCCTCTTTTTTACACCCTGAAAGAAAAATGATAATGAGCAGGAAAACACTGCCTGCAGTAAAAATCTTCCGGCTCAATTTTATAAATAATAAATTCATAGTATGATTTTTTAATCGTTTGAATTATTGAAATGAATTCCTTTCCATTACTTATGGAAATAAATATTATCTAAAAAAATATTGCCATTACCGGTAAACATCATTTGATTCAGGTTCGTTAAATCAACCGGAGCAAAAGCAGATAGAGGGATATCCACACTGCTCCAACCCGAAGACGATGCCCCACTGGTGGGAACACTAAGTGTATAAGATGTTTGAACAGGTCCCGGGCTAATAAGGAAAACATTCAGGCTGTTTGAATTTGCCGTATAATAATCAACGTGTAAGAAACCATAGGCAGAAACATTTTGATTACTGGCTAATTGAGTTCCCTGGAAATCTAATCCTTCATATTTTAATGTATTATTTCCTGCGACAGGCACCTGGCTTGAAACAGTTCCCTGACCCCAATATGGAGAGAAATCCGTTCCCGGAACATTAGTATAAGCATCACTGAATATTGAAAGTACATTTGCAGCAGCGATAGTTGGTGCAGGAGCGGCACTTACAGGTGTTTCAGGAATTGTTGGATTTTTCCAAAAATAAATATTATCAGCATAAAAGCCACTTATGTTGGTACCTACTAAAATGATTTGACCTAAATGCCTTCTTGTTAATAAAGTTGGCAGGCTTGAAAAAGGAATATCCAATCTAGCCCAATTGTTTGCTACTAAAACAGGGGCAGCAAAAGTAATATCACCACTAACATCGTCGCTTCCACCGGGGGCTCCATTGGCACCAAAATCTACTATTTGAACTTTAAAAGTTGCGCCTGTATTTAAAGCAGCGGGCAGGTAAATATCTAAATGTAAATTAGACATTGAAGATGCATCTATTGTTGGAGAAGATACCTGAATGCCAACGAAATTAAAGTTCGTATAGTTTAAAACATGGTCTCCGTTTACTTCAAAATCTGCAGATAGTGTTGTTTGATATGGTGCCCAGTATCCGTTATAATAATCAACCGGGGCGTTGCTGTAAGCATCACTAAACAAAGAGATTACATTGGCCGCATCTTTTGTTGGAGTGGGTGCAGCTGTAAAGCTGCCTGAAGAATTTATAGTAAGGCTTCCTTTTGCATCTGTATTTCCCAATTTTGCAGTAATCTTTGAAGAGCCTGTTCCTACTATACTTACAATTCCTGTTTCATTCACTGTTGCTGCTGCCGGGTTCGAGGATGTAAAATTAAAATAGTAAGGAGAAATACTTAAAGATTCATCAACGCCGGCAGGTAAATTAAATGAAGTGGTTATTCCGTCTATAGTGGTGTTAATCCCAATAAATGAACTCTGTACCTTATCAACTCCATTTAAGATAGCTGCAGTTGCATTAGAAATGGTTCCCAGTTTTTCAAATTTTACCTCATCAATCCAAAACGTATACCCTTTGCCATTTTCCGGGCCTGCTGAATAATAAAACATTCCCCTTTCCCCATTAAGTTTTGAAGGATCAGGTATTGGTATAATGATTTTTTTCCAATTGAAATTCACAGCTAAATTATTCAGAGCAACCTGGTATTTTGAAGCCCCAAAATCATTTCCAAACCCAACCACACCAAGAGTAGCCGGTTGAGAAGCTTTTGCCCAAAAAGTTAAAGCATCATAGCCGGATAAATCCCTGCCAACTGAAGTAAAATATGCCCCGCCGGCATATGCGCCTTTAGGATCATTCTGGTCAGGTACTTCAAATCTCATGGAAGTTGCAGAACCGTTGTATGTTATGCTACTATCTACATGAAAAGCACTTGGAACAGATCCTCCATAAGCTCCATAGTTTAAGCCAGCACTAAAACCATCGATAAAAACATCGGGATTTGTTGAATATGTGACAGGTGATAATCCGCTAATTTCTCTTTTACACCCATTCAGCAAAAAAAATACTGACAGGGCTAAAAAAGATTTGATGATTGAATTATTAAAAATATATTTTTTCATTTTTAAAAATTTTATTTGCCAATATTGAATTGTATGTATGTTCTAATTTCCCATTCATTGCCATCAGGGAAGCCGATGGCGTTTGGATCTGGAACCCAGTTACCACCTGCGTCAACAGTTTTAACCGGAGAATACCGGTTAGAATATTTATTTAAAGTTCTATAGGTTCCCCTGATGCCAATTTTAGTTGAAGGAAGAATAAACCAATCGGGTTTCCCTATTTCAGTTGAAATATCTGCCATTAGCTGCAAGGGAAAAGTAAGGTTAAAATCACGGTGATAATCGAACGGCCCCCAATCATTAAATTTGGCTACGGTAACCAGTTTTAATTTTTTATAAATAGTCCTTAAGTCAAACCCTACCCGGTTAATTGTTCTTTTATCGCTGCCATTGGCTTGTCCATTACCAAAATATACATTGGCTATAAAACCAAGCGAGGGATTTACTTTGGAAACGATTCTTGCATTAGCTTCCCAAAGGTCTTGAGCCGGTGCGGAACCAGGGAATGCAAAAGAAGTTCTTCCATTTGCCAATATGCCAATTGCTGCATCCTGTATGGTGGGCAGGTGACGGTAAACAAAATCAGCGCTTATTGCAAATTTTGCATCTTCTGACCGGTCATTATCCCATTCATACATCCAGGTTCCGGGTGTAGGGTCGTAGGTTAATAAAAGTTCCCCTCCTACTGTTTCCCTGTTGGATCTGACAGCAAACGGATCATCCAGTATATTTCTCGGTCTTCCAGGGGCTAACACATCTACAGGTATCGGGCCTTCAATTGGCTTTTGATATAAAAAGTTAGGTGCTATTTGCAGCTTGCCAACGCTAAATGTAAAACCACTTAATACATTATACAAATTACCAGTGCCCACATCTTTCAGTCTCCAGCCTGTAAATGTTTTTGTTTGGTCAACACCGCCATTGGCAACAAGCCCCATATACGAAGCAAGGCCATACCAGTTTATATTGCCGCCTGCGTAGCTGAATTTTATCTTACCACCAAAATTGTCTTTTGACTGAATCTGATCCTGGTACACTTTACCATCTCTCATTAATTGAAACACTCTTCCATTAAGTGGTTGCCCTCCCCAAATACCACCAAGGTCAAAACCAAAAGAACCGAATTTCCTGGATACCGTTATTGTTGCTTTTCTTGTTTTTGGTGTGGGTACAGCAAATGAACTTTGCAAACCACTGCGCTGCGCTATATCTTCATGAAAAATACCTGTAACATCAAACTTTGCAAGTTTGTGACTGTACTTTACCAAAACTGCCGGGTTGGCACCCCACCAAAGTTCCGGCCCAAAAGCAACCTTTAAACCTTTGATTACTTTCTTTCCTTCTATTTCAAAACCAAAAGGTGCTTCGCCATTGTATATATCAATATTAGGCCCATAGTTTGCCTCAGGATAAAGCCCGAAGAAATCACCTTCATATCCCCAATGGTAATGGCCTGTGCGGTAAAAACCGGTTAGATTAAATAACTTACTATTCCAGTTGAAACTGCTTCTGTATAACTGCACCCTGTTATTTGATTGTAACGTAGTTGTTCCGTTAGGCGTTGTTACCTGTATTGGCCTGCCCCTGTTTTCATAAAAAACTTCATCTATCGGATTTTGAGCAACATTTCCGAGCACATTAAACTGTACATTGGCACTTACATTCGGCGCCGGGTTTGCTGTTATTCCAATATTAAAAGATTGCATGTGGTCAAATCCCAGTTTATTTGGGTATATGGTTTGGCTGGGATCAGCTTCTTTTGGAGTAGATATTAAACTGCCGCCGGTGTTGAAAGTTGTAAAATTAGCTTGCAGATTACTAATGCTTAATTTACTGGAGTTACTACCTTCCAGTGCAGCCTTATCGCTCCTTGCCTTCAGCACAGCATCTGCTATTGGAATATTATCGAAATAGTTTGTAAGAGAATTCGCCCCGGCTGTATATGGGTTAAATTTATGAGCATCTTTTAATACATAATATGCAGCACGTGGATATAATTCATAATTGCCTCTTTCATTTGTAGCGCCTTTCGCACAGATACCAAACCATTCTTCGTTCATGTTATTTTCCCCTGGCGTATAATCATACAAATACCCTCCGTTTACCCATGAAGCATTTACATCATGAACATCTAAGTTTTCTGTTTGTTTGTATTTCCACCATCCATCACTGAATTGAAATGTAAAGCCACCAATCGAATTACCTGCTTTACCCATTCCTGCTGCATTGGCATAAATCTCTTTCCAGTTATTCAATAAATATTTAGCCTGAGATTCCTGTGCTTCGTCATTTGTAATTTCGTTGTATGCGTCTGCACCAAATTCCGTAAACATGATTGGCTTACCACTTTCATTTTTAACCCTGTCAAATAAATCAGTAAATGAAATACCCCTGTATGAGTTAATGCCAAACACGTCCACATCTTTACATTCTTTTGTCATTATGTCGAGGAACAAAAGGTCTCCATTGCAGATAGAAACAGGATGTGACTGATCAATTGATTTTATTTCAACGGCGGCATCATTAAACAATTTGTACAGGTAGTATGCATCTTTTGTTGACCGGCGGTCCTGCATAGGCATATTTTCTGTTTCAGCACCCCGCCAGAAAAGACCATAATTATTTTCATTACCCAACAGAAACATTAACAAACCGGGAGTGTTTTTGTATTGATTAACCATATCCTTTACTTCTTTTAAGAGAAGCTCTTTTACCAGCGGATTTGAGTAATCTGTGTTAGCCACCCAGGCACCTTTCAAGGTAAGCCCATAGCGCCCAAAAGAATGGTTGAGTATGGTGTAAATACCGTAGTTTTCGTATATGTATTTAATCCACTTTGCAGGAACACCAGTATATTGCCTGATGGTGTTAACGCCCATATTTTTTAACATAGGCATCTCGTTATCAAGTGCAGCTTTGATTACATCGTCAGATTGTTTCCAAAGGCTGTAAGAAAAATTAGTACCTATCGGGAAGTAATCCCAGTTCATACCATTGATAAAGAAATCTTTTTCATTAACAACCAGTTTCATACCGTTGTTATTTTCGGAAATTTTTACTTTATCCGGTTGTGCGGACAGGGAGAGCGTAGCAACCACAAAGCTGAATAGTAAGAATGACTTTCTCATATAAGCAATCTTTAGTTATGGCGTAAAAAATTAGTTTCGTTAAACTGGCAGACTCGATTTGTGGCAACGATAACCGAGCATTAAAGCATTACGAATATAATTGCAACTAAATCATTTAACATATATACAATTGCTATACAAATACCCTATTAAATATTTATTCCATTGAAAATCAATTGATAACAGTGTAATAAACTTGCTAATTGTATATCGATAATATAGTTAACTTTTTTGTTACAAGCTATTGTCCTTCGGTTAAGCATCGTTGCGTCGCATTACGTTCATCGTTTGGATTACTAATTAAACTATGACAAAATCTGATTCACGTAATTCAATTGATGCCAAAAGATATACTGAAGAAGTGATTGCGACGCAAGG
>DGQT01000106.1 GCA_002390845.1 Chitinophagaceae bacterium UBA4407 | reverse complement strand
GGTCCCGTAGTTCAATGGATAGAATAGAAGTTTCCTAAACTTTAGATACAGGTTCGATTCCTGTCGGGACTACAAAAGCAGTTCTGGAAGTGTTTCTGGTGCTGCTTTTTGCTTTTTTAACCCCTATGATTCATAAGTAATGCTGCAGCTACAATGCCGGCAGTCTCAGTTCTTAGTCTTGTGCCACCTAACGATACCGGCTGAAAATGATGTTGCAAAGCCAGTTCAATCTCTTCTGGTGTAAAGTCTCCCTCTGGGCCAATTAGTATTTGAATTTCATTTCCTTCGCCAATATTGCTGATCGGTTCTTTATTGGTTTCCTCACAATGCGCAATCAACGTTTGAGCATATGCCGATAAACTGATCACCTTTTCAACCGGCTGCGGTTCGTGTAATAAAGGCAACCACGCCTGCTGACTTTGCAGCATGGCGGCAACAAGAATATTGTGCATTCTTTCAAAACGAAAATGTTGCCTTTCAGTGCGCTTACAGGTCAACGGTATTATTTCGCCGATGCCCATTTCCGTTGCCTTTTCAAGAAACCATTCAAACCGGTTTGCGTTTTTCAAAAGCGAAATACCAATAGAAACCTTCTTAATATGTGGTGGTATTAAGGTTTTTTCCTCAACGGCTACTACACAGTTTTTTTTATCAGGTTTGCTGATGCGTACCGTAAATAAATTGCCTTTACCATCGGTAAGTTGCAATTGTTCGCCAGCTTTCATGCGCAGTACCTGAATACAATGCCTGCTGGTTTCTTCCGGCAAAATAATAGCATCCTGCTGGCTAAGTGTTTCAATAAAAAAATAAGGTAAAGCCATCTTAATAAAATTGCAGGCAGTAAAATTTTATATGGTTTATTTTATTGGTCAGGCTGAAGGATTGCTATTAAACATCGTTGTGTCACTCACTTGTACTGAAGAATGGCTATGGGCTGCGAGCTGCGGCTGAGAGCCAATGTAGTTCTGCTCACAGCTCGTGGCTCAAGGCTCGTAGCTTGCTGCTTTATATTCCAAACGTTCAAGTGTGCGACGCAACGGAAGCCTCATGGTATTACTTCAGCCGGGTCAATAAAATCAAGTTCAGGAACTCTTAAACTTTTAAATATATTTTTTTCTTATCCAGTATATAACCCGCAGTCCAGCAAAACAGCATCCAGCTTACGGCAAATAACAAAGAGCCAATATAATCACCGGCATGTGCAAAAATATTCTGGTACAGCCACTCGTATAATGAAAGGTCGCCAATGCGGATTATGTACAGCAGTATTACGCCAATTTCCGATAAAAGATAAATGGGCAGCGGGTTGCGGCCAAACACCTGGAAAAAATAAACACTCTTTGTTTTGTTTTTGAAATCGATCCAGTAAATGATGCAGGCCAATATCATACAATCCAGGCCAACGGTACGCATAACAAAAGAACTGGTCCAGAGTTTTTTGTTAATGGGGAAACCAAGATTCCACCAGTACGAAATAAAAAAACAAACGAAACCCGCCATCAGCAGTTTTGCCAGTGCCTCGTAGGTATTGCCTTTCTTTTGCAGGTAACTGCCCACCAGAAAACCGCCAACCACATTTGCAATAGAAGGGAAGGTGCTTAGTAAACCTTCTGGATCAAACGGAAAGCCCTCGCCACCATACAAATGTTTTTCACCAATAAGCCAGGTATCCAGTTTTAAAACAGCATTGCCGTGCAGGCTCAACGGATCAGCTGCATCACCAAAATATACCATTACCGGCCAGTAAAGAATTAGTATAATAACTGTAATAATTACGGTAGTGCGTGGTTTTAAAAAATAAAGCATCAATGCGGCAATACCATATGCAAGACCAATACGCTGCAGTACACCAAAAATCCTTGTATCAGAAATGGGAGCAAATACAATATGGCCGGCTTCTTCCTTTACAAAAGGAAACCAGTACATCAAATAACCCAGTAAAAAAATAAGGAAAGTACGTTTTAAAATTTTACTTACCACCTGGCTGGTGTTCATTGCAGGCCATTTGTTCATTACAAAACTTAAAGCATTGCCTACAGCAAACATAAAAGAAGGAAATACAAGATCGGTAGGGGTAAATCCATTCCAGGCAGCATGTTCCAGTGGGGAAAAAGTAGGGCTGCCCCCCGGCGTGTTTACAATAATCATAAAGCAAATGGTCATTCCCCGGAATACATCCAGTGCGGTAAATCTTTGGCTAAGAGATGCTGACATATCGGTAGAGGTTTTAGTTTCGAATGTAGGCATTCTCATTCATTCAAATGGTTTCATTCAAAGAATTGCCCTAAATGTTTCCTGAATTGTGGTTTACGCTAATGCAACAATCAATTTCCGCAAACCGAAAAGCTTAAAACAATATCCATTTTCAAGGTCAATTTGCTTACAGCTTTTTTCCTTTACTTTGCCGCAATCACAAAATGATCTTATGCCAAGAAGTTTTATCGCAGGAGTGGGGATGTACGTACCCGAAAATGTTGTTACGAATTTTGACCTGATGAAATATATGGATACCAACGATGAATGGATAGAATCGCATACAGGTATAAAAGAAAGGCGTTTTGCCAAAAGGCTTGGCGAAACAACAGCAACAATGGGTATAGAAGCTTCAAAAAAAGCAATTGAAAATGCAGGCTTAACAGCAAAAGATATTGACTTTATCATTTTTGCAACCATTACACCAGACTACCAGTTTCCCGGTTGTGGCGTTCTGGTACAACGCGAACTGGATATGCGGGATATTGCAGCACTTGATATACGCAACCAGTGCAGTGCATTTATTTATGCGCTGAGTGTGGGTGATCAGTTTATCCGTTCGGGTATGTACAAAAACATTCTTGTTATTGGCAGCGAGAAGCAATCGGCATGGCTCGATTTTTCAACAAGAGGCCGCAAGGTATCTACCATTTTTGCAGATGGGGCCGGTGCTATTATATTACAGGCTACCGAAGATGCAGAGAAAGGCGTTTTAAGTACGCACCTGCACAGCGATGGCAAGGGTGCCGAAGCGCTTGCAAGTGTTAACCCCGGTACACACAGCAACCATTGGAATAAAGACGCAGCAGATTACGACGATGCAGAAATAGCCGATACGTTCATCAGCAAAAAAATGATCGATAAAGGCCAGATCTACCCGCACATGGATGGCAATGCCGTAATGAAAAAAGCCATTGTAAAACTACCCGAAGTAATTAATGAAGCGCTGACAGCCAATAATAAAACACTCGAAGACCTTAACATGCTCATCCTGAACCAAAGTAACCTGCGCATTGCAGAATATGTACAGAAAAAATTAGGCTTAGCCGATGATGAGGTTTTTACAAACATTCAACGCTATGGTAATACCACCGCAGCTTCAATACCCATTGCGCTTTGCGAGGCAGTACAGCAGGGCAAAATAAAAAAAGGCGACCTTGTATGCCTTGCCTCCTACGGCAGCGGGTTTACATGGAGCAGTACCTTGATCAGGTGGTAAGTACCCAATAAATACAAAGACTTTTTTGTACCCGGCATAAGTAATTCTGCTGATCGTTCCTTGCGTCGCACACTTGTTCGATAGGAAATCTATTCAGCTTTTACCGAAGCGTAAATTGCCAGGCTGCTGCGGCTGTTAAAAGCTCAACCATATTTTGCAGCACAAATGTGCGACGCAACAAAAGCCTCATAGTTTTACCATTGCCTGGCTCAAAATTTTCTTTATATTAACTGCAAACTGCAAACCCTTAACTGTAAACCCCATTCCTTTAACTTTGCCGCAATAAAAAAAGCCATCATGGAATATCGCATAGAAAAAGACACAATGGGCGAAGTAAAAGTTCCGGCCCATGTTTACTGGGGTGCTCAAACCGAGCGCAGTGTGGAGAATTTTAAAATTGCGCAGGACATTAATAAAATGCCCATGCCCATCATCAAAGCTTTTGCTTATTTAAAAAAAGCAGCAGCAATAACCAACACAACTTTAGGTGTTTTGCCGCAGGAAAAATGCGATGCCATTGCACAGGTTTGCGATGAAATTCTGGAAGGAAAATTGGACGATCAGTTTCCGCTGGTGGTTTGGCAAACTGGCAGCGGCACTCAAAGCAATATGAATGTGAACGAAGTGGTGGCTTACCGTGCTCACGTAATAAAAGGTGGCGCTCTAACCGATAAAGAAAAATTTCTGCACCCGAACGATGATGTAAATAAGTCACAATCGAGTAACGATACATTCCCCACAGCCATGCATATTGCAGCATATAAAATGCTGGTGGAAACAACCATTCCCGGCATAACAAAACTGCGTGACACACTTGCCGCAAAAAGCAAAGCTTATATGCACGTGGTAAAAATTGGCCGCACCCATTTTATGGATGCAACACCGCTTACCGTAGGCCAGGAGTTTAGTGGCTATGTATCGCAGTTAACGCATGGATTAAAAGCAATCAACAATTCGCTGGCTCACTTAAGCGAACTGGCTTTAGGCGGCACGGCAGTAGGCACAGGAATCAATACACCCAAAGGTTATGCAGAACTTGTTGCAAAAAATATTGCTGAATTAACGGGCATTCCGTTCATCACAGCTGAAAATAAATTTGAAGCATTGGCCGCACACGATGCCATTGTAGAAGCGCATGGCGCATTGAAAACGGTTGCCGTAAGTTTAATGAAAATTGCAAACGATGTGCGCATGCTTAGCAGTGGTCCACGCAGCGGCATTGGCGAATTATTTATTCCCGATAACGAACCAGGCTCATCCATAATGCCGGGCAAAGTAAACCCCACGCAATGCGAGGCATTGACCATGATTGCAGCACAGGTAATGGGCAACGATGTTGCCATCAGCATTGGCGGCAGCAACGGCCATTTTGAACTCAACGTTTTTAAACCAGTAATGATCTACAATTTCCTGCACAGTGCAAGGCTCATCGGCGAAGGCTGTGTAAGCTTCAACGATAAATGTGCTGTGGGCATTGAACCCATTGAAGCCAACATTAAAAAACATGTTGATAATTCTTTGATGCTCGTAACTTCTCTCAACACAAAAATTGGTTATTACAAAGCGGCAGAAATCGCCCAAACGGCGCATAAAGAAGGAACCACTTTAAAAGAAATGGCGGTTAAACTAGGCTATGTAACTCCCGAGGAATTTGATGCATGGGTAGTGCCTGCAAACATGGTGGGCGAGATAGATAAGAGCTAAGAAATTCTTTTTGAGCCTGGCATTAAATCTTTGTGGATCGTTCCTTGCGTCGCACACTTGTACTGCAGCAACTTTATTCAGCTTTCAACAGCCGGAACACAAGTGCATCAAACACAATTATTTTATAACTGAAAAGCCGCAGTAATACTGCGGCTTTTCAGTTAATTTTACTTAATGAAAATTACATTCTTTTCCACTCAGCCTTACGACAAGGAATTCTTCAATAAATACAACGACAGCTTCGGCTTTCTGCTTGAATACTTTGAAGTGATGCTTGATATGCAAACGGTAAACCTCGTGAATAATAGTACCGCTGTTTGTGTATTTGTAAACGACAAAATAGATGAGCAACTTATCAAGCAACTTGCAGAAAAGGGAGTAAAGATTATTGCTTTACGATGTGCAGGCTTTAATAATGTTGACATAGCCGCAGCGAAAGAATATAATATCCACGTTTGCCGTGTACCAGCCTATTCACCCGAAGCTGTTGCTGAACATGCGGTAGCCATGATACTTACTTTAAACCGTAAAACGCATAAAGCCTATAACCGTGTACGGGAGCAGAATTTTTCGCTTAATGGTTTGCTTGGGTTTAACCTTCATGGCAAAACAGTCGGTGTAATTGGCACAGGAAATATTGGCAAGGCATTTTGTAAAAACATGATTGGATTTGGCTGCTCAGTGCTTGCTTTCGATGTTATTGCGAACAAAGAACTTGAAGCAGCAGGTGTTCAGTTTTTACCTTTAATAGAACTGCTGAAACGGTCGGATATTATTTCTCTTCACTGTCCGCTTAACAATCAAACCAAACATATAATCAGTACAGAAACGGTAAGTATTATGAAAAAGGGTGTAATGCTTATTAATACAAGCCGGGGCGGACTGATTGATACTCCGGTTGTGATCGAAGCACTTAAATCGGGCCAGGTTGGTTACCTGGGTATTGATGTTTATGAACAGGAAGAACACCTTTTCTTCCGCGACCTTTCCGATACTGTTATTGAGGATGATACTATACAAAGACTGATGAGTTTTTCAAATGTTCTGGTTACTGCCCACCAGGCCTTTTTTACGGATGAAGCCCTTACACAAATTACCATTACAACATTGCGTAATATTCATGAACTGGCCTCCGGAAACAATTTATCCAACCCGGCTGCGTTATTGGTATAGAAATATTATTGCTAACAGATTATTCCTTTTCTTTACATCTATGACACGAAACCTCATTTCATTTTGTTTCCTGCTTTGTGCCATCGCATTGTTTAGCGCATGCCAAAAAGAATATAGTATAGAAACCGGCAAAACAACGGTTGATGCAATCGGCAGTCTTAAAGACAGCGCCGGTAACTGTATGCCAGATTCAGTAGTTGGAACATTTTATAACGGCGTAACACCTGGCAGCGACACAGCTTATGTAGAAGTTAAAGTTCGTGTAGATTCAGTAGGCAGTTATACCATTACCACCGACCTGCAGAATGGTTTTATGTTTGCAGATTCGGGTTTCTTCAATACAACTGGCATTAACATTATAAGACTTAAACCAATCGGCACGCCCATCTTACAAAAGCCAACATTATTTACGGTAAGTTTTGATACAAGCATTTGTGGTTTTACAGTAAATGTTCAGGATAGTACCGGTACGGGTTTGGGTGGTGGTGATACAACCGGTACCGGCGGGGTTGATACCAGTTTTGGCTGGCAGTTTACCGCTACCGGCGATACTACTTATTCCGCCAAATACCTGGATACTTCCAAAGCATTCATTTACGATACTACTGTAACCGGGCTTGCAGTAAAATATATTACCATGAACTGGATCAATGACTTTGGCGATTCTTTATTCCAGATCAGTCTTATTAATACCGGCGGCCCTGTTGCTGCTACCTACAACACGAATGTTGTTCTTCCAAACGGTGCGTTGGTTCTTTATACAGATAATAACAAGACATACGGTTCTGACCCGGTTACTTTTGTCGGTTCTAATATTGTTATTGTTGTAACCACATACGATACCATAACCAAGATTATAGAAGGAACATTTAGCGGAACGGCAACCACAGATTCAGGCGGAACGGTGACTATTACAGGTGGCAAATTTAAATCACGGCTTCCCTGACGGGATACTCTCTGAATAATTTTCTTCAGCAAACAGAACAGTAGTATTACCTGTATTTGTTTGCTGATTTTTTTGAAGGGAATTGTATGTACCCGGCTAAAGTTCATTGGGCATCGACTGTTTCCCGAATGCTTTCGGGATCGGTTCAAGGTTCTTCTTTTATAGCATCACATGAAAGCCGTTGCCGCCAGAAACCCGCTTAGAATAGCAGCCATTGCTGCCAAAAGATATGCAAAAGAAGTGATTGCGACCCCGAGTTCCGCTTCGCTCGTCGGGGTAAACTGCCGCGCCTTTCATAGATGCCATGAAAAAGGAACTGTGAACCGAGCGTGGCAACGAAGATGCTATGAAACACAGTTGCCGGTATTATAAAAAACAGAATATACCTATACCGAACTCACGTTAAATAATTCGATCATCACCTTATGCGTATTGCCATCATTTACCAATTGAATGGAATTGCTTTCCTGTAACGCTCCATCTACCGTAACGGTCATTCCCGCTTTGCCTGATGTTGTTTGAGTGAACTGTATGTGATAATTACTTTCTCCAAAACGGTAACTGATCGCAAATGACGGCCATTCCTGCGGCACACATGGTGTGAAGCTTAAGGTATCATCTTCTTTTTTGAGCCCGATAAATGAGCCTATGATCAGTTGATACATCCAGCCTGCAGAACCGGTATACCAGGTCCATCCGCCACGGCCTTTGTGCATGGGTTCTGCATAAACGTCTGCAGCCATTACATAAGGTTCTGTCTTATAAATTGAAATTTTCTCCCGGCTGTTTCCACGGTTTAGCGGGTTAATCATTTGCAACAACTCCCATGTTTTTTTCTTATCACCAATAGCGGCAAATGCCATAACCAGCCATATAGCGGCATGGGTATATTGCCCGCCATTTTCCCTTACACCTGGCACGTAACCCTTTATATATCCGGGGTTCATGTCTGACTTATCGAATGGCGGATTAAACAATTGTATCAGGCCATCTTCTTTACGTACGAGGTGTTTGTTCGCAGACTGCATTGCAGTAATTATACGGTCATCGTCGCCTGCTTTTGATAGTACTGACCAGCTTTGAGCAATGGAATCAATTTTACATTCTTCATTTTCTTTTGAGCCCAGTGGTGCGCCATCATCAAAATATGCACGGCGGTACCATTCGCCATCCCATGCATTATCCCTGATATTTTTGCGAAGCTGTTCTGCCTGATCTTTGCATCGATTTGCAAATGGTGCGTCATTCTTGAGTAGAGCTATGGGTACAAAACGTGTTAATACATCGTACAAGAAAAAAGCCAGCCAAACACTTTCTCCTTTGCCGAGAGCACCTACTTTATCCAATCCGTCATTCCAGTCTCCCGAGCCAATGAATGGTAAACCGTGCATACCAAATCTTAATGCATATTCAATTGCCTTTACACAATGATCGTATAAATCCGCGGATATATCCGACCTTATCGGAAGGTCGTAATAAGATTCTTCTCCTGTATTTAAAAGACGCCCTTCAAGGAAATATACCTGTTCATCTAATATGGCTTTATCACCCGTGGCAGTGATGTAGCCGGATGTAACAAATGGCAGCCATAAAAAGTCATCAGAACAGGTGGTTCTTACGCCTCTTCCTGTGGGTGGATGCCACCAATGCTGAACATCGCCTTCTTTAAATTGCCTGGATGCGCATAAGAGGATTTGTGTTTTTACCAATTCCGGCTGGGTGTGAATTAATGAAAGTACATCTTGCAACTGGTCTCTGAAGCCGAATGCTCCGCCGGATTGATAGAAACCGCTTCTTCCCCAAATGCGGCTGGCGAGTGTTTGATAATTGAGCCAACCATTGGCCAGTATATTGAGTGCAGCATCGGGTGTCTTTATTTGAACCGCAGTCAAAGCCTTCTCCCAATATAGATGCACTTTATTTAATGCCTGTTTTGCGGCCTCCGGTCCTTCAAAGGCATGTATAATATCCAATGCATGCTGCAGATTTGTTCCTGCACCAAGGCGAAATATAAATTCTTTTTCTTCTTCTTCTTCAAGGGTAAAAGCAATTTGTATTACCGCACAAGGATCCAGTGCGGCTCCGGTTTTACCAGATAACCGGGCACGCGTCAATCCATCCGGATTACTTAAGGTTCCGTTACGTCCCAGAAATTCCGTCCGGTCGGTGGTGATGGTTTTATTAACACCATCGGCATCAAAAAAAGCAACTCTATTCTCAAATTCAGTGCTATAGGCATTCCTTGCAAGAATGGCTCCGTTGTGTTCGTCCAGTTCCGTTATGGTATGTTTCAAATATTTTGCCCGAAGGTCGCCCAATACCCATTCTACATATCCTGTTGCAGAAATATGGCGTTGCCTTCCTGATAGATTGAGGAGCTTTATTGTAATAAATTTCAAAGGTGCTTCAATATCTGTATATACCGTCATCTTTGAGCTTATACCATCTTCACTGTGTTCAAATACAGTGTAGCCAAAACCATGACGTGTTATGTAAGGCGTTCTGCCGCGGCATGGTAGTGGTGCCGGAGACCAGAATCTGCCGCTTTCTTCGTCTTTCAGATAAAAGGCTTCTCCTTTAAGATCTGTTACGGGATCATTGTTCCAGGGTGTCAAACGTATTTCGTGTGCATTATCTACCCACGTATATGATTGTCCGCTTTCAGAAATAATGCTTCCAAAACCCGGGTTCGCCAATACATTGATCCAGGGTGCGGGTGTTTTACTTGTAGGAGTGGTCGTAATTATATATTCTTTACCGTCAGCGGTAAAACCACCAAGGCCATTGAAGAACTGCAGGTTATTCCTAGGAACAACCTCTGTATAGACCGATGGATAAAATTTAGAAGGACTAAAATATGGTATAGCTGTTTTGATCTTTGTGCGCCTGTTTAACTGCTCTTCTAATGTACCATACCTATCGGAGATTACAACATGAGCAACAGTCAGGAATAATATTCTGTCTTCATTTGATATTTGTTCTGCTGACCTGATAAAAATTCCACCCGACTGATCCCTCAATTCAGTACCAATGCCCGGTGTTATAAGACCTTGTATCTGGTTATGTAATACCTGCCTGTAACCTCCATAATCATCATTCCATATAACAAGGTCCACAATCAACCCTTTCTGCCGCCAATAGGCATGTGCCTGTACCATTTGCTTTACCAGATCGATATTCGCTATATCTTCTATCTGCACCAGTACGATCGGTATATCTCCTGATATTGCATAACTCCACAATCCTGACTGTTCACGCCTGTTCTTAATGATCACCGAAGGATCCGCCCGTAATAACTGATTGGAAAAAATTATAGAGCCCGCAAGCCTTGCATATAATTGTGCATCTGATTCCACCGCATTTATCTGGTGCAATATAACCTGGCTATGTGTCCATGCTAATTCCAATACACGGTTGAAGAGGTGCCGTTCCTGGTATTTATCTATAAGATTATTGCATATTTCTTTGGTTTCTGCCATACCGGTAATGATATCTACTGTTACAGATTCATTTCCTTCCAGCACAATACGGTATTGGATCGAAACAATCGGATCAAGAACTGATCCACTGCTATTTTTTAGGGGATTGCTTAGTTTCATCATTTCAGGGAATTGTATGCTGTTACCCCTGCCTATGAATTGTTCCCTGTCCGTTTCGTAAGACACGTTAATGATTTCTGCATCATGAACTTTCATCAGGTGAAACATCCATGGTGCTTTTTCTTCAGCAGATCTCGGTCTTCGGGTACATTGAATAGCATTACGCTGTTCTTTGATCTGTGTTTGAACAAATAAATTACTGAAGGCAGGATGTGCTTCATCTGCTGCAGTTACTGCCAGTACAACTTCCGCATAACTGGTTATTTCGATCATTCTTTTTTTGCGGGAACGGTTGGTGATATGTACTCTTCTCAGTTCAATATCATCTTCAGGTGATACAACGATCTCTGTATGTGTTTCAAGCGAAAAATCACGGCGCCTGAATTCTGCACGGCCCTGTGAAAATACAGCTTCATAATTTTCCCCCTGCTGCAATGTTGGCTGGTAAGCAGATGACCAGAACAGATTACTGTCAAGATCACGTATATAACAAAAACTTCCCCAATTATCGCAGGTACTGTCTTCGCGCCAGCGGGTGACCGCCATATTTTTCCATCGGCTATAACCGCCACCTGAATTGGTAACCATTACGTGGTACCTGCCGTTTGATAACAACTGTATTTCGGGTATTGCGGTATGTGGTGTATTTATAACCCTGATGGAAGCATCAACACCGGATATAAGACTTGTGTCTCCAGCATGTACACTCGGCGAATAGAATGTAGTTACTCTTGGAATTCTTTCCTGCAATAATAGCAATGTGGACTTTAAATGAACCTCTGATTCAAATCTTTGCTGCATCGGCCTGTTTAAAAGAAGGTAGGAAATAGAAAGAAAGGACATTCCCTGGTGATGGGCCATAAAGGATTGTATAACTACCCGTTTTTGTTTTCGCTGCAAGCGTGTTGCAGTATAATCAATCGCTTCATAAAAACCATATCTACCTTCAAAGCCTTCAGTTTTTAATACCTGCAGATTTTCGTATGCATCAATAGGAGCAACCATTAATGCCATTACAGTTGAATATGGGGACACTACGAGGTCTTCTCCCAATCCGCGCTTAAATCCAATACCAGGAACACCAAATGCTTTGTATTGATAATTTAAATTAGCATCGACCATATTATAGCCTGACTCCGATATTCCCCAAGGTATATCTCTTTTTCTCCCGTGTTCAATTTGCTTTTGTACAACGGCTTTATTGGTTTGATCAAGAAGCGTATTTTCATAAGCGGGCATCACAAGCAATGGCATTAAATACTCAAACATGGAGCCGCTCCATGAGATAAGTAAAGGAATGCTGCCAAAATTAGTAAGTTGTCTGCCTAATGCAAACCAGCTTTCCTGTGGTAATTTGCATTGTGCTATACCTACAAAAGTTGTCAGCCTTGCTTCTGAAGCCAAAAGGTCATAATAACTGCTATCCCTTCTTTGCTCTTCTACGTTATACCCAATAGATAGCAAGTTTTGGGAACGGTCGAAGAGGAAATCATAATCAATATTTGCAAGGTCCATACACTTTGCTCCAAGTTGTTCTATTATCAATACAAGTTCTTTTGCGTGTCTTGCAGCTTCTGTGATGGTCTCTCTGAATTTTGTAAGCCATTCATTTTCTTCTTCTGTATTATCACTTGAATTATTACTAACGATCTTATGTAACAAGACCTGTTCTGTTAATGTTATTTGCTTTAGTGTTGGTACAGCGGATAAAGGAGTTATAAGATCGCTGAATTTCGTAGGAATGTTACCTAATAACAACCAGGGAGCAAATGAATGAATGTTTTTTTGCTGCTCAGTTATCTGCTGCGTTACTTTTTCAGCCCATATATCATCATCATCATCAGGTATAAAATCAAGTTCTCTTATGATATTTGAGAAAGATGTTCCGATTAAATCCAGGTATTCGTTTATTTCAGCAAGTGTGTTTATCTTATAGGGATAATTTTTTTTCACATCGTCCCTGAATTGTATCAACAGTTCTTTTTCTTTACTGTATTCAATTAAAATATTGATCGTATCGCAAAGCCCTTCAAAAAATTTATTGTTTATAATTTTATCCTCAGGAACAGCAGTAAGCCCCTGTTTTAATGTAATAAGGTGCCCCGCCATATTTCCGCTATCCACAGTAGAAATATATTTTGGGAATAAAGGAGTAAGGGATACGGTGTCATACCAATTATATAAATGGCCTCGATATCTTTCCATGCGTTGCATAGTATTGATCGTATTGGATGTACGTGTTATTAATTGCAAAGCAGTAATATAGCCAAAATCGTATGCCGTAAGGCCTGACAATAATGAAAGCCCTATATTGGTTGGAGAAGTTCTGTGAGCAATTCTTTCAACAGGAGCTTCCTGGTAATTATCAGGTGGCAGCCAATTATCTTCTTCTGTAATAAAACGTTCAAAAAAACCCCATATTTTCCTGGCCAGCATTCGCAGGTAGACTGTTTGTTTTTGTGAAACATGTGTTTTGACTACAGGTACCGGGCGGCTTACAGCGTATGCAATCAAGGGCCCAGCCATCCAGAAACTAAGAAAAGGTAATGCAAAAAGAACTGCATCGGGATCATAGAAAGTTAAGTAACCATATACTAAAACGGCTAAAAGCGGTTCAAACCACATTCTGCGATAAGTTTTTAAAATGGTTACTGGTATTAGCTGCTGTAAACTGCTAAATGGATTCCAGTTAAGTAATTTTTTGTGAGAGATGAACATCCTCCAAAGTGTTCGTATAATAGCATCTGTATTTATGTAAACTTCATAAGGCAGCAAAGTAAGTTCGAGCAACTGCTGAATAAAATTATTGATTGCAAATCTTGCCGTGTAAATGAGCTGCTGCTTAAAAACCACTTCAGACGGCTTCCTGGAGAGTTCCCAAAAAAAGGTAATAAAAGAAGGCAGAACAATGATAAGCGAAATGGTCAATGTCCAAAACCACGATGCACTGGAAATAGTCCATCCAAATAAGAATAACAGCAACAAAGCCAAGGGCGTTAAACTACGCCTGAGATTATCAAATAATTTCCATTTTGACAATAATGAAAGGGGGTTCTTATGCAATTTCTTATCACTATCAGGAACAAAAGGTAATAACCACCTGCCTATCTGCCAATCACCACGTATCCATCTATGCCGCCGCTGCATATCTGTTTCATATCGTAAAGGGTATTCTTCATAAAGCTGAATGTCGGTTATCAGGCCAGCCCTTGCATAGCAACCTTCAAGCAAGTCATGACTTAAAATCCGATTCTCAGGAAACCTGTCTTTTAAAGCCAGTTCAAATGCATCTATGTCATAGATCCCTTTTCCTATAAAAGATCCTTCCTGAAAAAGATCCTGGTAAACATCTGAAGTGGCTTTTGTATATGGATCTGTGCCTGGGTCATTTCCGTGAAGCCGGGCATATATGGAACTATTATCTGCCGGCAAACTGTTCGATACTCTTGGCTGAAGAATGCTATAACCTTCTGTAACCCGTTTCTTCTTTGGGTTATACAGAGGATGGTTCAGCGGATGTGCCATACAGCCTATCATTTTCCAGGCGGTATCACGAGGTAGCTGGGTGTCAGTATCCAGCGTGATAATATATTTTATGCTGTTAAAGATGGTGTTGTTTCCAATTACATCAGAAAAACAATCTTTTGCGCCGCCACGTAAAAAAGCATTTAGCTCGGCAAGTTTGCCACGCTTTCTTTCATAACCCATCCAGATATTATCATAAGGGTTCCATTTTCTTGGCCTGTGAAAAAGAAAAAAAGTATCGTTTGATGGTCGCTGGTATTTTTTATTGAGATCAAATATTTTGTTCTTCAATGTTTGTATAAGGGTTGCATCTTCAGGCAAATGCTTAGTCTTTGCATCTTTAAAATCGGTTAGCAGCGCGAAATAAAGATTAGCATCCCTGTTAGCAAGAAAACGCACTTCCAACCCTTCTACAAGGTGATCAATGGATGCCATACTGGTAATCATCGTTGGTATTACAACCATTCCCCGCGATTCATATGGTATTCCTTTTGAATAATCCATTCTGGGTAAAAGAGATGGCTTTGTAAGGATTGTACTTAACCAGTTTACCATGGAAACTGAAAGCCGGGTGGTTGCCAGCAATATCATAGCAGATACCGCTATTAACATGGGCCTGCTCAGGTTCTCGTTTAAGGCTTCAGTAATCAATGCCCAGCTTATCAGGAAACTCAGAATTGTTATTCCCCCAAGGTATATCAGTAAAGGATTTCTGTTGGTTAGAAGCCTGCATTTTTCAACTATGCCTGTTTTTGCATTTGCAGCTTTCGCTGTGGCTGTATACCCTTTTCCCGAAAGGTAATAACCTACATGCAACTGCCTTGAATCTTTATTCAATGCATGATTTTCTTTTGCTGCCTTAATAACTCTTTCCGCTATATCTTTTTCTGTTTTATTGCTGCACCGGGCAATCTTCTCAATAGCATGCCTGTAATAGTCTCTCGTATAAAAATCCATTTTACCATAAATGCCGTCTATATCCTGCCTAAGTATAACCTCAACAATGCTAATGCTTTCTACAAAATCCCGCCAGTTGGTAGTGTTTAAAAATCGTAGGCTGCTGATGCTGTTGCTTATTGAAACCTGTGTTGCTGCCTGTGCCCTGTTTTCCTGTTGAATCAATTCGCCGCTTGTAAGGCCCATTTCTGAAAGCCTTTGCTCAATCCAGTTCAGCGGTAATGTAAGTATGTTCCCCTTTTCCTGCAGCCGCCGGGTGAGTTCTGCTACGAAAGCACTTTCCATCGGTGGTTCAGATTTTGCCATATCGGCTATTACAATTACAAGGTTCCTGGGGTTTTTATCTGCTACTTCAATCATTTCATCAGCCCATCGTGCAGCCAATGATTTATGGTTTATTTCTTCGGCAATCTGTATAGAAAGACGCCTTAAGTTTTCTATTAATGCCAGCCTGAGCATAATGGGTATTGCCCACAGCTCACCCAGCTTTAAATAATTAATCGTTTGATAAGAATTTATAAAATCTGTAAGGCTGTTAATGTCAACATGACCGTCACTGTGGGAAATAATTTCCACAGCTAAATCATATACACGGGGCATACCGGCAGATTCGCCTTTTAATAATTGGGGCAAAGTCTTGCTGTAACCTTTGGGCAAATGTTTTTTGCCGGTATAAATATTTTCTTCAATTAAGTAAAAATTATCCAGCAACCATTCACCAGCGGGGGCAATGCGGCTGTTATCTTTCAAAGTCTTCGTAAGCAATGCATGAACTTCCAGCAGTATATGCTCATTTTCCGCAAGCCGCTTCAACAATTGTTCAGGTGTTTGCCGGGTAATAAGTACATGTCTTTTAGCAAGCGTTACGGCGTGCGCTTCCAGTTGTTCCTTTGTAAATATTTCTGATCTTAGTGGCAGTTGCTCACTTGTATATTTACCATCATCGCTACCACCGAAAAAAGGATCAATAATATTTTTCTTCAGTTTGGCAATTGCCTGTGGAAGCAACTCAAAGAAATCATTCTGTTTATTTTTTCCTCGGAATAATTTCATTACACTTTTCTATTTATTGTTATGATCAATTACTGCACCCTCGGAATTTGCAAAAACTGCTCCCTTTATTTCCGATGCTGGAAAAAGGGACAACTTTTTTAAGAACCGGAGTAACTTTTACTTTATGATCATAAAAAATTCAGCCAGAAGCCTTTGACTATTTGTAACGGGTAGTTCTTTATAAGCTAATGAGAGTTTGGGATAAGGATATTTTATTTCTATAATACAAACACCGGTATTTCATAGCAGCGTGGTTGCGTCGCAATCCTTTCGTCTGCATATCTATTGGCTACAAAAAGGGCGAATTGTGGGGGTTTTAAAAAGCTTCATTTATAGACCGAACGATGAACGTAATGCGACGCAACAAAGTTTAACCAAGGAACAGAATGCTGGTAACCTGAATTGTCTTTTTACTTTAACCGGAATCACGTTAAACTAAAAGAAACTTGCTAAACTGAGTTTCAATTTTGTTGGATGGCTCTAAAGTACATCTATCATTAATGACAGTTGTGAATTTTTATTTACCTGTGTTACCAGAGCGAATATTGATGAGAACTATATGAAAGTAATGTAAAGCGTTATCGAAAACATTTTCGGCTATAGTATTGCTGCACTATGGCTCAAAATAATGTTTATTTAATCCATTACGGGGCGTAGCCATCTTTCTGCTTCATCCTGTGACATGCCTTTGCGTTTTGCATAATCATTTACCTGGTCCTGCTGAATTTTACCCACGCCAAAATACTGGCTCTGCGGGTGGCTGAAATACCAGCCGCACACTGATGATGCGGGATACATGGCCAGCGATTCGGTTAAGATAATGCCGGTATTTTCGGTTGCATTGAGCAGATCGAACAACTTGTATTTTTCGGTATGATCGGGGCATGCGGGATAGCCCGGAGCAGGGCGGATGCCTGTATATTTTTCTTTGATAAGGTCTTCGCCGATTAGCTGTTCGTTGGTATCGTAAGCCCAGTATTCTTTGCGCACACTTTGGTGCAAAGCCTCGGCAAAAGCTTCTGCCAAACGGTCGGCTAATGCCTGTAAAATTATTTTATTATAATCATCATGCTGCACTTCAAATGCTTTGATGTGTTCTTCAATGCCGTGAATGGTAACGGCGAATGCGCCGATATAATCCTGCAGGTTTGTTGATGCTGGACCAATAAAATCTGACAGCGATAAATTCGGTTGTCCTGGTGCTTTTTTTATTTGCTGGCGCAGTGACTCTAAATTGATATTAGAAGATTCATGATGCACGGCAATCGTATCTGCATCCGTTGTATTTGCCTGCCAAAAACCAACAACTCCTTTTGCCGTTAACCATTTTTCATTAATGATTTTATCGAGCAATGCGTTTGCATCGTTGTATAGTTTGGTAGCTTCTTTGCCTACCACTTTATCCGTAAGGATCTCCGGGAAATTGCCGTGCATTTCCCATGCAATAAAGAACGGCTTCCAGTCGATATATTCGCGCAATGTTGCTAAGGGGAAATCTTCAAATACTTTGGTGCCGGTGAATGTGGGTATTGGCGGCGTGTAATTTTCCCATTCAATTTTTACTTTATTCTTTTGTGCATCCTCAAAAGATAAATATTGTTTGGTTGATTTTTTATTGGCAAAATCATCTTTGAGTTTGGTGTATTCTTTAGTAAGGCTTTCAAGAAAAGCTGGCTTGTTATCTTTATTTAAAAGTGTGCCTGCAACTGTTACGCTTCTTGAAGCATCTAAAACATGTACCACGCCGAGATCAAATTCAGGAGCAATTTTTACAGCGGTGTGCATACGTGATGTAGTAGCACCACCAATTAGTAATGGCTGCTTCATGCCACGGCGTTTCATTTCTTTTGCTACATGCACCATCTCATCGAGCGATGGAGTGATCAATCCGCTAAGGCCAATGATATCAACGTTTTCACGCAATGCTGTGTCGAGGATTTTATCTGTAGCAACCATAACACCAAGGTCAATAATATCGTAGCCATTGCAGCCGAGCACAACGCCCACAATATTTTTACCAATATCATGCACATCGCCTTTTACTGTGGCGAGTAAAATTTTTGCACCACCTGCGCCTTCTTCATTCACTGTTCCTGCGGTTATATGAGCCTGGCGACGCTCTTCTTTTTCAGCTTCAATATATGGCGTTAAAACAGCCACGCTCTTCTTCATTACCCTTGCACTTTTTACTACCTGAGGCAAGAACATTTTACCGCTGCCGAACAGGTCGCCAACCACATTCATTCCATCCATTAAAGGGCCTTCAATTACATCGAGAGGTTTGGGGTATTTCTGTCTTGCTTCTTCGGTGTCTGCATCAATATAATCCGTAATGCCGTTTACAAGCGAATGCTTCAAACGTTCTTCTACGGGGGTATTGCGCCATGCTTCATCTTTTACTGTTTCTTTTCCTTTTGCTTTTACAGTTTCGGCAAAATTGATGAGTTGTTCGGTGGCTTCATTGTTATCATTATTGCGGTTGAGGATAACGTCTTCGCACAAGGTTCTCAGCTTTGGTTCAATTTCATCGTACACCACCAACTGGCCTGCATTTACAATGCCCATATCCATACCTGCATGAATAGCGTAGTAGAGGAATACGGCGTGCATCGCTTCTCTTACATGATCGTTGCCACGGAAAGAAAAAGATATATTACTTACACCGCCACTTACTTTAACCAGCGGCATTTTTTGTTTAATGATGCGTGTTGCCTCAATAAAATCTACAGCATAATTATTGTGTTCCTCAATACCGGTTGCTATTGCAAAAATGTTGGGGTCGAAAATAATATCTTGTGGCGTGTAACCAACTATTTCAGTTAATATTTTATACGCTCTTTCGCATATCTCCACTTTTCTGGCAAGTGTATCTGCCTGGCCTTTTTCATCGAAAGCCATTACCACAACCGATGCGCCAAAACTCTGGCAAATGAATGCCTGTTCTATAAATTTCTCCTCTCCTTCTTTCATCGAGATGGAGTTTACAATACACTTTCCCTGTACACATTTTAAGCCTGCTTCTATAATAGAAAATTTAGAAGAATCTATCATGATGGGGATCTTCGCAATATCCGGCTCGGCTTGTAAGAGATTTAAGAAAGTTGTCATGGCCTGTACGCCATCGAGCAATGCATCATCCATATTTACATCGAGTACCTGTGCACCACTTTCTACCTGCTGCCTCGCAACGCTCAATGCTTCTTCGTATTTATTCTCTCTTATTAAGCGTGCAAATTTCTTAGAACCGGTAACGTTGGTGCGTTCGCCCACATTAATAAAATTCGTTTCGGGGCGAACGATCAAAGGCTCTAAACCAGCTAACCGCAAATATGGTTTTATAATAATTTCTTCAGTCATTGTATTCAGTTTTCTATAACTATAGGATGCAGCTTCCCACATTCCATTTAAACTACCGCTTCTTCCACAACAGGTAATTTTCTTGGTTGAATTTTTCTTACATGATCAGCAATATGTTTAATATGATCGGGTGTTGTGCCACAACAGCCACCCACTATATTTACAAAACCCTGCTCTGCCCATTCTTCAATAAAGTGCGCTGTTTGTTCTGGCTGTTCATCATATTCGCCCATTGCATTTGGTAAACCGGCATTGGGATATGCGGATGTATAACATGCAGCAATAGAACTCAATTCTTCAATATGACTGCGCATTTCAGCAGCGCCAAGTGCGCAGTTTAAACCAATGCTCAATGGTTTGGCATGCATTACAGAAATATAAAATGCCTCAAGCGTTTGTCCGCTCAATGTTCTTCCGGAGGCATCGGTAATAGTACCGCTGATCATTACAGGCAGTTCCTTCTTTTTAGTATCCCTGAAATATTTTTTAACGGCATAAATGGCTGCTTTTGCATTAAGCGTGTCGAAGATGGTTTCTATTAAAAGCAGGTCAACTCCACCGTCAACGAGGCCGCTTATTTGCTCGTAGTAGGCAGCAACCACTTCATCGAATGTTACGGCGCGGTAGCCCGGGTTGTTTACATCTGGCGATAAGCTGAGTGTTTTATTCAATGGTCCAATAGCACCGGCAACGAAAGCGCATGCTCTTCCATCTGCCTCGGGAGAAGATAAATATTCTTCTATGGCTTCTCTTGCACATTTTGCTGAAGCTACATTTAATTCATAAGCCAGTGATTGCATATCGTAATCGGCCTGTGCAATAACAGTGCTGCTGAATGTATTGGTTTCAATAATATCTGCACCGGCCTGCAGGTATTGTTTGTGGATGCCTTTTATAATTTGCGGTTGGGTAATGCTCAGCAGATCATTGTTGCCTTTTACATCGCAATGCCAGTTTTTAAAACGTTCGCCCCGGTAGTCTGCTTCTTCCAATTTATGGCGTTGTATCATAGTGCCCATTGCACCATCAATGATAAGTATGCGTTCCTGTAAATGTTGCTGTATCGTTTTCATTATGCCTCCTGGTTTTTAAGGCTTTGATCACTGTTTGCTGAAGTTGATTGCTGTGCAATATTTTGCAGTACAAGCGCGCAAAAAATACAGCGGGGCAGCATCGGAAGTGCTTAATAGAATTGTTGCCGATGCAGTGTGCGACGCAAGTAAAGCTTAATAACTATTCTTCAGCCGGGCCCATAAAAATGTATTACTAAAAAACGATGGAAACAGGTATGTGGAGTTTCGTACGTTTATTAGTTCAGATTTTTACAGGCCGAACAATAAACAAATCTGCCTGATTGAGCGTGCAAATTAATGCAGTTGCGGGTTATATGCAAATTGAATATAGAAGGTATACATTCCGGTTATATAAGTAAGGCGGGTTTGATTTTTTTGAAACCGGTCCCGAAAGCCTTCGGGATTCATTGTGGCAACATTGTTGCGTCGCATTACGTTCATCTGCAACGCATTTATTCAGCCTTTACCAAAGCGAAATTAGAAATGCAAATAAAAAGAAAACCTCCGCTTGTAAGCGGAGGTTTTCTTTTATACTTTGAAACAGCGTTTGATTACATTGGCATATCCATGTGATGGTGCATGCCAGTAGTATCACCTTTTGCCATCTTGCGTTCCATGGTTTGGAACTCAAAAGGTTTAATATCCCAAACAGTTAGCTGTGCATCTCCTTCTTTCGCTTTATATACTTTGTTCACTGCAACGTTTGTGTAAACATCTGTTTTACCTGTAGCGGGCCAGTACACTTCCATTTTATCTATTACTTTAGCTTTACCTACACCTGCCTGAAGGCGTATAGGGTTGCTGCCAAAGCTGGCGCCTTTACTTACCGTTAAGTAAGTTGAACGTACCTTGCCACCATCATTGAAAGTAAGTTTTACTTTTGTGCCAACAGCACAGCGGTTGCTTTTTACACCTTCCAATTTTACATTTATCCAGCTATTACCGAAACCGGGGTTTTCGTAAAGTGCGTTATCGAAAGTATCGCCCCAGTAGAAGCCGCCCAAATCTGAATAAACATCCTGGTCACCGTCAAGATCATAATCTGCAAAGCCAATGGCATGACCTTTCTGCAACTGGCTAAAGCCACCGGAGAAACTGCAGTCCTCGAAGTATTTGCCTTCGTGATTATGAAACATCCGGTGAGGGAAAATCGCTTTATAATCTGGTGCTCCTATACCAAGATAAAAATCGAGCCATCCGTCATTGTCAAGGTCGCCAAAATTAGAACCCATAGTAAATGTTTCGTAACTAATATTCGCTTCTTTTCTTACGTTGGTAAAAGTGCCATCGCCATTGTTTCGGTAGAGGCAGGGCATGAAGCTTGTATCCATTGGCAGGCCCATAAACTCACGACAGGAATTGATGGTTGCTGCGGGCTGATATGCTGAAACATAAATATCATCGAACCCATCATTGTTATAATCGAACCACCAGCAGGGGAAGTTTGATGGGTTAGCGGGAACACCTGCTTTTTCTGTTACATCTGTAAAAGTAGCATTACCGTTATTTTTAAATAACCTGGAATGTTTTGAAAAATTGGAAACGTAAAGATCGGGGAAACCATCGTTGTTGTAGTCGCCCCAGTTTGCGCCTTTTATGTAACCTTCAACATAAAGGCCCGCTTCTTTAGAAATATCTGTAAATGTTCCATTGCCGTTATTACGGTACATAGTGGGGAAGGTGTTCATTTCGTGGCCAAGAAAAAGATCAAGGTCACCGTCTTTATCTATATCAGCCCACTCGGTAACCTGCGAAGGGCCATAATTGAGCAAGCCTGCTGCAATGGTTACATCGCTGAAAGTACCGTCGCCATTATTTTTCATGAGTGAAGGAGGAAAAAAACCTGCTTCGTATTTCCAGCCACCGCGGGGAATCATGAAATCCATCCAGCCATCGTTGTTATAGTCAACCTGGGTAATATCAAGACCTGCCCATTCACCGGTGAGTTTTGACTTTTCTGTCCAATCGCTGAAAGTGCCATCCCCGTTATTGTGAAAATATTTAACCTGTGAACGCATAACACCGCCTGAACTGATAATATCGACATATCCGTCATTGTCAAAATCATCGTTACATACTCCACCAGCACGGCCATTATTACCTACGCCCAAATCCATAGCAATCTCATTAAATTTAGGGCAATCCCATTCATTTTTATAACGTGATTGGGGAATAATAAGGGCTGGGGGAACATTAGAAGGTACAGAACCATTTGCTTGGCAACATACATTAAGGAGCCATTGCGATAAGTAATCTTTAGGATTTTTTTCGATGAGTTTAATGTAACGGTCAATCGCCATTTCAACAGGCTTTTTCTTTAAATGTACGCCTGTACCAGATATAGGAAAAACACATGACTGATCGTTGTGATTATCAATACAGTTTTGCTGCTCGCCCAAACGCAGATACGAAAGCGCCAGGAAGCTTTCAAGCGAATCTACCCTGGACCATTTTTTCCCGTCGTGTTTGGTATTTTCTTCAGCTTCTGTAAATTTCTTGTCTTGCTCCAGGTTAAGAAAGATATCAATTGCTTTTTGAGTGTTACCTGCATACAGGTTTTGCATGCCTATTGAAAATTTTATTTTAAGATTTGTGGGGTCTTTTTCCAATTGCTGCTCCAATACTGGAATGATCTCATTGTTTCTTTCGTAAGTAAACAGCGGAGATTTTTCTACCATTTCGTAATAGATCTCGGGCATTGTTGTGGCCTCAATCTTAACATTGGCAAGGGCATTTACATTTTTCGGTTTTTTTACCCTGATAAATTTGAAATATGCAAAGCCAGCGCCTGCAATAATTATAAGGAGTGCCGTTATAATCAGAAGACTTTTCTTTTTCATAAAAATTAATTTATTAATAAACTGGGTTTAGCTGCGGCAGATACTGAAATCTTTTATGCAGCAATGTAGAAACATTGAAATGAATAATTTTTTTTAAACAGATTTTAAAGACATCATGCAACGATTTTTGGGGGCTGACCATAAAGTGGAAGATATTCTTGCTGCATAAATGCAGTTTTATAAAAATTAAAGTACGTTGCTTTAACAGGCAGGCATATTGCATTTGCCGGAATACCCGGCTCAAAATCACTGGATAACTGTTTTGCTATATCGCATTTCTTATTGTTGTTATTGCCGGGTGCCTCATTTACTTTTCCAAAATAGTCATTGGTTTTTTGTGCAAGTTTTGTTTTTATTTCGTTTTGTATACACAAAAATATCATGGTATCGTTGTACAGTTTGCGCTTTACGTATTTATATGTTTTGCCATTTAAATCAATCTCGCCATCTACTCTTTCATAGCCTTTCCAGTTGGTTTGATAAGGCAGGTTAATCGGTACTTTTACAATTACAAGATCATCGTTACTATAGTTGCCTTTATCTAAACGGTTTATAAACGCTGTATCTGCTTTATCTTGTATGTACGCAACAAACAACCTGTACCCAAATGCATTGAATATAAAAAGTAAGAGTAGCACTATTGCTGTTAATTTCTTCAATGTACCTTTTTATATGTTTAATGATGTTTTGATTAAATGATCTTATTAAAATCAATTTTGTAATTTATTGGCCCGGCACCACAATTACTATTTAGCTTTTCTTGCGTCGCGCTCTTGTGCGTTCTAAACTTTTATTCAGCAATCTGCAACCGGGCTTTAGCAATAAAGACAGTTTGTGTTGCCGAAAGTTGACTGCTGATTGCTGAAAGCTATTCTTGCGTACAAGTGTGCGACGCAAGAATGCTTCATTTATATTCCTCAGCCGGGCTCAAAAGAATTTCTGTATTATTTACTTGCCACTACAGAAGGATAAACCGTTCTTGAAGTTCCTTTTACATCAAACACATCTACCTGTTTCATTTGCGGTGTAAGCCTGAAGAATTTTGAACATTCGCTAAGGTAACCGCTACCTGCACAGAATTCCATTTTGCGTGTTTTACCATCTAACATGGTAACAATACCATACGCATCTTTGGGTTGCAGTACTACCATTTTAGCATTGTTGCCCGCAAGCTTGAAGGCTTTAACAGGCATGTTGGTTGCTGCGCAAACATAAACAGGCTCTTTGGCTTTATCAAGCAATACCACAAGTGATTTTGTATCACCATCGCTCCAGAAACCAGTTTGATAACTGCGCAGTGGTGTAAATTCTCCATTGCCTTTACCAATGAGTAACAAACCTGTGTTTGCATCGTGGCGGGTAATTTCTATATCGGTGTTATAAAAGTTACCGTGTGTGAGAATATCGAGGATACCATCTTCATTAAAATCGTCTACAACGGTTCCAAACATAGGCGAGAACTGATCTTCAACCGGTAAGGTTTTCATTGTGAATTTTCCATTTCCCTGGTTCATGAAAACAGACGAGCTGAAAACATAAGCAGTTTTATGTAATGCTTTATCCATATTGTCGCCCATTACGTCCTGCATAGTTGCTTTGCCATAGGCATCCCATGTAGGGAATTTATCTGCCATTGAAGGAATTTGTTCTATAAGCCTTTCGCGGCTTTTTACGGGATATAGTTTATCGTGCTGGTAATAACCAATGAGGAAATCAAGCGTTCCGTTTTTGTCAAAATCGTAAGAGTAGGCTTCTAATGGTAATGGCTTGCCATCTTTTTCTGATACCGTATTTTTAAAGCGGCGGTTGGTACCGAAGTTACCACAGATATAATCCATATCGCCATCATTGTCCAGATCGGCGGCTGTTACACTTTGCCACCAGCCGGTATTGTTTGTAATGCCGGTTTGTGCTGTTACATCGGAGAATTTGCCATTGGTGTTTTTAAGAAAGGTAATGGGCATCCAATCGCCTGCGATTACAAGATCGAGGCTGCCATCGTTATTAAAATCGCTCCAAACACCTGATGTAACCATGCCAATATCTTTTAAAGCCGGTGCTATTTCGTTACTTACATTGGTAAACTTGCCATTATCGTTTCTATATATATAACTTGAAGTACTTAACAGGTATTTGCCCGGAACCTGCCTGCCTGCAATAAATAAATCCATATCGCCGTCTTTATCGTAATCTGCCCCAACGATGCCAGAACCGCTGAAATTATTGTCTGGTGTGGCACTTTTGTCATATGTAAAATTTCCTTTGCCGTCATTTTTATAAAGCCGCACACAATAAGCTGAATCGCCGGCTTTATGCTCATTGCCGCCAGAAGTTACAATTAAATCATTGTCTCCGTCGCCATCTGCATCAAAGAACAATGCTCCTGCATCTTCGCATTTTAAATTATCTTTTACGTAGCCCGATTTTTCGAAACTGCCATCTTTCTTTTGTGTATAAATAGCGCCTGATTGTTCCATAGCGCCACCAATGAATATATCATCAAGGCCATCGCCGTTTACATCGGCTACGCACATGCCGGGCCCAAGGGTGCTCATTTTATGCGGTAATGTATATTCACGTAAAAAGTCATCGAAATCGTCTTCTGTGTGTTTAAAATCGATATTAAGGTTATTATCAATTTTTGTAAAATATAGCTGTGGCTTACTATGATTTTCAAACTTTACAGACCTGGATGCATTTGCATGGTCAAGCAAAATAACCTGGTTGGCATTTACATCTTTTAATATTTGTTTTGAGCCGTCAAGCCAGGATACCTCTACCATATCAACTTTAGTTGCTTTACCCAAACCAAAATGGCAATCGTTTTGAGTTGATGATATATATCCGCGAACATTCGAATGTTCTACCATTTGCATTTTAGCGCTGTCGTAATATATGGTAACCTTTGTACCTAGACCACCCGAGTTCTTTGCATAGCCTTTAAAATTAAACTGTAACCAGTTATTGTGCGTGGGCATTTTTTCTTCATTGTTCCGGTAAACAAATGCTTCTGTATTGGCATTGTTACAAACAATATCAAGATCGCCGTCATTATCAAGATCTGAATAGATTGCACCGAACGAAATAGAGGGATAGTAAATTCCCCAGCCATCGCGTTCGTCTGTGAAAGTCAGGTCGCCGTTATTTCTGAATATAAAATTTGGGGTGCTAAGGGTGTAGTTGGGTAATTCTTTTCTAAGCTTAACATAAAGGTCGCTGTCTCCGATACGTGCCGCCCGTCTTAATTTGCTGTAAGATTCATTTTCATCAATATGAAAATCCCGTGGGTAGCCGTTCGAAACAAAAAGATCTTTTAAGCCATCATTATCAAAATCAGCAAAACAGTTACCCCAGCTAAAATCTGTTGTTGATACGCCTGCTGTTCTGGATATTTCACTAAATGTTCCGTCTCCATTATTTAACTGCAGTGAATTGCTTCTGTTCTGGTAACCATATCCTGCATTTTGAAGTGTACGCATTATTTCGATCGGGTTAGAAAGCAGGAAGGTCTTCCATGAATAATTCTCTTCAAAATCCATATCCGTTACCATGATATCTTTAAATCCATCATTATTAAAATCTGCAATATCGCTGCCCATTGCATTGATGCTGGATTTGCGCTGCGCCTTTAGCGATTCATCAATAAACTTTCCTTTTTTATCGTTGATATATACAAAGTCGTACATACCAAAATCGTTTGCCACATAAACATCCAGATAGCCATCATCATTAAGGTCGCCAACAGTTGCACTTAAGCTGTAAGCATGGTTGTTTATGCCAACATCTATGTGTTTTTCAGTATAGGTACCATCTCCATTATTTACATAAAAATGATTGCTGCTGTTTTTATGCTGCTCTATTTTTTGAAAGGCCTTTGTTTTAAACTTATCTGTAAAATCCGTAGGGTGTGTGGCGAGATACATATCAAGGTCACCATCATTATCGTAGTCAAAGAAATTTGCCATCACCGAATAGGTGTTATCGTCAAGGCCTATCTTCTTCGATACATCGGTAAAAGTGAGATCGCCATTATTTAAAAAAACACGGTTTTTTCTTTTTGCAGAATCTTCCCAACGACCAAGACATTCATAAATATCAAGATCGCCATCGCCATCAATATCCACCATCGTGGCACTCATTGTCCATTCTGTAGGAAGTTTTGCAATGCCTGATTTTGCAGTAATATCCTCAAATTTAAGATTACCCTTATTCAGGTACAGTTTGCATGGAGAAATGTTACCAACAAGAAAAATATCCTGAAGACCGTCTCCGTTAATATCGCCTACTGACACGCCACCACCCTGAAAAATATAACTGTAACGCCAGTGGTTTACTTTATAGTTATCTCTAAGGTCATTAATAAATGTAATACCTGTAGATTTACCGGTAAGTATATCAAATTGTTTTCCAGAATTGCCATCAAGGGCAACTTCTCTTGATGGATCGATAATGCTGGTTTGACGATTATCGTCACCCTTTTTTTCTGAAAAAAGCCCACAGGAAAAGTTAATGGTTACTGCAATACATACAACAATGAACAAGGGGTTTTTCACTCTTATCTTCATACTAGTCGTTTTGGTTGGTATAAAATTGAGGCCTAAAATAGGGCATTTTCGCTACACAGATACTTTTTAAAAACTATTTTATTGCTTTTTAATACTATGTACATTTCTTGATTTAGGCCAGGGTTTACAATAAATTTTCAGGAGCCAGGCAAAAGTTCTTTGTGAAGCTTTTCTTGCGTCGCACTCTTTTGCTGACAAAGCGCTGCGCAGCAAAAGTGAAGTGCCTGTATTGCGCTGTAGAATATTTTTTGGTTGCCTGTAATCAGATTTCTAAAATACAACCAGCAATGTTTATTAAAGCCCGGCTGCCAGTTGCTGAATAAATTTCAGAACGCTTAAGTGTGCGACGCAAGAAAAGTTAAATACTTGTTCGGGTGCAGGGTTAATAAAAATTCTTCTTCAAGATTATGTACCTGTAATTATGCAGGCTATGAAAATTAAATTCTTTATAAACCGAATAATAAAAGAGCATTGCAGTCTGGCTTAAAATAACCATAACACCGGGGGAAAAACAAATAGAGCATTACATATAGACCTTGAACACCATTAAAACTTCTTAATAGCAATCTTTTATTTTATATTTTAAAGAAAAAAAAAATACTTTTACCCCAATCATAGTTTTAAAGTTAATACCAAAACCAAAACTTTAAATTAAACCAAAATGAAACTGAAAATCTTTACGGCCATTGGCATGGCTTTTATTTTGCTCATTCAACCCTCCTGCAACACGAAGCCGGATAAAGTTGTTAACCCGCTGTACAATTCAAAGTCTCAACCGTCAGACGAGCAAAGCGCTAAATTTGTTGTTGACTGGTGGAAGGCGCTTTCAGGATTTGTAAAAAATGAGCGCCTTACCCCACCCGATGTATCGCGTATGTTTGCTTACATTGGCACAACAATTTATGAAGCACAGATATGCGGGTCAAAAGACTACACAACCCTTGAAGGCCAGCTAAACGATTTAAAAGACCTGCCAAGGCCAAGTGCAGATTCTGTGTACGACTGGACAACGGTAACCATCACATCGATTTTTTATGTGCAGGATGATATGCTTGCGCGCTACCTTACCGCAGGTATGAAATCGATGAATATTCTGCGGGATACTCAATTAGCAAAACGGGCCAAAGTAATTCCGGCAGATGTTATGGCACGCTCCCAGAAATATGGCCGCGAACTTGCAGATGCTATTGTTGACTGGAGCAGTGGAGATCAATACGAACAAACCCGTTATAAATACTACAAAGCACCAACCCGTGAAGGTCATCCTGAGTACTGGCAGCCGGTTGATTTTAACCAAACACCTTTAGAACCTTTCTGGGGAACACACAGAACCTTTGCTATTAAAGACGGTGCCCAATTTGATATCAATGTTAAGTTTCCTTATAGTGATGATTCCACTTCAGAAATGTGGAAACAGGCAAAAGAAGTTTATACCACAGATAAAAATCTTACCGAAGACCAACGCAATATCGCTCTCTACTGGGCCGACGATGCAGGCGAAACATTTACACCACCGGGCCACTGGATTTCTATGGTGAATGGTTTTGTTCAATCAGAAGATATGAAACTGGATCGTGCCGCAGAAATATGGGCATTAACTTCAATAGGTATGGCCGATGCCTGCATTACTGTATGGCATACCAAATACCGTGTAGATTTTTTAAGACCCAAAACCTATATTAATGAACATTTTGAAAAAGGCTGGGAGCCGTATGTAGAAACACCGCCTTTTGCAGGTTATACATCGGGCCACTCAGGGTTTTCGGGTTCAGCTTCAACTATTTTAACTGAGTTGATTGGCGACAAACCATTTACCGATAGTTCGCATGTTATTATCGGCTTATTACCAAGGAAATTCAATTCATTTATTGAGGCAGCTAAAGAAGCTTCTGTATCCCGTTTGTATGGTGGCATACATTTCAGATGCGATATTGAAGACGGCCTTGTGGAAGGCAATAATGTAGGTAGCTATATTCTTAAAGAAATTAAAACACATCCCAAGCGTCAGGGAACTGAAACAGCAACTGACGATGGAAAAGCCAAAAAGAAAAAGGTTGAAGGTGATGATGACAGTCAATAAATATTAACCCTGAAAAGTAAAGCAAAAAAATATGAATAAGATATTAAAAATAACACTGCTCGTTTCATTTTTGGGTGCTGCATCTCTTTCCAATGCCCAGGTAATAATGAATGAGTTTTTATCTAAGAACCATGAAGGTATGGTTGAGCACTCGGTAAATAACGGTGGTAAAACTCTATACTATAAATTTCAGTACGACACTATTACCGGTGCCCGTATAAAATATACACTGTACCTGTATAAAGATGCATCTAAAAGCCAGCCCTTTTTAACGTTACCCGTATTGATGCGTAACCTTATATGGACTTACTTTCTAGATGTTACTTTTACAAAAGATGGCAGCTCAAAAGTAGCAGCGCTTATTTATAAGAAAGACCTGCGCTGGAGCCGCGTAAAATTTAGTCCGCATGAAGGCTGCAGTTATATAACTCCACCAATCTGGGATCGTTTAAACCAGGTAGATAATTACGAAGCCTTACTGCAAAATACCATACAGCAATTAGATAAAAATGTGAATTTTAATTGCTATGCAACACCGGCAGGCAAGTAACAAAGTTTATTTAAAATATAAAAGGCTGCTTTTTCAAGTGGCCTTTTATATTTTCAGGAGTTATCTTTAATTTCTTATAAACTGTTTAAAAATGAATGAATGTAATACCAGCAGTGGTTTTCATGGCAACTCCGTTGCGTCGCAATCCTTTCATCTGCCGTAGAGATGGCATCGTTCCGCTTCCAACGCAACCGGTTGCATTTAAAATAAACAGTTTATTGGTTAACTTACCATTGCGAACGGGCTCTGTTCATCATTGATCCGAACGTACAAGTGAGTGACACAAGCGGCGATGAGTAATGTTATAAAAGCCCGGTAAATAAATCATATAAAACAAAACAAAAACATGCAACCTGCCTCAACCAACTACCGTTACCAGATATTTATTATTGGTGTTTTCTTTTTTATTTTCGGCTTCATTACCTGGACGAATTCTGTACTGATACCTTACTTAAAACTTGCCTGTAATCTGCAGCAGGAGTGGCAGGGTTATCTTGTAACTTTTGCATTTTATATTTCTTATGCAGTTATGGCAATACCCTGCGGTTTAATACTTAAAAAAACGGGTATGGTAAAAGGGCTGCAACTGGGTTTGTTTATTATGGCTGCCGGTTGCCTGCTGTTTATACCCGCTGCCAATTCAAGAACATACAGTTTGTTTTTGCTGGGCCTGTTTATTATTGGCACCGGCCTTACCATTTTGCAAACAGCATCGAACCCTTACATAACCGTGCTGGGGCCGGCTGACAGGGCCGCACAGCGCATCAGCATTATGGGTATTTGTAATAAAATGGCAGGAGCCTTGGCACCATTTATACTGGGCGCCATCATGCTGCAAAATGCAGACGGCCTGGAAGAAAAATTAAAATTGATGAGTGTTGTGGAGAAAGAAGCAACACTTACAGAGCTGGCATCGAAAGTAATAATGCCTTACACTATTTTGGCTGCAACGCTTGCAATAGTTGGGTTTCTTTTACGGTTTGCACATTTACCCGAAGTAAAGGCGCCGGAACCTTCAGCAAAAGCGAATGAAAAAACTCAGGTTTCCATTTTTCAGTATCCCAATTTAATGCTGGGGTTTCTTGCTATTTTTTGTTCGGTTGCGGCAGAGGTTATTGCAGGCGATTCTATTATCCGCTATGGCCAGTTTCATGGTTTTGCATTGGATGTTGCAAGGCACCTCCCTTCGTACACACTTATCTCTATGGTAGCCGGTTATATTGTGGGTATTATTTTTATTCCAAAATTTCTTAAACAGGAAAAAGCTTTTTTAATATTTAATACCATTGGTATTTTTCTTTCATTGCTGGTTGTTTTTTTACCTGGTGATATTTCGGTGTATTGCCTTGCCGCATTGGGTTTTGCCAACGCACTAACCTGGCCACCTATTTGGCCAGCGGCACTTAAAGGGCTGCCCAATAAACTTATTGGTGTTGGATCTGCAATTTTAATCATGGGTATTCTTGGCGGTGCTGTAGTGCCATTGCTGTATGGCTTTTGGGCCGATGCACAAAACAGGCAAACCGCCTATCTTATTCTTTTGCCATTGTATGTTTACAATATTTTTTACTGGTATAAATGTATGCATGAGAGAAAATAATAATACACCCAACTTAAGAATAGCAATCAGGGATTCTTAAGTTGCACACTGTATGTACATCATTATTTTTCCGGGCTTTACATATTTATCTAATGTAGCCGCCTGTGCTTTTTTGCATAACACGTTTTTTTACCTTTTATCTTTTTACGGCCGCTTTTATTCCGGCAATTGTTTGCTCTGTTTTTTCTTTATCAGTATTATTAAAATAAGGGAGATTGGTATCATCTTATTCACCGGCTACAATACTTTTGGCAAACTTCCATAAATGATCTAATTGCAGTTTCATTTGTTCTTTGTTCGTGTTTACGGAATTGCCTTATTCATAGCTTTACAGTTTGCATTGATTTTTATAATAGCCATGTTTAGACGATTCTGCTTTTAAAAATATTAAAGCATTTGTAACTCAAATACTCCGGAACAGTAATGGTTCAATGAATATTTTTGCGCCTTATATACTTAATTTATTTGGTGCTGTTTTCTTTGTTCAGCAATTTTGGGAACGTACAAGTGAGTGACACAAGGGACGGCGATTATTGATCTGAAGTTGGTGCAAAAATTATATTTATGAATTTCCCTGTAACTGGTAAATTGAGCTGATGTTGCGGCCAACTCCATCAAAATCCAGGCCGTAGCCCACAACAAACTTATTGGGAATGGAAAAACAGCAGTAATCAATATTTACAGGTAGTACAGTTGCTTCGGGCTTGTGCAGCAGAACTGCGATTTTAAGAGAGGCGGGTTGCTGATTATAGAGCTGAGGCAGGAATTCGTTAAGTGTTTTACCGGTGTCGATAATATCTTCTACAATAATTACCTGGCGGCCGGTTATATCAGTATCGAGCCCGATTGCCGTAAGAACCTGCCCTGTAGATTTTGTGCCTTTATACGATGCAAGTTTTATAAAACATATTTCAGCTTCGATCTTCAGGTATTTAAAAATGTCGGCCGCAAACATGAATGAACCATTTAATATTGCGATGAATAGTGGTTTCTTTCCCGCATAATCATTGTCTAAAGTTGCTGCAAGTGCTTTTACTTTTTCCTGAATTTGTTGTTCGGAAAGGTAAGGCACAAAATACTTACCGTGAATTTGTATAGCTGACATGAAAAGTGTTTTATAATTTAATAGTTCTTACCTGGAGCTATAACTTATCAGCTTTGGGTAATAGGATGGTGTACCCGGGCGCAGGTAAACCTTTTCGCCGGCTGCAGGTTGTAATCCTTTCTGCATTTTATTGTATTCGAAAAGACTTTGTAATTGTATGCCTTCTATTTGTGCAATGGTTTCAATTGTTTCGGAGGGTTCTACAATATGATAATCCCGGGTATTGCTTTTCTTTGGTTTTTTTTCGAGGAAGATCAATTGGTCTTTTGCAAGTATATCTGCTTTTTCAAGGTCGTTAAACTCTAACAATTTTGAATACCCAATATTATTGTTATTGGCAAGGGCAAACAATGAAGTTCCTGCCGAAGCAAAAATAACCTTTGCCTGGTTAATGGTAAATATTCCCTGTGGATAATTACCCGGCTCAAAAACAGTTTCGGTTTGCTGAGGAACCGGGACTTCTTCTTCTGCCTGTATGGCTTCGTTCCTGGTATCTATAGTGGTTGAGGATGTATTTTGGTCAACACTATTGGTTACTGCAACATCTTCCCTGGCGCCATTCTTAATCTGCTCCAGCGCCATCAATGTGTATTGCTGAAGGTTATAATCGTTAATTGTTTTAAGCAGCATTCTCGCATAAGCCGGATTGGTTGCATAGCCCGCTTTTTTTAAGCCGTATGCCCATGCTGTACAATCGGTGGGATCAATTGTAAACAGCGATGCATAATTAGGCCTGGTACTTAAAAAATCGGAATGATCCCGGTAAGAATCTTCGGGAGTTGGGTAACGCCTGAAGCATTCCTGTTTAGCATCGTCATCATAATTATAAGTGGCGCCTGCCCAATCTGATTTGCATTTTATTCCAAAATGATTGTTTGATTCACGGGAAAGTTTACTCAAACCATTCTGAGATTCTAATATTCCCTGCGCCAATGTTATTGCAGCGGGAACACCCGTGCGGATTTCTTCATTAATTGCAAGATTTTTATAAGTGTTTATATATTGCTGAACTGCATCAACATTTTGTGCAGTAACAGATTTTGCTGTAAAAATTATAAAAACAAGTGCAAGAAATTTTTTTTTCATTGGTCTTTCTTTTTGATTAGTAAAAGGCCATCTCTAACTGTAGCCATTACCTGTTCTGTTCTTTCATCGGCTGCAACGTGTTTGTTGAAAGCGTCAATTGCCAGGGCATTCTTTCCTTTAATAGTTTCTTCAAGTACCTGCCCGTGAAATAAAACATTGTCTGCTATGATAATTCCTGTTTTACTTAAACGTGGCATAACCATTTCGTAGTATGAAATGTAACCTGTCTTGTCTGCATCAATAAACACAATATCCCATTCATAAGGTAAAGCAGGAATAATATCCAGCGCATTACCAACATGCAAATGTATTTTTTTATCTAATGGCGATAATGCTATATTTTTTCCACAGGTGTCAGCATCTTCGGGTCTTAGTTCAATTGTATGTAGTTCGCCATCTGCCTGCAATCCTCTTGCAAGGCATAAGGCGCTGTAACCAGTAAAACTGCCTATTTCAAGAATATATTTTGGCCGGGAAATAGTGCTGATAAATTCAAGCAGCTTTCCCTGAACATGCCCACTGAGCATGTGTGCCTGTGGGTGAGTGGCTGTAGTATCTGTATTAATTTTAGCTAACACAGCGTCCTCTGGAGAAGTATATTTTTGTGCATATTTTTCTGCTATTGAACTAAGAACCTCCATGATTAAGCAATTGTTTTATTGGCATGTTTTGAAAAAAGCAATAATCCTGTAAAAGTCAGCAGACCATTAATAATCAGCAATTCAAGCCCAATCTGGTAAGCGCCAAAAATTTCTTTCTGAAATTTATCGAGTATAAAACATATTACCGGTGATGATATACAAATAAACGGAACTGCCTTGTCTATCACTTTTCTTTTTGTAATAATGCCAAAAGTAAATAAGCCAAGCAAAGGTCCATACGTATAGGTTGCAACTTTTAGTATTACACCAATCATACTTGGGTCATTCACCCATTTAAATAGCAGCACGAACAAAAGAAAAATAAAAGCAAACACAAGGTGGGTGCGCTGGCGCATTTGCTTCTTCTTCGCATCGTTCCAATCCTCTCTTCTTTTCATGCCTAAAATATCTATGCAAAAAGAAGAAGTCAACGCAGTAATTGCGCCATCAGCGCTGGGGAACAAAGCAGAGATCAATGCAATAATAAAAATGATGGATACAACCGGAGGCATATGGTTCAAAGCAATTTCAGGAAACAATTTATCGCCGGTTGCAGACAGATTTTGCTGGCCTGCATACAATTGCAGCAACCCCCCTAAAAACAAAAACAACAGTATCACAAACAGCATAATCACCGAAAGTGTAATTACATTTTTTTGCGAGTCTTTTAATGTCCGCACCGAAATATTCTTTTGCATCATTTCCTGGTCCATGCCTGTCATAGTAATTGTAATAAAAGCACCTGCAAGAATTTGTTTCAGGAAAAAGAATTTGCTGTCTGCATCTGTAAAAAAGATCTGGCTAAAGCCCTTTTGTTCCATTTCATTCAGGCTTTCACCAAAACCCATATTCATTTTATTCAAAATATAAATGGTGCAGATAATCAGCCCGGCAAGCATGCAGGTAGTTTGCAAAGTATCTGTCCAAACAATTGTTTTTACACCACCTTCATAGGTGTACAAAAGTATCATTGCAAGAATGATAAGTGTGGTTGCCCAAAACGGAATTCCAAAACTTTCCAGTATCGCATCCTGCAATATTTTCACCACCAGATAAAGCCGGGCAGTTGCGCCAAGTGTTCTTGATAAAATAAAAAAAGAAGCCCCTGTTTTGTAGGAAGTAAACCCCAGCCGGGTACTTAGGTAATTATAGATTGAAGTAAGGTTAAGCCTGTAGTACAAAGGCAGTAATACATAAGCGATTACAAGATAGCCTATCAGGTAACCCAATGTAACCTGGAAATATGCAAAACTCTCCTTACCAACCGCACCGGGAACGCTTACAAATGTTACACCACTCAGCGATGTTCCAATCATACCAAACGAAACCAGCATCCAGTTGCTGTTGCGGTTGCCAATAAAAAAAGACTCATTGTTACTGTTACGGCTGGTGTACCACGCTACTGTAAGCAACAAAACAAAATACGCTATTACAAAGGAGAACAACAGTGTTGCTGACATTGGGATTTACATTTATGGCGTAGTGTTCAAAAATTTGTAAGCAAACTTAGGATTTTCATGGCATCGTTCCTTGTGTCACTCACTTGTACGACATCACTATTGGCTGCAAATACCGTTAAAATGTATAACTGTGGTAAACTACAGAAAGTAAAAAATGGAGATTCAGGTAATGCCTGACAACAGAAAAGCGGAATACCGGGGGGTATTCCGCTTTTAAAAAATATAATACGTTGCTTAGAAACGTTTTTCTTTGATCCTTGCACTTTTACCACTGCGTTCGCGCAGGTAATAAAGTTTAGCGCGGCGAACTTTACCAACTTTATTAAGCAGTATTGACTCTACGTTTGGAGAAAAGAATGGAAATACTCTTTCTACACCTACGCCGTCAGAAATTTTACGTACTGTAAAAGTAGCGGTAGCACCAGTTCCCTGGGTTTTCAGAACATCCCCGCGGAAGCCCTGTATACGCTCTTTACCACCTTCCACAATTTTATAATTTACAGTTACATTATCGCCCGCTTTGAATTTGGGATAATCTTTTTTGCCTGTTAACTGATCGTGTACAAATTGAACTGCTGGGTTCATATCTTAAAATTTAAGGACGGCGAAGGTAGGGGTTTTGTGTAAAATAAGTTTAGAGTAAGTAGTTTTTTTTAAATTAGTCCTGAAATTACCTTCAAAAAATCCAGGATTAAAGCAAAAGACGAACTTTTAACTAAGTACAAATGGACATTATGCTTTTCAGTTACTGTTTTTATCGCTCAAATATCATCCGAACGTACAAGTGAGTGACACAAGGAACGATGCCATTGGCACTTCTGCCGGAAAACAAGAATAATGCATTAGCTATTCAGCTTTTACCGCCTGCGTTCTTTTCGAAATTCCGCTTTCATTAAACGCCTCGATCTGGAAATAATACGGCTGATCTTTTTCGAGGGCTTTTACGTAATATTCGTTGGTGCCGTACACCATTATGGTATTATAAAGTTTATCAGGTGCCTCGCCAAAGTAAATATTGTACCCGGTTGCATTATCGTTTACCTGCCATTTAAGCCAGGCATTCCTGCGTTCGCTTTCGCCGCGTAAGGGGATAAAATTTTTTACGGTGTCTGGTGCGGCGCTTTTGCCTTTTCCAAAAACACGAAAACCACTCAGGGCAAATTTGCCCGAAGGCATGTGAATATTTTCGATTTTCAGGTAGCGGGTTTCCACCGGTTTTGTAAGTTCTATATAATCGTGCGGTACATCGGTTTTGTTGGCACTTTTATCAACCAGCATTTTCCATTGTTTTCCATCGGTTGAGGCATAAATTTTATACTGGTGATAAATATCTGTCTGCTTGCCCATAAAGGTTGCATCCTGGTCGGCATAGTTTACCTGTATTGCATTAACAGTGCTAACAGCACCAAGGTCTGTTTGAAACCATTCACCTTTATTGCCTGTTGCAGCACTCCAGTAGGTTTTTATACTTTCATCAACAGCATTGTTGGCGGCAAAACCTCCCAATGTTGAAGAGACTGTAACAGGTTTGTTGTAATTCAGCAACATCCAGCCGGTAAAAGCATTGTGATAATTATTTTCTTTTGCCTGTGGCAGGTAAAAGGGGTAATCGCCAAAAGCGGTGTTGGAATAGAGAATGTCATCTTTATCAAAACCAGCAGGCCAGATACCTATTCTTCTTTCGAAATTATTTTTGGTGCTGATAACAATCGTGCTTACATGCCACCAGTTACCAAATTTATCCTGGTAAGTTGCTCCGTGCCCAGCACCTCTTGCAAAGCCGCCGGGTTTATACGAAAACGGATTGTGTGATTGATAAGTAAACGGCCCCAATGGATGATCACTTACGTAAACACCATCCCCATAACCGCTAAACTCTGTACCCGGGGCACCGTATTGCAGGTAATATTTTCCATTGTGTTTATCCATTTCGGAGCCTTCGATAAAAGGGTTGAGAAAAGTATTATCAGAATATTCTCCGAAACGTTCCCAGCCATGAATTTCAGGATGCAGGTGCAATAATTCCTGCCTTTCGCCAATGGGCTGAAATGTTTTCCGGTCTATTTCCTGTCCGTAGGTTGGGTAAGTATTGCTTGAGCCAAAATAAATGTACATGCGGCCATCATCGTCAAGAAAAAGACCAGGATCCCAAGCCCCGACTTTAAAAGAATCAACCGCTTCTTTCCAGTCATCTTTAGTTGGGTTAGTGCTCATCCATAATGGAAAATCTTGTGTATAGGTAGAGCCGATGACCATTAAAGTATCGCCCATTGCGAGGACTGCCGGGGCGCATAGTTCATCGTAAACATGGTGGTATGATTTTAAGAATTTGCGTGATACAAAATTCCAGTGCAGCATATCACTACTGTACCAGTAACCCCATTGGTTGGTAGAAAAAAGGTAATAGTTGTCTTTGAACAAAGTAATTACCGGGTCGGCAGTGGCGCGGTGTTTTCCCTGCTCAGAGAAATTGGGAATTGGGCAATAGCCATAATCTATGTTGATGGGATTACAATAAGTTTTTTGCTGTGCATTGGAATGTACACAAAATATAAAGGCCGCAATAATCAGGTAAAAGAAACGCTTCATAATGGAGGGTTTTCAATTGTTCAAGACAGGATAAATATTCTGCTCTACTAAAGTAAGTATAAACTTTATCTGTAATTGTAATGGAGCATTTCAATTTTTTTCATAATGGCACAAACAATTCTTTTTTTTTGAAACCAGCAGCAGTGCCCTGTGGCATCATCGTTGCGTCGCATTACGTTCATCTCCTGCACTGCTATTAAACTTTTACCGAAGCGAAATTTGAAATGCGTCTTAATGAAAGTATATGAATGCGGTTTAGAAATGAATCCTGGACAGATAGCAAGCTTCGCTTAAATGCTGCCATGAAAGAGGAACTTAGAAACGAGCGTGGCAACAAAAGCTTCATAGATGTATTTCTGCCCGCCCCCAAAAAAATTATAAACGGGTATCACTGATTATTCACACCGGGCAAAACCATGGCACTTTAAAAATTAAACTTATTATCTTGCAACCTTGCTATGGATAAATTTATTGTTTCGGCACGAAAATACAGGCCGCAGGCTTTTGATACTGTTGTAGGTCAGGCGCATATTACCACTACGCTTAAAAATGCCATTCACAACAATCAGCTTGCGCATGCATTTTTGTTTTGCGGTCCAAGGGGTGTGGGCAAAACTACCTGTGCCCGTATTCTTGCCAAAACCATTAACTGCGAAAATATTCAGGCAGATGGAGAAGCCTGCAATGAATGTAATTCGTGCAAAAGTTTTAATGAAGGCACTTCGATGAACATTCATGAACTGGATGCCGCCAGCAATAATTCGGTTGACGATATCCGTTCATTGGTAGAACAGGTGCGCTTTGCACCACAAGCCGGGAAATACAAAGTGTATATTGTTGATGAGGTTCACATGCTTAGCACGAGTGCCTTCAATGCATTTCTTAAAACGCTGGAGGAACCACCGTCTTATGCCATATTTATTCTTGCAACAACAGAGAAACATAAAATATTACCTACCATTTTATCGCGCTGTCAGATATTCGATTTTAAACGCATTACCAATAATGATACTGTTGAACATTTACAGGAAATCGTAGAAAAAGAAGATATAAAAGCAGAGAAAGGGGCATTGCAGGTAATCGCACAAAAAAGTGAAGGTTGCATGCGTGATGCATTAAGCATCCTGGATAAAATTGTAAGCTTTACCAATGGTGAAGTAACTTATCAGAATACCTTAGAGCACCTGAACATACTTGACCACGATTATTATTTTAAATTACTGAACAGCCTGCTGCAGCAGGATCTTGCAAGTGCAATGCTTTTGTACGATGAAATAAACCGCAAAGGTTTTGAAGGCGATATTGTGCTGAATGGGTTTGCAGAATTCCTGCGCAACCTTTTGGTTTGTACTGATGAAAAAGCAGCCATGTTGCTGGATGTTGTAGAGGGTATGCAACCGAAATATATTAAGGTAGCAAAAGAAGCGAGCCTTTCTTTTTTGGTAAGCGCTTTAAATATTCTCAACGAAACAGAGATCAATTATAAAATGGCCCGCAATAAAAGATTGCATGTAGAAATGGCCATTATAAAACTTAATTTTCTACAGCAGGCCATTGAGCTTTCTATGGATAATGGCAACCTTGTTAAAAAAAAACGGGTTGATTCACCCATAGCATACAAAACAAAACAAATACAACCACTACAGGTTAAAGAAACTGCTAAAAATACAAACACATCAACAGGTTCCAGGCTGTTAATAGAACAACCAAAGCCTGATGTTGCAAAGAAGCATATTGTTGCCGAACCAGCAGCAGCAATAGTTACAGCCCCATCTTCTTATCCTGCGCCAAATATAACGCCGGCCTCTAAAACAAGCGGCAATAATAAAAAAAGCTTACTCGATGGTTTGCGCCAGAAATACGGCGATCAGTATTTAATTGAAGAAATTAAAGAAGCCGAAGCGTTGAACATGGAAAAGCTGAAAGAATGCTGGGAGCAATATGCCCGGAGAATGGATGAACAACAAAAGCATTCAGCAGCCAATGCTTTTCGTATGGCCAAACTGTACATTGAAACAGACAATACGTTCACCGTTTCAACCGGCGCCATCACACAGCAAAAATTTATGGAGGGTGAAAAAACGATACTGATAGATTTTATACAACAATCGTTCAACAACCGCAGCATCACTTTTAAAGTGCTTGTAGAAGCAGGCGAACAGGAAGCGCTTCCTGCACATCTTACCATGAACAGCCGCCAGCGTTTCGAAAAAATTGCCGAACAATATCCCTGGGTTAAAGAACTTAAAGACCGGCTAAAACTTGAGCTGGATTATTAGCAACGTTTATATTTTGAAAATACATTTTATTGGCCCGGCTAAAGTTCTTTGATTGTGCTTTTCTTGCGTCGCACACTTGTACGTCCGGATTTTTAAGCAGCAAACTGCGAGCTATGAACGTTAAGCTAAGCACATGAACTTGCAACCCGCAGCCAAAAGCTCATAACTGTTCCCTAAGCACAAGAGTGCGACGCAACAGATGTATCATAGCTGCAATACAGTTTGGAAAAAAATAATCCGGTATTAAGATACTTCCTCATCTTTGCTTTAAGCCATTAGAATAAACCTGTTTTAACGAAAAAAAATATGAAAAAGTTTTTTGGTGTAACGGTTATTATTGTTGTTTTTCTTATAAAGCCGGCAGTTACTGCGGCACAATCGAAAAGCCTTTTTAACGGAAAAGATTTAGCGGGCTGGCATGTTGACGTTCCTGCAATGGATACCGATAAAGCTGCAATAAATCCTTTCATTATCCGCAATGGGCTGCTTGTAAGCCTGGGTACACCTGGTGGGCATCTTATTACAGATGCTGTTTATCAAAATTTTCGTCTTAAGGTTGAGTATCGTTTTGCAGGTATTCCCGGAAACTGCGGTGTGCTTGTGTTTGCCAGTACGCCCAGGGCTTTGTATAAAATGTTTCCAAAATCTATTGAAGTACAAATGCAGCATGGCGATGCGGGTGATTTCTGGTGTATTGTAGAAGACATTGCGGTGCCAGATATGGAAAAAAGGCGCGGCCCTAAAGCCGATTGGGGCATTACCGAAGGTAAAGGCAGGCGTATAAAAAATCTTACCGACAGTTCTGAAAAACCGGTTGGTGAATGGAATAAAATGACCATTGAATGCGTAAACAATTCTATAAAAGTTTGGGTTAATGGCGACCTTGTGAATTATGGATTTAACTGTACCGCCGGTAAAGGCAATATTGCGCTGCAGGCCGAGGGGTCTGAAGTGGAATTTCGCAAGTTGGAATTAACGCCGATAAAAAAGATCGGCGATAAGGAACAATAGGTTTATATAAATAAAGCTGCACGATGTTTGCTTTTATGGTTTTATGCAATGGAAAATAAATTCCGGCATCATTACTTTTAAATTATATAACCATGAAAAAGAAATTATTGTTATTCGCTTTAATGATTTGCTTAAGCGCAGGAATTATACATGCTCAAATAAGAAAAGTTCCATCTGAAGTTACAGATGCATTAAAGGCAAAATATCCCACTGCTGAAAAAGTTGAATGGAAAGACAAGCTTACTTTTTTTGAAGCTGCATTTGTGTTGGACGGAAGCGAAATGACGGCTGATTTTTCAAACAGCGGCGAATGGCAGGAGACTGATAAAAAAATGACTTACGATCAGCTTCCGGCAGTGGTTAAAGACGGATTGAAGAAGAGTAAATATAATGACTGGACACCGGGTTCTGTAACACAAATTGATAAGAATGATAAAAGCATCAGGTACAGGATTTATGTAGAAAAAAGTTCCCTTGTGCAGAAAAAATTCCTGACTTTTAATAGCCAAGGGCAACTTGAAAAAGAAGCACAAACAATTTAACTTTTAAAAACAGCAAAGAATAATCTTCATTTATAAAAAGCTTACGGAATATATTTCGTGAGCTTTTGTTTTTATGTTATTAATGGTTCAATAATTAATCCGGCCGTATTAGCGTGCGACGCAAGAGACGATACCATGAAATATGTCTGCCCGGCTAATAAAATTTTGTTTTAAAAGGTTATTCATGATATGGTAACAAATAAGTTTTTTTTGTAATTCAATTGATGCTTAACTTGGGAAAACATTTATTTTATGCGCTGGAGAAAATTTAATGGCGAACCCATTCATCTTCCCATAAAAGATGCAGTGGAAGAAGCTATAAAACGCGAATTTGAAAAAGGCACTCATCTAAAAGTTTGCATTGGTACCGATAGCCAGGTAAAAGGAGAAGACACCGAATTTGCAACGGTAATCGTTTTTCTGCGCGAACACAATGGTGGCTTCATGTACATTCACAACGAAAAAACAAAACACAAGTACAACATTAAAGAACGCATGCTGGTAGAAGTTGCCAAGAGCATTGAAATTGCGTACGAATTGTGCAACCTGTTTATACAGTACGATGTGGATATGGAAGTGCATGCAGACATTAACACCAACCCGCAGTTTAAAAGTAATGATGCTTTACGCGAAGCAATGGGTTACATACTGGGTATGGGCTTTGCCTTCAAAGCCAAGCCGGAAGCCTTTGCCAGCAGTTGCTGTGCCGATAAAGTTTGCAACTAAACTTTGGTAACAGCCTTTAAAAAACAGTTTGCCAAAAGCTTGCTGACAGTAATTTTATCCCCTGTAAATTTTTGAATTTATCGTTTTTTGAGCCAGGCTGCATTGCTACTATAATGCTTCGTTGCGTCGCACTGTTGTACGTTCAGAACATTCTTCAGCAACAAAACACATCTACCTAATTCCCAATTCTTAACACCTAATTCCTAACTCATAATTCATCATTCAACATTCATTCTTACATTCGCAAAAAGCGATTTGTATGCAATTGATTGAAGTGAGCAATGCTTCTACAGCAAAACAATTTATTAAGGTGAATGTGCTCATGAACGCAGGCAACCCAAACTACATCCGCCCGCTTGATAGTGAAGTAGACGATGTGTTCAATCCCGAAAAAAACAAGCATGCCAAATACGGCGAAACAAAACGCTGGATATTAAAAGACGACGATGGCAAACTCATGGGCCGCATAGCCGCTTTTACACATTCCAAATACATTAATAAAGGAACTGAATTTACCACAGGGGGTATTGGTTTTTTCGATTGCATCAACAATCAGTCAGTGGCAAATCAATTATTCGATGCAGCAAAACAATGGCTGCAAAGCAAAGGCATGGATGCAATGGATGGACCAATTAATTTTGGCGACCGCGATAAATGGTGGGGACTATTGGTAGAAGGTTTTGAAAATGAACCCATGTACGGCATGCCTTATAATCCACCGTACTACGATCAACTTTTTGATGGCTATGGTTTTAAAAATTATTATAACCAGTATTGGTACAGGATGGGGGTTGACGATAAATTACCCGATCGCTTTGCAGAGCGTTATGCAAAATTTAAAGCTAAGCCCGGTTACGAAGCAAGGCATATTGATATAAAAAATCTAGAGAAACATGCAGAAGAATTTGCTACAGTTTATAATGCTGCATGGGCGCAGCATGGCGAGGCAAAAGAAATAACAAAGGAACAGGTAATGAAGCTCTTCAATAAAATGAAAGCCATCATGGATCCGCGGATGGTTTGGTTTGCCTATTACAAAGATGAGCCCATTGCCATGTTTATCAACATACCAGATATTAACCAGTATTTTAAACACTTCAACGGTAAACTGGGCATTATTGAAAAGCTAAGATTACTGTTAATGAAGAAGCGTGGCACATGTAAGAGATTAACGGGCATCGCCTTTGGTATTGTTCCAAAATATCAGGCACTTGGCATAGACAGTTTTATGATTCAGGAATGCGCATTGCTGGTACAGGGTAAGGGCTGGTACGAAACTTATGAGATGGGCTGGGCCGGAGACTGGAACCCAAAGATGATTAATATTTATAAAAGCCTTGGGGCCCGCCAAAGCAGGAAGATGATTACTTACCGTTTTATATTCGATAATAAATTCCCTTTTGAAAGGCACCCGATACTTGAATAAATATTAAGCCGGTTTTCTAATCTGCTGCAGCAAATGATTTACGGTAACATTGCTTGTGTCATTTAATGCAACAAGGTTTATATTAAACTCCGTTTCTACTTTTGCAAGCAGGTAATCTACTTCCCAATTGGCAAAACCAAAATCAGTTGAAAGGTTTTTTTGAAGCTCATTTTTTGAAAAATCGACATTGAGATTTTTCTTCATAATTGTTTTCAGTTTACGGTATTCGCTCCTCATAAAATGTTTTTGTTTGCACAGAAATAAACGTTCCAGAAAAAGATTTACAATATGCAGTTCATCCACTTTAACAACAATTTTTCTTTAGCCTGAACCGACTAAAAATTATTGTTCCAGTGTCCATTTTGCAGTTTCAACAATTCCATCGTGATAGGTTGTTGGTTTAAAAACATAAGCAGTGTTGAATTTCACCGAATTAAAATGATACGCAAACCCGCTCTGGTAAACCACTTCAACAGATTCTTTTATGGGTTTATTAAAAAGCCCCGCAAGCTGCATCATCCAAACCGGAAGTATGCTGTATTTATTCTCCACGTTCATGGCAGCAGCAGACTGTTTAATAAACAACTCGCCGGTAATGATCTCCTGCGACGTAGGCAAATGCCATGTTTGGCCAAATGCTTTAATATCATTTGCCAATATGTATAATGCGTTTGCTGCGTCGGGAACATAAGTAAACGAATGTGGTAGCTTTGCATTTACCAACCACTGTGCCTTTTTTCCTTTTTTTAAATTTGCAAATACGAGCATATTGGGCACGCTTGTTTCAAAGCCAACAGGACCATAAAAATCTGCTGATCTTGCAATTAACGCCTCAATATTTCCGGCTTTCATTTCGCTCAATAATTGTGTTGCAATTGCGGCTCTTACTTCGCCTTTTTTGCTGTTGGGATTAAATGGCGTTTCTTCAGTCATCTCGCCAGAAACTTTTCCATACATATAAACGTTATCAAAAAATATCAACTTGCTACCCGTTTCTTTGCAGGCATTAATTACGTTGGTCATAATTTTTGGCCAGCTTTCGCGCCACACTTTTATATCGTATGTAAGGCCCACCAAAAGATACACAACAGACGATCCTTTTATGGCATGCAATGTTTGCTGGTAGTCGGTAACATCTGCAGCAACTGCTTCTACATTTGCCAGTGGTTGTGCCCGTCTCGATACCAGTCTTACTCTTTCGTTGTTCTTAAGTAATACAGGTAATAACTGGTTGCTAACTGCGCCGCCTGCACCAAGAATGGTATGTAATTTCATTGTATATTTTTTTAATTGTTTTATTTATATGTTTTTTTATTGCCCAAACAGTTGAACATCTATGAAGCTTTTCTTGCGTCGCACTCTTGTACGTTCGGATTATCGGTCGACAGTCGACGGTCAACAGTCGACCGAAGTTCAAGACGTACAAGTGTGCGACGCAAGGAACGATGCAACAAAGAACTTATGCCCGGCCAATAATTTTCTAATGTATAACACGCGGTGCCAATAATTTATAAAGCACAGGTGTTACTACTCTTGTTAACAATGTTGAACTGATTAGCCCACCAATAATTACCAGTGCCAGTGGCGAATAAAGCGGATTACTTTCCAGTACCAAAGGCGTTAAACCACCAATGGCAGTAAGCGTTGTAAGTATGATGGGGATGAACCGCGTTTCGCCTGCTTCTTCAATGGCTTCGTTAATACTTTTACCATCTCTGCGCAGTTGATCGGTATAGTCAACCAACAATATGGAGTTCTTTACTTCTATGCCAATAAGTGCTATTAAACCAATTACGGCAACGAAAGAAAATGTATTGCCTGATATTAAAAGTGCGCTAACGGCACCAATAATGCCCAATGGAATTACTGATAAAACAATGAGTGTTCCTTTAAAAGTTTTAAATTCTAGGATCAATATTCCAAGCAAACCAAAGATGGTAATGAGGATGATGGTACCAAGCCCACCAAAGCTTTTCTGACTTGCTTCAATATCACCAGCAGCGATATACGATGCCCCTTTTGGGAACTGCATTTTATTGAGTTCTTTTAGAAAACCATCGGTAACTTTTGCAGTGTTATAACCATTTTGTACGAATGCAGTTACTACTGTATAGCGGTCTTTGTCATAATGTTTAATTGTTGTTGGCGATGTTTGAAATTGAATATCAGCCAGCTGGTTCAATGGTATTAATGCGCCGTTATAAGAAGCCACATATATTTTCTTAAACACATCAAAAGTTTGTTTGCCTTGGTGCGGCAATGTAATGTTGATATTATAATCATTGTCATCATCGCCACTTTCTTTACGAAAGCTGCCAATGTTTAAACCTGTTACTGCCATGCGGATGGTTCGGTCTATCTCACTTATGGCTACGCCATACATGCCAGCTTTTTGTTTATTTACTTTTACCTGTATATCTGTTTTTAAGGTAGTAAGATCATTATTCACATACATGGTTCCTTCCGTTTTATTCAATAATGCCTCTACGCGGAAAGACAATGCCCGTAAGGTATCCAGGTCTTCACTGAATAAACGAATTGCGATTGGTGCTTCCACGGGCGGACCCTGTTCAAAGTCTTTTACTTCAATTTTTGCATTGGGATAATCTTTGAATTTTAAGCGAAGCTCATCTATTATTTTTCTTTTTTCAGGTGGTGCCGTATTATTCAGCTGCACAAAAATTTGTGCTTTATTATCTGCATTACCCAGAGAAATTACATTGTAATAGATCCTTGGATTTCCATGACCAACATTGCTTGCATAATTCTTAAGATCAGGAAGTGTTTTAATATTTGCTTCAACTTGTTTTGCAACAGAATCAGTAGTTGACAGGCTTGTACCGATTGGTGTTTCAATGTTTATCATGAACATTGGTTTCTCTGATGCGGGGAATACACTAAACCCAACAACCGGAACCAACGCTATTGCGCCTGCGAAAATTATTAAAGCAACAAGCAGTGTAGTAACCGGGTTTGATAAAGCACGATGTAATAATTTTCTATATGACCCGCTAATGAGTTTCTTTAGACCACGCATAAAAATATTTCCGTCAGCACTTGCATGATTGCTTAAAATTCTGCTCGATAAAAAGGGAATTATTGTTAAGGAAACAAACAACGATGCCAATACAGTTGTAACTACTGCTGCAGGTAAACTTCTTATAAAATCTCCGGCACCTTCAGGTAAAAAAAGTAAGGGCAGAAATGCAAATATGAGCGTGGCTGTACAGCCAATGACTGCCAGGCCAATTTGTTTTGTAGCGGCCATTGCTGCATCTCGTTTGCTGTAACCCATACGCATATAACGCTCAATATTTTCTACCACCACAATACTATCGTCAACCAATAAACCAAGTGCTACCACAAGGCCAACAATACTTAATTGATTAATAGTAAAGCCAAACATATCCAGCATGAATAATCCAATTGCAAGCGATAAAGGAATAGAAATCATCACCACAATACTTGCCCTGAAACCCAATGGCAGCAGGGTTAACAATACAAGAAAGATAGCAATGGCAAAGTCAATACTAAAACCATCCAGCCTGTTGTGCACACTCTCTGCATTATTGAAGCTCTGGTTATAAGTGATGCTTTTGGGCAGGTCTTTTTGAAACTGATCAAGTACTGGCTGCATCTCCTTTTCTACATCAAAAATGTTTGTTCCCATCTTTCTGCTGGCAGTAACAAATACGCCACGTTTGCCATTCAGCCTTGCTATATAATTTTGTTCTTCGTAATCAAAAGATACATCAGCAATATCTTTTACATATACCGTTTTACCGTTGATGCTTGTAACGATAGTGTTCCTGATTTCATCAATTGTTTTATAATCGCCGCTGGTTTTAATGTTGTATTTTTTAGATCCCATATCAATACTGCCACCGGGAATATTCACATTCTCACTTTGTATGGCGCCAATCACACGATTCAATGGAATCCTGTTCTGGCTCATCTTTTCCAGATTCAATGAGATGCGTACCTGTTGTTGCGGAAACGCCCAGTTATCAACGTTCTTCAGCGATTTTATTTTTTCCAGGCGCTCTTTTAATTTCTTGCTCCACGATTCCAGATCGCTGTATGGCGCAGTCTCACTCATTAACCCAATCTGTGAAATATTTACATCGCTTGGGCTGAATTTATAAATGGTAATATCAAGAATATCTTTTGGCAAGTCTGGCCGTATGGCATCCATTTCACGTACCAGGTCCTGGTATTTTTTGTCTGGATCGCTTTCGTATTTAAACTCCACGTCTATTGTTGCAAGGCCATCATTAATTACAGAAACAACCTTTTTTATATCATCCAGTTCATTCACTTTTTTCTCGATCTTATCAACCACAAGTTGCTCCATATCTTTGGGGCTTGTGCCGGGATATATTACAACAATATTAAACTCGGGTGCGGCAAAATCGGGATCTTCACCGCGGGGCATATTCAGCAATGAGTTAACGCCAATGGCAATCAGCATCACAAATACAATGAGTGTGAACTGGTAATTTTTTACAGCGAAATCAGTTATTTTCATAACAATTATTTGTATAGTTATTTTTATTGAGTGAGCAGTAGATCGTCATGCAACATCGTTGTGTCACTCACTTGTGCGTTCGGATTATTTATTGAGCTTTTCCCACCGAATAGCGTCCCCTGTATTACTCCCCTTTAGGGGTTGGGGGCTTGTTTTACTATGCTGTTTGCAGTAAGATAACTTACGCCATTGGTTATTACTTCTGTTACATTTTCTAAACCACTGCGAATGGCGATCCTGTCTTTCTCAATAAACGCAATTTGCACCGGTTGTTTCTTTACTGTTTTTTTATCGGGGTTAAGCAGGTATACATAACCTGATTTACCATCGGCTTCGGCAAGTGCTTCTACCGGTATCATGGTTACCTGTTGTATAGCTCCGCTGTTAAGCTTAATATTTGCAAACAAACCCGAAGCAAATTTTTTACCTTCCGGTAATACTTTTACTTCCACTTCATAAGTGCCGCTTGCCACATCAGCAGCTTCGGCTATTTTGGTAATTATTCCCTGAAAACTTGTTTCGGGATATGCATCCAACTGAACTGTTGCAGCGTCTTCCTTTTTAAGTAAAGCCCAATCTTTATCGCTTACACCGAAACGTATTACCCAGTCGTTGTTTGAAGTACCGTTGAGTAAAAAAACCGGCGAGCCCGGCGCAGCAAGTTCGCCTTCGTTCATTATTTTTTTAATGATGGTGCCGTTATCCGTAGCATGTATCTGGGCGTAAGCCTGGTTGAATTTTGCAATACGCACATTTTCGTTGGCAACACTTAACTGCGTTTGTACATTCTGGTATTGCTCAAGGGTGGCGGCAGTATCGTCAAGCAAACTTTTAACCCTGTTCGCATCGCGCTGAATTTTCTCTGTGCTTTGCAGGCTTTGCTGTACCTGTGCATTGATCTCGGTAAGATCGAGCGTAGCAAGCAACTGACCTTTGCTTACATGATCGCCTTCTTTTACATAAACCCTGGAGATTACGCCACCTATTTTAAAAGAAAGTTTTGCTTCGCTTGTGGAAGCCATCATGCCGGAGTATTCCAATGTGGGTGCATAACTGGTAATTGTTACCGGTTGTGTTTTGATAATTACAGGATCTTCTGTAATTGCTGATGCAGGCTTTTTTTCTGCGCAGGATGCGAGTAAAAGCAAGCTGATTGCTGCTGCTGAATAAGTTTTGAAAAATGGATTCATAAAAAATTTTTTGAGGTTGACTTTTATTTAATTCGCTGGCTGTTTTTTTGCTGAATAGAAATACCAAACGTACAAGTGACACAACCGAAGCTTCATTTATGTGCTGTCGCCGGTGCCAAAATATTCTTATTGAATATTATAAGTTGCCATTACCCTTTCAAGTTCTGCGGCTTTATTTAATACGGCAAGCTGCGCAAGAGAATATTGTATTTCGGCCGTTGTTTGCTGCACACGGGCATCGATGAGTTCTATCTGCAAAGCCTGTCCCTGCTTATATCTTAGCTCCGTTAAGCGGTACGCTTCTTTGTTGCTGGCAACCGCATCGGCTGTGCTCTTCATGGCTTCTAATGCGGCCTTGTAAGTGTTATAAGTTGTGGTTACCTGAAGGCGTAACTGGTTCTCGGTATCGGTGTATTGATTTTTAATGGCATCGATATCGTTTTGTGTTTGCTTAACTTTTATTTTGTTGTCGTTGCCTTTAAAAATGTTCCAGTTGAGCTGCAGTCCGGCGAGTTGATAAAACTGTTTATCGTTGAACTTATAACCATAACCCTGGAAGCCCACATTATAAAAAGCGCTGAGCGTTGGCAGTTTAAATGTTTCGTTGAGTTTGAGGTTTGTTTCAAGCGTTTTTTGTGCACTTTTTATTTTGGTAAGTTCTTCGCGGTTGGATGGGAGGTCAACTTTTACAACTTGCTCTTGCTGCAACGATTGCAGTATGGTTGAGTCAAAAGCGATTGGTGTTTCGAAAGATTGATTGAGCAAAAAATTAAAATACGCAGCTGCATTTTGCTGGTTTTGTGTGGCTTCGGCAAGCGATGTTTGTACCTGGCTTACCTGCGCTTTTGCTTTAAGCACCACTTCCTTGGTTGCTGTATTATTCTTAACCAGCTTCTCATTAAAACGAAGGCTTTCATTTACAGTTGCAAGCGCATTTGTATAAATATCGAGCGCCTTTGTTGCTTGTAAATACCGGTAATACGCTTGCTTGATATTGAATACCAATTCTCTTTTATACAACAGCACATCTGCCTGGTAACCGTTGATGAGTTCTTCTTTTATTTGCCTGTTGAATTTAAGCGAAGGATTATACACAGGCAGTGCAACTTCAAGTTTTGTATCGTTAAAATCGTTCGGTAAAAATTGTATTTGCTGGTTTTGTATCTGCGGAAATTTTGTAGAGGAAGTTAGCTGGTTTAATGTGCTGTAAATAGGATTTAATAAATCGCCAATTGGCAGTTCTGAAGTTCGTCCGCCACTGGCAACCGTATACTGCGCATTGAGCCCAACCAGCGGATAAAAAAGCGATTTCGCACGGTCTAAATCCAGTTGCGCTTTTTGAAGATCGAATGACTTTTGTTTCAAGGCAAGATTGCTATCCAGCCCACGTTTTATGTAGCTTTCAAGTATAGACTGCGCTTTTGCATTTTGCATTGTTGTACCTGCTGTTACAAGCAGAAAAAGCATAAGAAGTTTGATTTTGGTCATACGTGTTTTCTATTAATGATGTTTAAATTATTAACATTGTTAAGTATTAAGGCAAAAAATTTTACTCCTTTGCAAACGAATTATCAATGGTACCCAGCAGCCAGTTTAACGAAGCATGCATGGTACTTACCAGGTTTTCTTTAGGCACCAGTTTGTTCATACGGTTGCGAATGGCCAGCGAAACAAGGCCGTGCACCATTCCCCATATTGCCATAGCCACAGCTTCCACCGGAGCTTTTTGTATCAGGCCTTTTTCCATGCATTCCTGTAACAGGTTTTGCAAAGCCCCGATAGCTGTATCGCCGAGGGACCAATTGCATTCCGCCATTTTTTCAATAGTGTCCATTGGCGCCTGTTGTATGAACATTATATCGTAAAACTCCTGGTTCTGCATGCCGAAATTGATATAATTTTCCCCCATTTTATACAGGCGCATCAGCGGGTTTTTAATCTCAGGAAGATTCCTGTTCATCTCCAGCATCTTTTGAAAACCCAGTTCGTGGAGGTGGAAGAATATCTCGTCTTTATCTTTAAAATAGAGGTAAACCGTGGTTGGGCTGTATTCAATAAGATCGGCAATCTTCCGCATGGTAATGTTTTCGAAACCCTCATCAATAATCAGTTTCATTGATGCGTCGAGGATCATTTTTTTAATGTCCTGCTTCTGCTTTTCTTTTCTTTCTGCTATTCCCATGATATTTTAATTACGATGTAAAAATACTTAACACTGTTAATTTACCAAATTTTTTTTCAATATTTTTTTGAGCCGGGCAAAATATTTTCATGGCATCGCCGGTTGCGTCGCACACTTATACGTTTTGAACTTCGGTCGACAGTTGACCGTCGACTGTCGACCGATAATCCGAAAGTACAAGTGTGCGACGCAAGTAAAGCCTCATTCATATTCAAAAGCCGGGTACATCATTTCGCTTATGAAAATAAAAAGACCCGCTAATAAGCAGGTCTTTTGTATAAATGTTCAGGAATATTACAGCTTTACCAGAAAGCCTACGCCAAACAAAGATTGAAATTGGAGGCCGGGTGAAGTGCCGTTGGGGCCAAAAAGTTTTACATCGTCGTCGTAAATAAATGAAACGCTCCAGGTTGCTGATAATACTTTTGAAAGTTTTGCTGCAAATTGATTGGTCATGTACAAGTCAATGTTCTGTGGATTGCTTTTGTAATTTGAAAACAGGTCAAGTTTACCTTTATAACTAACCGTTTTTCCAAGGTTGGCAGCGTAGTTTACACTGGCATAGGCACCAAACTGGAAGAGGCTTTTTTTACCTGCTTCCAAACCGTATAATGTAGAAAGTTTTGTATCGCTAACAACGATCCAACGGGCAGTTGCAGGCGAAAGAAACAATGAAAAATTTGCGGCAGGATGATAATCAAAACCCGGGCTAAGCAATATATAAGCTGGTGCAAAGAATTTGGAATTAAGCACTTTTGGCGCTGTATCGGTATATGCGTAGCCCTTAAAAAATTGCGATCGCAAATTAAAAAGCCCGGCCACATTCCATTTAGAACTGATTGCGTGGCCGTATTTGGAAAGAAAGTCGATCCTGTCATCATTTTTTCTTGTACCGAGGCTGGTTGTTTTAACGTAACCCAGATAAAAATCAAGATTGTTATCCCAGCTTTCTTTTCCTTTTTTGTAATAAGCATGGGCGTTAATAAAAGTGTTAGCAGAGAGAGAAAATTTTTCACCACCTGCAGCCCAGTTGCTTAGAGAACCCTGCGCAAGGTTTAAACTAAAAGTGCCACCCGTTTTCCATACTTTTGAAATTGTATCGTTGGGGTCTTTTGTAATTGTTTTAGCAGCTTCGGTTTGAAGATTTTTGATTGTTTCATCCTGAGCCAGTATGCAAGAAGAAACGGAGAGTGTTACGGCAAGCAGTAATGCTTTTCTCATAAAATTACTTTTTGCGGTGAAAATAAAATAAAGGTTGAACATTTAAATAAAAGAACGGATTTTTGGCGAGATTTACGATGCAGAGGAAAATAAAAAAAGCCCCTGAAAGAATCAGAGGCTTGTAGCTGTAGGGGTAGGATTCGAACCTACACGGAGAAGTTAGCTTATGCACAAAGCCTGGTGGTCAACCCCGGTCGGCCGAACGGATGTTTTGGTCGACTCTATGCTTAAGTTTATACTTTGGTCCCCACCCCCGAGACGAGAGGGTATGTCTGCCGAAAGTTTCATCACCCCACAATTTTTAAGAACTGTATTACATTTTGACAATGCAATATTAAAGAAAGCGCTGATTTATTACAAATAATTCAAATAAAAAATATAAAATATAGACATTATTCAATATATTGCAGTTAATGATAAAAATAATCTAAAAAAATATTCCATACATGAGTTATAAATTAAATTTAGATAAACTTGATTTCCAGATTATACAGGAAATGATGGAGAATGCGGGAATATCATATGCAGATCTGGGCAAAAAACTTTTTGTATCTGGGGGAACCATTCATGTACGCATTAAAAAACTGGAAGAGATTGGTGTTGTAAAGGGTACCAGGTTAAGTGTGGACCTTAAAGCCCTGGGGTACGATGTTATTGCTTTTATTGGTATTTTCTTAGAGAAGAGTTCGCTTTATGATACAGTAGCAAAGGAATTGCGTAAGATACCCGAAATTGTTCGGTTGAATTACACAACTGGCAATTACAGCATGTTTGCCGAAGTTGTATGTAAAGATATTAAGCAACTACGTTTTGTACTGCATGATGAACTTCAGAAAATAAAAGGTATTGAGCGTACAGAAACCTTTATTTCACTTGATGAAAGCCTGAGCAGGAATGTTGTTGTAGCCGGTGATGCTATTTGAGTTGAATAACTTTCAGGATACGCTGAAGTTGTTGCATATTGCTTAGTAATATTCTACAGCGAAAGAGTGCGATCCTTAGGCTTCGCTAAGGATAAACTGCCAAGCATTGATGCGATGAAAAAGGAACTTTGAAACGAGCGTGGCAAGTAAAGCGCTATAGTAGTAATAAAGACTGGATAATAATTGCCTTTTTGCGAATTGAAGAGCGAACTAATATTGCTTACATTCTTTCTTTTACATTAAGTGCATCTCTTAACCCGTTTCCCAACAAATTAAAAGCCAGTACCAGCAGCATTATTGCAATTCCCGGCTCTAATGCCAGAAGCGGATTATTTGTAATAATAAAATTATAATTTTCTTTTATCATAAGCCCCCAACTGGGCTGTGGTGGTTGTACTCCTATACCCAGAAAGCTTAGCCCGGCTTCAATTACAATAGCAGATGCGAAATTGCCTGCTGCAAGTACCATTACCGGACCCATGATATTGGGAAGTATATGAAATATTATAATTCGGGTATTCGAAAAACCGAGCGCCTTTGCTGCTTCAATATATTCCAGTTCCCGAACTGCCAATACCTGGCCCCTGACCAGGCGTGCTACATTTACCCACATAGTTAAGCCTACTGCAATAAATACCTGCCAAAATCCTTTACCCAGCAACAGTGTAACAGCAAACACCAATAGCAAGGTTGGTATGCTCCATATTAAATTAATGAACCACGTAATGACATCATCTGTTCTACCTTTAAAATACCCTGCAACCGATCCAAGAAAAACACCTATTGTTAGAGAAAGGATTACCGCCACCAGTCCAACTCCCAGACTTACCCTTGTGCCAATGATCAGGCGGCTGGCAATATCTCTTCCAAATTTATCGGTACCCAGCCAGAATTTTTGTTCAATAACAGGTATTGCCGCAACATTTACAAATGGGAAAGTTACTTTTTCTGTTATGCCTTCATCTACAAATTTTTCAACGACTATACTATCATTTTTATTAGAATAAGAAACGATCGGAATAAAATTATAAATGTCAGGCGTGCCCTGCACCAGCCTTTCGAAAAAACCTGTTTTAATAACGGCAGTGTTTTGTTTTTTTACCCTGAGCAACTTAATATTAAAGCCGGGTTTACGGTTGGCTATTTCAGGTATAATGCGGTTGGCATTCGGCGATCCATCCGGTGCAATAACATAAGCAAAAATTGCAAAGAAAATTGTAACCACAATTACAAGAATGCCGAACAATGAAGCTTTCTTGCTTAAAAGTTTTTTTAAAAAAACATGATTGTATGTTATTGCTGCTGGCATGCTTTTTTGCGATACTTTTTTTGCTAAAGTAAAATAACTCCCGATGAACTAACTTGTAAAAAGCAGTTGCCAAATTGCGTCGGTAACATTCGATTAAGCATCTTTATTAAATGCTGCAACGGCTTTGCTGCTTATACGTGCCAGAGAATGCCGATCAGTATTGCATTAGCATAAAATATTGAGGCAATATTGCTCAACTGCTTTTATTGCAGTATTCAATCTTTCCGTATAACTGCCACTAACAATCATCCAGGGGGTTGATTGGTTAATGAGAATGTCTTTATAAATCTGGTAAAGTTCAATGCGCGGTTTTTCATCGGGATATTCCCTCAGGGGATCGTAAGCCCAGTGCAGATCAACGTTGCATAGCAGGTACAAATCATATTTTCTGTCTGCAATACTATCAAGAATAAACTGGTGGCATTTACCAAAAACATATTCGCACCATACTTTCATAACATACATATCGGTGTCGATAAAAATGCAATCACTGTTCTCTCTTTGGTTGCTGGCTTCCTCTACAAATTGCTCTTCTAAACTCAATTGGCCGTTTGCAATGGTAAGCAGGTCTTCAAAGGAATATTCCATTCCATGCTCAGTTAAATATTTTCTTGCAAACTCTGGACAATACAGGGAGCCGAAATGCTTAGCCAGTTGTTCGCATAAAGTACTTTTCCCTGTACTTTCGGGCCCTACTATCACAATTTTTTTCACTTTTTTCGTGCTTTTAACTCCCAAACTGTCTTTCTAACTGAGCATTTAGTTCTTTCCAGTTCAACAAATCTTTTAGTGAAGAGTCTTCATTTTTTTTAAAATTGTATTCTTCTTCCCATGCTTTAAAATCTTGGTACATACCATCTTCAAGTTGATTATCGTAAACAGTTTTTACCAGTAATTTTAATTCAGCAAAACTTCCATCCATTATTTCTTCGCAAAGCAGGCTCATATATAAAGGATCAAGAAAATTATTGTCATCTTTCTTTTCAAAAAAGAAGCTCAATAATTCTGCAAATATCCCTGAAACTGTACTCCTGTATTCCGGTTGGTGAAGTGCAAGTTGCGTAAATGCATGCATTACCGCCAGTTTACAATAGGCATATAAATTCGGAAGCTTTAAAAAAGAAACGAGTTCCTGTTTATTTGATAAACAGAATGGGTAAAAAACCTGCCACAACACTTCGGTATTCAGGTCGCCCATGTAAAATTCTGTAAGTTCTTCACCCTGCTGCATAAAATTCAGCATTGTTGAAACTGCTTGTTCAGCTTGAATAGTTCTCAGCAGGTTCATGGCATGCCATGGGAAAGTAAATGGTGTGCTTTCGTCGTCATCATCAGTATAATATTCATAGCGGCGCACTGCATCATTTAATACTTCGCAGAGATCTTCGGTAAGTGTTTTTTCCGGTAAGGAAAGCAGGGTTTCCATTACTTCTGCCGGTATATCAAAATCATAATTATACAATGCGTCAATTTCATCCGCATGAATAAACTCAGGTGGTTCATCTGTTTGAACAGACTCATCATATTCAAAAGAAATAAAAGAAGAGTTGTTGTCGTCAGAAGCCCCAAGCAACAGATCCAATTCGTCATGTACGGATGAAACATAATTGCTGATAATATCATATTCTTCCAGGTTGTAAGTGTCTATCATCTCCATAACCTGGCTGCGAAACTGCAGTAGTACTATTTCATCATCCAGCAGTTCTTCTGTTTCAGTTACCACTTCAAGAAATGCTTCAGCCATTCCGGCTTTGGTGTAATACAAAGCCCTTATCCTTTGAAAGCCGGTATATTCACCGTAATGAATTTTTTTTCTTAGGGGGAAAACTACATCAATTGTCAGTGCCGGGTCAAGAATCTCAGCAGCTTTTTCCAGTTCATCTTTATTTAAATATTCCTGTGCCATATTGATCCTGGCAAAAATATAATCCGGAAAAAACTGGTACAGCTCCTGATTAATTTTATAGGCCCGTTCATAATCTTCTTTTCCAACATACGCAACGGATAACATGTTAAGAACCTGAGGTATATCAGGGTGTTGCTGCTTAAGCATTTTTAGCTGGTGTACCATCGGTTCGCCTTCCAGTATTGCTGTATATATTTCACCCAGTTCTTTTGCTAAAGAAGCACGCACCGGAAATTCTATATCCGATTCGGCAACATCATTTACCAGTTCAAAATAACCCATATATGTTTATTTTTCAGGATTGTTATTAACTACACTATTTATTTAGCAAAGATTGGAAATTAAAGACGTTATACTACAGGTTTGCATTTCTTCTTCCATTCAGCTAAACCCATTACAGCCAGTACAAGAAAAACAATATACTGGAAACTTGTAAAAACAGCGCCTTTATAAAAATACAATGGAATTGATGCCAGGTTGGTAATGATCCACCAGATCCAGTTCTCCACTTTTTTCCTTGCCATTTGCCACATACCGGTATAAGCCGCTGCCGATGCAAATGAATCGCCCCACGGTACCGTGCTGTTCGTATAATTTTTTAATACAACAAACAATATTGCCCAGCTTAAAAAGAAAAATCCGGTACTAAACAGCCAATCCTTCTTGTTATTGAAAGTTATGGGCATTACTTTACCATCTTTTTTCCGCGTCCATACAAACCACCCGTAAACACTCATAATAGTATAATAAAAATTCAGGCTCCCTTCGGCGTAAAGGTTCCACCAACTAAAACAGAACCATGTGTACAATACCGTATTAATAATACCGGTGGGGTAAACCAACGTATTCTCTTTTCTTGAATATAGAACACTCACTATACCAAAAGCCACCGCAACATATTCAAGCCAGGTTGTTTGTTGTAAGCCTGTAATAAACTGATCATAAATCTGCTGCCAACCCATTCGCTTTTCCCTTTTTTGTTTTACAACTGTTACCGTGTTTACTATTTCAGGCTTTTAGTGCATTTAATAAACCCATTGGTGTTGCTTTTTCTCCCGCAAAGATAAATGCTTGTATACCGAAATTTTTCAGGCAACTTTTTCAGATTATTGCCGCATAAAAATTATTAAAAACTTTAATTATGAACCAGGCAATAGAATTTCTATGAAGCTTCTGTTGCGTCGCACACTTTTACGCCATATCCCTGAGCTACAGCGAACTTCGGCTGTAAAGCTTCATTGGGCAAATGAGAATAAAGCAAAGGCATATATTGCCTTATGAAACGGCAATTCAACGATTAATTAGCAAAGACTAAAGAATATTGCATTTGCAGCCAGAAGGCCTGTATTTAACAATGATAAATTAACGATCATCTTCAAACAGATCAATATCCTTTTGCTAAATTTGAACAAAATTTAAAAAATAAAAACTATGACTACTCAGGAAATTGCCAGCCGCTTGTACGAGCTGTGTAAAGAAGGAAAATTCGATGTTGCACAAACAGAATTGTACAATGTTAACGCAACAAGCACCGAAAAAGATATGACCGGCAACCTGGTTACCGTTAACGGCATGGAGGCCATAATAGCAAAAGGCAAACAATTTCAAAGTATGATAGAAGCCCATTATGGCGGGCATACAAATGAACCAACGGTTTTCAGCGACAATATTTTTATGGAACTGGGTATGGATGTAAAGATGAAAGGAATGGAGAGAATGTACATGAAAGAAATGTGTCATTATGTAGTTAGCGATGGTAAAATTATCAGCGAAAGGTTTTACTATTAAAACTTATTGTACCGGGTCCTCTTTGGTTAAAATCAAGGGCATGTTGTTTATCCGTGCGTTGCTTAATTGAAAGAAGAACGATGAAAGGATTGCGACGCAACAGGCGATGCCATTCTTCCCTAAGCCGGTATTAAAAAATAGTATTTCGCTCATCAAATAAATGCCTTTTCTTGTTTAATTAATTTTAAATTGTAATCCCCAAAAATTAATCACTTTAAATCTAATTATTATGACAACACAGGAAGTAGCCAACCGTTATATGGAGCTGGAAAAAGCCGGAAAATGGCTTGATATACACGAAGAACTTTACAGCAAAGATGCAGTTAGTATAGAGCCGGAACACGCTGCTGCTATGGGTATGCCAACTGTTACTGCCGGACTTGATGCTATAAAAGCAAAAGGGCAGGCATGGAATGAGGGAATAGAAGAAATGCATGGTGGTTATTGCAGCGAACCACTTATAGGTGGCAATTTTTTTACAGTATCGATGGGTATGGATGCTACCATGAAAGGCGGCCACCGTATGAAAATGGATGAGATTGCTGTATTTGAAGTAAAAGAAGGGAAGATTATAAAAGAGCAATTCTTTTTCTAACTGTTTGCTACAACAAAAAAACCGCATGATAAAAAATCGTGCGGTTTTTTATTTTATCACTACAAATATTATTCAGCTTCTGCCACAACTTCTTTTACTTCGGGAATCATACGCTTCATCATGCCTTCTATCCCAGCTTTTAAAGTGATCATCGAAGAAGGGCAACCACTGCAACTGCCCTGAAGCATCAGGTTTACCACACCTTCATCGTAGCTCTTAAATTGAATAGCACCGCCATCCATTTCTACTGCGGGGCGTACATAATTATCCAGCAGCTCTTTAATTCTTTTAACCACATCATCATCATCAGCCAGCACAATATTGCTGCTTTCCTGTTTTACTTTAGCCACTTCATCTTCGTTTACAACGGGGCCGCCATTTTCAAGATAATCTTTCAAAAACTGTTTTACGCTGGGTATAACATCCTGCCAGTCTTCTGTGTCAGAAGTCTTGGTAAGCGTAACAAAATTGCTGGCAATAAACACGCTTTTAATAAACGGGAAACTGAATAATTCTTTTGCAAGGGGCGAAGGACCTGCGGTTGTTTCGTCAACAAAGTCAATGCTTTTGCCGGGGTAGAGCAGTTTATTGGCTACAAACTTCATGGTCTCCGGGTTCGGCGTCATTTCGGTATAAATACTTATTATCGTGTTGCCTGTTTTAATCATAACCCAATTGTTTACTTTTAAAAATTATTGACCCATCTGCAGAATATTTTTCATCGTTCCTTGCGTCGCACTCTTCAGCTACCATAGCTTTATTGAGCAAAGCGAAGAAAAAAGCGAAGTGATGTTTTATACGTTCCAATCATTATTCAGCAGATTCACGGGCAAAAATAGCAAATCCGTTCTGTTTAAAATTTACGAATGAAGGAAAGAGAAAATTTACCAGCCGGTAACCAGTAAGTTTTTTTGCTGCAAGGTGGGATAAGATTTCATTGCAAATGATTAGATAAGGCTATTCATGAATCCACAAATCTTATTCAGGATTTTCTTTTATTGTTTATTTGCATAAAAAATATCATGAAAAAGATATACCACCTTAGTACCTGCGATACCACGCAAAATATTTTGAAAGAAGTGGATGCTGTAAAAAAAGGTGCCAATTTGCAGGATATTAAAACTGAGAAAATAACACCTGCCCAAATTGATGAAATGAAAAAGCTTTCGGGCAGTTACGAATCTTTATTCAGCCGTAGAGCTTTGAAATACAAAAGTATGGGTCTTAAAGACAAAGAGCTTACCGAAAAAGATTATCGTAAACTGATTTTGGAGGAATATACATTTCTTAAACGCCCGGTTGCAATTGTAAATAATGAAATTTTTATTGGGAATACAAAAGCTGTGGTAGCAGCGTTAAAAGATGCTTTGTAAATGGTTCTTTTGCAGCCAAAATGGTTTGGCAAATATTGAGGTAAGTCGAAACACGATCACCATTGTTCAGAACCCTGAAGAGTGCGACGCAAGAGCTGCTTCATAGTAATACTGCTGTTTGTAACAAAAGAAGGCTGCTAAAACAAGCTTACAAAACCGATATGAATTTTTGATTGGCGCAGATCGAATTTAAGATCGTTGCGCTTGCCCACTGCATAAGAAATATTGAAAATACCGGTTTTGGTTTCGAAGGCTAAACCGGTGCCGCCACTGATATAGGTATGATTGTATTTACCGCTGCTGCTTTGATAAGAAGCATAACCCGCATCACTAAACACAAAGAAATAACCGTTTTGCGCCAACAGGTAACGGTACTCGAAAGTGGCCACCGCAAAGCGATTGGTGAAAATACTTTCTTCATCGAAACCGCGTAGTATTTTAAAGCCGCCAATCTGGAATAATTCATTTTGAAAATAGTTGGGCGATTGCAGCAAACCAGCCTGCAACGCGGTTTTGAAAGCTGCCTGTTTGCCCAATGGAATGTAATGCGCCGCACTTAAGCGGCTTCCGAAAGTATATCCTTTTTGCTGTACGGTATCGTATAAACTTTTGTAATTAAATGACGGGTCTTTAATTTCCAGAATGGCATTGCTTTGCTGAATATGTTTATTACCAAAGCCGGTTACAAACTGCAACTCGTTACCGCTGCGTGGATTAAAACGGTAATTGGTATTGTTGAAATCGTATTGAAGCGAAAGGCTTGTTGCACTGTAATCAATTATATCGGGCAGGCGTTTGGTGACCTTTATAATTGTTGTATCAACATTAAGCAGGTTAGATTTATTAAACTGCACAAACACTGTAAAAGATTGCTTTGCAGAAATATTATAAGAAGCGCCAGCCCTGCCAAGAATATTCAGGAAAAAAGAATCGCGTTTATACAATTCAAAATTTACGTTAATGCCAACCGGTGAATGAAAAAGAAAAGGCCGTTGAAAAACAAGATTCAGCCGGGGAGATTTGGATTGTAATTGTTGCCAGTTAATACCAACTGTTTCACCGTTTGCAAAGGGGTTGCGCAGGTTTAAGTTTGCTTCGCCGGTTAATAATAATTTGCCACCAATCTGTTCATTAGAAGGTTGAAAACCTACCAGCGCATTTACCTGGTTGCTTTTACGGTTTTGTAAATAGAGTTTTAGAACTGCCCCGGTATTTACCATTGAAATACTGTAAGGTTGCGTTTGCATTAAAAAAGGGAGTTCTGACAGGTGTTTATTAATTCGGTCTAATTTATTCTGCTGATAAATTGAATGTTCCTGTATATCTATGTAATGCGTAAGAAAATTTTTGGAAATTTTTATGTCGCCATAAACTTCTATCGTGTCAATGTGATATAAATCTCCTTTTTCAATTTGGAGTGTTGCATTTATATTTTCGTTGTTCAATGCAATACTGTCTAAATATATTTTAGCAAATGGGTAACCATTATTGGAAAAATAATCAAGCAATTGATTATACGCTACAGTTACTTTTTGCTGGTCAAATGGCTTACTGTTAAAAGATGATTGATAATAACCTAACTGGTTTAGCAGGGGCCAGTCAGTGGAAGAAACACGAAGGCTGTCCCATTCATATTTTTTACCAATAAATAAAATCAAACTTACAGATGTTGAATCTTCCCAAACAGAATCTGTTGAAGCGCTTATATAACCTTTTGTAGTTAGCAAAGAAGGCAACAACTGCACATATTCTATACATTTTGCCTTGCTGGCAAACGAAGTAGAAAGATGGAGTGCATTGATTGTTCCGGCGCTATCACTAACAGGTATAATATTCAGCTTACATTCTTTTTGTGCATTGGTATGTATGCACAAAAAACAAAACATAAGTAGTACCCACAACCTGTATTCAATTATTTTTGTCATCTTACTGTTTGGCAAGTTTATAAAAGTTCAGCATATTATGGCAGGTATTTATATTCATATCCCTTTTTGCAGGAGAGCCTGCCATTACTGCAATTTTCATTTTTCCATATCTGTAAAACAAAAAGATGAAATGGTTTACGCCATTTGTAAAGAAGTATTACTACAGCGTACCTATATAAACGAAAAAATAGATACTATTTATTTTGGTGGTGGCACACCATCTTTACTTTCCGGTGAAAATTTAAAAGCAATACTTGATAAAGTACAAGAATTATTCTCATTTGATGCAAATCCAGAAATTACTTTAGAGGCCAACCCCGATGACATTAATGAAAAAAGTTTGCAGCAATGGAAAGCAATTGGTATAAACCGCTTGAGCATTGGAGTACAATCTTTTTTTGATGAAGATTTGCAATGGATGAACCGTGCACACAACACCAGCCAGGCTTTACAATGTATAAAACTGGCACGGGCAAATGGTTTTACAAATATTACCATTGATCTCATTTATGGAACACCAACCTTAAGCGATGAAAAATGGCAACAGAATTTTGAAACTGCTGTTTCGCTGCACATTCCACATATCTCCTGTTATGCTTTAACGGTAGAACCAAAAACAGCTTTGGAGAAAATGATCGCCCAGCAGAAAATAGAAAATGTTGATGCAGGTACACAAAGCAGGCAGTTCGAACTGTTGATGCAATGGACAGAAGAAGCGGGATATGAGCATTACGAAATATCCAACTTTGCAAAACCTGGCCACAGAAGCAGGCACAACAGCAGTTACTGGCAAGGCAAGCAATACCTGGGTTTAGGACCATCGGCACATTCTTTTGATGGCAGCAGCAGGCAATGGAATGTTGCCAACAATACTTTGTATTTAAAAAGTATTGAACAGAATACGGTACCATTCGAAAAAGAAGTACTTACCACAACCCAACAATTGAATGAATATATTATGACATCGTTACGAACAATGGAAGGGCTTTCACTGCAATTTGTAATTGCAAAATGGGGAGCAGGCACTACGGACAAAATAATGCTTGCATCAAAAAAGTATTTGACTGAAGGAATGATACTTGAAAAAGATCAACACCTTATTCTTACAAAAAAAGGAAAATTATTTGCAGATGGCATTGCAGCGGAATTGTTTACCTGAAGCCATAGCCGAATTAAAGTTGAACGTACAAGAGTGCGACGCAACCAAAGCTTCAATAAATATTCTTTAGTTGGGCTCATACCTTCACTGAGTTTTGGCATGAAGGCAAAAAAATTACTTAACTCACAATTACTTTTATCAGCTCAAGATCATTGTTTATAACCACCATATCTGCCTTATAATTTTCTTTTATCATGCCAAGCTCTTTCTGCAAATGCATTACAGTGGCCGGATACAGGCTGCACATTCGCAGTGCCTCTTCAACTTCAATATCGCAATGCTGCACAAAATTGAGGAAACATTTATGCATGGTTAACGCAGAACCGCTTAATATGCCGTTGGAAGTATATTTATCTTTTTCCAGTGTGTGCCTGTAATAACCTTTAGTTGTTTCGGTAACAGCATCAGTTATGGCAAATAATCTTTCGCCCATTATTTTTTTTGCAATTTTTATTGCTGCAAAATCTACGTGATGGCCATCGGGTACAATGCTGCAACGAACTTTTTCATTATTAAATACAGCGCCAACCATTCCCGGTGCACGATGCTGCAATGCACTCATAGCATTGTATAAATGTGTGGCGGTATGAATTCCTTTATCAAAGAAATTTGTTGCCTGGTTATATGTTGCATTAGAGTGGCCGGCAGAAACTACGATATTGTATGAGTGAATTAAATTGGTTACTTCCTGCGAACAACATTCGGGTGCAATGGTGATTATTTTTATTACATCTTTTCCATAATCAAGCAATTGCTTTGTCTGTTCAATTGTTGGCGAGAAGATCCATTCAGTTCTGTGTGCACCGCGTTTTTCGGGATTGATCCACGGGCCTTCAACATGCAAGCCTAATACACCTTTGCCGCCTTGCGCCCAATAACTTTTTATTGCATCAATACACTGAAATATGGTTTCGTAAGGATTGGTTGCAACAGTGGGTATGCAATGTGTTGCGCCACCTGCTGTGCAATAATTTACAATTGCTTTCACGGTCGCAGCATCCGGGTACACAGCCAGCAATCTTCCGTGTGCGCCATACAACTGAATGTCAATATAAGCAGGTGCAATTATTACATCGCCAAAATCGGTTACTGTTTGTTTTTCGCTCAATTCATTAGCGGGAAACACACTTTCAATTACGCCATTGCTTACAGCCACTGCATGATACTGCAATATTTCATGGCCTGTAAAAACTTTGGCAGCTTTATATATCATTTGCTATTCGTTAATAATAGTGAATGCATCTGCATCTTTCCAGAATGGAAACCTTGTCCTTACTTCGTCAAGCGAATCTTTTTGCAAAGTAATGGTGAAAATATCTTCATCATTTGTTTTATGATATTGTACTTCACCTGTAGCGTTAACTACCATACTTTCTCCGGGATAAAAAATATCATTACCATCGCTGCCTACCCTGTTTACGCCTGCAACATAACATTGATTTTCTATAGCCCTTGCCTGTAATAAAGTTTTCCAGGCATGTATGCGTCGTTCCGGCCAGTTGGCTACATACACCAGCAAATCATATTCTGGTGCTTCCTGCGATTGTTGCCTTGCCCAAACGGGGAACCGCAGGTCGTAGCAGATCAGCAAATTTATTTTCCAGCCTTTTACCGAAGCAATTAATCTTTTATTACCTGGTGTATAATGCTGGTCTTCATTAGCGTAAGCAAATAAATGGCGTTTATCATAATAGCCATATTCGCCGTTGGGTAACATCCACACCAGACGGTTATAAAAATTGCCCTGTTCTTCAATAATCAAACTTCCTGTGAGTATTACGCGCTTTGCTGTTGCTATTTGCCGCAGCCATACAACTGTATTACCATCCATCGTTTCAGCAAGCAATTCCGGTTTCATACTAAAGCCGGTACTAAACATTTCCGGTAATATGATTATCTCTGTTTTCTCAGCTATCGCCATGATCTTTTTCTCCAGCATGGCAAGGTTTGCTTCTTTATTTTCCCAATAAAGATTCGTTTGAATCAATGTTATGGTCAATGCATTCATGAATGATTATTTCAATTCTTTTATTTTAATATTCCTGAAATAAATAGGCGCACCCGCATGCTTGCCCTGGAAACCAATATGGCCATGCAGCCCCAGCGACGACATGGGGTTGGGGAGCCATGAAGGTACTTCGGTTCCATCCGGGTTTGTTTTAGCAGATGTAAACAAACTCATATCGCACACATTCACCAGTTCGCCGTTCAAAACGATCCATATTTTTTTACCCTTACAGGTAATGGTATAATGGTTCCATTCACCTGCTGGTTTTACTGTACGTTTAGTTGCAGGCTGATGGCCAAAGATGGCGGCGCATTGCCAGCTTGGCGTTGCTTTCGACCATTCCTCAGAGTAGTCATCCGCAATCTGTATTTCTACGGAATGTGGTATCCACTCTTTTGTTTCTGTTGCATGCACAATTACACCGCTGTTGGTGCCTGACGCATTTTTAAATTCAAGATCAAGAATAAAATTGTCGTATTCTTTCTCACTCCAGAGTGCTTCATCTTTTGAGGCAGTAATTACGCCGTCTGTTATGCTCCATACGCCCTGCGGGTAAATGGCATTGGTAATACTATCGTTAAAAAGATTGCTCCAGCCCTTGCCCGAAGTATTGGGGTGTTTATCAAAAGTTTTTTGTGCAAATACATGCATGTTAAACAGGCAAAGCATCAGTAAAAGCGAAATGAATTTTTTCATCATGGAATATTTAAAATAAAGATAAGTGAGATTTTTTGTACCGGGCCAGGTACAGATGTATTCTACTGTCGCCAGGCTTCGCTTAAATGTTGCCATAAAAGAGGAACTGTGAAACGAGCGTGGCAAGTAAAGCTTCATTGATGATCTTATGCCCGGCTCATAAAAAATATTTATTAACGATTGCTACAAATAAAATGAGCAACACAAAAGTGTTGCTCATTCAGGTATTTTTTATAGCGTTGCCGCAATTATTGCTTTACCAGTTTTTGCTGTAATACTAAAGTTCCGCGCCTTACTGTAAGCATATAGATGCCCGGAGTAATTGCTGAAATATCTAAGTCTGTAAATGAAGACCCGCTGGTATATACATTGTTTTTTTGCATTACTGTTCTGCCCGCCATATTTGTTAAAGCAATTTGATATTCGCCTGCAGGCAGCGCATTGAATTGCACTTTAACTGTATTAACTGCAGGATTGGGAAAGATTGCAATACCTGTAGCTTTTGCAGTAGCGGCAACTGCTTCGTCTGCTTCCTCGTCTGATACAGTTGTTGCAACAGCACATGCAACAACAGGCACATTACAGATAAGTATATTGTTGTATTTATAAAGTGCCGCAACAAGCTGGCGTGGCTGGCCTGTTTGCACCTGTAGCCACTGGCGTTGAAATACCTGCATTTGTAACGGAAGATCGAATGGTGCGTTGGATGCACAGAAATTACAGGTTCTGCCTAAGTAATCTGTTTTCATAATGTGCGTGTCGCTGAAACCTGGTGTTGCCGGGTTGCGCATGGAAGAGAAATACGCTACACCAGCAAATGCCGCTGTGTTCACATCATCCAAGCCAAACCCTAAATTATAGTTCATACGGTTATAGCGGTACCAACTGATGCCAACTCCGCCGCCGCCTACCCTGTACATCATTTCGTAAGTGGCTGCCCCTCTTATAAAAGGCCCCGCAAGAAAATATTGAACTGCGCCGCCTGCCAGGCTTTCAATAATATCGTAGCACCTGCTGGTATAAACATTAGCTCCGATACGTGCCCTTAATACATTCTGAAACATAATGGCACCATTGGCAGCAAATAGTTTTGTAATCAGCATATTGTGTGTTGCTGGTGCAACAACACCAAAATTAGTAAAGCCGCCAAGCACTATATTGCCATCGAAGGACAAACGAATAGCCTGGAATTCGTCATCCGGAGCTATATTGTAATTGTTTGCCCAAACCACTGCACCTGCTGGTGTTAACCTGAAGGCAAGCCCATCAATGTTAACTGCACCTGCATCTTGTAAAGTACCTGCCACATAGATATTTCCGGCTACGTCTTCGCAAAGTTGTTTGGCAATATTGTGCGCTGAATTAAATGGCGCACCACCGGGGTCGAAATTATACCGGTTAAACCATACAGGGGTGCCATTGGCAAAAACACGTGCCACAAAACAGTCTGTATTATTTGCCGTTTTTTTAGACTGGCCGCAAAGGACCCATGTAGGAAGGCCGTTTACAATTATAGCAGACTTTCTAATGCACCATGCCTGGTCTTGCCCACCATTAATATCGTAACGCATGGCACTGATTACATTTCCTGCTGCATCTAACTGTGTAAACAATGCATCGCTGTTGCCCAGTATTGCAGCAGCGCCGGTTATGGTGTTATTGGTAACCGTACCCACGGTAACATATCCACCGGTATTGGTTGCATTCAATACTTCAGCAATGCTGTTGCCATAAGAATGGTACCAGGCTGCCGCACCTGCATCGGCAAATTGGTAACCAATGTTGGTAATTACACCGACACCGGTATTATTCAATTGCTGAAAACGCATACGGTCGGCTACATTGTCTGGGGCAGGGAGTGCTGTATTGTTATACGATGTTCCAATACCCACATAGTAGTGCAGCAATGGGTTACCCGCCATATAGTTATCCCTTGTTCTGATGCCGCTGTTGTCGCGTTCGTTTCTTAAATTAGGGGTGGCATAATCCAGGTTAAACCGCTGCTGAAAATACTGCCCGTTTGCAAAGTTTAACAGCAGCAAACCAATAAAAGTTAATAAATTTTTCATGACGTTGATTTTTAAAATGATACAAAGATTTTTACAGGTCAAAGTTCCTTTGCTGTCTTGCCCCACACAATACTACTTGTATGGTATATGTGTGGTAACTAACTATTCATTTGTACCATATTCATGTTACAGCGTATTATTGGCAACATTATTTAAGTCTTTAATTTTTATTATGCCCCCAAGTTGTGAGCGTAGCCGAACTATGCTGCTACTATAGAACCCGGTTGTGTCACTCACTTGTACGTTCTGTTCTTTATTGAACATTGTGCAACAACGTGCCCTAACTATTGCCCTCGTTAATATGCCAGAAAGCTGTTTTGATTTTATTTGCAACACTGCGGAGGAAGCGGAACGATGCCATTTTTACAACAGATGAACGGATTGCGACGCAAGGGACGATACCATGAAAAATACTGCTGGTATTTGCATAAATCATTTTTAAAAAGCCTTTGAGCTTACGTGTTTTTTGAAAATAAATTCATCTGAGCATTCACCAACATGGCAAATGTTTTAATTTTAATAAAACTATTGCAACATGCCATACAAAGATCTTAGCAGTGTTCATGAATTAATAACCGGTTTATTTCAATGGCCCGCAACAAAGGAAGCATGGGAACAGTATAAACTGACTGATGAACAGGTGGCCTTTTTTAAAGAAAATGGTTATTTAAGCGGTATAAAAATGCTTGATGAAAAGCAGATAGAAATCATAAGAAATGAAATTGCGCAACTCGCCGATCCGCAGCATCCCGGGCACCACTTGTTTCATGAATTTCACAGTAATGAATCTAGCGACCCTTCAACCATATTATTTCATGCATTGGGTGCCTGGCGTATAACGCCGGGCTTGCACGATGTTTTATGGAACCCGCGTTTTCTTGTTGCTGCGAGTCAGTTGCTGGGCAATACGCCGGTGCGCTTTTGGCACGACCAGCTTTTTTGTAAACCACCAAAAAAAGGGGGTGTTGTTGCGTGGCACCAGGATTATTCTTACTGGACACGAACCAAACCCGTTGCGCATCTAACTTGTTGGTGCGGCCTCGACGATTCTACTGCTGCAAACGGCTGCCTGCAATATGTGCCCGGAAGCCAGCGCTGGGGCTTGCTTGATAAACCCGATCTTGCCGGTAACATGATGGGTATTATGGATTATTTATCTGATGAACAAAAGCAGCAGTTTAAGCCCATACCCGTTGAAACAAAAGCAGGAGAAGCCATCTTTCATCATTCTCTTACGTTGCATGGTTCCGGTGAAAATACTTCTTCAAATCCCAGGCGGGCATTTGTAATCAATGCTTTTGCAGATGGTGTTGTAAGCGATACTGACGATGAATTGTTACAGGGCGTTCCTCCTGTGCAAAAAGGTGCAAAAATGGAGGGCCAATTTTTTCCTTTGCTCTTTGGTGGAATACAGTAGCGGGTTGCACCAATTGCTGAACAGCATATCCGAACGTACAAATGTGCGACGCAACAATGCTTCACAGAATTACCGATGCACGGCCAATAATTATTTCAATAACCATATTTTTCTTTCCATAAACTGCGCAGAAATTTGCGCAGTTCTTCTTCCCGTGCATTCTTTCCAGGGTTGTAGAATTTAGCGCCACTAATCTTTTCGGGAAGATATTCCTGCTCAGAAAAATTGCCCTCGAATGCGTGGCTGTATTTATAGCCTTTGCCATAATCCATCTCTTTCATTAGACGTGTTGGTGCATTGCGGATGTGCAGCGGCACAGGCAGATCGCCATGCTGTTTTACTGCGGTAGATGCAGCGCCAATTGCCTCAACAACGGCATTGCTTTTTGCGCTCGATGCAAGATAAATAGCGCACTGCGAAAGAATGATCATTGCTTCTGGATAACCGATTTTATTCACTGCATCAAAGGTTGCATTGGCCAGCAGCAAAGCGTTTGGGTTGGCGTTTCCAATGTCTTCACTTGCGAGAATCAACATGCGGCGTGCGATAAATTTTACATCTTCACCGGCTTCAACCATTCGTGTAAGCCAATACATGGCAGCATTGGGATCACTGCCCCGCATGCTTTTTATAAATGCAGAAATAATATCGTAATGCTGCTCGCCCTGCTTATCATAAATGGCAATTCTTTTCTGTGCAACATTCATTACATAATCATCTGTGATTGTAATTTCTTTTTTTGATGATGCTGTTACAACAAGTTCCAGCAGGTTCAATAATTTTCTTGCGTCGCCGCCGGAAATATTGATGAGCGCCGCTGTTTCTTTAAGATCAATTTTATATTGCCGTAATATTTCATCTTTCTGTAACGCCTGCTGCAACAGCGTTATAAGATCTTTTTCGTTTAGTGGTTTTAAAACATACACCTGGCAACGGCTCAACAATGCAGAATTTACTTCAAACGAAGGGTTCTCTGTTGTAGCGCCGATCAATGTAATAATTCCTTTTTCAACAGCGCCCAGCAATGCATCCTGCTGGCCTTTATTAAAGCGGTGGATTTCATCGATAAATAAAATAACCCTTGCCTGTTGTTTTGCCTGTTCAATTATTTCGCGTACATCTTTTACACCACTGCTTATGGCACTTAACTGATAAAATGTAACCTGTAAAATGTTTGCAATAATGTTGGCGATGGTTGTTTTACCAACACCGGGTGGCCCCCAGAAAATGATTGAAGGAATGTTGCCATTCTCAATTGCGGTTCGCAAAATACTGCCTTTGCCCGTAAGGTGTTCCTGCCCTACAAGTTCATCGAGTGTTGCGGGGCGCATACGTTCTGCCAGTGGAGTTGCCGCCATAAATTTTTAAAGAAGATTTTTATTCTTAAATCGTTGCACAAGGTAAGATGAAATATTTTTTTGAGCCATGCTGAAGAATAATTATGAAGCTTTTGTTGCGTCGCACTCTTGTGCTGCAGTAATTCTATTGAGCGATCATGTGCAGTATTGCCGCTACTTTCAAAAACTGGTATTGGTTATAATTGCAATAATCAAATTTGTTATCGTAAAAATTTCTGAACATCTGCAATGTTTACTGCTTTTTTTAGATCGTTTAATTCTATCACAACAACATAGCCATTGCTGCTGTCAATTTCATCAAGCACATCAACTATTTGCTGCTGATTGCTTTTTACACGTTCGCCTTTATTGTTCCATTCTTCATAACTGCATAAGCAACCCAGCGAAGGTGTTTGTGGGTAATACAACTGGCCTTTATAATAAGCAGGATCAACAGTAGTACCATGCATAATTATTTCATTGCGGCCCATCATTCCTGCATAAAAGCTTTCGTAAATGCCTTCAAAATTTTTCCATGAAGATGGCAGCATAGAAGCATACATATTTTTTTGCCATACTACATTAACTAAACTGCTATCACTAAAGAAAACAGATGGTTTTGCTTCAATTGGAAGCGTAAGTTGTAGGTTAGGTGTCGGGCCAATAAAACTAAGCTTTGATACATCAAACCCTGACCACCTGAAAATTCCCTGAGGTGTATTACCATTGGTAATATAAAAAGGGTAATTTGTTACAGCCCTTGCCAGTTGCGATACATGGAAGATACTTCCATCTTTATTCCTTACAAATTTTCCATTGGGCTGGCGTATTATAACAAGCCCGGGATAATCACGGTTCTTTCGCTGCAGGCTATAAATAACGGTTTGATTCTTTAAAAAGTCTTTACTGAAAATATCTTTTAATGGTGGTAAAGAATTTACCTTATTAAGCGATGCAAGCCTGTTTCGAAGAATACTGACTCCAGGGTAATCGCTGTCTTTATATTTTGTTTGAATAAGGTTTTGGATCGATGCAGTTGATCCAGGGTCTGCCCGCAGCAGGTATTCTGCACACCTTACAAAAACAGGCGCTGAACCGGTTATAGACAAAAGACCGGCAGCATATTTTTTAAATTCAACCGGGTATAACGCATAAGAAACTTCGAGCAGGTTTTTTTGAAAATATTCAGAAAGGTTATTGGCCTTTTGCCAGGCCTTAGTTAATTTTTTCTTGCTGAAATCATTTTTATATACGATGAATTCCATTGCCCAGAATGCTTCGTTCCATTCACCTTCTGTACTATCGGTAAGCGGTTCTGATAATGATTGGCGGATTGTGGTATCAATATATTTTTTATAAAGTTTTGCCCTGTTTTGCTGAGAAGCAAATTGAAAATATACCGGAGTTTTGTTTTGCTGCTGTGCACTAAGATGTTGCAGTGAAAATATAAACAGCAAGAAGAAAATATGTCGTTTCATAAAGCACTAAGCTACGAATTTGTAATTGCTGACCAGCTTTGGGTAAAACATTAAGTTATTGTTTAAGTTGAGCAGCACATGTGGATTTTATGTACTTCGTTCCGGGTAATGAACCTACAGTTTTATAACAAAACTGTTTTGACGAGACTTCATGTACAGTAATATAGCTCGCATTAAAACTGCTGAATATAGCTTCAGACGTACAAGGGAGTGACACAACAAAAGCTTCATTCATGTTCTTAAGCCGGCTACATAATTTTCTTTAACAAACTATTTTTATGCGGAAATTTGGCGAATTAGATGTATGTACATACATTTGCATTGTGAAATTAGAGCAAGCCATTAAAAGTAATAAATTTAAAAATGATGTGCATAAAGCTGTATTAAATATATTGTACACTGCATGGTGGTTAAAAACCATTATGAGCAGGGAATTAAAGGAGTTTGGTTTAACGCATGAGCAATACAACGTACTAAGGATTTTAAAAGGCAGGTATCCTGACCAGGTTTGTGTAAGGGAGATTGCATGCAGGATGATTGAGAAAAACTCAAATGTACCAAGGATTATAGACCGTCTTGAAATTAAGAAACTGGTTAAACGCAGCTCATCTGCAACCGATAAGCGGGAAACAGTAATTACTTTAACGCAAGCTGGAATTAATATCCTGGAGATCACCACGAATAAGGTAAATACATTATTTGAGGAAGCAGTTGTAATGGATGAGGAAAATGCAGCTTTGCTAAATAATCTTTTAGAAAAAATAAGAGAAAAGGAAATTTAATTTTTTTGATTATATACATGTATATACATTCAAATAAAACTATCGAAATAAATAATAAATATTCACAATTAAAATCAACAACAAAATGGCAACGTACAAAATTGATCCGGCACATTCAGAGATTCATTTTAAAGTAAAGCACCTGATGATCACAACAGTGACAGGTAGTTTTTCAAAATTTGATGCAACATTAACAGCAGATAAAGAAGATTTTACCGATGCAAAAATTTCTTTTGAAGCAGATATTGACAGCATAACTACAAACAGTGAACAGAGAGACGGTCATTTAAAATCAGACGATTTTTTCAGTGCGGAAAAATTTCCGAAACTTACTTTCGAATCAACAAGCTTCGAAAAAAACGATGATGAAAATTACAAACTTACAGGCAACTTAACTATACGCGATGTTACAAAAACTGTTGCTTTAAATGTGAGTTATGAAGGCACAGTTAACGATCCATGGGGGCAGGTAAAAGCTGGTTTTGAGATTACAGGAAAAATAAACAGGAAAGATTTTGGTTTATCCTGGAATGCAGCTACAGAAACCGGTGGCATTCTACTAAGCGAGGAAGTAAAACTTGCACTAAACGTACAAATGACAAAACAAGCCTAGTAAAAAAGGAGCGTTTTTATGACGAAGGAAGTTGAAGGCATATTTAAGTCGTCAGCATTCCACATGGTGGGTGATGGCTTCAGGGTGGCTAATTATTTTCCGAATGGCAATAAGTTCGGACGCAAAATAAGTCCGTTCATTTTGCTGGATTATCACCCACCATTCTATTATTCACCCACTAAAAATAAACGTGGTGTGGGTGTGCATCCGCACCGGGGTTTTGAAACAGTAACGTTGGCATTAGATGGTTATGTTGCACATCACGATAGCGGTGGAAACAGTGGTATTATTGGTCCTGGCGATGTGCAATGGATGACTGCTGCAAGCGGTGTGTTGCACAAAGAATACCACGAAGAAAACTTTGCAGCCAAGGGTGGCAACATGCAAATGTTGCAGTTATGGGTAAATCTTCCAAAGGCGGTTAAGATGAGTACGCCAAAATATCAAACGATAACCAGCGCACAAATACCAAAAGTTGAGTTGCCCGAAAACGCAGGCACAGTGCATGTTATAGCCGGAAGCTATCAAAATAAAAAAGGCCCGGCTTCAACATTTACGCCGATTAATATGTATCGTGTGCAGCTGAATAAAAATGGTAAAGCAACATTTGATTTACCTGCCGGTAGCAACACTGGCTTCTTAATTACAAATGGCGAATTGCTTATCAATGGCAACGAAACAGCAAAGGAAAATGACTTTATTTTATTCAATCACAAGGGAGAAGAGATTGCAGTTATAGCAAATGAGGACACACAGTTTATTGTGCTTGATGGCGAACCGATTGATGAGCCGGTAGTTCAGTATGGCCCTTTTGTAATGAACAGGCCCGAGGAAATAAACCAGGCAATAGAAGATTTTAACAACGGTAAATTTGGTGTGCTGGAAGATGCGTAAATAATATTTTTTTTAGCCGGGCAGAGAACAGGTATGAGGCTTTTGTTGCGTCGCACTTTTGAACGTTCATATCATTGGTCAACAAAATCCGGTTATAATTTTAATCAGTAATAATATTTTTTAACCATAAATACTTCCCCTTCAGGGGACAGGGGCTTATGCAACACATTATACACCGCGCATCAGAAAGAGGAACCAAAGATATTGGCTGGCTCATCAGCAAATTTTCTTTTAGTTTCTCTTCGTATTACAATCCTGTAAAAAATGGGTTTGGTTTACTAAAAACCTTTAATGATGATATCGTTAAACCGGGAGGCGGTTTTGGTTTACACCCGCATGTAAATATGGAGATCATCAGTGTGTTGCTGGCTGGCAAAATGAATCATAAAGATTCAATGGGCTATAGCGATGTGGTAGAAAAAGACTGGGTGCAAATTATGAGTGCGGGCACCGGCCTGCGACACGAAGAATATAACATTGGCGATGAAGATGTAAACTTTTTACAGATTTGGATAGAACCTAAGCAACAGAACATTGCTCCGCGTTATCAAAGAAGGAATTTTCCAAAAGAAACACGAAAAAATAAATTGCAAACAGTTGTAAGCTACGAAGAAGGCCAGGAACATTGCTGGATTAACCAGAATGCAAAACTCAGCCTTGGTTGGTTTGATGCAGGTGAAACCATCGAATACAGCTTTAACCCGCTTAATAAATGCGTTTACGTATTTGTAATGCAGGGAAGTTTACAAGCAAATAATGAAACAATCGGTAAAAGAGATGGTATAGGTTTTTGGGAAACGGGAAGTATAACTTTGCAAACTGAACAGGAAAGCGATTTTATTGTTATTGAAGTACCAATAAATCAGTAGCGGTTTGGAATGTATGATTTGCCGAAATATAATCAGAACGTAGAAGAGTGCGACGCAACTAAAGCTTCATGCTTATTCAATTGCACGGCTAAAAATTAAATAAAATAGTATGAACATAGAAATTATAGCAGCGAGCCCCAGAAAAGAAAGTGTAACGTATCGTGTGGCGCTGTTTCTGCAGAAATATATGAGCGAAAAAACAGAACACAATGTAAATATTATTGATGTTCGTGAATGGGCTTTCCCGCTGATGCAGCAGGAAGTTTTCAGCAGTGTTGACAGGACACCCGAAAAACTGAAACCCCTTGCAAAACGGATGTTTGATGCCAATGGCTTTATTATGGTATCGCCGGAATACAATGGCAGTTACACATCGGCCCTAAAAAACTTATTCGATCATTTTCCAAAACAATCGCATAAAACATTTGGTATTGTAACTGCATCGCCGGGTATTATGGGCGGTATGCGTGCAAGCCAGCAGATGCAGCTTTTAATTAATGCATTATTTGGAATTGGTTCGCCCCAAATGCTGATAACACCAACGGTTGATAAAAAATTTGACGCAGAAGGCAATTTACTCGATGAAAACTTTTTGAAAAATGTAGATGTTTTTGTAAGCGAATATTTGTGGCTTGCCGAAAGTCTTGCCCCCGAAATGCAACCTGCAGTTTAAATAACTTTTTTACAGGTAACTATCATACATTTGCGCCTTCTTTTCATAACTCCATCATGAGCGACGAAATAAAACACGAATGCGGTCTGGCTTTTATCCGGCTGCGAAAGCCTTTTTCTTATTACCTGCAAAAATATGGTACAGTAATGTATGGCCTTAATAAGCTGTACCTTTTGATGGAAAAGCAGCACAACCGTGGCCAGGATGGTGCCGGTATTGCAACTGTAAAACTAAATGTTGAACCCGGTCACCCTTTTCTGCACCGTACACGCAGTAATGCTCCGCAACCAATTGCGGATATTTTTTTTAAAATTGGTGAGGAAATAAAAGAACTGGAAAAATATCAGCCCGATATCATGCAACATCCCGGCCTTATGAAAGGTCATGTTCCTTTTTTGGGTGAACTGTTGTTAGGACATTTAAGGTATGGAACACAAGGAAAAAACAATGTAGAATTTTGTCACCCTTTTATCAAAAGGGATTTAATGCCAGGAAAAAATCTTGCCCTTGCCGGTAATTTTAACCTGGTAAATACTGAAGAACTTTTTGCACTCACCAATATCGAGCCGGGCGTATTTCAAAAGCAAAGCGATCTTGCTGCAATGATGGAAGTGGTGCACCATTTCCTTTCTGCTGAAGATGAAAAAACCCCGAACGCTGCAGACATAGCATCAGTCCTAAAAAAAGCTGTGCCGTTGTTCGATGGCGGTTATACCGTTGGAGGATTGGTTGGTAATGGCTGCGGTTTTGTAATGCGTGATGCACATGGCATTCGCCCTGCATATTATTATATTGATGATGAGGTTATTGTTGCTGCAAGTGAACGCGCATCAATAAGAACTGCGTTTAATGTTGGCGAAAATGAAGTGCTTGAACTAATGCCCGCTCATGCATTGATCGTAGATAACGATGGTAATTATAAAGTGGAACAAATACAGGAACCCAAAGAAAGAAGGGCCTGTAGTTTTGAACGCATTTATTTCAGCCGCGGCAGTGATGAAAAAATTTACCGTGAAAGAATCGCACTCGGAAACCACCTGAGCAAAGCGGTACTGGAGTCTGTTGATTACAGTTTAAAGAATACGATTTTCTCTTATATTCCCAATACAGCAGAAGTTGCTTTTTATGGGTTGGTTAAAGGCATGGAAAATTACCTTAACCAGATAAAGATTCAACGCATATTAAGCTGGGGCAGCGATGTAACCGAAGAGAAGTTGCAGGAGATGATCAACCGTAAAATCCGGCAGGAGAAGATTGCCATTAAAGATGTAAAACTGCGCACGTTTATTACAGAAGACAGCAGCCGCAATGAAATGGTGCAGCACGTGTACGACATTACCTATGGTACAGTAAAGAAAGATGAAGACACTTTGGTTGTTATTGACGACAGTATTGTACGTGGCACTACTTTAAAAGAAAGTATTGTGCGTATGCTTGCCCGGCTAAAACCAAAAAAGATTATTGTAGTATCTTCTGCACCGCAGATACGCTATCCCGATTGTTACGGAATTGACATGAGCAAACTTGGCGATTTTATTGCCTTTAAAGCCGCCATAGAATTGCTTAAAGAAAAAGGCATGGAAGACGTGCTCAAATGCACTTACGAGAAAATAAAAGAGTTACAACACAACAATCTTTCGCATACAGAGAACGTGGTGCGACAGATATATAAACCATTTACCACCGAAGAAATCTCCAATAAAATTGCGCAGCTAATTACACCAAAAGAAGTCACACTTCCGGTGGAAGTAATTTATCAAACCATCGAAGACCTGCACGAATGTTGCCCTACAAATACCGGCGACTGGTATTTTACAGGCAACTATCCAACCCCGGGTGGCAACCGTGTTGTAAACAAAGCGTTCATCAATTATTACGAAGGCAAAAATGTAAGAGGGTATTAAGTTATTTAAGATTTGCAATTCCGGGTTAACGATTTTCAATACAGTTTCTTTGAGCCATACTGTATAGCATTTGGCATCGTCTCTTGCGTCGCACTCTTGTACTATCGAAAACTGAAGTGCTTAAAATACAAAAGCGCCATCACAGACTTTATGCCTGTAATGGCGCTTTTTTGCTGAGATATATACAGAACGTACCAGTGTGCGACGCAACTAAAGGTTCATACTTATCCTTCAGTTGGGCTCCAAAAAATTCTTCTTTATTGCTTCATCGCGTTTTACTTTATCCCAGTATTTCTTTGCAATAATAAGCATGCCAAAACTTTCGCCTTCTTCTTTCTCTAAATGTTTATGATGCATTTTATGCGCCCATCGAATGGCCTTTATATACCGGTTATTACTTTTGGTAAATAGTTTGAAACGCTGGTGAATAATAATTTCGTGTACCAAAAAATATGCAAATCCATACATGGCAATGCCTGCACCAATACTTACAGAAATATAGTTTTGATGCATACTGCCCAGCATAATACACAGCCAGCTTGGTATGGCGAATATTAGAAAAAATGCATCGTTCTTTTCAAAGAAACCTTTACCCGGTTTGTGATGGTCTTCGTGCAGGTACCAGAGAAAACCATGCATTACATATTTGTGTGTAAGCCATGTAACAGGCTCCATTACAATGAACACAGCAAATGCAATAAGTATATAAATAATCAGGCTCATAAAAATGTTTGCATTACTAAAAAAAACAACAACTGTATAATAAACAAATGTACAGCGAATTGGTTGTCTTTATCGAATTTCAGAAAACGGAAAACTGTTAATAGTGCGGCACTGATTATAAACCAGCAGAGATAATTGTACAAGGGTATTTCGCCATTGGGCAGCCATTTCCAAAAACCAAGTTGCTGAGCCGATGGTTCCATTATCCAGTCGAATAATGTGGCAAGCATGGCTGTATCGGTAATAAAAGAAAATAGTTTTATTTTGGTGGAAGGCTGTGCATCCTGCGGCATTTTTTTAAAGATCCATTCACTAAGCTGATGCACAATATTACCGGTGCAAAACATTATTACAAACCAGTTAATGCCAATTAACAGCGGTACACCAACTACCTTTTTACCCAACACTTCTCCATATTGATAATTGCCAAAAAGGCTGCCGGTATTAACACCAATTGCTTCAGTAAGCATTCCGGTACCAAAACATAATGTTATGAAAATATAAAAAGGAATATTTTTTTGCCGTTGTGTAAACAGCAGCAAAACCGCCATAAGTAACAGGTTGAGCGGTGTATTGCTGATAAACCATTCTTTATAAGGCGTAAACAAAATACCAATTGCGCCGCTTACGTGAAAGAGCAAAGCTATAAATAGCGCAATATTGTTTTTTTGTTTATAAGAGACCACTTGCTATTGATTCGTAATGATTATTTTTTGCCCGGCAATAGTGCTGCTATGAAGCTTTACTTGCGTCGCACACTTGTACGGTTGGATTCTATTCAGCAATAAACAGCCAGAAACGCTGAACTGGCAGTTATGTTTTTATTTTAAAATCCTTTGCAAGTATTTCGCTTAAAATCTTTGCGCTTTTTAAACACAAAGGAATACCACCACCTGGATGCACACTGCCCCCTGCAAAGTACAATCCTTTTATTTGTTTGCTGAAATTAGGATGCCTAAGAAACGCCGCCATTTTTGAATTAGAACTGGTGCCGTACAGCGAACCCATATAAGAAGATGTTTTTTCTTCAATCATAATGGGGTCAAGCACTTCTTCTGTTTCTATTAGTGGCTCAATATCTGTTTTTAAAATACGATTGAGTTTAGCGATAATATTTCTCCTGTATTGCTGCTTATACGCTTCCCAGTCCTGACCAATATTAGCAGGAGCATTTACCATTACAAACCAATTCTCTTTTCCTGCAGGAGCCTGCATGCCGGGTTCGCATTTACTGGTGATATTGATGTAAACAGTGGGATCGCTAAATATTTTTTTGTGCAGAAATAAATGATCAAATTCTTCTTTATAATTTTCACTGAAAAAAATATTGTGCAGTTCCAGTTGCGAAAATTCGGCAGATATACCCCAATAAAAAACAAGTGCACTGCTGCTGCGTTCCTGCTTTAATACTTGTTTTGATTTCGTTTCATTGCTTAATAAATATTTGTATGTGCCGTAAACATCCATATTACTGATTACAATATCAGCATCTACGTTTTGATTGCCAACTGTAATACCTTTTACCTTGCCGTGATCTATAATAATTTTTTGTACCGGCTGGTTAAAGTTAAACCGGACACCTTTCTTTAAAGCCAGTTGATATAAAGCATTCGTAATACTGATCATCCCTCCCTTTGGATAAAATATCCCTTCATTATATTCAAGATGGGGAATAAGGCAAAGCATGCCTGGTGCTTTGTAAGGATTACTCCCATTGTAAGTAGCGTAGCGGTTAAACAGCTGTATTGTATGTGAATTCTTAAAGTAGGAGCTGTTCACTTCATGCATACTGTTAAAAAGATGTTTCCACTTTACTGCTGCAATGGCTTTACCGAGCGGAGCAGTAAAAAGTGATTTTAATTTATGTAGCGAATAATTAAGGAATACCGAGGCAACATTGTTATATAATTTCTTTGAGTGCGCAAGATATTGGCCAACACTTTTTTTGTCCTCTTCCAGTTTAACCGAAAGCTCTTCAGAAAACTTTTCTGCATCGGTATAAGCATTTATTATAATGCCGTCTTCATAAAAATATTTGCAGGCTATGGGTACAGGTTTATAGTGAAAATATTCATCTATGTTTTCACCGGCCAGCTTAAAAAGTTCTTCAATATTATCAGGTTGGGTAAACAAGCTTGGGCCTGCATCGAATAGAAAATTATTTTTTTCAAAGTGGCTGAGTTTGCCACCGGGGTAACTATTTTTTTCGAAAACGCTTACCTGCACCCCAAACACTGCAAGGCGAATTGCACTGGCTAAACCCGCTACACCACTCCCAATCACTGCTGCATGTAAATGCGTTTTCATAACTATTGGTAAAAGCGAAAGTTAGTTACAAATGATTATTGACTAGAAGATTGTTGCTTTGCCCAATTCATTATTTGTGGAAATGCAATAATAAACCATGCTGAATATTGTTCCGGATATTTTTGCAAACTTGTTTCAATATCGTTCATAGATTGATAACGGTAATCCTGCACTTCATCGGGGTTGGGAACAATTTCTGAATCATAGGTGCCTGCGAATACATGGTCAAATTCATATTCTGTCAGGCCATTATCGAAAGGTGCTTTGTAGGTGAATTCGAATACTTTTTTTAGTTGCGTTTTAAAACCAAGTTCTTCTTTCAGTCTTCGTTCCGCTGCTGCTAAAACCGGTTCGCCGGGGCGTGGATGGCTGCAGCAGGCATTCGTCCACAAACCAGCACTGTGATATTTTTTTGCGGCCCGTTGCTGCAGCAGCATTTCGCCTTTACTGTTAAAAATAAAAACACTTATCGCTCGGTGAAGCAATGCTTTTTCGTGGGCTTCCATTTTTTCCATTGTACCCGTTTCTTCGTCATGCTCATTTACCAGGATTACTTGTTCCATGTGTTAAAAATAAGGATTAGCATGCGCCGTTTCGCATACAGCCTGTTGATATTTATTTTGTATTTGCATTATAAGTGTTGCCAATAGTTATTGAGTACAATAGTGCGACGCAAGAGCCGATGCCATGAAATACAAATGCCCGGTCAATAATTTATAAAATATTAAACTGGCTTCGTAAACCTGCCTTAGCTAATATAAACGCCTTGCCGTAGTTGGGTATGCGAACACGTTCTTCCAGTATATTCTGAGGCGGCAGCCGTTTTATTTTTTTAAAAAGCGATACATAATATTTGTAAGCAACATACACGCCAAATTTTGCCTTTGATGGCAATTGCAAAATGCCTTTGTATGCATGATCAAAATCTTTTTGTATGTCTTTTTCAATAGCGGTTTTGTCTGCCTTTGTAAAATTTCTAAAATCACATCCGGGGAAATAAGTGCGGTTTAAGCCCTCAAAATCATTTTTTATGTCTCGCAAAAAATTTACTTTTTGAAATGCCGCGCCAAGGCTCCTTGCATAGAGTTTAAGATTTTCATATTGCTTCGCATCGCCTTCGCAAAAAACATATAAGCACATAAGCCCCACTACCTCTGCACTGCCATAAATATATTCATCATAACCACCGGTATCGTATTTATTGTTGCTTAAATCGAGCTCCATACTTTTAAAAAAAGCCTCTACAAGCTGAAGATTAATTTTAAATTGATTAACCGTTAACTGAAAACTGTGCAGAATCGGGTTAAGGCTAATCTTACGCTCAATGGCCAGATAAGTTTCGCGTTTAAATTCGCCAAGCAACAATGCTTTATTGTAATCATGAAAAGTATCAACAATCTCATCGGCAAAGCGTACAAAACCATAAATGTTGTGAATGTGCGGCCGCAGGCCATTGTGCAGCAGCTTTATGGCAGATGAAAACGAAGTACTGTACCGCAGCGTTGTTGCCCGGCTACATTCTTCACTTACTTCATTAAAAAGATTCATCATTTTTTATAGGTCAGTTTTTTGTTACCAGCATTTTAAATTTTGGTCATCGGCGGTTGTGTCACTCACTTGTACATTCAGAATATTGTTGGGCTTTTACCGAAGCGAAAATATAAATACAGTTTTAAAACTACGGCCTTGTGTTTAACCCAATCAGTTCCCAAATACCTTAATCACTTCATTTGCAACCACCTCACCACTTATTAAACTTGGCGGAACACCAGGACCCGGAACGGTTAACTGGCCAGTGTAAAATAAGTTATTTACTTTTTTACTGCGGCAGGCAGGCTTTAAAACAGCAGTTTGCGTTAAAGTGTTCGCCAAACCATAAGCATTCCCTTTAAATGCATTATAATCGTATACAAAATCACTGTGGGCATAGGTTTTTTTATAGATAATACTATCCTTTATACTTTGCCCGATGCGTTTTTCCATTCGTGTAACAATCATTTCGAAATATCGTTCACGCAGTTCTTCAGAATCATTTGCCAAACCTGCTGCTACAGGAACAAGAAAAAATAAATTTTCGCAGCCCTCTGGTGCAACTGTACTGTCTGTTACAGATGTGGCACTTACATAAAATAAAGGATCTGTTGGCCATTGCATTGTTTCATAAATTTCTCTGCCATGCACTTCAAACGACGTATCAAAAAACAAAGAATGGTGAAGAATGTTGGTCAACCTTTTATTAAGGCCTACATAATAAATAAGGCATCCGGGAGCCATTACACGTTTCTGCCAATAACTTTCCGGGTAACTTCTATATGTTTCGGGCAATAATGCGCTTTCAATATGGTGATAATCTGCACCGCCAATTACCACATCCGTTTCATAAGTGTTTAATGTTTTAGCATTATTACTTGCAGATGCAGCAATCACTTTTTTAGCGGCATTATTTTCAATGATAATTTCGGTAACATTCTGATTAAAATAAAACTGAACGCCCAATTCAGTTGCCAGCTTGTGCATACCTTCAACGATGCTGTACATTCCACCTTCCGGATACCAGGTACCACCTATTATATCTGCGTAATTCATAAGGCTGTATAAAGCAGGGGTTTTATCAGGCAAAGCTCCAAGAAATAAAACCGGGAATTCCATTAATTGCTTAAGCGCAGGATGCTTGAAATATTTGCCTACATGAGTCTTTATTGAATTAAATACATCCAGCCTAAAAATTCCGGTGGCCAAATCCCAGTCTAAAAATTCAGTTAACGACAGTCCTGGTTTATATACCAGTTTGTTCATACCAACTTTATACTTATAGGCTGCTTCTTCTAAAAATTTATCCAATTGTACAGAACTCCCGGGCTCAATCCCTTCGAACAATTGTTTAAACCCGTTGTAGTCGGCGGGAATATCCGTTTCATTGTTTCCCCAATAAACCCTGTAAGAAGGATCAAGGCGATGAAGCGAATAATAATCAGACACTTTTCTGTCAAATGAATTAAAAAAATGTTCAAATATATCCGGCATCCAATACCAGCTTGGTCCCATATCGAAGGTAAATCCTTTTACTTTCATTTGCCTTGCACGGCCTCCGGGGATGTTATGTTTTTCAAGCACTGTAACCTGCCATCCCGCTTTAGCCATAAAACATGCTGCGGACAAGCCAGCAAAACCAGAGCCGATAATGGCAACTCTTTTTTTCACCATTTTTAAACTTAAACAAAAAGAACTGAAGTTATTTTAAAATCTTTCAACATGAGCTTTAAGTAATTTACGGGCAAAGTGAATACGGCTTTTAATGGTTCCAATCGGCTCGTCAAGCATATCAGCAATTTCCTGGTATTTAAAGCCGTCAAAATAAAGTAAGAAAGGATTTTTAAAAATTTCAGGAAGATTATAAATCGCTTCATTTACCTCTTTCATGTTTATATTGCCTATCGCATTGTTAGCCGTTGCAACCTGGTTAAAGTCCAGTAAAAAATCATTGGCACTATTATCGAAAACAGTGTTCTGTTTTGCTTTGCGCCTGTAATTATTAATAAAAATATTCCGCATGATTGTATAAAGCCATGCTTTTATATTAGTTCCAACATTATATTTTTCCCTATTTGCCAAAGCACGGAACATCGTCTCCTGAAACAAGTCTTTTGCAGTTTCAGAATCTCTGGTAAGCGTTATTGCAAAAGGCCTCAAAAATTCTGCATTGCTCAAAAGCATCTGGTTAAAATCTAATGTTGACATAAAGTTTTGTTTAACTCTTTGAGTTACAAAATTAAACAAAATAATTTCATTTCACCAAATAATTTCCTATTCAAACTCTTAAAAATTAAACCCTTATCTAAAACGCAATTCAGCATTGTTACTTTCACAAAAAAAATTCATTTTACTATTGCTCTTCTTTAAACAATTTTCTGCCAGTAAAAATTTAAAAAAGAGATTTTCCTGACCATGGGTTCAAATAACTGCGTGTTTTCAGCAAACAAAATATTACTAAACCAGTATAAGCTTGCTTTTCAAGATGCCCTTACCAAAAGCGCATCTCATACAGGGCTCAAAACTGAATATCTTTTTTATCTGAACTTTATGCTTGTATTGAAGGTGCTTAAATTATCAATTAAAGGGTGGCTATAAATTCCATTACTTCATGAAGTGAACGCTTTAGATGAACATTAGCGGCGGTTTTTTTCTTATAAGTTTGAGAGACTTGCCCTGAAATAATTACAGGTGTTGAAGATATACGCAGCGTTAACTTATTCAGAAATTTTTCAAAATTAAAATGATGTGCAACAGAGGTAAGGTGAGCATACAAAAAATCTGCCTTTTTTAATTTTGTAACATATTCAATATCTGCCAAAGGCACATTGGCGCCAATGTACAAAACCTTTACGCCTCTGCTTTTCAGCAAATAATACATAAACAGCAAACCCAGTTCATGATGCTCTCCTTCGGGTAAAAAAAGCAATGCTGTTTTGTTTACTTTAATGTGGCAAACTGTGCTTTCAATACCAACAATTAACTTTTGCCGGATGATATTTGTAACCAGATGCTCCTGTGCCGGATTAATATGATTGGTTACCCACAGGATTCCAATTTTTTCCAGGTATGGAAAGATAATATAAGTAATGGCCTTTTCTATACCGCGTGCAGATATATAATTATCAAGTACTGCTTCAAATGAATCCATATCCATATCGGCCATGTGCTGAATAAGGTCATTTATAATACGTTCCTGGTTTGCTTCGGCCTGCGAAAGTGAAAGTATCTTTTCTTTAATTTCACTGCTGCTCATCTTGTCAATATGCGAAATCTTGAACCCGTATTTATTAAGCAATGAGATGTTTAAAATCGTTTTTAATTCATCATTCGTATAGTACCGTATATTGGTTTCGGTGCGCTGCGGATTTAAAAAAGAATAGCGCTGCTCCCATATACGTATTGTATGTGCTTTTATTCCAGAGAGGCTTTCGAGGTCTTTTATTGTAAAGGCATTCATATCTATATTACAATATCTAGCTTTATTTTGTTTAACTAAAAATCAATTTTTTCAAACAAACTGGTTTATTTTTAAAAGATCATTTTTAGCCAGGCTGTATATTCCTGATCTTCTTTTCTTGCGTCGCACTCTTGTACTTTATAGTATTTATCAGCTATGGGCTAACTATTTTCAAATCGCTGTGTTATTAACCGGTATTTATTGTTTTGAAAATTAAGCAGGTTTTACAAATAATGAAACAAAAGAAAAAAGAAAACTTTCCCTCTAAAATCTGCGTTGTTTGCGGCAGACCGTTTTCATGGCGTAAGAAATGGGAAAAGGTTTGGGACGATGTAAAATATTGCAGCGATAAGTGCAGGCAAACCAAACCATCATCTAAATTGCCTGATGATTAAACGGTTGCAGCACCATTTCGCTTACCACACCGCTTACAGGCTGCTGACAAAGAAACCAGATTGCTTTGGCGGCTTCTTCTGCAACAATCATTTTATCTTTTTGTACACGCAGGTCAATCGCATCCCAGAACGACGTATCCACACCGCCCATAAAAAGATTGGTGATGCGGATATTGGTACGTTTTAATTCTTCCCTTATACTTTGCATCATCCCAACAAGGCCATACTTGCTTGCGCTGTAAGCGGCGGCGCCAGCCATGGGCACTTTGCCTAACACACCGGGAATATTGATAATAAGCCCTGTTTTTGCTTCTTTCATTGCCGGCAAAAATGCTTTTATCAAAAGAAAACTTGCCAGCAAATTAGCATTTAAAGACTGTAAAAAATCCGTTTCGCTTAGCTGTTCAAGTGGTTTAATGATTCCCACGCCTGAGGAATTTACCAATACATCAATGGTTTGAAAGGCTTTAAAATAGTTCTCTTTAAGTAATTCCACCTGTGTACTGTTGCTTAGGTCAGCAGCAAATATTCTTTCTGCCGCCAATTTATTAGCCAGGGCAATTTGCCGCAGCTTTTCTTTATTGCGGCCGGTTATAAACACATTTGCTCCACCGCTTGCAAGCAACTTAACCGTATGCGAACCTATTCCACCGGTTGCCCCGGTAACAAGAATATTTTTTCCTTTTATTGTCTCCATGATTTTTTAAATAATTAGTCAGCAAATTTTTGTTACAACAAAAGCAGGTATCAATTGTTCTGAAATATTTGAACTGGCTGAAATGTTTTAAACATTCGCTTTGGTAAAAGCTTCATTTATATTCTGCAGGTGAAAGGATTGCGACACAACAGGCGATGCCATAAAATACTTCTGCCGGTATTATAAAAACGTAATATTTAATAGCTACAAATAATATTGATACATGGATGTTTGCATTGTTTTTCCACACCAGCTTTTTAAGCAGCATCCTGCTATTGGTGAAGAAAGAGCGGTTTATATTGTAGAAGAGGCTTTATACTTTAACCAGTTTATATTTCACAAACAAAAACTGTTACTGCACAGGGCAAGCATGCAGTTTTATGCGGAATTTCTCGCAACCAAAAAGCTTACCGTTCATTATATAAATGCACAGCAAGAAATCTGCAGTATAGAAAAATTAGTACAGCACCTTGCAGATAAAAAGGTTAAGCAAATACATATTGCCGAAGTTGCAGATAACTGGCTGCAGCGAAAACTGCAAAAAGCATGCATACGGGCAACCATTGAATTAATTATTTACCGCACACCAAACTTCCTGAACAGCATGGAAGAAGTGAACGGTTTCTTTAAAGACAGGAAAACATATTTTCAAACAGATTTTTATATTGATCAGCGCAAAAAAAGAAAGCTGCTGCTCGATGCATCGGGTAAGCCGCAAGGTGGTAAATGGACCTTTGATGCTGACAACCGTTTAAAGTTTCCAAAACAGGAAAGTGTACCCGCAATCACATTACCTGCCCCCAATAAATACATTAAAGAAGCAATCCACTACACACAAAAAAACTATCCCGATAATTACGGGAGCCTTAACCCACCTTTTGTAAACACCAATTCGCAATCGGGCTATCCCTGCACATTTGAAGAGGCAGAAAACTGGCTTGATGATTTTTTAAAAGTCAGGTTTTCAAAATTTGGTATATACGAAGATGCCATGGCAGCAAACGAATACGTGCTGCATCACAGTGTGCTTACGCCAATGCTCAACATCGGTTTACTAAACCCGCAACAGGTTATAGATAAAGCTTTACATGCAGCAGTAAAATATAATGTGCCCTTAAATTCTCTGGAAGGTTTTATACGCCAGGTTGCAGGCTGGCGTGAGTTTATACGTATTGTGTACGAACGCGAAGGCAGTAAACAGCGCACCAAAAACTATTGGGGGTTTACCAGGAAAATACCGCGAAGTTTTTGGAATGCAACAACCGGCATTGAACCCGTTGATATTGTAATAAAGAAAACTTTGCAAAGCGGTTATGCGCATCATATAGAACGCTTAATGGTACTAGGCAACTTTATGCTGCTCTGCGAATTTGATCCCGATGAAGTTTATAAATGGTTTATGGAAATGTATGTGGATGCGTATGACTGGGTAATGGTGCCCAATGTTTATGGCATGACACAATTTGCCGATGGTGGGCTGATGACTACCAAACCTTACATAAGCGGCAGCAATTATCTTATGAAAATGGGCGACTGGCCAAAAGGTAACTGGCAGCAGATATGGGATGGTTTATTCTGGCGTTTTATGCACGTACACCGCAGCTTCTTTCTTACAAACCCAAGGCTGGGCATGCTTATAAATACATTCGATAAAATGAGCGCCGACAAAAAAAATACACATCTTACCAATGCCGAAAATTTTCTTCACCAAATCGATCAATCTTTAATATGAGCCTTCGTAAAAAACCATGGAACCGCGTAAACCTGCCGGTGTATTCTGCAAGCAGTACCGATGGTTCAGGCAACCACAACATGCATATTATTACGTATGCATCGCAGATAAGCATGCAGCCAAAACAGTTTATATGCGGCATTTACTACGGCACCAAAACCCTTGAAAACATTGATGTTCACAACAAATTTGTGCTGCAGGTACTTGCAAAAGAGCAGTATGTTTTGGTAAATATGCTCGGTAAAAAATCAGGGAACACAACCAATAAAATGGCTTACCTGCAAAAGCGTGGTTTAATTAAGGCATGGAAAAACTACCAGGTTTTAAAAGATGCACTTGCGCTAATCGAACTGGAGGCGCTGCCTGTAATATTGCCCGCAACAAAAAAACCTGACCACAAAATATTCCTATGCAATGTGCTTGATTACAAAAACCTGAATGAAGGAACCCCTTTAACACTCGATGTTTTAAGAGAGAAAAAACTCATACGGATATAAAATAGAATTTTATTTTTTTTTGAACCAGGCAAGAGAATATCTATTGAACGTTCCTTGCGTCGCACACTTGTGCTTTAGAATATTACTGGGCTTTTACCGAAGCGGGTATTGTTCAATTTCTTTGTCACTACTATTTTTCAGATAATGATTTATTAAGGCATGTGGATTAGTTGTTACTCATAAATCGCCTGTAAACAAAAAAAATCTTAGATTGTGCCTGTTTACAAATGTAAATGTTATCACTAACCAATTAAATTGTTTGAACATGGACACTTCGAAAATGATCAAAGCATATTGCCTTAAGACAAAGGAAAAAAATGTTCCTATGCAGGATGCTGTAGTTGCTAAAACAGCTAAAGGTGGCTATATGGCTACCGGCCATGATGGAAAAGGAAATAAAATGGCAGCAATCCTGGGCGAGGCAAAAGCACTGCAGGCAATAGCTGATGGTGTAGCTAAGAAAGGTTTTTAATGAATGGCTTTCTGTAATAAAAAAACGGCATTTTAAAATGCCGTTTTTTTATTTTCGGTAATGGTGCTTTGAATCAACCGACTTATACCAAGCCTCAAAAAAAGCAACCCCACCGCGCCTGAATGCTGAATAGAATTATTAAAGTAAAAGAGTGCGACGCAACAAGCGATGCCATAAAAAACTTTTGCCGGGCTCATCTTTCTACTACGCTCAGGACTTCTACACATACCAGCCAACAGGGCTGCTGTCTGTATTAATATTTACCTGTTTTGTTTCCAGATAAGCTTCTATGCCATAAAGCCCAAGCTCACGCCCGGTACCGCTTTGCTTGTAGCCACCCCATGGCTGTTCGTTAAAAGTAGGGTGATAATAATTTACCCAAACAATACCGCAACGCAACTGTGGCAGCACACGTTGTGCCCTTGTAATGTTTGATGTAAAAATTCCGGCAGCCAAACCATACTGCGAATCATTCGCCAGTGCAATGGCTTCTTCTTCGGTTGTAAATTTTTGTATGCAAACAACTGGGCCAAAAATTTCTTCTTTCATAATGCGCATGTTGTGATTGGTATTTGCAAACACAGTTGGCTGCAAAAAATATCCTTTAGGCGTATGCGCAGGGCGTTCGCCGCCACATAACATTGTTGCGCCTTCTGCTTTGCCAACAGCAATATAATTTTTTACTTTTTCATAATGCCCTGCACTAACCAGCGGCCCCATGTTAACGCCTTCTCCCAAGCCATTGCCAATTTTTATTTTAGCACATGCTTCAACATATTTATTGATGAAACTATCGTAAATATTTTCCTGTACATAAATGCGTGAACCCGCTGAACACACCTGCCCTGAATTTGCGAAGGCGGCGAATAAAGTCCAGTCGAGCGTTATGTCCATATCGCAATCGTCAAAAACAATTGCAGGATTTTTACCACCGAGTTCAAGTGTAACTTTCTTCATGGTTTCGGCAGCAGCTTTCATAATATTTTTTCCTGTTACTGTACCGCCTGTAAAGGCAATTTTATCAACCAACGGGTGATGTGTTAATGCATTGCCACAAACTGGCCCATCACCTGTTATAATATTTACAACGCCAGCGGGAAAGCCAGCTTCGTTTACAAGCTTTGCAAGATATAAAGCAGAAAGTGGTGTAACGTCAGAGGTTTTTAGCACTACACAATTACCTGCTGCTAGTGCTGGTGCCAGTTTCCAAACAGCCATAAGCAATGGATAATTCCAGGGAACAATCTGTGCGCAAACACCCAATGGTTCACGCACTGTATAAGAAAAATTACCCGGTGGTGTTTGCATAGTTTCGCCATGAATTTTTGTTGCAAGGCCAGCATAAAACTCAAAGCAGTTGGCAGCATCGTCTACGTCAAACTCCGCTTCCCGATAAGGTTTGCCATTGTTTTGTACTTCAATTTTTACAAGCTCATTGAAATGAGTGCGCATTAGACCAGATAAACGGAACAATATTTTAGCCCTGTCTCCCGCATACATTTTACTCCATACCCCACTATCAAAAGCATTGCGTGCTGCCTGTACCGCGGCATCTGCATCTTCGGGCTGGCTGTCGGGTACTGAAGCAATAATTTCTTCTGTTGCCGGGTTAATTACATTGCGTGTTTTGCCGCTTTGTGCATCTACAAATTCACCATTAATAAATTGCTGATAGTGTTGCATAAATAGTTTATTCAAATATAATTGCGGTATGTTGTTTTACTTCTAAATGTATGGAATCGCCGTGGGTGTATCTGCGTTCAGAATTTACAGGCTCATTTATATGTACAATATTTCCATCGCTTAATTGTATTTCCAATTTGGTATGCGTACCAGCAAAAACAGTTTGCAAAATTTTACCGGGTATGCCGTTGTTGCTTTGAGTAATAAAAATATTTTCAGGGCGTAAAAATATTTTTGCTTCCTTACCATTGGGAATATTTTTTGTGTTCGCAATAATGTTTTGACCATTACAAACCAACTCATTTTGCGCTGTAACTTTTCCGCTCAATTTATTTATATCACCAATAAATCCGGCAACAAATTCTGTTGAAGGGCTATTATAAATTTCTTCGGGTGTTCCAAGCTGATCAATCACGCCTTCATTCATTACAGCAATTCTATCGCTCATGGTTAAAGCTTCTTCCTGATCGTGCGTTACGTAAATGAACGTATAATTCAGTTGTTGCTGTAACGATTTTAATTCAAACTGCATTTGTTTGCGCAGCTTTAAATCCAGTGCACCTAATGGCTCATCGAGCAATAAAATAGCCGGGTTGTTTGCCACGGCTCTTGCAATTGCAACGCGTTGTTGCTGCCCGCCGGAAAGCTCTGCAGGCTTGCGTTTGGCGAAGTTACTCATGCGCACCATTGCCAGCATTTCTGTAACTTTTTTGTCAACAGTTGCTTTATCTTTTTTCTGTTGCTGCAAACCAAAAGCAATATTTTCACTTACATTCATGTTAGGGAACAACGCATAATTCTGAAACACTGTATTAACATGACGTTTGTATGGCGGCAGGTATGTAATGTCTTCGCCTTTTAAAATAATGCTTCCTTTATCCGGTGTTTCAAAACCGGCGATCATACGCAGCGTAGTTGTTTTGCCGCAACCACTCGGGCCAAGTATGGTAAGAAATTCACTGTCGTCAACTTCAAGATTCAACGATTTTACAACATGATTTTTACCGTAAAATTTATCTGCATTTTTTATGATGAGTATACTCATTGATCGTGGTTGTTTATAAGAACATTTTTTAGCCCGGCTATTTAAATTCTATTAATCGTCCCTTGCGTCGCACACTTGTACACAAGAATACAAATGAACAGTGAGCAACGAACAGCGAACAATAAAACATTACATTTTACCTATTGCCTCTTTGCTTGCCCATTCCTATTCTGAACGTACAAGAGTGCGACGCAACGATGCTTCATTCATATTCTATTGTTTGGCTCACACAATTACTTTTCTTTATTCAAACGCATTGAAAGCAAAATTGCTGTTGTTGAAAAAATAAATATCAATGTTGATATAGCATTTACTTCAGGGGTTATACCACGGCGCATCATTGCATAAATTTCAAGTGGTAATGTGTTGTTGCCTGCTATTAAAAAAAACGTAACAGGAATTTCGTCCATACTTAATACAAGGCATAGCAACACGCAACCAATAATTGCCGTTTTTATATTCGGTAAAATTACTTTGAAGAAGGTTGCAGATGGTGTTGCGCCAAGATCGTAAGCGGCCTGTTCAAGATAAGGGTCTAAGCGCTTAAACCTCGCCAGCATCTGCGTTACAACGATGGCACATAAAAAAGTAATATGCCCGAATGTTACCGCAGTCAACGAAATTTTTACACCCACAAAAGGAAAAAATGAAAGCATGGCAACACCCGTTACAATGCCCGGTAAAGTAATGGGCATCAGCACAATTTTATCAATCAGTTTCTTTCCTTTAAAATCATATTTATGCATGGCGTATGCTGCGGGAATACCAATGAGCAACGCAACTGCTGTACTGATTAATGCGATGCTGATACTTGTACCTATGGATTGTAACAACTCATCGTCCCGGAATAAAACGCTGTACCATTTTAAAGAGAAATGCTGAATAGGAAAAGAGTTAACGGTATCCGCATTGAAAGAAAACAATACAATAACTACCAAAGGGAAATAAAGAAACAACAGCACCGCAATACCGGAAAAACTTACAAGAAAATTTTTAAGTGATGTTGTGTTCATCTTGAATCACTTTTTAAACTTGAAAGCTTTTTTTCTGAACGGGCGGCAATACCAAGAATTAAAAATATCAGCAACAGGATTAGTATGCCAACTGCAGAACCCAAAGGCCTGTCGTTACTGGTGCCAAATAAATTTTGTACAATGTTTGAAATGAATAAAGTGTTTGGCCCACCCAATAATAACGGTGAAAGAAAATCGCCCATTGTTAGCACCAGAGCAAAAGTTCCTCCAGAAATAATACCCGGTAAAGCCAATGGAAAAATTATCTTTCTGAATGTTGTAAAGCTGCCTGCGCCAAGATCTTTTGCAGCTTCTATCAAGGATTTTGGTATTTGCTCAAACGCAGTGTAGATGGGTATTGCAACAAATGGTGTTAAAATGTACACCAGGCAAACTATGGTACTGAAAGTGCTGTAAAGAAAATATTCTACCGGCTTATCTGTTATATGCGCCCATTGCAAAAAAGTATTTAATAAGCCCTCTTTACCAAGAATTATTTTCCATGCATAAGCCCTGATGATGTAGCTTACCCAAAGGGGTAAAGAGATGAGTGTATATAATAATGTTTTGTTTCTTTTTACTTTAAATGCAATCCAGTAAGCAAGCGGAAGGCTCAACAAAATGCAGAGGAAGGCAACAAGCACAGCATAAATTAATGTTCTGAAAATAGTACCGATGTATAATGAATTGGAGAAAGCTCTTTGGTAACTGTCAATTGAAACACCGGGAATCGTTTTGCCAAAACTATCTGTTTCAAAAAAGCTTTGAATAAATATGAAGCAATAAGGCAACACTAAAAATACCAATAGCCAAACTACCAATGGCAGCAGCAATGAATATTTTCTAAGCCATGCTTTCATTAAAATAATTTGATGATTTGGTAATTTGGTGATGTGATAATGTGTGCAACAATCATGATAGTTCATCATCAAATTATCACATCACCAGATCATCAAATTAAAAAGTTATTGCGCACTTTTTACTTCGTTCCAGATTTCATTATACTTCTTACGTTCTTTTACAGTTTGCCAGAAATTAAGCTTATCAAAGAACTGCGAAGCATCTGCAATCTTTTTATCATCGGCTGATAAAAACCTTTCACTGCCTGGGTTTGCAACGTTGTAGTTGATTGCGCTGAGTACTTTCGCCATATTCTCCGGCTGCGAAATATAATCGAGGTATAACAATGCAAGTTGTTTATTGTGGCTGCCACTTGTGATCATTAAACGGTCTATCCATCCCGTGGCTCCTTCTGAAGGTATTACTGCTTTTAAGTTGCGGCCTTCTTTATTTAAATGTGCAACTGTAAGTGGCCAGCCAACCGCCAGCGCCACTTCTTTATTCTTAAACATATTATCCAGTTCGCCTGCTGTAGCCCAGTACTTTCTAATCTGAGGTTTCATTTTTATCAGTTCCGCTTTTGCGCTTTGCAATTGTGCATCACTCATATTGTATAATGCCGCCTTGTCTGTTTTATCCAGTCCCTGCAATTGCCCTATCAAATAAATGTTGGAAATATCGTCCCACAAACTTACCTGCCCTTTGTATTGCGGGTCTTCAAAAACCTTCCACGAGGTTGGTTCTGCTTTTACAACATCGGCATCATAAATTAAATAATCCGGCCCCCATGTAAACGGCATGCCATATACTTTGCCATCCTTAATTACATCATTCATGTTGCGAAGTTGCGGCGAAAGACTGTCCCATTGCGAAATTGATTTTGTATCAATCGGCGCAACAAAATCATGCGCAACAATATCGCCTGCAACATCTGTTGATGGACTAATGATGTCATAAGCTTCGCTGCCGCCATTACTTAGTTTACTAATCAGTTCATCACTCGAACCAAAGTATGTAGCCTTCACGGTTACACCATACTTGTCCTCAAAAGCTTTTGTAAATACAGGTTCCGCATAACCTTCCCAGCAAAGAATATTCAACGTACTGCCTTTAAGTTTTGAAACATCAACTGCAGCCGTATCGGCTGTATTGTTTGCCGGGGTGCCGGTATTACATGCAAAAAAAAGCATTGCAGATGTAAAGAATGCGCTGAAAATTTTTCTCATAAACTTTATTGTTTTGATAAGTGAATATAAGAAAATTCATTCTGCAAGAAATTCGAAAAAAAGATTTTATGGGCCGGGCAGAAGATCATTGCTGATCGTTCCTTGCGTCGCACACTTGTCCAGCATAACTCTTTGGAGCTTTCAACAGCCGTTGACGCAATATTCAATATAATCTTTTTGGGTGATGTATTTTGTATTTGTTCAATAATGATCTGAACGTTCAAGTGTGCGACGCAACAATGCTCAATTCATATTCTTTTGCCCGGCCCAAAATGCTTTTATTTTACTTCCTGCAATTCTACCAGCCTGTTATAAATGCCGCCTTTGGCAATTAATTCATCGTGCGTACCACGTTCGGCTATTTCGCCTTTTTGCAAAACAATGATCTCATCTGCATGGCGCACAGTACTAAGGCGGTGAGCAATTACAATAGAAGTTCTGTCTTTCATCAGGTGGTTAATAGCATCCTGAACCAGCCTTTCACTTTCGGTATCAAGCGAAGAAGTGGCCTCATCTAAAATAAGTATGGGTGGATTTTTTAATACAGCCCTTGCAATGGTGAGGCGCTGCCTTTCGCCGCCGCTTAGTTTGGTGCCGCGGTCGCCAATATTGGTTTTGTACCCATCTTCTTTATTAATGATAAAACTGTGCGCATTGGCAATGCGGGCCGCTTCAATAATTTCGTGTTCGCCGGCATTTTCTTTACCCAGTGCAATATTGTTGGCAATGGTGTCATTAAATAAAATGGGCTCCTGCGTTACAATACCCATCAGTTCGCGAAGGTCTTTTAATGAGTAGTCTTTAATGTTTACGCCATCAATCAGCAGTTCCCCGGAAGTAACATCGTGAAACCGCGGAACAAGATCGGCAAGCGTACTTTTTCCGGCGCCGCTGCTGCCTACCAACGCGATGGTTTTTCCTTTGCCAACAGTAAGGTTGATGTTTTTCAGGATCACAAAATCGTCATAAGCAAAGCCTACATTTTTAAATTCAATAGAATGATTGAACGTAGTTATTTTTTTACCGTTCGGGTTGTCGTCAACCGTAACCGGTGCATTCAACACTTCTTCAATTCTTTGGATAGCCGCAGTGCCTTTCTGCATATTCGAGAACGAAGTGGATAATGACTTTGCGGGGTTAATAACGTTGTAAAACAAAGCCAGGTAGGTAATAAAAGCTGCAGCTTCCAGCGAAATTTCATTACCCAGTACCAGCCTTCCGCCAAAATATAAAATGGCACAGAAGATTGACACGCCAAGAAATTCGCTCATGGGCGAAGCAAGGTCGCGGCGGTAACCAATCTTGTTTTTTGCAGTAAGCAAAGACTCATTTATTGCAAAGAATTTTCCGCGTAATATGTTTTCGACATTAAATGCTTTTATTACGCGCAACCCGCCAAGCGTTTCATCGAGTATGGAAACTGACTCTCCATATTTCACCGCCACTTCCTGCGATTGCTTTTTTAGTGAGCGTGTAATGCGGCCAATAATAAAACCCATTACCGGTATAAACAGTAACACAAATAAAGTTAGCTGGTAACTAAAAACAAACAGCGTAACAAGGTTGATCACAATTGTTAAAGGGTCTCGTACCCAGCCTTCCAGCACGCCCACTACCGAAGTTTCCACTTCACCAAGATCGTTGGTAGTGCGGCTCATCAGGTCGCCCTTTCGTTTTTCTGTGAAATAGCCGATGGGCAGGCGCAGTATCTTATCGTAAATATCGATGCGCAGGGAATTGCCAATGGCATTTTTTACAGGATTCAATACATAGTAACTAAGATAAAGGAACAGGTTCTTAAGCAGTATTGACAGGAGTATTACCACGCATACAATAGCCAGCGCTTTTACCTTGCCGTTCTCGCCTCCCGATTTTATGATCTCAACCAAAGTATCCCTGATGTATTGTATCAGGAAATTACTGCTTGTTTGTAATAATTCCCCACCCTTGCCTTTAAATATCAGATCGAGAAAGGGCATGAGCATACCCACCGATACAATCGAAAAAACAACGGAAAGTAAAATGAAAATGAAATATAGAACGATCTGGCTTTTATAGGCTTTAAGGTACCTGAAAATCCTTGCGTATTTCTTCATGTTATTCTAATTAAACTGCGCATCAACAAAATCTGTGCTGCTAAACTCAATCATGCTAATTTTACAGCCCGTAAAGGTACAATTATGGAAGAAGGAAAACGTCAGCGGCAGGTGGCCGGAGTAATTCAGCAGGAGATGAACGATATTTTTAACCGTCTTGGCTTAAATATGATCAATGGCGGCATGGTTTCAATATCATCTGTAAAAGTTACGCCCGACCTGCTGGAAGCAAGGATCTATCTCAGTCTCTTTAAAGTGAATGACGTAGCTGCCACCATGAAAAAAATTGACAGCAAAGCATGGGAAATAAAAAAAGAACTTGCCGAAAGAATAAAGCACCAGTTGCGCCGCATACCCGTACTGCACTATTTCCAGGACGATACACTCGAACATGTGTTTAAAATGGAGGAACTGTTTAAACAGATTAACACAGGTAAAAATCCCGCCGAAAATAAAGAGTAATTTTTTGTGGCCCGGCTACAAATCTTTGATCATTTTTTCTTGCGTCGCACACTGGTACTGAAGAATGTAAATGAACAGTGAACAACTCTTTGCCTTGTTGCCTGTTGTTCCAATCGTACAAGTGAGTGACACAACTCAAGCTCCACAAAGGTTTTCAGCCGGCTCCAAATCTTCTTCCTTATTTCAACACATAAAAATTTGGAGGCAATTTACCTGCAAGCCTATCTTTGCACATGGCAACAAGAAATAATTCCGCTCTCTCCAATTCAGCTATCAAAAGATTTTTCGGTGAAGGTTTAACCTTCGATGATGTACTCCTGATGCCGGCTTACAGCCAGGTTTTACCACGCGAAGTAAACATACAATCGCAGTTAACAAAGTCAATAACGCTCAATGTTCCCATGCTTTCTGCAGCCATGGATACCGTAACAGAAGCAAGCCTTGCAATAGCATTGGCACGCGAAGGCGGCGTCGGCATACTGCACAAAAACATGAGTATCGACCGCCAGGCCGAACAACTGCGCAAAGTAAAAAGAAGTGAGAGTGGTTTAATTGTTGACCCCGTTACATTGCACGACGATGCCACCATTGGCGATGCATTAAAGCTGATGAAAGAAAATAAGATCGGCGGCATTCCTATTGTTGACCACAATCAAAAACTGGTGGGCATCCTCACCAACCGCGACCTGCGTTTTGAAACCGATAAACGCATCAAGGTAAAAGATGTGATGACCACCCAAAACCTGATCACCGCACCCGAAGGAACCGATATGCGCAAAGCAGAGAACATTCTGCGCAACTATAAAATTGAAAAATTACCCGTTGTAAATAAGCAGAACAAACTGATTGGCTTAATTACCTACCGCGATATTTTACAGATACGCAATTTTCCCAATGCTGGTAAAGACGGCATGGGTCGTTTGCTTGTTGGTGCGGCGCTGGGTATAACCAAAGACATGCTCGACCGTGCTGCAGCCCTGCAAAAAGTTGGCGTTGACGTGGTTACTTTAGACAGTGCACACGGCCATACCAAAGGTGTAATTGAGGCATTAAAATCACTGAAAAAGAATTTCAAAAATCTACAGGTTATTGCAGGTAATGTGGGCACAGCAACCGGTGCAAAAGCATTGGCCGATGCTGGTGCAGATGCTGTAAAAGTGGGTATTGGTCCGGGGTCTATTTGTACAACCCGCATTGTTGCGGGTGCAGGTGTACCGCAGCTTACCGCCATTATGGAAGCCGCAGCCGCACTTAAAACAAAAGGGGTTCCGGTTATTGCCGACGGCGGTATTCGCTATACCGGCGATATGGTTAAAGCACTCGCTGCAGGTGCCAACGTTGTTATGATGGGCAGCGTGTTTGCAGGCGTGGAAGAAAGCCCCGGCGAAACCATTATTTACGAAGGCCGTAAGTTTAAAGAATACCGCGGCATGGGCAGTATTGGCGCTATGCAGCAGGGCAGCAGCGACCGCTATTTTCAGGATGTAGAAGACGATATAAAAAAGCTGGTACCCGAAGGCATTGAAGGCCGTGTTGCATATAAAGGAAGCCTGAGCGAAGTAGTTGCACAGTTTACGGGCGGGCTTCGTGCAGGCATGGGCTACTGCGGTGCAAAAGACATCAGCGTTTTACAGCAGGCTACTTTTGTAAAAATTACCAATGCAGGCATGCGTGAAAGCCATGCACACGATATTGAAATAACCAAAGAAGCGCCTAATTACAGCAGAAAATAAATACATTTTTGGGCCCGGACATGGGGAATACTATGAGGCTTTGGTTGCGTCGCACTCTTGTGCTAAAGTAATAACAGCAACAAATCAAAGAGACTGTAAGGTAAATTATTTTACATATTAAGTAAAGTTCAGCGTTTGCTGCACTCCGCTTTGGGAAATGTATCTATTGTTGACAAAAGTTGTCAAGCAAAAGCATACCGCCCAATTACAGCCTTGTATCAATACAAAACTCATCCGTTTAAAATCATTATTTTTTCTTTAGCATAAAAATTTATTTGGTCATTGTTTTGAAACAGTTTTACTTCGCAGTGTACTACCTAACTAATACACTAATGATTATTATTAAAAACCTCTCTTTTGGGTACAACAAGAAGAAACTTTTGTACAGGAATCTTGACCTTAGATTTGAGGCAGGAAATATTTATGGGTTCCTTGGCAGGAATGGTGCAGGTAAATCTACGCTGCTGAAAAATATTATCGGCTTGTTGTTCCCTACAACAGGAACAATCTCTGTAAATGGTTGCACTCCGCATAAAAGGCTTCCCTCATTTCTTGAAACGATCTACTTTATTCCTGAAGAAGTATATGTGCCTGCATTAGCTGTGAGTAGTTATGTTGACCTCTTCTCAAAATTCTATAACAAGTTTGATAAAGAACAATTTTTTGATTATCTGCAACGCCTTGATGTTACTACCGAAAAGATACTGAACACACTTTCATTTGGTCAGCAAAAGAAATTCATTATAGCATTTGCGCTTGCCTGCAATACAAAAGTGTTGCTGCTTGATGAACCAACCAATGGATTAGACATTCCTTCTAAAAAAAGATTTCGCAAACTGATTGCTTCGGTAATGAATGACGAGCGTATGATACTTGTTTCTACGCACCAGGTAAGAGACCTTGATAACCTGATAGACCATGTGATTATTGTTGATAATGGTGAATTATTAATAAATGCTTCATTACCTGTAATTACAGAAAAATTATGTTTCAAAACTTTTGATGATGCATTGCCAAACACCACTATACTCTACGAGGAAGAATCATTGAAAGGAAAAGCAGTAGTTATTGAAAATACCACTCACGAGGATTCTAAGATAAACCTCGAGCATCTTTTTAACGCTGTAACAGAAAACAGTGAAGCAGTAAAAGCCATCTTTAAAACCCAAAATATTTTATCATGAACGATACTTTTAATATCACACGCTTTGGCTGGTTCTTTAAAAAAACGTTGTTTGAAAGACCGGCGCAACTTATCGGGCTGATTGTTCTTTGCCTGGCGTTTAGTGTATTGATATACGCTTTTACTAAGTTTACGGCAGGTTTCGAAGCTGCTCAATTTGCCACTTTCATGATAGGTCTTATTGGAGGCGGATGTTTTCTTGCATCGCTTGTTTATGGCTATTTTGGCACCAATGCCAACGGTTCTTCTTTTCTTACGCTACCAGCCTCCCAATTTGAGAAATGGCTTTGCGGCCTTGTTATTACGGGCATCATATACACTTTTATATTCCTGTTATTTTTTAGGTTTATAGATTCAATTTTCATTTCCATATATCATAATAGCTTAAACATAAAAGATCCATTCTATAAAGAGAAATATGATTTGGTACAAATCTTTCCCTTTGACAGTTTTGTAGCCAGCAGAACCTACATGATGTTTGCAAATTTTGCAGGAGCAATGTTGGTCGGTTCACTGTATTTTAACAAAGCTCCGTTCATAAAGGTTGCATTGGTGCTTTGCGGTTTATGTTTTGCATTATTTCTCATCAACCTGCTTGTAGCGAATATTTTTTTTGATAATGTTGAAGGTGCATTTCCCTATTTTATGGTTGTTCTCGATTTCGAAAAAGACAGGGCAAGATTGGAACTTGATCCAAATATACTTGAGGTAGTAAATATCATTTTTCTATATTTTACTCCTGTTATTTTAGCGGCATTGGCATATTTACGGCTACGGGAAAAAGAATTTTAAAAACTACTGAATGGAGTTTAGAGATAACCCTGCTATTTACATACAGATTGCAGAATATGTTTGCGAGCAAATATTATTACAGAAATGGAAGCTCGGCGACAAGATCATCAGCATAAGGGAACTTGCTGTAACGATAGAAGTTAACCCAAACACCGTGCAGCGTGCTTATGATTTTTTACAACAAAAAAGTATTATCACAAACAAACGCGGCATTGGTTACTTCACAGAGCCGGATGCAATGGATCATATTCTTTCCTTCAGGCGCGAACAATTTATGGAAAATGAATTGCCTGTTTTCCTGCGCAACCTTTACCTGTTAAAGATTGATATGACAGAAATAAAAGTGCTTTACGAACAATTTATAAAAGATAATTTTTCAAAATAATTATATGAAACTTACCACAAAGATCTTATTCACTATGTTGCTGTTGTTCATTGCAGGAATTGTTTTGTCGAACATTGCTTTAAAAAACGAATATGAAACCGCAGACAAGAATGACCTGTACTGGACCTACGGGAAAATCTTAGAGCAGCCATTCAGTCATCTTGTTATTGAAGGTGGCAACCTTACAAAAATTGCTTATGAGCCCGGGAAAAGCGCATCTGTTCGTGTATATAAACAATGGGATGGTTTTGAGAAAGGCGTTGTAAAAGCGCACGTGTCAAACGACACTTTGTATGTTACCTTTCCAAACACTTACAAGGATCAATACGAAAAAGACTGGCTCTCATGGAACACGTTGGTGCGTATTTTTTCACCACAACTACTTTCTGTAAATGGCGTTAATACCAATCTTGAGTTATATAAATTCAAACAGAAAAAACTCGATGTAAATATTTCGGGCAAGTCTGTCTTTGAAGTAGAAACAATGAATGCTGCACTCGATTCATTGCATATACATGCAAGTGATTCATCGGAGGTCGTTTTTGAAATGTCTCCCGATGTAAAGAGAGAAGGCACATTTCATGTGAATGCTGTTGATGCAACTTTAAAAGATGCATCTTTTTTAGACATTGGCCATGCGCAGGTAGATTCTTTAAAACTATATATAGCAGATAGTTCAGGTGTTTTACTATCCGGTGGCACTATGAAAAGGAATCAATCTTATAACTATAACAAAAGAAGTGAGTAATATTGTTTGTGTCTCACAACAAAAAAATTCTATTGTTCAGGATGTTTCTCTATTGTCGCCATAAAAACAAACTGTACAAGTGAGTGACACAACGATGTCGCCATGAAATACAAAAGCCGGTAACCAAAAAAAATTATTTCTTTTTCTTGGCCCACGATTGCCGCATATCTAAAGTGTACGGATATTCTTTATTGATCTCGATTGGGGGTGCATCAGTAAAATATGGTTGACGGTCTTGCGCAATATAATGTGCGGTAACAGAAAAGGTTGGCCTTGCCTGTATGGTTTCCTGTGTATGACCATGATCCCAGAAGCGACTGATACGGCGGCTCTCCGCCTCATAAGCATTTACAGGGAATGTATCGTAACTTCTGCCACCGGGATGCGCCACATGATACGTACAACCACCAATACTGCGGCTGTTCCATGTATCAACAATATCAAATACCAGCGGCGTATCAACACCAATCGTTGGATGCAATGCGGATGGGGGCTGCCATGCACGGTAACGGATGCCGCAAACATACTCGCCTTTAATACCCGTTTCTTTCAATGGTACGCGGCTGCCATTGCACAGCAGCACATATCTTGCATCATTGATACCTTTTAATTTTACCTGTACTTTCTCTAAGGATGAATCTACAAAACGTGCAGTACCGCTGCTGCTCATTTCTTCGCCAAGTACATGCCATGGTTCTATGCCCATGCGGATCTCCATTTCAATACCCTGAATTTTTACCGTACCATAATGCGGAAAACGGAATTCAAAATAGGCATCAAACCAACTCATTTGAAAAGGATAACCTGCATCAGTAAGATCGCTTACCACTTCTTTGATGTCTTCATACACATAATGCGACAACATAAATTTATCATGCAGCTGTGTGCCCCAGCGTACAAGATCATGTTTGTAAGGTTGTTTCCAGAACTTGGCAATAAGGCCACGCAGCAACAACATCTGCAACAAACTCATTTGCTTGTGCGGCGGCATATCAAATGCTCGAAACTCCAATATACCAAGCCTTCCGGAAGATGTATCCGGCGAATACATTTTATCAATACAAAATTCTGAACGATGTGTATTGCCGGTAATGTCAGTCAGTAAGTGACGGAAAATTCTGTCCACCAAATAGAACGGAATAAAGCCATGGTCAGGTACTTGTGAGAATGCAATTTCAAGTTCATACAATTTTTCATCTCGTCCTTCATCTACACGTGGCGCCTGGCTGGTAGGACCGATAAATGAACCGGAGAATAAATAAGAAAGTCCGGGATGATGTTGCCAGTAAGTAATTAAACTTCTTAGTAAATCTGGGCGGCGCAGCAATGGACTATCAGCAGGCGTAGCGCCACCAATGGTAATATGGTTGCCGCCGCCGGTGCCAGTGTGCCTGCCATCAAGCATAAATTTTTCAGTACCGAGTCTTGATAAATATGCCTGTTCGTATAATGTGTTGGTGTTGTGCAATAACTCACTCCAGCTTTTCGCAGGATGTATATTTACTTCAATAACACCGGGGTCTGGCGACACTACCAAACGTTCCATCCTGTAATCTCTTGGTGGTTCATACCCTTCTATACGCACAGGCATATTCAGCTTTATCGCAGATGCTTCAATGGATGCGATCATGTCCAGATAATGCTCCAGGTATTCCATTGGCGGAAGAAAAATATAAATAATACCTTCCCTTGCCTCCACGCACAAAGCCGTCTTAATGGTCTTTACTTCAAACGTTATATTCTCTTCAACTGGTTCTTCCTTTTCTTCTTTTTGCAAAACAGGGCCGCTTACTTTCTTTCTGGCTTTTATCTCTTCTGTAGCAGCTTCATTGTATTGAAATTTTGGGGGCGCCGTATGGGTGTACACCATACCATAGCGCTCACCAATTGTTTCATGAAAATGCTCGAGTTCTGGTAAGTCTTCAAATAAACTGCGTTCCACCTGCTGCGGCTCTGATGCTTTGGCCAGCACAGGTAATGATTCCAATGGCAAACGCAACCCGATAGGAGAATTACCGGGCATCAGGAACAAATGCTCACGGTTGAAGATCCATTTACAGCTAAGCCATTTATTGTTCCAGTAATTCCATTGCATGGGCAATACATAACCAGCCGGGCTGTCCAATCCTTTATCAAGCAATTGCGCCAGCGTTCTTCTTTCAATACTGTCTTTCAGGTTGGTCTTTAAAGGATCAATATTTACCGGTGTTTTACCTTCGCTCCACAAAAAGAAAAAAGCATCTTCATACGCAGCACTTATATTCTCAGGACTCACAGCAATATGTTTGGCAAGCTCATCTATAAACCTTTTTGCATCTTCATGCGTGTATTTGCTTTCCGTTTTTTCATGTGCTATCAGGTGCAGGTTTCTCCAGATAGGGTAACCATCTTTACGCCAGAACAAACCATACTGCCAGCGGGGCAATAACTCACCGGGGTACCATTTACCCTGGCCGTAATGGATCATTCCATTGGGACCAAACTGTTCCCGCAAACGAAAAATAAGATCGTGTGATAAGATGCGTTTTTCTTTACCATCTGCAGCGGTGTTCCATTGATCAGATTCCATATCATCAATAGAAACAAAAGTAGGTTCACCACCCATAGTCATGCGCACATCACCAGCTATAAGGTCTTCTTCAATTTTATAACCAAGCGCTTCAATAGCCGCCCATTGTGCATCTGTATAAGGTTTGGTTACACGCGGATCTTCATGTATACGTGTAACGCTGTTGTCAAATTCAAATGTTACTTCTGCTTTATCAGTTGCGCCTACCACAGGCGCTGCGCTTACATAATGTGGTGTGCAGGCCAATGGTATATGACCCTCTCCTGCAAACAGACCAGATGTTGGATCAAGACCGATCCATCCTGCACCGGGAATATACACTTCTGTCCATGCATGTAAATCTGTAAAATCCGCAGCTGGCCCTGAAGGTCCATCTAAAGATTTTATATCAGCTGTTAACTGCACCAAATAACCAGATACAAAACGTGCAGCCAAACCTAGATGTCTTAATATTTGCACCAGCAACCATGCAGAATCCCTGCAGGAACCCAATGCTTTTCCCAATGTTTCTTCGCAGGTTTGCACCCCCGGCTCCATGCGGATGCTGTAAGCAATATCCTTGTTAAGCTTGCGGTTAATGTACACCAAAAAGTCGTTAATGCTGATGCCTTCCTTTCTTTCAATATCCGAAAGCCATTTGTTCAGCAACGGGCCATCTTCTTTTATTTCCAGGTAAGGGACCAACTCCGCAGTAAGCTGCGCTGAATATTTAAAAGGAAATTTTTCCGCATATTCTTCTACAAAAAAATCAAAGGGGTTAATCACTTCTAAACGCGCAATCACTTCCACATCAACACATAGCTCGGTTGTTTTTTCGGGAAATACTACCCTTGCCTGGTAATTACCAAAAGGATCCTGCTGCCAGTTAATAAAATGTTCCTTTGGCGTTATCTTAAAAGAATAAGCTTCAATGGGAGTGCGTGAATGCACAGCAGGCCTTAAACGAAATATATGCGGCGACAGGGAGACAGGCCTGTCGTAATGGTAAGTTGTTTTGTGCTTAATAGCTACACGTATTGCCATAGTAGAACAATTAATGATTTATGGCAGGCAACCGGCGGCGATAAAAGTAAATCGTTTATATGGATTTAAGCAAAGGAATTTATGTAGCAAGCTTTGGCGCCCTGTGGCATCGGCTGTTGTGTCACTCACTTCAGGGTTCTTCTTTTATGGAGGCGGGAGGCGAAGAGCAGAAGAGCGTTATGAAAAGCAGGAAGGCTGAGGGGGAAAAATAGAATTCAAATAATAAAAACTGAGCTTCTAGTTTTATTGGAAATACATATGGTGTAATAGTACTTTTACTCTGTAAGAAGCTGAAAACTCTTTATAAATTTATAATTACAATGTATGAGTGCGCCAATTGAACTAAACCTCCTTCGTTCTATAAAAACAGGTAAAGGCCTTATCAAACTAATAACAAATCTTAAAAAGAGTCGCAGAGAAAATAAATTAGGTAGTAAAAAAAGATTAGCCTTATCAAAGAAGCAAAGAGAACTTGTTTTAGAAAAAACGAATCGTCGTTGTCATATTTGTGGAATTGAATTAGATATTAATAATTTCCAGGCAGACCACGTAATGTCGCATAGTGCAGGTGGTATGCATTTAGAAAATAATTATTTACCAAGCTGTAGTACTTGCAATAATTACCGCTGGCATTATAGTTCTGAAGAGATACAAATTATTCTTAAACTGGGTGTGTGGGCAAAAACAAAAATTACGAATGATCCAGTATTTGGTGTAGAAATGGCGAATGAATTTGTAAAATATGAGATGAGCGTAAGAAAACGTAAAAGGGCAAGACAAAATAAAAAGACTGAATAAGATCGTTGCATGTGTTTATTTTGCGTACTGCAAAAGATTGGAAGAAAACAATACTAAATACTACTTGTATTTTTTGCCCAATAGATATTCAACCGATAAAAGGATTGCGACGCAACGATGATGCTATGAAACTCTGATGCCGGTATTACAAAGCTGCTACAAAAACAGCCGCCACCCTGTAAACTTTGGAACGCTATTATTTCAAGCTGCAAAGCAATTAGTAACAATATAACAGACGTTTTAATTACTTTGGCAGTTTACAAATCCTCACCTAAGGCAAATGATTAAGAAATATTCTGTTTTAACAGGCGTAGTAATTTCTTTGGTATTGATGATGATAGCAATTTCTGTTTATCCTGGCGGTTCTATGTTCGATAAAAACTCTGTTGGCTTTGACTGGTCAACAAATTTTACAAGCAATCTGTTTGCAACAAAAGCATTAAACGGTGCTGAAAACCCTTCAAGGATTTGGGCATACATAGGGATGATTGTTCTCCCATTGAGCTATGCAATATTTTTCATTAATATGTCAAAAAAATTACCGGATAAAAAAGCTGGAAATATGATTAAATATTTGGGTATAGCCAATGTTCTATGTATGACTTTAATCGTAACACCGTTGCATGACTTAATGCTAAACATATCGATCACTTTGTTTTGGACGTGCATAATTATTATCACGGTTTTTATCCTGAAGACCAGGCTTCATTTATTTAAATTCCTTTGTATAGTTTGCCTGGTAATTTTTTATTACAGTATATACTTATGGGCCATAAGCGACTGGGATTTATTACCAACCATGCAGAAGTTAAATTTTATCAATTCAACATTATTGATTTTAGCGCTTGAGTATTTTACAAAACAGGAAGATTTTGCTCATATTAAATCAGGAAGACGTAAAGAATACGCAACCAACAAATAACCTTAGATTTTTGTTGGGAGTTTAAGATTTAATAATTACCGCTGCAGCAATCTGCCGGGTAGCATAATGATGCCTTTTAGTAAACTAAAAACGCCATCTACTGCAATACCAAGTATTCTGAATGGGATAGATAGTATCCAAAAAATGGGATACAATACCAGCGCTAAAATAGCCAGCGGCCAGCAAAGTATAAAGAGGATAATCCAGGCAAAGAATGTAAACATGGTATGAAGATAATGAGTGTATATATGCTGCTGAAGTAGAATTATATGAACGGCGGTTATTACTGCATCGCTCATTGCTGCATAAAGTTCCAAACGTACAAGTGAGTGATCCCGAAATGAATTCGGGACAGGCTGCCACGTTTCGCTTAAATGTTGCCATGAAAGAGGAACTGTGAAACGAGCGTGGCAACCGGCGATGCCATCTATCCAAATGCCCGGCTCAAAAAATATCTTTATTTATTTTGCGATTCTTTGTTACTCAAATTCAAGCGTACCAAATTTTTGCGGATCGTGAAAACTGTTTCGTGTTAACTGCCAGCTTGAATAAACGGGGTTGCGGTCGTAATCGATGCGGTAAAAATTGGCGCGCCATTTTGTACCTTTTACCGGGGGCACATTACTCAACGGGCTTAAAAGCGAAAAAGGAATAAAAAACTCCGCCGTCCACGTAAACCTGTTATCTTTTTTATTTTTTTCGTTTATACTGATGGCATGAATTGTTTTACGTTCGCCTTCATATTGCCAGGGTTGCCAACCCATCATGTTGCCTTTATTGTTTAATATAAGAATGGGTAATTCAAAATTTAAGGGAGAGAGTTCGTACTCGAAATAAACAGGCAGCGTTGTGTCGGGCCACAGAAAAGCTTCCACAACATCTTCATCATAAAGGTTCAGGTAATCGCCTTTTAAAGTTGCGGTTATTGTACTGTCTTCACATTTGTACAAACAATAAATGCCTTTACCTGAATAAAGAATTTTGAAAGATGTTTTGTATTGAAGATCTTCTTTAGCATCTTGTTGTCTTGGAATATTCCAATTATTATTTCTAAGTGTTTTACTATCGCGTTGTTGAATAATATTCCATTCAGTGTTGTTCCAGTTAACTGAATTGCCATTACCTGTAATCGTAAAATCAGGCGTGCTTTTTACTTTAATTATTCCGGCATTCTGCTGCGCAAATATTACTGTTGGCGCAAACAACAAAGCGAATGATGCAGTACAAAAATTGCACAGATTTTTTTTTACACTCATACTTTAAGGTTTATAATTTATATCCCTGCCTTGCAAGCAATTTCCATTTGCCTTTTATCTTTTGCCAAACCATTAATGTTCCGATTTTTATATCAACCGGTTTTCCTTCATTGGTAAGTTTAGCCGCATATATATTGCGGACAACCGCATTTTTGCCGGTAACCGTTATTTTTTGATCTGTAACATCAATGGATATATAATCAACGGTACCACTTACCACCGCAGTAAGGAACTGCGTTTTGTTTTCAACTTTTCCACCCGAGTGGCCATAACTTAGATCTTCAACAGTTAAGCTTTCCAATACGTTTTTGTCAACATCGATCATTGCTTTATTTAATGCTGCTACCGCATCAGTAACTTTTGTTTCTTCAGCAGATTGTGCGGTTACAATTGTTACTGAAACAAATAAAAACCCAAAAAGGGAAATTAGCTTTTTCATGAAGGGGAATTTAATTGTATAAAATATTTATTGAGGTGTAGTTAAAATTTCAGTTCCTGATTCTCTTTCGACAGGCGGTTTGCGATGCCAGTATGATGCAAGCACAGAACCTGTTGTGTTCATCAACGGACCAAATATTGCCGGCGCCAAACCCACTGTTGCCATCTTGCCCATTGCTTTTGCAAGACCAGATGCCATTCCCGCATTTTGCATACCTACCTCTATAGCTAAGGTTCTGCAATCACGCTCCTGCATTTTAAAGAGGCGGCCTGTCCAGTAACCCAAAGTATAACCACAGAGATTGTGAATGAGTACAACAAGTATTAAAGCCGGACCAATGGTTAAAAGACTTTCCCGCCCTGCTGCTGTAATAATAACAATGATGAATGCAATAGCAGACATGGAAAGAACAGGCATGGCATTATCCAGCCACCTTGCTTTACCATGTAAAAAATAGTTGAATATTAAACCAGCGCCTACGGGAACAATTACCATCTGTAATATCTCAAACATCATATCAACAGCATTAATTTCAACAAAAGCGCCTGCAAGTAATTTCATAAGCAATGGTGTGACCAAAGGTGCAAGCATTGTAGATACAGCGGTAATCGTTACTGACAAAGCGAGATTCGCCTTTGCCAGGTAAGAAATAACATTCGATGCGGTACCATTTGGTGAACAACCCACTAACACAATACCTGCAGCAATTTCAGGCGGAAAATTTGTAAGACTTGCCAGCGTAAAACCAATTAAAGGCATAATAATAAAATGGCTTACCACACCAATAAAAACACCTTTGGGCATTTTTATAACGCCTGCAAAATCTTTAAAGCTCATGGAAGTTCCCATACCAAACATAATGAGCATGATCAACGGCTTAATAAGTGTTGACAATGTAAGACCACCCCATGAAGTGAAATATTGCGGATAACTTAATGCTGTAGTAACTGCGGCCAAAATACTTATTGTATAAGAAAAACCTTTCAGTGATGGATAACCACGCAACCCAATGGCAAGTAAAATAAAAAACGCAATAAACAAAGGCCCGGCCTGAGCAGTGTTTCCGAAAAAGATCAAAACAAGCGCCGCTATCAAACACAATGCGGCAAGGGCGAGTAAAATTTTATAAATATTCATAAGCGTTAATGCAAACAGTGTTAGGTAATATTAAATAGCAATCAGTTTTACTTTTTTATCTTCCACTCTCTTCCCGGTGCTTCTACTTTAAAACTTTCAATATTGTTCCGGTCCTGTAAGGTAACGTAAACTGTTTTTCCATCTGCGCCACCGAATGCTATGTTGCTGCATTTCTTTCCCGATAAAAGAATTTCTTTTAGTAATTCACCTTTAGGTGAAACCTTTGCTACCACACCCTTTCCCCATCGAGCTATGTAAAGATTTCCATTTACATCGCAGCGCATTCCATCCATACCAAAATCTGGAAATTCAATGAGCAATCTTTTGTTACTGACATTGCCGTTTGAAGATAGATCATAAGCCCACACTTTGCGTTGTACAGATTCATTTACATACAACGTCTTTTCATCCGGGCTTACTTCTATTCCATTCGCAGTGCCCATATTTGCTTCAAGCAACGTCACTTTACCATCAGTGTCTATCCGCCAAATGCTTCCTGTTCCTGCTTTCCAGTTTGGATCGCTTGCAAAGAGCATATCTTTTTTTGTGATCGCAATATCATTTGGCTGGCTCATGGCTGCTTCGTGGGCATAAACACCAATCGCTTTCGTGGCCATATCCACTTTCAAAATATTGTGGTTGGTGTAATCGGCAATCAGCATTTCCCCTTTGCTGTTAAAGCGAATTCCGTTGCCAACGCTGCCATTAGGCAATTCCACAAAAATGCTGCTTTGGCCAGCAGGAGTAATAATTCCAACACTTCCTTCATGTTGAAAATTTACCGCATACAAATTACCTGCTTTATCTACACCCGGGCCTTCTGCACCCGATGTAAAACTATTGACTGCAGTAAGATCCGTTGATTTGTATAATGCTTCCGCAGCAGTATTGTGATTTGTTGTATTACAGGATAATACTGTAACCAAATAAAGAAAACAGGAAACCTGAATTAATCTTTTCATGCGATATTTTTTGTTGAGCCCGTCCGTTATTTTGAAAATATAAAAAGCTTTTAAAAATGAATGATGGTAATACCAGCAGTAGTTTTCATGGCATCTTCGTTGCGTCGCAATCCGTTCATCTTCTGTAAAAATAGCATCGTCCCGCATGCTGCGCAATCTTGCAAACCAAATCTAAACAACTTCCTATGCCTGTTTGAATTTTCAATTGGCTCTTGTGTTTATCCCCCGGCCAATCTACGCTTCGGTAAAGCTGATATAATTTCAACCGTACAAGAGTGCGACGCAAGAAAAGCTTCATAGAATTTCGATAGCCCGGCTCACAATAATTCTATTTTTTTCTTGGCGCATAAATGGGATCTGCGATGCCATTTAAATCGTACACGATCTTGCCACCTTTGATCGTCATTGCACATTCAAATTTTTGTGTGCCATTTACTTTATAGCCGGTCTTGTCATAAAATCCAAAGTTACCCTGGCGTAAATCCAATATTGCAACGTCGGCAATGCCGCCAACAGAAAGATTGCCCAACTCTTCATGCTTAATTACCTTCGCAGGCGCCCATGTACTTGCTTTGATGACTTCATTCAAAGGCATGCCCATGAGTAAAAATTTTGACATTACATCGAGCTGATTTTTCATAGATGTATTCATACTTCCTGTGTGCAAATCGGTGCTGATGGTCTTGGGAAAGAAGCCTTGCTTTAATGCCGGAATGGCCTGCGTAAAATTGAAACTGGCACCACCATAACCTACATCAAATACAATTCCTTTTTTAATTGCATCCCATATAAACGGCTTTACTTTACTGGTTGCAGAATCTACAACGGTTTCCCTAACATTGCCTTCGAGCAAGGTGTAAGTGTGGGTGTAAATATCGCCGGGACGAAGGTGTTTCATAAACAATTCTTCCAATGACAAAGGCGGGTTGTTGCCTCCAAAATCAATCATAACAGGCATGTTGGCAAGTTTGCCTGCCTCAACGCCGCGGTCAACGGGTGTCCATTCGGCGCCACTGTAATGCGCCACTTTAAAGCCCACCACAATGTCTTTGTTTTGCTTTGCAACAAAGGCAGCCATCTTTGAATCCATGTCGTTGATGTTCTGTTCATAAGCGCCGCCACGCATGCCTTCGCCAACAATATTTAAAAAAGATAACACCCGTGTTTGCGAATTATCTATAATATTTTTCTTGAATGTTGCGAAAGATTTCCAACCGGCACCACCTGCATCGCATACGGTAGTAACACCCACACGAAACGTAAAACCATCAGGCACAACGGCCACCAAACCATTGCTTAAATAATGATCTGGCTCGGTGCCAAAAAAAACATGGGCATGCAGATCGATCAGGCCCGGCATTACGTACAAACCTTTCGCATCAACTACCTGTATAGCCTGTTTTGCATCAATATTATTTGCTACTTGTGTTACTTTGCCATCGTTGATGGCAACATCCAATATTGCATCAATATTATTCTTCGGATCAATAACATGGCCGCCCTTAATTACAATATCATAAGACTGAGCGAAAACGGCATTCCCAAAAAAACAAAATAAAACAGCTAGTAAACAACCTATTTTTTTCATAACATTATTTTTTGCGGTTAAACATTTTATATCAGCTAAAAAACTCGAATACTTTTATACAGAAGCAAGTAACAGTTCTTCCTTAATTCTTGAAGCAACAATTTTTTCCTGACCGGGCTTTAGCATAAATACCGTAATGCGAATACTGTTTTCTGTCTCCCATGCAATCGTTTCAATAGAAGGCGTGCCCTTGCGTAATTTTTCTCCCATGCTGTCGCGGGTAAGTTTCACTTTATTGGGATCCCAGGAAATGATCAGTGAAGGATTATGATTTGCAACCGGCGGCACCATTACTTCTGTAGTAACGCCAGCAACAGGTTTAACGGCATTATTAATCACTGCAATGCGGTCTTCCCATACTTTCCATTCTTTTGCATGATCTCTTTTCACATAACTATCCAGTGCTACATACATACCAATGATCTCTTCTTTATTTACTTTCATGCCACGACCAATATTGCCACCTTTGGGTGGAGCACTTAAACGTGCAGCAGCAATTAAATCTTTTTTACCCATCAATATTCCTGCACTCTGCGGGCCACATATAGCTTTGCCGCCGGATATGCAAACAAGGTCGAAACCCATATCATTATACTTCCATAAATTCTCAACAGGTGGTACATCTGCAGCCATATCAATCATTGTAGGCAGGTTGTGTTTTTTTGCAATCTCCAGCCATTCCTGGTGCTGAATTTTACCCGCAGGTGCTTCCCTGTTTAAAAACCAAAGCATAGCAGTTTTATCGTTTATAGCAGCCTCTGCTTCTTCCCTGGTTTCTACAGTAATAATGCTCACCCCGGTATTGGTAAGCGCATGATCGTATCCATTGATATGTGTCTTTTGAATAATCACTTCACTCTTCATTCCGGTACCCTCAAGCTTTGGCAATTGCGCAACTTTTTTTGCATCCATCCCTGTTAATACACCTGCCGTTCCCAATACAAGTGCACTCCAGCAACCGGCTGTAACAAAAGCAGCCTCTGCATGGCACAATGCCGCGATCTTTTCGCCTACTTTGTCCTGCACTTCTTCCAGCATCACAAATTCTTTCGAGCTGCTGTTGATAGCGTCCATTACTTCGTCCGGCATCAGCGAGGCGGTCATGGAAGTGTAGTTGCCCGCCGCATTTATAAAAGTGCGCAGACCAAGCTCGGCAAACAGATTACGCTTAACACCAGACACTGCCGCCACAGCTGTTTCTGAAGGTAGCAAACTTCCCATTACGCCGCCTGCAAAAGGCAGTACCGATAACCCTTTTAGAATGTCTCTGCGTTTCATGTTTTAAAATTTTTGATTAGATATAAACCTTGAAAATTATTAAGCATTTTTTTTGACCCGGCATTTGTTCTTTACTCACCGTTCCTTGCGTCGCACACTTGTACGTTCTGATTATGAAGCATCAAAAACCATACATACTTAAAACTTATTACTTACAACTTATCACTTACTACTACCCCTTAGCTTCTTTACTTCAGCGGCTGAAACTGAATCTTTCTGCCCATTAAAGTGCTGGCGTAAATAAGTGAGCACTTGTGCAATTTCTTCATCTTTTAAAAAGCTGTGTGCCGGCATAATGCTATTAAAATTTTTGCCATTTACTTTAACTGGCTCGTTCAAACCATTCAGCACAACATTGATCAATTTCTTTCTGTCACCGGTAACCCAATCAGAATTTTTTATCGGGGGAAAACGACTGCCATCACCTTCGCCATTATACTGGTGACAGCTCACGCAATACTTTATATAAACCTGCGATCCCGGCATTACTTTGCCTTTGTATAAATTATCATTCACTTCATCGGGTGTGCGAATGTTAGCATTGGCTTTTCTTTTTTCCATTGCAGCAAGTTGCTCTTCGCCGAAGTTTTGTTTGTCGCCTTTGTACATGATGCGCCATATCTTGCCCTTGCGTGAATCCGAAATATATATTGACCCATCCGGGCCCATTGCCAGACCCATAGGCCTATACTTTGCATCGCCTGTGTTCACAATGGGATCAACGCCTGCAAAGCCATCTGCAAACACTTCCCAGTCGCCGGAAGGTTGCCCATCTTTAAATGGAACGAACGCAACAAAATAACCGGCCTGCGGATAGGGCGAACGATTTGTACTTCCATGAAACGCAATGAATGCGCCATGTCTGTAATGTTCGGGAAACTGATCGCCCTGGTAAAACAAAAGGTCGTTTGGTGCCCAGTGTGCAGGAAAACCAATCAAGGGATTTTGTACGGTGCTGTCTCTTGCAGGCTTTTTTCCATCGCCACCGTACTCAGGAGCAAGCACATTTTTTTGCTGCATCTGGTCGTAATAACTGTAGGGCCAGCCGAAATTATTTCCATCCTTTACTCTTATAAATTCTTCGGCAGGTAGCACAGCGCTTTGCCATTGCGAAAACATATTTGGCCATAACATATTCAGGTCATCGCGGCCATGCATTGCAACGTACAGGTTTTTATCATCCTTGTTCCAGTCCATCGCAACAACGCTGCGGATACCTGTTGCAAACTTTCTTCCGTCCTTTTTTGTCATGTTGAGTTTATCTGCGGGAAACTGCCAAATTCCTGCATAGTCTTCCAACTCCGGACAAGGATCCATACCGGCAAAACCGGGCGTGCCGCCGGGTGTTCTTACCAGATCCTGGCAGGCATTCGATGGCGCACCAAATGGAATATACAAATGGTTTTTATCATCAAACGCAATTGGCTTGGTAATATGCCAGTGCGAGCCACGCGAATCTTCTTCTGTAAAAACGGTATCCATTTTGCCTTCAGGAACCATTTTACCAGGTGTAAGCTTCATCCTGTACACAACAAGTTCGGAAGCAAAATACAACCAGCCGTCGTGGATGCGCATGCAATTGGAAAGATCTCCTTCATTAAAATAATCGCCGAAATGTACAGATGAATCTGCTTTGCCATCGCCATTGGTATCTCTTAAAACAAGATTGCCCGCACCTATTTCAGAGCTGCGCATTTTTACATAAATGTCGCCATTGTCGCTAACTGCAATATGCCTTGCAGGGCCTGTGCTGTCAGCAACAACAACTGCTTCAAAACCGCCAGGTAAAAAGAGTCCGCCGTTATCCGCATCGCCAGCTGGTAGTTTGGGTGCGTTATTGCATTGAATAAGACAAAACAACACAAACATCAAACAAACCAACCCTGATATTTTTTTTATATTCTTCTGCATTTGTATAAACTCAAATTGATTTTCTTTTTTTGAGCCCAGCTTTTACAATTCTAATGAGCTTCTGTTGCGTCGCACACTTGTGCTTTATAACATCGTGCACCATTGCCGCGAAATCTTCCGAACGTACAAGAGTGCGACGCAACTAAAGCTTCATTCATATTCTTCAGCCCGGCTCACAATATTTCTCTTATTGCTTAAATGGTTGAGCCGATAATCCATTCAAATCCCACACAATTTTGCCTGCACGAATGGTGAGTTCTGCATCTAATTTTTGATTGCCTTCCATGCGCTTGCCGCCAGCATCTACAAAACCAAAATTTCCATGCAAGAGATTGAGTACCGCTATTTCGGCAACAGCACCTTCACTCAAATTACCAAGCTCTTCATGCTTCAAAGCCTTTGCAGCATTCCATGTGGCACGGGTTACCACATCATTTAAACTCATGCCCATGTTCAGGTATTTCGACATTACGTTCAATATACTTTTCATGCCTGCATTCATACTAAAACGGTGCAGGTCGGTACCAAAAGTATTGGGTGCAAGCCCCTGCTGAAACGCAGGCACAGCCTGGCTAAACCAGAAGCCAGCACCACCATGACCAACGTCGAACAACACACCGCGCTTCTGCGCATCTAGCACGAACGAATTAAGTTTTCCGTTGCTGTCAACAACAGGCATGCGCTCACTGATCTCTTCATAAGAATGTGTAATGATGTCGCCTGGTCGCATTTTACTTAGCTGATCCTGCAGACTGTATTGCGGCAGATGGCACTCTACAAAAAGTGGTTCATTCATTTTTGTTGCAGCATCGAGAGCGCTGTTAAACGGCGTCCAGTCGCCTCCGTCATAATGACCAATTCTTGCGCCAACAATAATTTCTTTGTATCGCTGCATTACTGCGATTGAAGAATCTTCATTAATGCTGCTGATTTCTTTTATCGCTTGTCCGCTACCAAGGCCCGCGCCAAAAATATTTAAGAAAGCAAGTATGCGTGTTTGCGAATGATCTATTACCTGTTCTTTGAACAATTGAAAATTCTGCCAGCCCGAAGTTCCGGCATCCACCATTGTTGTAACGCCTGACCTGAAGCTGAAATCATCGGCCGACACGCTGTAAATTCCATCGGTGAAAGTCCCTGCTTTGCTGCCCACAAATACATGGGTGTGCATATCAATCAAACCTGGCGTTACATACAAACCAGTTGCGTCAATTATTTTTTTCGATTCGGTTGCCGGAATATTTGCTGCAATCTTTGCAATCTTTCCCTCTATAATGGCAACATCTGTAATTGCATCAATTTTATTTTTTGGATCAATTACATGCCCTTTCTTTATAAGTAAATCGTATTGCTGCGCATAAGTAAAAACAGTCGCTAAAATCAATACAACCACAAGAAAAACTCTTCCAGCAACACGAATGCTGCCGGAAGGAGTTACTTGGTATGCTGACTGGTTTCTCATTGACTTTTTTTCATTTCCTCTTCCCATGTTGGTGCACTGATGCCGTTTAAATCCCACACAATTTTACCGGCACGAATGGTTAACTCGGCCGATAGTTTTTGCGTGCCTTTTAATTTGGTTTTGCGTACATCAAGAAAACCAAAGTCTCCTTTCAGCACATTGAATACGGCAATATCTGCGTCCGATCCTACGCTTAGATTTCCAAGGTCAGGCCTTTTGATGGCGTTTGCAGGATTCCATGTTGAGCGAAGAATCACATCCTGCAAACTCATGCCCATTGCAAGAAATTTCGACATCACATTGCTCATATCTTTCATGCCACCGTTCATGCTTTCTGCATGCAGATCGGTGCTGATCACATTCGGCTGAAACCCTTGTTGCATAGCTGGTACAGCCTGTCGCCACGAGAATGCGCCACCACCATGCCCCACATCAAAAATGATCCCTCGCTTCTGTGCAGCGAACACAAATGGTTTTACTTTACCGTTTTCGTCAACAATTGTTTCCCTGTTCGCAGGGCCATAAGAAAAAGTATGCGTAAACATGTCACCCGGTCTAAGATGTTGCATGAACAATGCTTCAATAGAGTTCGGTGGCTGATGCTCTCCAAAGTCTACCATTACCGGAACATTTGCAAGGTTGCCAGCTTCCACAGCAAGATCAACCTGCGTAAAACCACCCCAATAATGTGCAGCTTTAATACCCACAATAATATCAGGATATAATTTCTTAATCATGTAGGCCGTTTGCTCAGGGTTCATATCTGTAGTGTCCTGTTCTTCAAAACGACCCACCATTCCATTGCCGACAATATTCAGCAAAGCAAGTACTCTTGTTTGCGATTTATCAATTGTTTGCTTCTTAAACTGCCGAAAATTTCTCCAACCCGACGAGCCAGCATCTACCACCGTTGTAACACCAGCCCTGAACGTAAAGCCATCAGGCGGCAGCGCAGTTAAACCATTGGCAATGTATGCATCCACATCGGTTCCGTTGAACGCATGCACATGCATATCAATAATTCCCGGCGTAACATACAAGCCGCTTACGTCAACTACTTTTTTTGCATTGCCGGCAGGAATATCATTTGCCACCTGCGCGATTTTGCCGTTGGCAATAGCTACGTCCATTATTGCATCAATCTTATTTTTGGGATCAATTACATGGCCGCCTTTTAACAGCAGGTCAAATTGTTGCGCATGCAATGATTGAAATAAAACAATCACGCAGAAAAGGAGACAGGATATTTTTTTTAAATGCATCATTAATAAATTTTTTATGAACCCAACCGTATTACTACTATGATACATCCTTGCGTCGCACTCTTGTGCTGCACAACAATATGCAGCAAAAGAAACCCACAGGCCTAAACTTTATGTAGCTAATGGCGGCCCGCCAGGAACTGTAATTTCTTGCGGCGTTATTTTATAGCTGGTTCTTTTAGCTGTGAAAGTCGCGGTGCGGTACTCACCCATATAGATCGAACCGGAAATGGTATCACTATTGATATTTCCTGTAAAAATAAAAGTCACATTATCGCCGGGACGATGTTCAGAACTTTTCATTTTTACCATCGTATTACTTTCAAGTTCGCCGGTTAATTCTCTTGTAGTAAAATCGCCTTTATGAGCACCCTTAATCCATTTGCCATCCTGTTCAATAAACAGCATATGTTTACTCGAGCTGCTGAAGAATTGTATCGTTGCTTCCCAACTACCGCTTAAGTTTGCGGTTGGCATTACATTCGCAGTGCTCTTCGGGCTACGCTTTGTTGTAAGTACTTCATACAACCTGTTTGCAACAATCATATCATTACCGGGCTGCATTTGGCCAGTTGTAATATTGAGCGATGATTGCCCGTCTTTATCATCGCTGCCAACAGCAATTCTTGGTTTGCTTCTGCCCACCAGCTCAGCTATCTCAGCACCAGTGATATTGAATTTTGCCGGGTCCCAGAATAAATTCAATACCGGGGAGCGGTTGGATAATTCAGTTGGCTCAAAAACAGATGCAGTAACACCCGGAATGGAAGTTAATTTTTTAGAAATAGTATCGAGATAACCCAACCATGTTTTCCATTCACCGGCATGATCACGTTTTGTCCACGCTTCTACTGCGGCAAGCATGCCCATCATTTCTTCACGACCCACTTTATTATCGCGGCCAGGCCCATGATGCGGCGAACTTGCCTGCCATGCAGACATTAGTATATCTTTTTTGCCAAGTATTAATCCTGCACATTGCGGACCGCAAATAGCTTTACCACCACTGTAGGCAACAATATCCGCTCCCTTTTGTAAATGCACATTGGGTATAGTTAATACTTCGGCTGCTGCATCAATCAGTATAGGGATATTCTTTGGCTTTGCAATTTTTGAAACATTCTCTAAAGTAAATTCGTTACCGGGTTGCGCTTCATCAAATGCCATCAGGTAAATCATTGCGGTTTTCTCATTCATTGCGCTTTCCATTTCTTTCAGTGTATCAACCTGAACAATGGTTACACCAATATTTCTTATTGCATGATCGTACACATTTCGTGATGAAGATGGAATAATTACTTCGGTTTTTTCAAAGCCTTCGAGGTGTGGAATGCGAATCAGTTTCTCCGGATTACCACCTGTAACACAAGCAGCGGTAACATGTTTTAAACCTGCAGCACAACCTGCAGAAACCAAAGCCCACTCAGCGCCGGTTATTTCTGCGAGGCGTTTGTTGATACCATCTGCAAGCTCATCGTATTGAATAAAATTCTTTGATGCTGCTTCCATTGCGGCCCGTACTTCAGGCCTTTCGATAGAACCACCGATAATGGTGAATGTACCACGGCAATTGATAATAGGTTCTACGCCAATGGAACGAAAGATATTCTGTTCATCGAAGAAATCACCACCGGAACCGATGGGGTTTTTATCTACAGGCTCACCAAATGCCGACCTGATGGAGGCAGCTCCTGCAAACGGTAATAGGGATAGTCCTTTTAAAATGTTTCTGCGCTTCATGCCTGCTGGAATTTAATTAGGTTATTAAATGATATTTTAGAATAATAAACTTAAGCCGTAAATAAGATGTACAAGTGCAATCTTGTTACTTACTTTTTTGTCTTGACACAAAAAAGTAACAAAAAAAGTCAAGGAAGAAACAATATACAGCCCGTTTCTTCCTTTCGCCCTGATCAGGCTGTTGTACTACTGTAAACTGTGCTATTTAACCTTGATGAGCAACGCGACTCTATATGCGGTTAATCTTTATTATTCTATGATATTTTTAATGATGCCGGCATTTGCTCAATTCATATCCTACCGATGAAAGGATTGCGACGCAACGATGATCAATCTGTGCGTTGCAGCTGGTATCAAAAAAGCTATCAGTTTATTTTTTGAGTTCAACAATCATGTCAATTTCTACGGCAATATTATTGGGCAGCGAATTCATGCCCACTGCGCAACGTGCATGTTTGCCATTTTCGCCAAATACCTGTACCATCAGATCGGAGCAGCCATTAATCACTTTTGGATGTTGTGTAAATGTGTCTACTGCATTCACCATTCCGAAGACTTTTACGATGCGCTTTACTTTATTTAAATCCCCAACTTCGGCTTTAAGTGTGGAGAGCAGCGAAATACCAACCAATCTTGCTGCATCCCTGCCTTGCTCCACCGTAAGGTCGCGCCCTAATTTGCCGGTAACCTGTCCACCTTCGGGTTTATCGGGGCCATGGCCGGAGAGATACACCAGGTTGCCTACACGCACAGCTTTTAGATAATTGGCTATGGGCGGCGTTGGTGTAATAAGTTGTATGCCCAACTCTTTTATCCTTGCTTCAGGATCTATTTTGGTTTGTTGTGCATGGCTGATGCCGGTAAAAAGCAGCAAAGCACTGATACAAATGATGATTGTTTTCATATACTGATCGTTTATTTATTTCATTCTATTTCTTTCCGTCGCCACTTCTTTTGTAGAAACACTATCTGCTTTATTACCGAAATTTTGCCGAACATAAGTAAGCACTTTGGCGACATCGTCATCAGCTAAAAAACTATGCTTTGGCATTGCGCCAATATAGGTTTGGCCTTTTACTTTAATTGTTTTCTGGAGACCATTCAGCAAAATATTGATGAGGATTTTTTTATCGCCGTTAACCCATTCAGAACTATCGAGCGGCGGAAACCTACTTCCATCTCCTTTGCCATTCAACTGGTGGCAGGCAACGCAATAAGTGCCATATATTTTTTCACCGCCGGCTACTACTCCTTTCTCCAGATTATCTGCAACTTCATCAGGCGTTTTGATGTGTGCGCTGGTGGTTTTTCTTTTCTCCATAGCAGCAAGATCGGCGGCACCAAATGTTGATTTATCGCCTTTGAACATAATACGCCATATTTTTCCTTTATGCGAATCGCTGATGTATAAAGAACCGTCCGGACCTTGTGCCAAACCCATTGGGCGACATTCAGCATCGCTGGTATTCACTATAGTGTCTCTGCCGGCAAAACCATCAGCGAACACTTCCCATGGTCCTGAAGGCTTGCCATCTTTAAAAGGAACAAAAGCTACAAAATAACCCGACTGCGAATATGGTGCACGAATCGTAGAACCATGAAACGCAATGAAAGCGCCATTTTTATAACGTTTAGGAAACTGATCGCCGGTATAAAACAATAAATCGTTGGGTGCCCAGTGTGCAGGAAAGCCGATCAAAGGCTGTTCGTATTTTGCACCGTTGGCTTCTTTTTTTCCATCGCCGCCATACTCCGGATTCAAAAGCTTTTTACCCTGCATCCAGTCGTAATAATAATAAGGCCAGCCACAATCAGCGCCTTCTTTTATTTTAAAGAATTCTTCTGCAGGCAACAAAGCGCTTTGCCATCTTGTGTATAGTTCGGGCCATGTTCTGTGCAGGTCGTCGCGGCCATGCTGAACAATGTATAAACTGTTTTCGGCAGCGTTCCAGTTTATTGCTACAGCACTTCTGATGCCTGTAGCATAACGCTTACCATCTTTCGGTATTTGATTGGTTTTGTTGGCATCAAATATCCATATGCCACCATGTTCTTCCAACTCAGGACAAGGATCTAGCCCCGGAGCACCGGGTATCCTGTTTAATTCCTGGCAAACATCCGAAGGGGCGCCAAATGGAACAAACATGTGTCCTTTGTCATCAAAAGTTATAGGCTTTGCTACATGTTCAAAGCCATGTGGGTCGTGCATATAATCATCGTGAAGAATCAGTTCTGTTGCAGTGTCTGGCAGCAATTCGCCGGGCCGCAATTTGCAACGGTACACATCACCCGTTGAGCTATAATAAAGGTATCCATTATAAATACGCATGGCTGTGCCATAGTCCTGCGGGTCACTGTACACACTGAATTTTTTTATGATGTCTGCCTTGCCATCGCCATCTTCATCGCGCAGTGCAACGTTGCTACCATCGGGATAGGAAGCACGAAGCTTGACATATATATCGCCGTTATCATTTACGGCCAAATGCCTTGCCCCACCCACACTGTCGGCAACAACAACTGCTTCAAATTTATCCGGAAGAAAAAGGCCGCCATTGTCTTTATCGCCTGATGGTAAGCCATGCTTACATTGGGCGAAGACAATAAGAACAAAGAATAAAATAGCGGTGCTGAATTTATTTTTCATGAAAAAAGAAAATATTTTTTTATGAAGCCAACAATAGTTTTACTATGAGGCTTTGTTGCGTCGCACACTTGTACAGTAAAGCAGCTTTGAGCTGTTAGCTACGAGCTTCGAGCTCTTATGTTTTACTCTAAGCTCAAAGCTCGAGGCTTGTTCAATCCTGTTCCGAACGTACAAGCGAGTGACACAACAGACGATGACACGGAGTACAAAAGCCTGCTACTAAAAAAATATCAAACTGCTTTTAGTAACTCGTCTTTTAATCTTGCTGCAACAATTTTTTCTTCGCCCGGTTTCATTACCCATGCGGTTATGCTGATATGATTGTCTTCGTTGCCCACGATTTCGATAGAAGGATTTCCATTGCGTAATTTCTCCTGCAGTTCTTTGGTTGTGACCTTTACTTTGGTATTGTCCCAGGTAACATGCAGTGTGGGAGTTACGTTGCCCAACGGCGGTACTTTTACTTCTGTTGTAATACCATTGATTGGCTTAACGGCATTTTGAATTTTTGCAATGCGAGCCTCCCATTCTTTCCATTCTTTATCGTGATCGTAATTGATAAAATGTTCGAGCGCCACATACATGCCGAGTATTTCTTCTTTGTTCACTTTCATGCCGCGACCAATGGTTGAACCGCGGGGTGGCATGCTTAAACGTGCTGCTGCAATCAAATCTTTTTTACCCATGAGCAAACCTGTGCTTTGCGGGCCACGCATGGCTTTGCCACCGGAAACGCAAACGAGATCGAAACCCATATCGTGAAACTTCCAGAGGTTTTCTACCGGAGGAACATCTGCAGCAATATCAATCATTGTTGGGATGTTGTGTTTTTTTCCAAGCGCAACCCATTGTTCGTGTGTGATGTTTCCTTTATCTGACTGAACATTTAAAAACCAAAGCATGGCGGTTTTATCGCTGATGGCTTTTTCCACATCATCAATGGTTTCAACGATAACTACTTTTACGCCGGTATTAATTAACGCATGAGAATAACCAATGCTGTGCCCCTTCTGTATAATCACTTCCGACTTCATTCCGCTGCCTTCAAGGTTGGGAAGCATCTCCACTTTCTTTTGATCCATGCCGGTAAGCACGCCGGCCATACCAAGCGTCATTGCGGAAAAACAACCTGCAGTAACAACCGCAGATTCTGCATGAACCAACGCCGCAATTTTTTCGCCCACTTTATCCTGCAACTCATCTAACAAACAAAAATCTTTTGATGCGGCCTGGATGGTATCCACCACATAATCGTGCATAAGAGAACCCGTCATAAAAGTGTAGGTACCTGCTGCATTAATAAATGTTCGCACGCCGAGTTCTTTAAACAAATCGCGGCCTGAGCCCGATGGTGCAGCTTTGGCTGATTTAGTAGGAATAATAGCAGCTGCAATTCCGCCGGCAAAGGGTAGAAATGATAAGCTTTTGAGAATATCCCTGCGTTTCATTTTATGATATTGAGATGATGAGTAATACTGATTAATAAAATCTATATGTAAGCGATACAATCCATTTCAACCAGTGAATCGCCGGGCACACCACCTTTTGCAACTGCAATCGTTGAACGTACAGGAGGTTTGCTTCCAAAACGGCCTTTGTAGGTATCGTTCATGGCTTTGTAATCTGCTATGTCGTTCAAATAAACGGTAACTTTTAAAACCTTTTCCATAGAAGAACCGGCGAGTACCAATTCCTTTTCAAGCTCTTTTAAAACGTGATCTGTGTGTGCTGTAATATCGCCTTCGAAATGCGCGCCTTTGCCTGCAATAAAAACCAGATTGCCCAGTATGGTGTGACCTGAAAACAATGGAACATCCTGATCGTACTCAACATTGTAAGCTTCTTTTTCAGCGCCTTTAGTTGACTTTGCATTTGCGGCTATTCCAAAACCGGTTACGGCAACCAGTGAGCCAAATAACTTTTTAATTAATGATCTGCGTTGTTCCTGCATGGCACAAAAATTTTAATGGTTAATAAATTAAAAGTTACAGATAATTTTTGATGATGAAATTATCCTGTGTAAAAAAAGTGTATGGTTAAAACAAATCTATAATCCCTGACACGAATTAAAATCTTTATGAGCCCGGCTGAGGAAACTACTATTGAACTTCAATTGCGTCGCACACTTGTACAGCAAAACAGGCCTTAGCAAAAATACATGACAGTTAAGTTAGATGTTTTTTCTACGCAATCGTTTGCATTTGTAACAGGGTATTACTTTTAGTAAACATGAATGGCACTTAATGAATTGGAAAAGTATTTGCAGACTTTACTTTACAGGAACTGAGCATATTTAAGATGGCTTGTACCCGTTTGATTTTCCTGTTGCTTTGAAACCGTTTGTAACGCTGCACCTGTGTTGCCATGAATGAGGAACCTTAAAGTGTACGACGCAACGAAGATGCCACAGGGTTTAGCAGCTGATATCAAAAAAATAATAAGCAATTGCTTGCGAAAATTTGGGATATGCCACTTTAAAATGAGTGTGCAGCTTTTCTTTTTTTATATAGCATAACCAACACAAGGGCGGATGCGATAATTATGACTGCAATGGCAAACCATACTGATGTATTTGTTTGTTGTGGAAGCTGGTAACCGCTGCTGCCAATAAAAACAAAACCGGCCCAGTAATAGGGAGATGCATTTGCATTGCTACTGTTTCGGATGTACTCAAGCTTAGCATTTTGCAGCGATACGGAGAGCGTATTGTTTTGTATATTTTTATAAAATGTATTAAAGATATTGCCGGTAGCAGCATCGTTTACCTGCCATAAGCTGTTGATTACATTTTGTGCACCGGCATAATAAAAGCCGCGGGCAAGGCTCATGGGGCCTTCGCTTTTTTCTATATTGCCTATTCCTGTTTCGCATGCACTAAGCGTTACTAGATGCGCATTCATGCGCCATGTATATAATTCACCAAGCGTAAGAGTACTGTCAATCATTTCGATTTTGGGCTCACTGTTTTTGATATTTGCACTGGCGTGTGTAGCGATGTGTAATATGCCACATTGTGTCGCCTGACTGCGTAGTGTATTGATGTTGGCGTTTTGATACAAAAAATATTTTCCGTTGCTGAATTCATTTTGTATAGATGCCAATTCATCTTTTGAAAAACCAAGTGGTGCAAGGTTTCTTTCACAGTTACTGAATACAGGTGCAAATGCAACTAGATTTGCGCCTGCAGATGATGGCTCATTTTTTTTTATGAGCGATGCAAGTGAATAGCCCTCTGTGATATTTGATTGGCTGATGAGATAATGAAACTGTTTTAGGCTTTGTGTTGTAGTTGTATCTGTTATCAATGCTTCGAAAGGAATATAGCCTATGTTGCCATCGGGTATAATAATTAACTGCTGCGAAGGTTTAAATCCTGTAAATGGAAACAGCAACCTGTACATATTTGCAGCAGATGACTGGTATGCCGCAGGGTTATTGGTAATGGTTTCGGGGGACTGAAAAAAATTGGTGAAGCCAATGGCGGCACTGTCAATATTTTTATCAAGCTGCTGCATAGTGCAATTGCCATTTGCATTTATATAAAATGCATAAGTTGCCGAATCGGCTTTGAAATATTCTATGATGGCAATGCCGGTATCCAGCATATTTTTTTTGATGTTACTGATGGTAATAGTGTCTTCAATGCTTACAGCTTTTGATAATTGCGGGTAAGCATTTTTAATCTGAGAGTGCAAAGTTTGAAGTTCACCAATCAGTTTTGTTTTTTCTGCGTCAAATTTTGCAGCACTGCTATCATTTTTCAGCTGGGCTTCATGTATATCGGCTTCTTTGCGTGTAATGCGCAGTTGCAGCGAATTGGCTTTGCTTAAAAGTGTATCGTTGCCTGATAAATTTTTTGCCACTAAATTTTTTTTGATGGATTGCAGCAGCACAATGGCCTTACTTTTTTCTGCGAACTGCAGCGCTATAAAACTATAGTTGTTGTTGCCGCTTTGTTTATAAAGTTGATTGCACAAAGCGATGGCCTGCCTGCTGCGGTTCCTGCTGCTTTGCAATTGCAGCAGTTTGCTTTGCTCGTAATCATACATGGCGAGCAATTTATTTTCAGTTGCAAAGGCAAGGCTGTAGCAATCCAAAGCAGTTAGCGCCTGCCTTGGTTTGTGCTGCTGATTGTATAATGCCGTTAATGTTTGTGCTTTACCATCTAATGCGTTCATAATGGTATTCTCAGCATAAATACTTTTTGAGGCAGGGAGTGATAAAAGATTGGATGAATCAACTGCCACTACTGTACCCAATGCCCTGTGATAATAATACAAAGCTGAATCGTATTGATGAAGCGAATAAAAGTTTTCTGCCATGCCGGTAAATGCTTTGCCTGCATACCGGTTGAATACAGAACCGCTGCTTTTGATAGTATAAACAAGCGATTGCTGCCAGGCTTTTATGGCTGTTGCATATTGCCGCTGCGACTGCATAATAACAGCTTTTGTTTTATATAATATGGCATAGCGGTCATCCAAACCGCTTTTATCTTTTATGGTATCTAAAATGGCAAAGCCCTTTTGTAAAGGAATTGCAGCGCTATCGAATTGCCTTTTACCGGCATAAGCTTCAGCGAGGTTGGCGAGAAGGGAGGATTGTTGAGGTATGGTTCCACTTATTGATAAAGCATATTGTAGTAGTTGTATTGAGGAATCGAAGTTATTTAATTCGTTAAGCAATACAGAGATATTAATAGCAGAGGAGACAAGGGCTCTATATTTTTTATTCTCTTTTGCGTTCAAATATCTTTGCTGATAATAAAACAGAGCTTTAGCATAGTCGCCTGCAATATTGTAACTGATCCCCAAAAAATTTAAAAAATATCTTCTATCCTCATCGAGGTTTTTATCTGTATTGCAAAGTTGTAATCCTGATTCTAATCTAGCTATCATTGAATCATTATAATCGCCATTGAAATTTTCTTTTACCCAATATTTAATCATTTTCTCCGACAGCAAATTACATTGAGTATCATTTATGAAATATTGATAGTATGAAAAGAAAGAATCCAAGGCTTGCTTTTTAATCTTTTTATGAGACCATGTATCAGCCGAATCAGCAATTAGCGAGACAAGTTTAGCAAATGAAAGCCAGCTATTTTCTTTACTTAGCAAATATGATTTATTAAAAGCTATTATTACTGCACTATCTTTCAGTCCTCTATTGCAAAGTGTTGAAAAAAAAGTGTCATTATATACAGGATTATTATCAGGAGAGTAATTATTATTACAAGATGTAAAAATAATAATTGAAAAAAATAGAAAAAAAATTAGTGATTGAATTTGCTTCATAAAAAAACCTTATCAAAAACAAGATAAGGCTTTTCTATAAGTTTTTCTGTTCTTCTCATTCTTTATAAATCCAACGATTTATTTGCTTTTAATTTGGGGTTCTTATTTTGGGCTTTTTAATGATAGAGCTATCACTTTTTTGAATTGTATCACAATTAAATAAGTCACAATTGCAGCAGCTTGAATAATTTGATGCGGCAATATTAGTGGGAACTGTATTTTCCCATACGTTAAGATGTGATACCATGCTATGAAAATCTATAAAAGCCTGGGCTGCTAAAGAATATGGAACGCCTACTGTTGCAGCAACTGTAAAATAAATATCCCCCATGGTTTCAGGATTTACGGAAGGGTTGTAAACATCATCTGTTCCTTTTAAAATATTATTGTTTAAAGTAGAAGATGTTTTATAAAGTTTAAAAATTATTTTATTATCAAGTTGATCAAGAGTTGTGTCCAATTCATGTCCATCGTTGTTACTTCCAATAGTATAACTGTGATTTGAATAAACAACTCTGTCAAGCCTACATGTCGAGAGATTCATACCAAAGGGCATTTTTGCCGTGATATATACAATATCAGCAGGACCTCTGCCAGTATTTTGAAAATGTATATGGTATTTCATGTCTCTAACAATTTTTGGCAGTTGCATACACACCGGAGACTGAGTAATATAATTTGGATCGTGAGCAAGGTTTACAACCATGCCTGCACAGGAGTTTACATCACTTGCCTTTATCGAAAAAGATGTGCTTGTACTATTTCCCTCAATAATATATGCATCAATATTAGCGGTATTGCCTTCTGCTAAACCGCCTTTTGTTATTAAGGTAAGAAACATATTGTTTTCCCCGTTAAGCTGGCTAGGATTAATATTTGCAACAAAAATATCTGTAAAGTTGCTTCCCCCCAATGGAAAGGAGTTTGCTAAAGCTGCAATATCATTTGAAGATGTGCTGCTTTCACCATGATAATTTCTTATGTTATATATCTGCCTTGAAGTAATCGGAAGGTTTATACGGTCCGAAATTGTACTAGTGTAAGTTGGTGTTGCAGCAGAGGATAATGGGAAGAAGGTATTTCTGTTGTATCTGAATACTAAAAAATATTTTTTCTCGGTTGTAGGAATTAATTTGTAAGTAAGCGCAAAACACATAGTATCACTCTTCCTGATATCATAGCTGCTGGGAGTAATTCTAATTTTGGAAACTGCAGCTCCGCCAAACATTGGATTATCATTATCTGTTAAAACGGCAGATCTTGTTTGTGGGGTTGCAGAAAAGTTAGATGTTACAAAAATTCTTTGAAAATCATTTACTGTGTCATATAACCTGTTTACAAGTAATAGAGGCTGATTGATAATATTATTAGAAAGTAATCGTATTGTTGAAGGCTCTGTAGTAAAACCGCCGTCTCCATATTCAAGCCACATTATTCTTGAATTTGAAGGTGCATTCGCAGAGGAATAAGCAGCACCTGGAGTTATAGTATGCTGGATGATATTAGGGTAATTAGTTGAACTCACTGTAAAAGTTGCACCAACTTGAAGTAGCTGCCCTTTACAAATATTACCCATTAAAACCGCGCTGGCAACAATGCTGCATAAAATAAATTGTTTCATAGTTAAGAGTTTTAGATTTAAGATTTAAATTACTCATTTCAATAGTATTGCCGTATTATTTTTTTTGTTACCCTGGTAATGTAAAAAAATATGAAAGGTCTTTAAGTACATTAAGTAAACACATTACAACCAGTAAGATTGTAGCCCATTGCTGAACAGCATTCCCAAGAGTATCAGTGTGCGATCCCGAAATGAATTCGGAACAGGCTGCCACGCTTCGCTTAAATGTCGCCATGAAAACGGAACTGTGAAACGAGCGTGGCAACAAAAGCCTCATAGCAGTAATATTGCCCGGCGCAAAAAAAAATTCCTCAAATAACCAATAACCAATAAAAAAATATATTTTCATTCTTTCTAATTAACTGCATGGCAAATCCGCACCCTGATACAAAATATATAGAGGCCCTGGTAAATAATAACACTGAATTACTCAGTGAAATTTATACGCGTTTTGCGGGCAAAATAAAATTACTGGTGCTGCAGAATGCAGGCTCAGAAACAGATGCAGACGATATTATGCAGGATGCTCTCGTGGCAATTTATCATAAAGCGGTTACCGGTAATTTTATGCTTACCTGTCCGTTCGAGGCATTTCTTTACACCATTTGCAAAAACTTATGGCTGATGCAACTGCGGAAAAAAAGCCGCCAGCCTGTAACAAACAGTGGCGATGCGCAATATGAAACAGGAACAGATGTTTTTAAAGAAGCCGAAGCGGTAATAAATAACAATAAACGCAGGTTATTGCTCGAAAAAAAATTTGAACAACTTGGCGAAGGTTGCCGCAAAGTTTTGGAACTTGCATGGAGCGGTAAACCTTTGGATGAAGTGGCAGCATTACTCAACAATACTTATGCTTATATAAGAAAGAAAAAAAGCGAGTGTATGGGTAAACTTTCAGCATTGATAAAACAATCACCCGAATATAAAACACTGCTTTGGTAAAAGAAAAATGAGGGAGGAGCAATACCATACAATAGAACAATACGTAAGCAACGAATTAACGGGTGATGCATTGGCAGCTTTTGAAAAGGAGTTACTGCAAGATGCTGAACTGGCTGAAGCCGTACAAATATTTAAGGTGCTGAACAATGACATGCCCGGCATTCTTAAAAATAAAACCGGTGGCGAAGCACTTAAAAAAAAATTGCAGCAGGTAAGCGTTCCACATTTTAAAAATGCAGCAGCGCCGGTTATAAAATTGAATCGAAATAAATGGTACAAACTCACTGCAGTGGCAGCCATGTTTATTGCAATCGCTGGTATTGTATTCTGGCAGTTTTCAAAAAATAATAAGGCCGACCTTTATGCGGCATACATAGGCCATGAAACAATTTCTTTAACAAGCCGTGGTACTACCAACCAGCAAGATTTGGCAAAGGCAACCGGTTATTATAACAGCGATCAGTATGCTGCAGTTATACCATTGCTTACACAGGCATTAAAACAAGACTCTGCAAATGCGCAGTTCAAACTTATTCTCAGCCGCTGTTACATAGAAACCAACAAATACGAAAATGCACAGGCATTATTAAATGCAGTTGCATCAGGCGTTTCAGCCTATAAATACGATGCTGTTTGGCTAACCGCAATGTTGTACCTGAAACAGCATAAAAACACTGAATGTGTTAATGTGCTGCAAACAATTCCGCAGGGCGAAGATCTTTACGTTAAGGCACAGGAGCTGATAACCGCTATAAATAAAGAATAATTTTTGGGGCCCAACAGAAGTTTTACAATGAAGCTTTTCTTGCGTCGCACTCTTGTACTGAAGAATCTTCGGTCGACCATTGACCGTCGACTGTCGACCATTTTTCCAACCGTACAAGTGAGTGACACAACCGGCGATGCCATGAAATACTTAAGCCCGATCGCCCCAAAAAATCATCTTTATAATCTAAACAACAGTACCAAATTTAAACCGGGTAACCCTGTTTAAGTGCTGCAGCATTAATAAATAGTACAGTGCAGCAAAAAAAAAGTATTTTAGCACTAGGAAGAAAACAGATAATTAAATACCGGATAATCAGGTTTTTTCGATTGATTTCTTTTTATTTGTACTGATTGATCCATTTCTATTGATTGCCAGAAAAAATAATTGATGAATTACGAGATAAAACAAATTGATAAACTCAGGTTTATAGAGGAGGGTGAGGGTGAGCCTTTGGTGTTACTGCATGGCCTTTTTGGGGCATTAAGTAACTTTCAGTACATCATTGAACATTTCAGGAATTCATATAAAGTGGTAGTGCCACTTCTGCCGTTATTTGAGCTGGATTTATTTCATACAACCGTAGGCGGCCTTGCAAAATATGTTCATAAATTCCTGGAAACAAAAAACTACAGCAACATTCACCTGATGGGCAATTCGCTTGGTGGCCATGTTGCTTTGATTCATGTATTAAAACACCCCGAAAGAATTAAATCGCTCATCCTTACCGGCAGCTCGGGATTATTCGAAAACGGAATGGGCGATACTTACCCAAAGCGCGGCGACTACGAATACATTAAACGCAAAACAGAACTTACTTTTTACGACCCCGCCACCGCTACCAAAGAACTGGTTGATGAAGTTTACGATATGTGCAATAACCGTATTAAAGTAATTAAAATAATATCGCTTGCCAAAAGCGCCATACGCAATAACCTTGGCGAAGAATTGAGCCAGATTTCAAAACCAACCTTACTGGTTTGGGGCAATAACGATACTATTACGCCGCCCTTTGTGGCGCAGGAATTCCATAAACTGATTCCAAACAGCGAACTTTATTTTATAGATAAATGCGGCCATGCCCCAATGATGGAAGTTCCGGGCGAATTCAATAAAATACTTGAACAGTTTCTTACTAAACTCATGCATCCTGCTGCAACGGTAGCCTGATTTTTATTGTCTTACAAAATATATACGATTATTTACATGCTGATATCCGAAATCATAGAACCTGCTTTTCCACAACTTACCACAACAGACAAGGTTGAGTTTGCCATGAACCTGATGGAGGATTACGATGTGCAGCACCTTCCGGTTACCGAAGATGAAAAATTTGCAGGCATAATAAGCAAAGATGATCTTACAGACGCTGCAGATACAGATATGCTTGCTGCACTTCAGCATCAGTTTATTAATGTATCTGTTTTGCCCGACGAGCATTTTTTAACTGCTTTAAGGCAGGCGGCCCATTTCGATACTTCTGTAGTTCCCGCAATAGATAAGAATGGGGAAATCAAAGGAATTATTACTCAAAAGAAATTAATCCGCTCACTTGCAGGATTTTTAAGTGTAGAAGATAAAGGCGGTATTATTGTTCTGGAAATGGACAGGCGCAACTTTTCAATGGGTGAATTAAGTAGGCTTATTGAAACCAATGATGCAGCCATTACCCAGTTAAATACCTGCACAGAAGCCACTACAGGACTTTTAATTGTTACCGTTAAAATAAATAAGATTGGAATTTCTGATATTATTGCTACCCTGCAGCGTTACGAATATGTAATACGCTATTATTTTGGCGAGGAAGACTATGAAAACGAGCTAAAGCAAAACTACGATTTGCTAATGACGTACCTTAATATTTAAGAAGCTGCCCAAAATGAATAATTCTAATACCAGCAGCAACTTTCATAGCATCTTTAGTTGCGTCGCAATCCCTTCATCTGTAGAAAAAATAGCATCGTTCCGGTTCCACCGCAGTTTTGCAAACTAAATTTAAACAGTTTCAAAGTCCACCACAGCCTTAGCCATTTTTATTAAAAAAGCATTAGCCGGTTGTTAAAAAATAAATATAAAACGGGGGAAGTGCACAATAAAACTATTTTTACCGCTCACCGCAATCGCAGCATATTATAATGACCTATTGGAAAAGGCAGATATTAATTTGGATTTGTTTTAGCGTGCCCACGTTTGCGTTTGCGCAGGCAGAATTTCCTGCACATAATGATTCTATAGCCAATTATCAAAAAGCCACAATCAGCAACACAGTTGATACTTCCCTGGTATTAATAGCAGATATAACCATACACGGCAACAAAAAAACGCTGCCATTCATTATTGAAAGAGAAATTGCCTTCAGGCAGGGAGCATATATACAAATAAGTGAGCTTGAAAAAAAAATGGTGCTCAGCCAGCAACAGATAATGAATACCTCACTTTTTACAACCGTATCTGTTTACATACATAGCAATCAGGCAGGCCTGGTATTTATAAATATAGATGTAAAAGAACGCTGGTACCTTTTTCCGTTGCCTTATTTTAAACTGGTTGACCGCAATTTTAATCAGTGGTGGGTTGAACAAAAAGCCAGCCTTAACAGGGTTAATTATGGCATCAAGTTTCAGCAAAACAATGTAAGTGGCCGCAATGATAAACTTGGTATCAATCTTATTGCCGGGTACAGCAGGCAGGTGCAACTGAAATACGAACAGCCTTATGCATTCAATTCACTTAAAAGTGGTTACAGTATTTTTTTTAGCTATGCAAACCAACGGGAGCTGAATTATGGAACAGATCAAAGTAAACAGGCTTTTTTTAAACAGGATAAATTTGTTTTGCAAAGCATACGCGGAGAGATTGCCTACCTGTACAGGCCTGCAATAAAAACACGACATACATTCAAGTTCGCTTACGTAAAGAGCGAAGTAAGTGATACAATTGTAGCCCTCAATCCCAATTATTATCCCGGAAGTAAAACAAAGGTCTCATACCCCGAGCTTTCTTACACCATGCAATATGCCAATACAGATTATAATGCATACCCTTCCAAAGGGTTTTTAGGCGATGTAAGTATTATACGCCGCGGTTTAAATAAAGAAATGGATCTAACACAATTACAGTATCACGCTAATTATGCAATACCTGTTACCACAAAAACAAACCTTTATCTTCAAAGTGCCGGCATATTAAAACTGCCGTTTAACCAGCCCTTTTATAACCAGCAACTGTTCGGTTACGGCGATGCTTTTCTGCGGGGGTTGGAGTATTATGTGGTAGATGGGGTTGCGGGGGTAATGGGCCGCGCTACACTGCGCAGAGAAATTTTTTCTATGGTACTTAAAACCCCGCCCGGAAGTAAAAAAGAAGTAACAATTCCTTTCCGTTTTTTTCTTAAAGCCGGTACCGATGTTGGTTATTCTTACAGTAAAATTCCGGGCAACAGCCTGTTAAGCAATAAATTATTGCATACCCAAACCATAGGGCTCGATATGCTTGTTGCACCCTACGATATTGTATTTAAATTCGAGTACAGCTTTAACCAGTTGGGCGGTAACGGCTTGTTTTTTCACGTGCGAACAGATTTTTAACAGCCATTATTAACCCGGCAATGGAACAACTATTAAGCTACTCTTGCCACGCTCGGTTCAAAGTTCCTTTTACATGGCAACATTTAAGCGAAGTGAAGCAGCCTGTTCCGAATTCATTTCAGAAAGAACCAGCTTCGGTATCGCACTTTTCCTGGTTTATCTTTTATTGCAATACAGCACAATACGCCTTAATGCGAAAATTCAGAAAAACTTAAAGGCATTCTGCCCTGTAACACTAAACCTTTACATTTACATCCCCAATTATTAAGTTCAAAAAATGAAAGTAGCCATTTACAGCCGCGGGTTAGACCACGATCTCAAAACGCAATTAATCATACTGCTCACAGAGTTACAAAAGCACAATATCAGTATTCTGCTGCTGGAATCTCTTGCTGCTTACAACCTGGCAGTAGATTCCAAAGGCATTACTATTTTTTCTCAACCCTCCGAACTCGATGAAACGGTTGACTGCCTTATCAGCCTTGGTGGCGATGGTACTATACTTGACGCAGTTGCTTTGGTTCGCGATAAAAATATTCCAATCCTGGGTATCAATTTTGGCAGGCTTGGCTTTCTTGCAGGCATTGGCAAAGAAGAATTAACACTTGCAGTAGATGCCCTTGTAAGTGGTACTTATGTGGTAGATAAACGTACGCTTATTCACCTGGATGCAAGCATTCCATTATTTGGCGATACCCCCTTTGCACTAAACGAATTCGCCATTCATAAGCGGGATATTTCTCCAATGATTAAAGTTCATACCTACCTTAACGGCGAATTCTTAAATACTTACTGGTGCGATGGCGTAATCGTTGCAACGCCAACCGGCTCTACCGGCTATAATATGAGTTGTAATGGCCCTATTGTATTCCCAGATTCATCAAGCCTTGTAATTACACCGGTAGCACCCCACAATCTCAATGTGCGCCCCATTGTAATACCCGACAGTAATATCATTTCATTTGAAATTGAAGGCCGAACCGAACAGATTATCTGTGCGCTTGATGCGCGCCGAGAAATTGTAGACAAAGACATTCAGCTTGCTATAAAAAAAGAAAAATTTACAGTAAGCCTTGTACGGCTTAACGAAAATAATTTTCTTTCAACCTTGCGCTCCAAACTTACCTGGGGTATGGACAAAAGGAATTAACACATTTATTAATCCAGTAGCAGTACTAATATTATAAATGACATCCTAAACCGATCCCGAAAGTATTCTGGAAAGAGGTGATGCAATAAAAATCTTCAGCTTGGTCAATAATAATTTCCTTTATCTAAATCATGAATATTGCTTAAACTTGCCATCCAATCTAAAATGCTTAAAATATGGATGCAGCAATCGAAACCCAGGTGAATATCTGGCTTAACGGAAATTACGACCAGGATACAAAAAATGAAATTTTACGTCTTCAAAAAGACAGCCCGGATGAACTGGCAGAAAGTTTTTACCGTACGCTTGAATTTGGTACCGGCGGTATCCGTGGTTTGATGGGTGTTGGCCCCAACCGAATGAATAAATATACCATTGGCGTGGCTACTCAGGGCTTTGCCAATTACCTGAATAAAACTTTTCCCGGTGCCGAAATTAAGATGGCAATTGCCCACGATTGCCGCAACAACAGCCGCTTTTTTGCCGAGACCACTGCAAATGTTTTTGCTGCAAACGGCATAAAAGTCTTTTTATTCGATGCGCTGCGGCCCACGCCGGAATTGAGTTTCGCTATACGCTTACTTGGCTGCAATGGCGGTGTGGTTTGTACGGCTTCGCACAATCCTAAGGAGTACAACGGCTATAAAGCATACTGGAATGATGGCGGACAGTTAGTGCCTCCGCACGATAAAAATGTAATACGCGAAGTAGAAGCAGTTGCCAGTGTTGACGATGTAAAATGGAACGGCGGCGAAGCGAACATTACCATCATCGGTAAAGAAGTGGATACGGAATATATTAAGATGGTAAAAAGCCTGAGCGTTTACCCCGAAGTAATTGCAAATCAGCACGATCTTAAAATTGTGTACACGTCCATTCACGGAAGCGGTATTATGCTGGTGCCGCAGGTGCTGGAAGCATTTGGTTTTACCAATGTTACCATTGTTGATGAACAGGCAAAACCCGATGGTAATTTTCCAACTGTGGTTTACCCCAACCCCGAAGAAGCAGAGGCCATGAGCATTGGTTTAAAGAAAGCAAAAGAGATTGATGCAGATATTTTATTAGGCACCGATCCTGATGCGGATCGTGTGGGTATAGCCATTAAAAATAACAAAGGCGAGTGGGTGCTGATGAATGGCAATCAAACTGCAGTGCTCGCATTTACTTACATGATAGAAGCCCGTAAGGCAAAGGGGTTGGCGAGGGCAAACGATATGGTGGTTAAAACAATTGTTACCACCGACATGATCAATGAAGTGGCCAAACAAAACAATGTTGCCTGCTACGATGTGCTCACCGGTTTTAAATGGATAGCCGAGCTGATTAAAGAAAAAGAAGGCAAAGAAAATTATGTAATTGGCGGCGAAGAAAGTTTTGGTATGATGATCGGCGACCAGGTGCGTGATAAAGATGCTGTATCTGCAGTAGCCTTTTTAAGTGAGATGGCGGCTTATGAAAAGAACAACGATAAACTGCTCTACGATAAACTCATCGAGCTTTATATTCAGTATGGTTTTTACTTAGAGCATCTCATCAGCATTACCAAAAAAGGCATGCGCGGACAAGAAGAAATTGCCGAGATGATGCAGAGCTACCGCAACAACCCACCATCGGTAATCAATGGCGTAAAAGTGTTGCAGTTGCTGGATTACCAGCTGCAGGTGGGCAAGAATATACAAACCGGCGCAACTTGGGACATCAGTTTGCCAAAGAGCAACGTACTCCAGTTTTTACTGGAAGACGGTACAAAAATTTCTGCACGCCCAAGTGGCACAGAACCAAAGATTAAATTCTATTTCAGCGTAAATACTAAGCTTGCAAACAAAGAAGCTTACGAGGCCACACACACAACACTGATGGCAAGAATAAAAGGTATTATTGAGGATATGAAATTGAAATAATTTTTGATTGTTTTATGTTTATTTATAAAATGCTGCTGATGTTTTTCAGCAGCATTTTTATTTTTTTTGAGCCAAAAGCCAGGATTGCTATGAGGCTTTTGTTGCGTCGCACACTGGTACGTTCTGATACTTTATAAAGCACTAATTCAAGCGTAGTTTCGGAGTCGCAAAACAATAAAACCTATCTCAATTAAAATCAATCAGTGCATCTCTGTATTCCGGTGTTTTCCGGCAGCGTATTTCTTATACTGAACGCTATTATAGTTTAGAAATTATTTTATTAATTATAGTCTCTCCGGCAATAATTTTTACATGATAAATCCCCTGTGCCAGTTTACTTAAGTTTAGCGTAATCATTGATGTTCCCTGTGGCAATAAACCTTTGTCTGATGTATTCACTAGTATGCCTTCGGAAGAAAATACCTGTACACTAACTTTTGAAGCTTTGGCAAGCTGCAGTTGCAATGCAGCACTTGTGGTTGCAGGGTTAGGATAAATATTGCATTGCGCACCTGTTGTTTTTACATTGCTGTTAGCCGCATTGCTGATACCGGTAACGAGTGGCACAGGCAGCATGTTTGAACCCGTGGGCTTACCCCATAATACCAGGTAAAAAGCGCCAGGCTGCCCGGTTACTTTATTTACTTTTCCACCCTTAACACCATCGTAATACCAGGTTAGCGGACTGTTGCTGTTTTGCGCTGTGCCACCAGTTGTAAATAAAGGACCGTGGGTGTAGCTCGTAATGTCGCTTGCAATGGAAAAACTCATGCCGGTAAAAAAAGTATTGTAGCCTTTTTTCAAAGCATCTTTTGTTGTTTTAACACGAAAAACGGTATGTACCGAATCACCAAAAGTTTTATAAAGATTACCAAACATTCCACGACCGTAAGCATATAAAGAATCAAAATGAACCGGCGGAAAATTGCAGAGATCGCTCTGTGTTGTTGCATTTGGGTTTACCTGGGAATAATAAAAATCAACCCACAAAGGTATTTGTCTGCCGTTTTTACCAAAGGCAAGCGTAATGCCTGTTACATCAAGCGAATCAACCACTCCCATTACAGAAGACGGAATATTTACATCGTCGAGATAAATGATGGGCTGCCCTGTTTTAACGCTTACTGTTGCATTGGTATAAAACACTGTTGAAGATGTATTGGCGTAAATAGTTTGGGCATGTATTGCAGAAGAACCGGCAAATATGATTGCCATAAAAAATATAAATATCTTTTTCATAAAAAATTATTTGTAAATGAATAATGTGGTACTTTTTTGTACCGGTTAAAATGATTAAATAAATCTTGTGTACCCATCAAATGAACAGGTAGCAGCAATTGTTGCATCGCACTCTTGTACAGTATTACAAGATGCAGCAAAATACACCACCCGTAATGGATGTGATGTTGCAGAGCCATTTAATTGCATTGAGAAAATGATTACACTTTTATATGAGATAATCAGCCTGGCGCGATGAAATACGGCTGCTGAATATTAACAACGCGGAGGTTGAAAAATAGCTTTGCATTTGTAAAGGGAAGGAGCAGCATCGTTGCAGGTAATAAAATTATTATTGAGCGGCTGCACTGTAATTAATTTTACAACGGCAACAGCCGGAACAATAAGATTTACTGTATTACTGAATTCTACCTGTGTGGTTTTAAATGGCAGTTGCATGTCTTCCTGAAAATCGGCATCAATAACAAGTGTTCCGTTGTAATGGATTAACAAAAAATCTGCAATAGATAGTTCGGGGTTAGTTTGCCTGTGCTCCCTGTAATGCTCTATAAATTTTGGCAGCTTGAGTAACTGGTATGCATCAGTAGAACCAAACAGGTAAAGAGACAAAAAAAATATGGCTAAAAATTGTTTCATTTAAACAGAAAAAAATTTGGCTGCTTCTTCAATATAAAATTACATCCAGCTTAGAATTATTTCAACATCACTCCGCTGAACAGGAATTTAGTATGGTTGAACCGGCCTTGCTTTATAAATGTTTCTACGAATTTACTATTGCAAGAACTAGTAAATAAAGCAAGGCTGGTTTTCAAACTACGCTTCGGTAAAAGCTCATTCATAATCTGAACGTAAAAGAGTGCGACGCAAGAATGCTGAAAAAGGTTTTATTGCCAGGTAAAAAATTGTATTACTCTTCTTCCATTTTATTTTTTAGCATGCCTAATAAGGCGTAAGCGCCTTTTACCACAACACGGGTCTGCATCCACACTTTAACTGAATCGGGCTCCAGTTCCACATAACCGTTTTCCCTTGCACCCGTTTCTACCTGATGCAGGGAAAATGTTGTACCATTTTTTGTAAGAAAAATATATTCTTTTCCTTCATACTTTACTACAGCTTCTTCGGAAATGGCATCAGTTGCTTTATTGTTCAGCTCAAAAACACCGGTTAAGAACATACCGGGCAGCAGGTTATGCGATGGATTTTCGAAATGGCAGTGTACCAGGCCGCTTCGTGTATCATCAATATTTTTAGCTACCAGAATTACTTCTACATTGTATTTAGTACCGGACTGATCGGCTAATGAAACAACGCCTTTTATGCCGGCTTTAAAAGAATTAATATCTTTTTCAAATACAGTAACAGCGGCATGTATATCATCAGGGTTTACAAGCTCGAAGAGCACATCAGAAGGGTTTACATACTTACCAATATTTACATTCACTTTTGTTACAAAACCATTAATAGGCGAATGAAGGTTAACGTCTCTTGATATGCTGTTTACATTGAGCGTTGAAGGATTGATACCAATGATCTTTAATTTTTCTTCCAGTGATTTTATTAATACCTGCTGTATTTTAAAATCGCTTAAAACAAGTTGGTAATTCTTTTTGCTCGCAGCATCTGCATCGCTTAATTCTTTCTGGCGCTGCACATCTTCAGTAAGGTAATCCATCCTGGCTTTTGCACTAAGATAATCCTGTTGTAACTGCACATAAGACTGGTCTTCCATGACTGCGATCACTTCTCCCTTTTTAACTGAGGCACCCGGAAGCAGCGAAGTAGTTTTTAAGTACCCGCCCAGTGGGAAACTCACTGACACCATACTTTGCGGAGGTACATCTACCGTTCCGTTTGCTTTGATGATAGTATGGATTGTTTGTATGGAGGGCGTATCTGTAACAATACCTGCATTATTTAACTGAGCGCTGTCTAAATCAACAGTTGTATTATCACTAACGATTTTTTTAGGTTCTTCAACTGCAGCGTCTCCCTTACAGGAAGCAATTGAAATGATCAGTGCGATATAAATTAATAGCTTTTGCATAGTTTAATTTTGATTTGGTTGTAACAAATATTCGAGCTCAATTTTACTTGCATTGAGCGCTTTCAGTGCATCTGCATATTCACTTTGCAGGTTAATGGCATTGCTGATCAATGTGCCCCATTCAATATAATTGATCTGCCCGTTTTTATAATTGAGGTTGGCCGTTTGAATGATGATCTCTGATTGCGGCAATGCGCTGCTTCTGTAATAATTAATAGCCTGCTGGTATTTTAAATACTCATTCCAATGTTTTTGAAGTTTTAATTTCAAATCCTGTTCAGCAATTTCAGCAGAGGCTGCTGCAATATTTTCCTTTTGGTAAGCTGCATTAATTTTTGCTTTTTGCGCTTTATTAAATATGGGAACAGCGATACCAAGCTGCACTGTTGAAAAACGTTTGCCACCATCATAGTAACTTTCCGTTGCATCTTTATTTTTCTGAAATCCTATGATAGACTGATTGCTGTAGCCTATCATCCAGTCGGGGCTTAGCTTAGCTTTTTCTAATTGAGTTTCACCGGTTGCCAGTTGCTGCTGCTGTTTATAGTAACTTAAAAAGGGATGCTGCAGCAGGCTGGTACTATCAAACAAAACGGAACTGTTACTTAGTGTATCTGATGTTTCAAACGAACTTTCTCTGTTCAATAAAACGCTTAACTGTAAAGAAGCATTTTGTTTATCTGCCTGCAACATTTGTAACTGCATTTGTAATTGCTGCACCTGGTTATCCAATGTGGTTTTTTCAAGCAGGTTGGTTTCTCCTTTATCAAATCTTAGCTGCGCTACTTTCTGGTATTTCGAAAATATACTGTCGGTCTTTAGCAACAGTTGTTGTTTCAATTGTATGAACTGTAATTGCAGGTAGGCTTGCTTTACCAACCTGGTGATTTCTACCTGCTGCAAAGTGGTCTGTAGTTTTGAAGTCTGCCATCCTAATTCCAGTAAAGTTTTCTGCCGTCTATAAACAACAGGCATAGCGAAGGATTGCATCAGTGTAAACCCGTTATCAAAATTGGTACTGTTGATATTGCCCAGTTCAGCATTTAACTGAGTCTTTGGAAGGTCTGTTGCAGATTGTTTTAAAGCTTCGTAATATTTCTCTTCAAGCTTTTTTAATTGAACCTGTTTGTTTTGCTCCTGCGCCTGTTGAATGGCCTGCTGCAAACTGATTGGTTTGATGGTTTGCGCCTGCATAAGATTTGGTACCAGTAACAAAAGCAAAACAGTAATTGCAGCGGGGATTTTTTTCTTTTTATTCCAGCCCTTTTCAAATAATAAATACAGTGATGGCAATACAAACAGGGTAAGCAAAGTAGCGCTGATTAATCCACCGATTACCACAGTGGCTAATGGCCTTTGAACTTCTGCCCCGGCTCCATTGCTTAAAGCCATTGGTAAAAAGCCTAAGGATGCTACTGCCGCCGTCATTAGTACGGGTCTTAACCTTGAATGTGTTGCGTGCATAATGATTTCTTTTATATCGTGCATTCCATCGTTTTTTAACCTGTTCATTTCACTGATCAATACAATGCCGTTCAATACTGCCACACCAAACAAAGCAACAAAGCCAACGCCCGCTGAAATGCTGAATGGCATATCCCTTAACCATAAAGCCAGCACACCACCAATAGCAGATAGCGGTATTGCTGAGAATATGAGTAAACAATACTTGAACTTATTGAACGCAAAGAACAGGATAAGAAAAATGAGCAATAGTGCAACAGGCAATGCAATACTTAAACGCCGGGTTGCATTTTGAAGATTTTCGTACTGACCACCATAGGTTATATAATAGCCTGCCGGAAATTTAATGTCTTTACCAACCTTGGCCCTTAACTCTTCTACAATGCTTTGCACATCCCGGTCACGTACGTTAAAACCAATGGTGATTCTTCTTCGTCCATCTTCACGCTGTATCTGGTACGGACCATCTTTCATTTCTACAGTAGCGAGTAAATACAGTGGAACCTGGTGGCCATTGGGCAGACCGATCAATAAATCACCGATTTGATTTATATCTTTCTTTTGATCCTCATTCATCTTGATCACCAGGTCGTAACGTTTATCATTCTCAAACACTAACCCGGCAGTTGCACCTGCATACGCAGCCTGTATGGTATTATTGATATCTGTTATGTTAGCCCCATATCTTGCAATGGCTTCACGGTTATAGGTAATAAGCATTTGCGGTATGCCCGTTACTGTTTCAGTATAAAGGTCTTTGGCACCTTTTACAGTTTGTATCACCTTGCCTAAATAATCTGCATATAAAGCAAGCGTATCAAGATCATCACCAAAAATTTTACAAACAACATCCTGCCTGGCACCTGTCATTAACTCGTTGAACCGCATTTGCACGGGAAATTGAAAACCTGTTGCTATACCTGGAACCTCCTGTAAAGCGGCACTCATTTTATTGGCCATTTCCGGGAATGATTTGGCATTTTTCCATTCTTCTTTTGGTTTTAAAATCACCATCATGTCGGCTGCCTCCAATGGCATTGGGTCTGTTGGTATTTCGCCAGAACCTATCTTGGTAACCACTTTATTTATTTCGGGAAATTTATCCAGTAATACCCTTGCGGCTTTTTCTGTGGTGCTCACGGTATTGCTGAGCGATGAGCCTGTAAGCAAACGTGTATCTACAGCAAAATCACCTTCTTCCAGCTGCGGTATAAATTCGCCGCCAAGTGTGTTTAATACAAGAACTGAAGCTGCAAATACAACAAATGCACTTGTTACAATAAGTACAGGAATTTTCAATGAACGTTTTAATAATGGTTTGTACCAACGCTCCAGCACACGCATCACCTTATCAGAAATAGTGTCCTTATGATTGAGCTTTTTATTTAAGAATAAGGCACTCATCATAGGTACATAGGTGAGCGACAAAATAAAAGCCCCGATAATGGCAAACGAAACCGTTTCTGCCATGGGTTTAAACATCTTGCCTTCAATGCCCTGCAGAGCTAGAATAGGGAGGTAAACAATGAGAATAATAATCTGACCGAAAGCTGCACTATTCATCATTTTTTTTGCAGAACCACCAACTTCCTCATCCATCCGTTGTTGCGATAAATGAACGGTTGTCCCCAGTTTTTTACTGTGATTCAACCGGTGCATTACTGCTTCCACAATAATCACTGCCCCATCTACCAGTAAACCAAAATCAAGCGCCCCCAAACTCATCAGGTTACCACTTACACCAAACAGGTTCATCATAATAATGGCGAACAGCATGGCCAGCGGAATAACAGATGCCACAATAAAACCTGCACGCAGGTTTCCCAAAAAAAGCACCAGTACAAAAATTACAATGAGTGCCCCTTCAAGCAAATTTTGCTCAACGGTTGAAATGGCATTGTTTACCATTTTTGTCCTGTCGAGAAAGGGCTCAATCATTATACCTTCGGGCAATGTTTTTTCAATCTGGCTAATCTTTTCTTTTACGTTTTTAATTACGATACTGCTGTTGTCTCCTTTCAGCATCATTACTATAGCTCCAGCCACTTCACCTTCGTCATTATATACAGTGGCACCATACCGGACAGCGCTGCCAAACTTTACTTCTGCCACATCTCTTATCAACACCGGAACACCACCATTCACCTGTTTCACTACAATGTTGCTGATGTCGTCGAGGCTTTTCACCAACCCTTCACTGCGTATAAATAAAACGTTCGGACCTTTCTCAATATAAGCACCGCCGGTGTTTTGGTTATTATCCTGCAAAGCCTTGTACACTTCACTAATGGTTAATGAAAAACTTTTTAGTTTTTCAGGATTGATGGCTACTTCATATTGTTTTACCAAACCACCAAAACTGCTCACATCGGCCACACCTTCTGTCCCGAGTAACTGCCTGCGCACAATCCAGTCCTGTATATCTCTTAACGCAGCAAGGTCATACTTGCCTTCGTAGCCGGGTTTAGGCTTTACAACATATTGAAAAATTTCTCCTAATCCGGTAGTTACCGGCCCCAGTTGCGGCGAGCCCATACCCGCAGGAATTTGCTGTTGAACCTGCACGAGCCGTTCACTCACCTGCTGCCTTGCCCAGTAAACATCGGTGTTATCATTAAACACGATGGTAACAAGGCTTAGCCCAAATCTGGAGAAACTCCTTTGTTCAATAATGCCTGGCACATTACGGGTTGCCTGCTCTACAGGAACAGTAATAAACCGCTCCACATCTGGCGCGCCAAGGCTGGGTGCCGATGTAATAACCAACACCTGGTTATTGGTAATATCGGGAACAGCGTCAATCGGCAATTGCGTTACTGAGTAACTTCCCCAGGCGATTAACCCAAGTAAAAACAACCCGATGACAAGTTTGTTTTTTATAGAAAAACTAATAATGCCATTCAGCATATTTTTTGGTTTAGATGGTGAATATTTGGTGCCGGACTACAGTAAAAGCATGAAGCTTTACTTGCGTCGCACACTTGTACGTCCGGAATGCTGTGAAGCAATTCCTGTGCAGTTACATTCCCCTTTTTGCAGGTACTTAAAAAATAAGTAACCAGTTAACAAAAGGTTGTTTTGGTGGTTTGGCTTTGGCTATCGCGTTAAAAGCACTACTAAGAAAATGGGCAGCAGTTCGCACCAGCTGAAACAAATTCTGAAGTACAAGAGTGCGACGCAACAGAAGTTCAATAGTAAGTGATAAGCATGGCTAAAAAATCTCATAGCCATATACAAAACAATTAAGCAATAACCTTTGCTAAGCAGGAATGTAACAAAAAAGTAAGCAGAAATTATACCCTGGGAGGTTGGAAAATAGCAGCGGGTATTAGGTATGCGGGCACATCATCGTTTAAAATATTGTATTCAACTGAAACAGTTTCAGGAGTTTTAAATTTAAGCTGTACCGGGGCAGGTAAAACAGTGGCAATACTAATGCAGCACTCAGTTTCATGAGTCTTAAATGGTAGCTGCATATCCTTTTCAAAGTCTGCGTCAATGGTGATTTTTCCATTGTAATGCATCTCGAAAAACTGGGCAAAAGTAATGTCGTGGTTTTCAGTTCTGTGTACTATGAAATGATTAATCAACGCAGGTATTTTGAGCAACTGGTAAGCATCAGTTGCACCAAACATATACACCGCAATAAGTAATATTGATAATCCTTTTTTCACAAATCAAAGATAGATTATGTTAATTGTATTTCAAAAGTTTCGTATTTTAAAATACCCGGATTGAAGTTGGTAATGCCATATCAGGGTCGAGGTTTTTATGTTAGCCTTAAGGTTTTTAACAACGGGTGTTTGCAGTGCCAAGGCAATGGTTTTGGGTTTAGTAATGATGATTTTCCTGTACAAATCATCATGCAATAAGAGCGTTCCTTTAAGTTTACCCCGTTCTATATTAAAGGTGCAAATTCCATAGGCAGTTGAGAAACTAAAATTGAACAGATTTGAATTAAGCCAAACAGCAGTTTAAAATAGATTGGTACTACAGTTGCTTAATAAATTTCTGAAGGTAGAGGCGTGTGTTCGCTGTATTTTGCTTAGCTCAATATAGCTTCTGCAGATAAAGTGAGTGACACAACGAAGATGCCATGAAAAACTATAGTTTGCTAAGCTCACTTCCGGTAACAAAATTTATTGTGTTGCTTTTTCAACACGTATACCGGCATTTAAAATATTCTGCAATGGATCTTCACGCATAATTTGCTGAAGCGTAAATGTGTAATTACCTTTTTTTAAAGCAATCGGGTTTCGTGTAAGCAGAATGCGGTGTTCGATAATATCGTCCATTGCACTGCCCAGCCAGCCCTTGGTATTATCGCCAAGAATTAATTGTACCTGTTGTATTTTGGCGGTATCGCCTGGTGCCATTGTGGTTACATTTAGCCACAGGTTATTAAAATGATAGGAATCATCGTGCCTTATTACAGCATAAATATTATAAAGTGCAGCAGTATCGGTAATCGTAAACATAAACGACGGCTTGCTGTTGCCGGGCCATTCATGCTTGTTAAATGGCTGCGTTTTTTCGTACACATCAATTGTATTGCATGCATGCAGGGCCAACATAACTGCAGAAAAAAATAATAGCTTTTTCAATGGTAAAAAGTTAATAGCTTTTGAACTTTTTATAGAATGTTGAGTATTTGTTCTTTTGCTTTTTCAAGTTCGTCTTTCATCAGTACTACGCATTTCTGAATGGTAGAATCGTATGCTTTGGAGCCTGTAGTATTGATCTCCCTTCCTATTTCCTGTATAATGAAAGACAGTTTTTTCCCTTTGCTGATTTCGGGCTCGTTAAGAATTGCACGAAAATAATCCAGGTGGTTTTTCAGCCGCACCTGCTCTTCGGTAATATCAATTTTTTCAATATAGTAAATCAATTCCTGTTCAAGCCGGTTAGGATCGTAATTTTCCTTGCCCACATTTTCTTCCAATACTTTTTTTAAACCGTCTTTTACTTTCGCCCTTCTTGCCGGTTCCAGTGTTGCAACAATGGCCTGCTGCGCTTCAATATTATTCATCCTCGAAAGCAGGTCTTCCTCGGTATATTTTCCTTCTTCGCGGCGGTGTTTGTTCAGCAGGTCGATGGCCTGTTGCAGCAATTTTTTAAATGAATCTGTTTCTTCATCGCTCAGCACTTCTGTTGAAGGTGAAACCACATCCGGCAGTTTAAGCAAAGTGCTTAATATATTATCCGTACTCAGGTTCAGTTCTTTTGCAAGTTCTGCAACCGGTGCATAATAAGCTTTTAATAAACCCGTATTAATACTTACCGATTTTGAAGAACCGTTCTGCTTAAGCGAAACGGTACATTCAATGCTGCCGCGCAGCAGGCCTTCGTTCAGCATGCTCCTGATCTCTATTTCGCATGGCTTCAGCAGGGCGGGTATATTCAGGCGTATATCGTATTGCTTGCCGTTAAGCGAACGCACTTCCACAATAAAAAATTTATCGCCTATAGTTTGCTCTGCACGTCCGTAACCCGTCATGGAATATAGCATGGTACAATTTTGTTGTTGCGTAAATTAACGGTAAATATAACAGATAAAAAAGAAGCTGCTGCTAAAACCGGTTTTTAGCATTTAATTTTTGATTTATTGGAATTTTTTTAAATACAATTATGAGCCGGGCAGTAGCTATTCTATGAAGCTTTTGTTGCGTCGCACTCTTCTACGTTCTGATTCTTTATTTAGCAACAAACATTAATCTTCGCGTCATTGCGAGGCCTCCGAAACAATCTGTGGACTGCATTTGAAACCTGATGAAAGAATTAGTACAGATTGCTTCGGAGGCCTCGCAATGACGCACGATGTTGTACAGCAAAAGTGTGCGACGCAAGAGAAGATCAATAGCAGTACATCAGTCGGGCTCATAAAAATTCTTAAAATATCCTATATCGATTTTGCAATAAAAAACCCGCACACTTTCGTAAGTGGCGGGCCTGCAGTTGGGTTTTGTTGCGTGTTAAGCTTTTCTTGCGTTTATTTCTTTACAAAGAGCATCAAAAATATCATCAATGCTGCCTTCGCCCGGCACCATTACAACCTTATTGTATTGTTTATAATAATCGGCCACAGAAGATGTTTTGCTGTTGTATTCCGTAATTCGGGAACGTATCACCATTTCGTTGGTGTCGTCGCTGCGGCCACTGGTTAAGCCACGGTTCAATAAACGTTTCACCAATTCTTCTTCGCTTACCTGCATGGCCAGAAAAACACCTATTTCAGCATTTTTCAGTTTAAGTAATTTGTCTAACGCTTCTGCCTGTGCTTTTGTGCGTGGAAAACCATCAAATAAAAAACCCTTAGCATCGGGGTTGGCATCCAGTGCAGAACTGATCATGCCAATTACAACATCATCGGGTACAAGTTGCCCTTTGTCCATAAGGCTTTTAGCCTCCATGCCCAATGGCGTTTTGTTGCTGATCTCATTCCTCAGCAAATCGCCTGTGCTCAAATGCTTTAAACCATAAGTGGCAATAAGTTTTTCGCTTTGTGTGCCTTTACCGCTTCCGGGGGGGCCAAATAAAATAATATGGAACATTGCTTACTATGCTTGGGTTAAGGCAAATATAAGGGCTGTACTTTACATTTCCTTTAACAAAACCAATCTTCATTTAAGAAACGTATATGTAAGGTGCAAATTTATTAAACGTATTTAGGGGCATTACTTATTAATTTTACAAATGAATTTTAATCGTTTATGAAACACAGAATTTTTTATAGTGCCCTGGTAGTTTTTACAATTGCTGTTCAGGGCTGTTATTCCCAAACTACACCAGTTAAAAAAAATACAGTTATGAATAACCCAAATCAGAAAAAAAGTGCAGTGTATTCAAACACTGACACTACAAAAGTGGTGCTAGCCGATGAAGAATGGAAAAAAATCCTTTCTCCCGAGGTGTACAATGTGGCTAGATTAAAGGGCACCGAAAGGCCGTATACCAGTGTATTTGAGCATTCAAAAGAAATCGGCACTTACTATTGTGCTGTATGCGGTAATGCACTTTTTAGAAGCGACACCAAATTTGAAAGTGGTTGCGGGTGGCCCAGTTTTTACGAGCCCATCAGTAAGGGCTCTATTATTTACGCCAAGGACGATGCTTATGGCATGAGCCGTACCGAAGTAATGTGCGGCCGCTGTAAATCGCACCTGGGGCATGTGTTTGATGACGGCCCGCCGCCAACAGGTTTAAGGTACTGCATTAACGGTGTAGTGCTCGATTTTGCAAAAGCGCAGGATGCTGAAAAAAAATACGACGCAGAACAAAAAAAGAAACAATAAATGTTTTTGGTTTAGGTTGATTTTGATGATGAAGGATGGGCTGCCAATGGCGGCTCATTTTTTTTGAGCCGGCAGCTGGTATGTTATATACAGCTTTGGTTGCATAGTACACCTATTCGGTTTTATTATGAGCCAGTTCTACCAAGGAGTAGAGGTTATAGAGGCATTATGGTTTTTCGGGTACTCAGAAGCAACCTGTGGGCTCATTGCATTTTTTATGGATAATTTTGAACAGACTGCTTCATTCCTCGCAGTAACACACAATATTTTTCACTAGATAAACGCTCCATGATATACCGAACGTATAAGCATGAGGTACCAGTTCCACCCTACTTCGATAGGTTCTTTGGGGTTCCGAAATCACTCGGAATCTCTCGCCTTTATTCGATGCTATAAAAGAGGAACGTTGAACCGAGCGTGGCAAGGGACGATCACCAAAGTGTCTAAAGCCCGGCTCAAAAAAATCAGTACTTAAATGCCGCTTTATCCTCCGCAATTTTTTGTTTGAAAAATTTATTGAATGCATCATTTGCTCCTTTCAGCGTAATAATGAGATCGCCCTTTTCTCTTGCATAAACATTGGTAACACTGTCGCTTAATTTGGCATAAGTAAAATTCTTTATAAAGTCATGTTGCATTTCGTTTTCATCATCGGTAAGCAGTATGATATTATCGATATGCAGACTATCGGGAAGCCAGTAAAGGAAGCTGGCATTATCGCTGTAAGCCTGCGGCAGATGATATTTTTCGCCGTAATAATTTACGGCTCCTGCCTGACCGTAATTATCGCAGAAGAGTATGGTGTTTTTCTTTTCAGCACTGTCCAATGTGTTGTATGCAGTGGCCACTTTTTGCGCCATTTCTTCCCAGCCCAGCATGTCAGAAAAATCCTGTGGCAGCGGATGGTTCTTGAGGTCTTCCCATTTTAATGCACCTGTTTTTGCAATACCTGAAACTGCATAAAATTGGGCCAGTGGTTCAGGCTTTGCAATGGGCAATGCTACGGGTATAAAAATAATACCTATTATAAGCGGGAAGAGAACAATGACGTATCGCAGCACTTTGAAACGCTTTGCAGTAAACTGTTCCAGATGATACGCACCAAATGCAAACAATGGCGGATACACACCCAGTGAATAATAATTTTTACCGTGAAGCAGCAACAGCAGACCAATTACAAATACATAGGCCAAGGCGAAAGCGCGGTAAGGTTTTCCTTTAAAAGTAAAAGCCGTAAAGTATAAGCCTGCAAGCCAAATAAAAAAACAGGGCAGGTTCATGAGTAGCTGATCCTTCAAAAAATCGGGGGCGCTGATGTACTTCAGTTGCGTATCTTCCAGTTCGTGCATGTGTACAATTACTGGGAAGTGATTGGTATATTGCCAAACAAGGTTTGGCAGAAAAATAAGCAGCGCAATTAATGAAGCATAATAAAAGTGCTTGTTGGCAAACACTTTTCGCTGTTTGGTTAACAGTAATCCACCTAACAAACTCATTATAAAAAATGCCACGGAATATTTACTTAGCATTCCTAACCCGCAGCTAATTCCGAAAATATACAACCATTTGTCTTTTTCGGTTTGTATATGGCGAAGTATACTGTATGCAATCATCGTCCAGAAAAATATTTCGAGAAAATTTGGCTGAAATAGAAAATGCACCCTTAAATAAACACCAAAAAGAAAAGGCAAAAAACCAAGCACTATAGCGAACGATTTGCCGCCAAGCGATTGAATCATTTTTCCTGTTACGATAAACGTGAGTGCACCAAACAGAGATGGCCAGAATTTTATCCAGAACATACCATCGCCAAACAAATGCGTAAGCCATGCGAACACCGACAAGAGTGGAGGCACTTCCATAAACCCCCAAGCCATGTGGTGGCCTTCGGCAAGGTACAGGAACTCATCGCGGTGTGGCTCGTAGTAACTGTTTTGAAGAAAGAAAGGAAGAATTAATTTTATTGCTGCAAGAAAATACAAAAGCCTGTTGCCCTTTTGCATATTTTATTTTTGCAGTAAGATACAACAGGCTTTTAAAACCGAAATTGAATTCTTTATAAATGGAGTAGTTGCATTGTGTGTTTAATCCGGGTAATGGTTTCTTCCCGGCCAATTATTTGGGCAATATCAAATACACCCGGGCCAAATTTGCCGCCTACCAGCATAATTCGGAAAGGTGCCATTAATTCGCCAGGTTTTATCTGATGCGCTGCGGCCATTTCTTTTAATTCTTTTTCCAGTTCGTCGTGCTGCCAAAGCGTTGTAAGTTCGTACGCACGGATCAACTCCATAAAAAACTGGTTCTTCTTTTCATCCCATTTTGGCTTTATGGAAGCAATATCAATGGTCTCCGGCAGTTTAAAAAAGAACGATGACTGCGGCACAAAATCTGGCAGTAAAGTGCAACGGTCTTTAACCAGCTCTAAAACTTTGGCAAACATTTCTTCGTTATCTATGGCAATTCCTTGCTCTTCAAACGAACGCTTAACCGGCAACTGTAAACTGGAAACAGGCAAGCGCTTTATCCATTCATGGTTGAACCATTTTGCTTTTTCATAATCGAATTTTGCACCGCCTTTGTGCACACGGTCCATAGAGAATTTTTGTACCAATTCTTCCATCGTAAAAATTTCCTGCTCGGTGCCGTCGTTCCAGCCAAGCACTGCAAGCATGTTTACAAACGCTTCGGGTAAAAACCCTCTTTCCCGGAAACCCTGTGCAAAATCATTGGTTCGTGGATCGGTCCAGTTCATGGCAAATACCGGAAACCCTAATCTATCTCCATCACGTTTGCTTAATTTACCATTGCCGTCTGGTTTTAAAATCAACGGTAGGTGCGCCCATTGAGGCATGTTTTCCAAACCAAATAAATACTTCCACAGCAGCACATGCACAGGTGCACTTGGCAACCATTCTTCGCCCCGAAATGCATGGGTTATTTTCATTAAATAATCATCCACCACCACAGCCAAATGATAGGTAGGCATACCGTCTGCTTTCAATAAAACTTTATCATCTGTCTGCGAAGAATGAAAATTTACTTCGCCGCGAATCATATCCGTAAACTTTACTTCTTCGTTATCTGGCATTTTTATGCGGATTACATGCGGCATATTTTCTTCCAGCAGTTTTGCGGTTTCTGTTTCACTTAACGAAACAGAATTACGCAGTGTTAAACGATGCTGGTGATTGTATTGAAAGTTTGGAATTTCCTTGCGCTTCGCATCCAGTTCTTCTGAAGTATCAAACGCATAATATGCATGGCCATCTTTCACTAACTGCTCTGCATATTGCCTGTAAATTTCTTTGCGTTCACTTTGGCGGTAAGGAGCGTAAGGACCTCCGTGCAAGGGGCTTTCATCGGGCGTTAAACCACACCACTTTAAACATTCAAAAATGTATTCCTCTGCGCCTTCTACAAAACGGGTTTGGTCTGTATCTTCAATTCTTAAAATAAAATCACCACCAAAATGTTTGGCAAATAAATAATTAAACAGCACCGTTCTTACACCACCTAAATGCAAACCGCCGGTTGGGGAAGGTGCAAAACGAACACGAACTTTTCTTTCCATAATACAGCAAAGATAACAGGGAGTTTTTATGAGCCCAACTGTGATATTTCAATGAAGCTTTTCTTGCCACGCTCGTTTCACAGTTCTTTTTTCATGGCATCAATGCGTGGCAGTTTATCCTAAGTGCAGCCGAAGGAACGCACACGTGTACGGTTAGATATTCTATTGAGCTCTTACAGTAGCGTAGCGCCCTGTATGTCGCCTGCACATTCAATAATACTGCCATGCAAACAATAGCGTAATACTTTACACGTTTATTTTAAAATAGTAATGTAGCTTCGTTTACGTTCAATCTTATGAAATTGCTGAACCCAAAAATGAACAGCACTACAATTGGCATGCAATTAACCACTTCGCATATTGCTGAAAAAAACTACTGCCGTACAGGTGTGCGACGCAACAAAAGTTCAATAGTAGTATTATTGCAAGGCTCAAAAAAATTGTCTTTAAAATATACTTTCATTTTTATTTGTGTAATGCTGTTTGCCTGCAAAGCAAACGCACAATTAACTTACGCAAACCTTGTAGTGCAATACGATTCGCCGTGGACTTGCGGTAAGCTTCAGTTAATTCCGGTTCGTTTTAAAGATACTTCTTACGGGCTGGCAGATTTTGCAAAGGGCAGCATCATTGGTTTTGAACAGGCACTGCGCGAAGGAAAAATTTCGGTAAAAGAAACCAACACACCCGGTGGCGATGATGTTACATTGCTTGAAGTAAAAAACCATTCGAAGAAAAATATCCTGGTGAACAGCGGCGAGATTGTTGCAGGCGGTATGCAGGACCGCGCATTTGGAACAACTACAATTATTCCGCCCACCAGCGATAAAAATTATCTGCCGGTTTTTTGTATTGAAAAGGGCCGCTGGGGGAAAAAGGTAAAGATGCGTTCGTTTCGTTATGCAGGATCGGTTGATGCAGCGTTGCGCAAACAAATTGATGTAACACAAAAACAGAATAAAGTCTGGAAAGAAATTGACAAACAGCTTGCAGATAAAAACATACAAAACCTAACCGGGGCGTACCTTGATCTGTACAAGGATACCACTAAAATTGATACAGGCTGCATGAATACGTTTAAAAGAAAAATGATGGACAGCGACAGCGCTTATTCAGGTTTTGTGGCAATTACCGGCAACCGTATTATTAATTGTGAACTATTTGGCAGCAGTAGTTTGTGTGTTGCATCGTTTGAAGTAATGCTTAAAGGTTATATGCGCAGTATTGGTGCAAACGATGGCCAGCCAAAGGTTTCAGCGGGAGAAGTAAAAATATTCCTTGATAAATTTCTTGAAACAGAAGCGCAGCAGCAGCAATATCTTTCATTGCATGGAAGGTTATACTCCAACAATGGCAAGGCGGTGCATCTGATTGCTTATGACAATTAGCCACGCAATTATTATTTGAACAACCTTTAAACTTTAAGTGTAATTGCTACAATAAAAATCTTCCTTTATTTTTACGTGCACGCTTCAATATTTTATTGCCACAACTTATTGTATGAAAAAAATTGTTACTGTTTTACTCGCCACTTTTGTAAGCATCCAGTTATTCGCACAGCCTGGTTATACGCCAGCTGCCGAAAATCTTAAAGCAAGGGAATGGTTTTCAAATGCAAAGTTTGGTTTGTTTGTACACTGGGGGCCCTTCAGTATTCCGGGAGATGGTGAGTGGGTAATGAACCAACGCAATATCACCGTTAAAAACTATACGAGATTAATGGATTTTTTTAACCCCATTGGCTTTGATGCGCACCAGTGGGTAAGCATGGCAAAAGATGCGGGCATGCAATACATAACACTGATCACACGCCACCACGATGGTTTTAGCATGTTCAACACAAAGTATTCTGATTTTAATATCATGAACTCGCCTTATCATAAAGACATTGTGAAAGAAATTGCAGACGAATGCCACAAACAAGGAATAAAATTATTTCTTTACTATTCTTTGCTCGACTGGCGCAGGGATGATTATCCCCGTGAAACCGGACGCACGGGGCAAGGCACAGGCCGCACCGGTAAAGGTGATTATGCCAGCTACCTGCAGTTCATGAAAAACCAGTTAACAGAACTGCTTACAAACTATGGAACCATTGCAGGCATTTGGTTCGATGGCCACTGGGATCAAACTGCACCCGAAGGTGCGGCTGACAGGAGCGCAAGGATCGACTGGAAGTATGACGAAATTTATGGATTGATACACAAACTGCAGCCACAGTGTTTAATTGGGAACAACCACCATCTTACACCTTTTCCCGGAGAAGATTTCCAGATGTTTGAAAAGGATTTGCCGGGCGAAAATAAGTCTGGCTTAACATTCCAAAAACCATCCGACCAACTGCCGCTTGAAACCTGCGAAACAATCAACGGATCCTGGGGTTTTAATATTACAGATACTACTTATAAAACACACGAAGAATTGCTTCAATACCTTGTAAAAGCAAGCGGGCTTGGGGTAAATTTTTTATTAAATATCGGGCCAATGCCCAACGGAAAAACTCAACCGGAGTTTATTGAACGCCTGCACTGGATGGGCGCTTGGTTAAAGACTTATGGCGAGAGTATTTACAATTCAAAAGCAGGGTATATACGTCCGCAGAGCTGGGGTTGTGTAACACAAAAACCGGGAAAGGTTTATGTACATGTTTTTGATAGAAATGCCACTGCTGTAACACTTGAAAAATTCCCTTTTAAAACAATTACAAAAGCTTATTTATTAAAAGATAAAACCACAGTTACGGCACAACTAAATAATGGTACTGCAACAGTAAATATCATTGCCCGCAGCGGCGATGAGCCCGATGAAGTGATCGTGCTGGAAGTAAAAGATTAAATCTAATTTTGCCTTATTGAGCAGGAATATTTTAAACCATGTTTTACACCGTAAGAGCACCTTGGATTTTTAAGAAACTCAGGCCTTCGCTTGTGTGGCAAAAACCCTCAGATGAAAAAGTGCTGTATCTTACTTTCGATGATGGTCCGCACCCAACGGCAACTCCTTTTGTATTAGACCAGTTAAAACAATACAACGCAAAGGCTACATTTTTTTGCATTGGAAAAAACGTTGTCGAGCAGCCCCGCATTTACCAGCGCATTCTTGAGGAAGGGCACAGGGTTGGCAACCATACATTCAATCACCTGAACGGCTGGAAAACAAATGATGAAGCTTACCTTGATAATATTTTTGAAGCCGCAAAATATATTGACAGTAATTTATTCCGCCCGCCGTATGGAAGAATTACCAAATTCCAGCAAAAGATTTTATCTGCAGACAATGCACAAGCAAGCAATCTTAAAAACCGCACTTCGAATTTTACCATTATTATGTGGACCTTACTTAGCGGGGATTTTGATGTAAAACTTTCTCCCCAACGATGCCTGCAAAATGTAATACTCAATTCAAAAGCAGGCGATATCATTGTTTTTCACGACAGCACCAAAGCCTGGGAAAGAATGAACTATGCATTGCCCAAAGTGCTGGAACATTTCAGTAATAAAGGATTCCGGTTTCAACTGCTCTGATTGTTTTGAATTTTTTTTGAACCCAGCTAAAGATTTTTCATGGCATCGTCTGTTGTGTCACTCACTTGTACGGTTGGAACAACGGTCGACAGTCGACCGAAGATTCTTCAGTACAAGAGTGCGACGCAAGAAAAGCTTCATAGAATTACTTAAGCCCGGCTAAAAAATGCATTCAATTTATTTATTCAACAGCATTAATTACAGCAGGTTTTGCTTTTATGGTTTTACTGTTCCTTGTTGCTGCCATTGCCTGGGCCGGCATTATAATAATACTGTAATCTTCTGCCTGGCCTGCACCTGCCGCAACTGTTCCGTTTAAGGTACAGGCAGTTGGCGCAGGTAAGGTTGGGTTATCGGCTACAACCCGCATCCGCAATGGGATACCGGTTAATACACCCGTGGCAGGAATAAGAATATTTTTTTTCAGCGTATCAATGTAAGCAGTGGCGATTGTTTCATTGACATCGGCAAAATCACCATCATTATTATAATCGATGAATACTTTAAACCGATGCGGGTTACCATAACTTCCGGTTACGGTTAATGCGTAAGATTTCCCCTGCATTACCGTGGTAGTTTGATTGCAGGTCCGGTCAACGTAATTACCGCTATCGCCCAAACTGCTGTTCGAATAAACACTCAATGTATTAAACTCAACTTTTTGCACGCCATAGTAAGGCGATAACCCGTTAGCCACTGTTGGCACGCATGCAGGCGCAGGAACAGTAGCAGCGCCACTTAAACCACCGGAAGTAATTAATCCATAACGAAAGTTGAACAATGCCGCACGTGCTCTTGTTTTTTGCCCTTCAGTAAACATCCACTGGCAAGTGGTATAACCCATAAAATTGTTCAGCACTGTGTAGTGTTTTGCTGCATCCGCAATAATGAATGCATTGTTGCTGTTGCAGCTATTTGTTGAAGTACCACAAGGCACATTCAATTCCACTTCAGTATCGCAAACTTTATCGCCCTGGTTTGCGCAATCGGAGTTGGTTGCACAGGTGGTTTCATAAGCATCATCATAGAACGTGTGGTAGAGCGAAAAGAAATGCCCCATTTCGTGAACGATTGTTTTATTGGTGCTGTCAACTACGCTTGCCTGCAGTACAAGGCCGTCAGTAAGTGCAGAATTATACTCCGGAAAGTAGGCATAGCCCCCGGGATTTGTTGCGCTGCCATTGATCTTATTTACGATCCAGATATTGATGTAATCTGTATTGGGCCAGCGGCTAAGACCTTTAACTGCTACTTCATCGGCGCTGCCGGGATAATTAATATTTGTTATACCACCCGAAGTATAATTGGTAATGCCGCTTCCATTAATGCGTTCCATGCCTGTTGTTGCAGCGCAGCCCGGGGATTTTGTGGCAAGTTTAAACTGTATGTTCATAACCGCTCCGCCAAACATTGCACCCTTTTTGCGAAAAGCACTGTTCAGGTTTTTGATCATGGCATTGATCTTGGTGGTTGAAGGATTGTCGGGCGAACCAACGGGTGTTCCGGTATGAATTACATGCACGATTACCGGCAGTGTGTACACGGCACCATTATCAGTAACCGGCGGTAAGGGGCTTATTACTTTTTCAAAATTCTGACCTGCATTTTTGGGTAACCGAAAATCGGTGTAAGTATTTTTCCAGCTACAAATGGCGTTTTTATTTTGGGCTTTACATTCAACGGCAGCAAAGGTTGCTGCAAGGCCAAGCAGGTAAAATAAGGGTTTCATAATTGAATTTTTACTAAGGTAACAATTTTAGAAACAGGGCTACGCTTCGATAAAAGCACAAACATATTCGGTACGTACAAGAGTGCGGCCCCGAGTTCCGCTTCGCTCGTCGGGGTAAACTGCCACGCATTGATGCCATGAAAAAGGAACTGTGAAACGAGCGTGGCAAGAGAAGCATCATAGAATTACTTCTGCCCGGCTCAAAAAAATGCATTTATTATTTCTTTTGCCCCGCAATTTCTGTAATGGCTTTTACCAGCATATCAAGATCGGGCAATGTGGTGTACACATGCGGCGTTACACGCACACAACTTACATTTTCCCACACAATGCCTACTGTATGAATCTTATATTTATCAAACAACTGGTTGCTTAGATCTACGGGGGCAACGCCATCAATACTTACACCGCAAATAGCGCAGGAATATTTTGGATTAAGCGAAGTGGAGAGCTTTACACCGGGTACATCTTTCACCTTTTCGGCCCAGTATTTTTTTAAGTAATGAATACGTTCCTGCTTTCTTTTATTGCCAATGGCATTTTGAAAATTAACCGCTTCGCCAATGCCCTGCTCAATGGGAAAGCTTCGTGTACCAAGGGTTTCAAACTTTCTTATGTCGGTACCATGCGGTTTATCGTTACATACCAACGGCCATATTTTTTCTATCTTATCTTTTTTAATCCACATCATTCCACTGCCGATGGGCGCACTTAAAAATTTGTGAAGGCTGGTGCCCCAGTAATCGCATTCCAGATCGGGGATTTTAAAATCGATCAGCCCAAAAGCGTGGGCGCTGTCGCAGATAACTTCAATACCTTTTGCATGCGCCATGCGGGCAATTTTTTGAACCGGCATTATTTGTCCCACCCAATTAATTACGTGGGTAACATGAATAATTTTTGTTTTGGGTGTAATGGCTTTTGCATAAGCTTCTACAATTTCATCATCGTTTTCGCCGGGGAAATTAAAACTGATCTGCGTGTACTGAATGCCATCCCGCATAGCACGTTGTTTCCAGGCGTTGATCATGTTGGGATAATCGAGTTTTGTACCAATTACTTCATCGCCTGGTTTAAGGTCAAGGCCGAAGATTACCGTATTCAGCGATTCTGTTGCGTTACGGTTAATGGCAATTTCTTCTGCATCGCAACCTGCAAGCAAAGCAAGTTTTTGACGCAGTGGTTCGCGGCCCATATCCAGGATGCGCCACATAAAATACGAAGGCCCTTCATTGCTTAACTTGTTATACCGTTCTACAGCTTCCTGCACTACGCGTGGCGATGGACTTACACCGCCGTTGTTCAGGTTAATGATATTAGGGCTTACTGTAAAGGCCTGCTGAATAACACTCCAGTAATCTTCATCACCTGCAACAGCATCGGCTGAAAAGCCTGCTATTTTGCTATTTGCTTCATCAAAACTTTCCGCATGCAACTGGTTAAATAAACTGCTTGCCGAAAATGCGCCGGCTGTTAACGCAAGTTGTTGTAAAAATTTTCTGCGGTTATTCATCGTTAAAATTTTAATACAGGAAGGTAAAAACTTTTTTGGTGCTTTTGCGGTTATATCTTTGCACCGAAATAAGATTCGATGAAAAAGAGGTTATTGATTATGCTGTTCGCTTTCCTGTGTTTATCTTCTGTATTCGCACAATGTTCTATTTGTACCAAAACCGCTTCACAGTTGGGGGAAAAACCTGCAAAGGGAATGAACTCCGGTATTCTTTACCTGATGTTTACACCGCTTGGTATTGCAGGCTATTTAGGATTTCGCTGGTGGCAAAGAGAAAAGTTGGTAATGCAGGATGAAGTCGCATCATAAACACTTTATAAAATATGTAATGTTTTTTTGTGAGCCGGGCTGTATTTCTACTATGATGCTTTTGTTGCGTCGCACCCTTCACCGTTTTGTTTTTAATTGAACATTATGAACCAACCTTACTGAATAGCATCAACTATTTTCCAAAAGAGCCAATATTACTACTGAAAATTTTCACTGCAATGGCGAGTAAAATAACGCCAAAAAATTTTCTTATTGCGAGCAACCCGGCCGGACCCAACGCCCTTTCGATCCACTTTAAAGAGTGCAATACAATGTAAACAAAAACAAGATTGATCACAATGCCAATCAATATATAAAGCTGATCGTAATTTGCTTTCAACGACATGATGGTTGTAAGTGTACCGCTGCCTGCAATGATGGGAAACGCAATAGGCACAATGGTTCCGGAGCGCATGTCGGTATCTCCTTTAAATATTTCAAGCCCCAATACCATTTCCAAACCAAGCAGGAACATTACAATAGAGCCGCCCACGGCGAACGAATGTATATCAAGGCTCATGATTGCTAAAAACTGTTTGCCGATCAGCAGGAATACAATCATCAGTGCGCCCGAAATAAGTGTAGCCTGAATTGACCGTATGCCACCCATTTTTTCTTTCAGCGAAACCAGTAAAGGAATGGAACCCAGTATATCAATTACAGCAAAGAGTGTAAAAGTTACGGTAAGCAGTTTGTCAAATTCGAATTGCATATACAGCTTTTTGTAAAGTTAACTTATTACCGGTGTTCTCATCGGTAAGCTGAATATGCAAGTATAAATTTCAAGAGTTTTGTATTTAAGAATTATGGATCCGGCTTTGCCGGAACCGAACGGGATGAAGGGTCTTATGCAAGAACTGATGTAAAATGTAGAAAAGTTTTTACTTCTACTTACTGTTGAATCATGAAGCTGGGTTTTGCTGCTTCATGATCCAACAGCACAAGTGTGCGACGCAACAAAAGCCAAATAATAGTAATAAGGCCGGGTACACAATCTTCATTTTCAAATTATGTTACCAGGTTCTGTCTTTTAAAAACTTATCGAGTTCTTCTTTTGTCATGGGAACTTTGGATGGATTTTCATCAATCCATTTCAGGAAATCTTTTTTTATTTCTTCACTCCATTGCGCATCGATCTGGCCCGGCGTATATTTTCCTTCGCGTAAACGCTGATGGCCAAAATCATCTCTTAGCATAATAAATTCAGCATTAATAACCAATTGTGCCACTTCCTGTGCAGGTATAAAAACTACGCCTCCTTTTTTTGCCAGTACAACATCGCCGGGTAGCACAGTTGCCCTTCCAATGCGAATAGGAACGTTAATCCCGGTAAGCATCATTTGCTGGATGTATGAAGGGTCGTATCCTTTTACCCATGCATTGAAACCATTTATTTCGGCAAGGCCTTCCATGTCGCGAACAGAACCATAAAAGATCACACCTCGCTTTGAATGCGCATAAATAGAGTTGCCAAGATTATCGCCGATGAGTGTGCCGTCAATAATTTTTCCATAACTGTCTGCAACATAAATGTCGCCATTTTTCAACACGTCAATCGGCCATGAATTGGTGTTGCCAATGCGGCCTTCAGTCTTTCCTTTTTCGCGGAGAATTTTATCCATATCGGGGCGTAACGGCATGTATTGTGCAGTTACTACACGGCCTGTCATTACGCTATCGGGATTTAAGATCATCCATTCGCCTTCAAACTGGTTTTGATATCCTTTATTCCGCAGTATGCCCCATGCTTCTTCGAGAGCTACATTTTTCAGGCGCTCCAGAAGCTGGTCAGAAACTTTAGGTCTTCCATCAGCGAAACGTTCTCCCTGCCATTCGGGGGTTAATGCTTTTATCTGTTCGCTTGTTAAGGTTACCTGTTGCGCCTGGATATAAAATGTGACAGATAATATTAGCAGTAATAGTAAAAATTTTTTGTTCATCGTTAGTTGTTTTGTGATTTTTTGCTGAAACACGTTTATTGAAAGCGCTATAAAGATAAAATGCAATTATAAAACTTGCTACCTTTTTATAAAACATTATAAATTTTGAGCAGCTGGTTGGGTTTAATAATTTATACTGCAGGTTTACCTGCCGGAATTTTATGCAGGCAGGCAGTAGCATTTCGCTACACAAAACTAATTGTAATTTTGATTGAGCCAGTAACTTTTAGATGCTTACAGGATGCTTTTGAATTATATAATTATACTGTTTATGAATATTATTCTCCAACCAATTGCTACTGTAAAAAATTCCCGGGCAACTCCAATAGATGATAACTGGTCTGAGATCATTTCTGAAATTGAATTGGCTGATGATATTCCAACGGAAGCATTGCACAATATCTCAGATTTCTCTCACCTTGAGATCATTTATTATTTTGATCAGGTGGAAAAAGATAAGATTGTTTTTTCAGGTCATCCGAGAGGTAACAAATCATATCCGCTGGTGGGTATATTCGGACAAAGAAAAAAAGATCGTCCAAATCAAATTGGTCTTTGCACTGTTGAATTAATTAAACACATAGATAGAAAGATCATTGTAAAAAATCTTGATGCCATTGATGGTACACCTGTAATAGATATAAAACCTGTGTTTAAAGAATTTCAACCTGTTGGTGAAATAATGCAACCTTCATGGGTTGCAGACTTAATGAAGCATTACTGGAAGCTGGATTAATGATGTTTCGTAAGGATGTGAACGTACAACACGTGCCTGTGCTATATTTCGCTTTGCTCAATAAAGCTTCGGCAGATGAAGAGTGCGACGCAACGAATGCCTAATCATAGCACTTCAGCCCGGCTCAAAATGATCTACTTTTAGTTTTCAATTTTTTTGTAAAATTCTCTGGCAAAGCATTTGCCTTTATAGCTAATTATGAAACTATTTAAATGCAGCAATTGCAGCCATCCTGTTTATTTTGAGAATACTTATTGCGTAAGATGTAATGCATCATTGGGTTTTGTAGCAGAAACGCTGCAACCTGTAGCGTTGAATGTAGAAAATAATGGACTATACAGCGTTACTGAAAAATCGAAAAAAATCTTTTATAAATATTGCAGCAATCATCAATATGGTGTTTGCAATTGGGTAGTTCCTGCAGAAAGTAAATCTTCTTTTTGCAAGGCCTGCGAACTGAACAGAACAATTCCTAATTTAAGTAAACCGGAATTTGTTGACCGCTGGCGGCAAATAGAAAACGCCAAACACCGGTTGGTGTATCAGCTTCTACAAATGAAACTGCCACTGGTAAATAAACTGCAGAATGAACAAACAGGTCTCGTATTCGATTTTATGGCTGATGAAACAACAAACGCTAAAGAAAAAATTCTTACTGGTCATGACAATGGGGTTATCACTATTAACATAGCCGAAGCAGATGACATTGAAAGAGAAATGGCCCGCAAGCAAATGGATGAAGTGTATAGAACATTGCTGGGGCATTTTCGTCATGAGATCGGGCACTATTACTGGGACAGGTTAATTGATAACACAGATAAACTTGAAGGATTCAGAAAGGTTTTCGGTGATGACACCATTGATTATGCTGAGGCTTTAAAAAAGTATTATAGTGTTGGACCCCTAACAAACTGGAATCAAAATTATATAAGCGCTTATGCAACCATGCATCCCTGGGAAGACTGGGCCGAAACATGGGCACATTACCTGCACATTATCGACACACTGGAAACAGCTTATTCATTTGGTATGAGTGTCCATCCGCTTGTTGCTGAAACAAAAAGACTACATGCGGAGATAAAAAAAGACCCTTACGACATAGAAGATTTTGAAGCCATCATGGAGTTGTGGTTTCCACTAACATTTGCTATGAACAGTTTAAACAGAAGTATGGGATTAAGAGATATTTATCCATTTGTAATTACGCCTGCTGTGAAAGAAAAGATGAAGTTTATACATGAGGTTATAAGACTCGCTTCTATACAACTCCTAAGCAGCGGCGGATTTTAGTTCATTGAGTTTTCGTTCATAGAAAGCTATTTTGGCAGTTCTTTGCTTTTCCTGGTACATAGCTAAATCAACCGGAGTAAATATTTTCTTTTGGGTAACCATATTGTAAAAGATAGTAGCTATTTTATTAGCTGTTGCAACGCAGGCAAACTTATTGCCTCCTTTACTTTTCATTCTTCTAAAATAATCTCCTAACCAGTGATTGCTTCTCTGTACTGCATTGGCTGCAGTTCTAAAAGCCTGGCTTGCAGTATTGGGCTTTTTCTTTAATAATTTACTGCTGATCAGTTTGCCTCCTGATATTTTATTATTGGGACATAAATTTAACCAGCTTACAAAATGCTTTGCTGTTTCCCATTTGGTTAAATCAGTGCCTGTTTCCGATAAAATTTCCAACCCGCTCATTTCATTGAGCCCATATATGGCAAGCACATCAGTTCCGTATATTTTTTCAAGATAATTCCTGATATTAAATGAAGGTGCTCCCTGTTGCTTTTTTTTCTTTTTTCTGTCAGTTTTTGTCTCATCCAAAGGTTTGTCAGCGATTGGGGCAACACTAAGCTCTCTTTCATTTACACTGGCTTCATATTGCTGCAAGTGTGTTTCTATGGCTATGTCGGTTGCTGCTATATGCTGCTGATAAGCTTTAGCCATCTCATAGCTATGACGCAATGTAAAAAGATGTTCTGTACGCCAATTGCCTTCCAGCGATTTTAAAATAGCAGCACTTTCTGCTTTTACATTATTTGCTACCAAAGGCAAAAAGGCTGCAGGGTTTCTTTCGCCTGCTAAAATAGCTTCAATAAACAATTGGCTTGTCTTACCAAATAAATCAGCAAAGAGTGTGTGGAATTTTATGTTCATCAGCTCCAGTGATTTTTGCATCCGGTTTTTAAACCTGCTGCAATCTTCCACCAATGAGTGGCGGTAACGAACCAGACTACGTAATGCCTCCTGCTCTGCATCAGGTAAAAAAGCACTTTTTAATAAACCACAGCTATGTAATTTTTGCAGCCACATCGCATCGTCTTCATCGGTCTTTCTGCCTGTTACGTTTTTAACCTGGCGGGCATTTACCAGGTACACTTCAAATCCTTTTTTATTCAGCAGGCTGAACAAAGGCTTCCAGTAGACACCCGTACTTTCCATAGCCACCGAAGTGATCCCTGTCTTAATAAGCCAATCTGCTATAGCTTCCAGGTCACAGGTCATCGTACCAAATGTTTGTACCCGTTTATCATCCAGTCCTTCGGGAATTGCTACGGCATGTATAGTGTCTCCTATATCTATGCCTGCCGCATAAGCATTTACCAATGGCATTTGCACTACGTTAGGCAATGCCGCTTTTTTTGTTAACTTTTGCATATCAGTATTTTTAAATTGCAAAAGTTCAAAGCCTGTTATTCTTTAAAAAGTTTACTCTTCTATACGGCTTCTGACAACCAGTAGGAAACTTAAAGCGAATAACAGTACCAGACTTCAATAGGATCAATAAATCACTGCGAAGATGGGTATCGCTGCTTTGAGCTTTTGCTATTTTGAAGGTATGCATTGTATACAAGTTGTAACACAACATAACGCAACGCCGCCGTTGCTGGGTGACTTCAATAAAAGCTCA
>DGQT01000111.1 GCA_002390845.1 Chitinophagaceae bacterium UBA4407 | reverse complement strand
CTTAACGGGACAGTAGTGATCATCGACTGTTGCGTCGCACACTTCAGCTGACATTGATTTATTGAGCAAAGCGAAAATTAAGGCGACGGCATGTCGCGTACGTTTAGAGTAATAATTTTCTGGGAAAGACAATGATCAAAAATTTTTATATACATATTTCTATTTACTTATCCGGTGCCCTTAATATTTCAAAGTATATAGGAAGCAGTATGATTAAGATACCAAAGGTCATTATGGCATACGTGTACCACGGATGTTTATATCTTGACTTTAAATTATCATAGTTTGGAAAGAAGTTTTTTTCAAGAGGTATATTATATCTCCTTAATCCGCATTTATTACAAACTGTGTGTGCTTCTTTTCCAGTCGGACAAAACGGAATACCATATACATGGAAATACTTACTAATTATGTGGATTTCATGAAGCGTATCTACTTCACAAGATGGGCATTTTAAATACGATTCTTCATATCCAATTATTATCTCTTTTGTTCCTTTAATCAGAGGTATTAACATTAGACTATTATTTTTTTGGGTTAAAGATAGTTTTGAAACTCGTTCAAGCTCTATATATTTCACTTTCACCTTATTCGCAATAGGTGTCCAAAAGAATTCCAAACGTACAAGGGAGTGACACAACCGGCGATGCCATGAAATACTTTGGTTCGGCTCAGCTCACCACTTGTAACATAAAAAAAATCCGCTGCTAAAAAAGCAAACGGATTTTAAAACTCCCCTCATGTGTAAACTATTTTTTAAAACTTTCTAACTCTTCAATCATAGCAATACTACCAATAAATAAAGGTGTTCGCTGGTGTAGTTCTGTTGGTTGAATGTCGAGAATACGCTCTGTTCCATTGGTTGCTTTTCCACCGGCAACTTCAATAATAAACGCGAACGGGTTGCACTCGTATTGCAGTCGCAGCTTGCCATTTCGGTTATCGGCAGTGGTGGGATACATGAAGATGCCGCCTTTAATAAGGTTGCGGTGAAGATCCGCAACCATGCTTCCAAAATAACGTTGCGAGTAAGGGCCGCCGTTCTCTTTTGTTTTGTGCTGGCATTCGGTTATGTACTTGCGTACAAACTCATCGTACTGAAAAAAGTTGCCATGATTTACAGAATATATTTTTCCATGTTCAGGACATTTCATATCGGGATGGCTTAAACAAAATTCACCGATGGAAGGATCGAGTGTAAAACCATTTACGCCACGCCGTGTAGCATAAACCAACATGGTTGAAGAACCATAAATTACATAACCCGCTGCCACCTGGTTAATACCTGACTGTAAAAAATCTTCTTTTGTGCAAGGCTTGCCAATTTCGCTTTTGCGTTTAAACACGCCGAATATTGTACCAATTGAAATGTTTACATCTATATTATTACTGCCATCAACAGGATCGAATGCCACAACGTATTTGCTGTTATTACTTATTTCATCATCGAATATTACCACATCATCCATCTCTTCACTGGCAATGCCTGCACAGCTGATGCCATGTTTCATTACACCCATAAATTGTTTATTGGCAAATACGTCGAGTTTTTTTACATCTTCTCCCTGCACGTTGGTAGTGCCGGCGTCGCCGAGAATATCTACCAGCCCGGCTTTATTCACTTCAACATTTACCCGTTTGGCAGCAAGACCAATATCCCGAAGCAAACTACTTAGTTCACCTGTAGCGTTTGGGATGTTACGATATTGCTGAATGGTAAACTCATCGAGCGTTAATACTTTTCGGTTGATATTCATATTGCATCGTTTGGCGCAAAAGTAACTTTATAGAAAACTTTGAGATTTCATTCGCCCTATCTTTGTTCAACAACTCTGTCTAAAATTTAAAAGGTTTCAAAAGAATTTTATGAAAGTATTCAAATTCGGTGGCGCAAGTGTAAGCAGTATAGAAAGGATTCAAAATTTAAAGAATCTGTTGGATGGTTTTGAGGGCGAGCAATTGATGATCATTATATCAGCCATGGGCAAAACAACAAACGCACTTGAAAAAGTAACTGAAGCGTTTTTTGCGGGCAATAAAGATGAGGCACTTCAACTGTTTGAAGGAATAAAAAAACAGCATATTACTACGGCCAAATACATATTGGTTACTCACTTCAACAAATGCCTGGCGCAATTGAACGATTTTTTTACAGAAGTAGAATGGCTGCTGCACGATAAACCGGTTCGCGAATATGATTATTATTACGACCAGGTAGTTTGTGCAGGCGAACTGCTAAGCACCTGTATCATCAGCCACTACCTAAATGAAATGGGTATCGCCAATAAATGGCTCGATGTACGCGACATTATAAGAACCGATGATAATTTTCGCGATGCTAGCATTGACTGGGATTATACCGTACAAAAGGCGAATGAGCTTACTTTTGAAATTGAAAATATCTTTATTACGCAAGGGTTCATTGGCGCTACTGATGAAAACGAAAGCACTACCCTTGGCCGCGAAGGAAGTGATTTTACTGCAGCCATTTTTGCCAACCTGTTAAATGCCGAAAGCCTTACCATTTGGAAAGATGTTGAAGGCGTAATGAGCGCAGACCCCAAACAGTTTCCCGATGCTCAACTCATCAGTGAACTAAGCTTCGATGAAGTAATTGAAATGGCTTATTACGGTGCACAGGTTATTCACCCAAAAACCATAAAACCCTTACAGAACAAGGGTATTCCGCTGCACGTAAAATGTTTTCTCGATGCGTCTTTGGCTGGTACAACCATTTACAAAAAGCAGGTGAAAAATCTGCCCCCAATCGTTATCATCAAACAAAACCAGGCATTGATGCACCTGCACAGTCAGGACTTTTCTTTTGTTGGTGAAAAGCCCATGAGCCGCCTCTACGAAATATTTGCACACGTAAAAATTAAACCAAATCTTATACAAACAGGCGCTATCAGTCTGCAAATTTGCCTCGATGACAAAAGCGATAAAATTGACCAGCTTGCCGCCGAAGCCAGCAGCATTTTTGATGTACAGGTAGAAAAAGGGTTAAGCCTTTTAACCATCCGCCATTTTAATAATGAACTCCTCGAAAAAATGGTTAGCACAAAAGAAATTGTATTAAAACAGCAAGACAGAGAAACGGTGCAAGTGTTGTATAAATAATACAATTTTTTTGAGCCCGCTTTTGTTATTCTATGAAGCTTTTGTTGCGTCGCACTCGTGTACGTTCGGAACATTTCTGAATAAAAATACATACCGCAGAACCTGGCAGGTGCTAAGTAATTTTAAAATTGTCTCTGCGGCTCTCCGGATCCGCGGTTAAAGCCTTCGCTTCTGTAAAGCTCAATAATAGTCCGAACGTACAAGTGAGTGACACAACAGGCGATGCTATAAAAAACCGAAGCTGGTAACATAAATGCTAAATCTATGTTTCTTGGTATTTTCATGAATTGAAAAATAAAAAAGGGATGCTGGCGCTAAAAAGCTGCATCCCTTTTTTTTATAAAAATATTTTCTTACTTAAGTGTTGCCTGCAGCTTCATGTTAAGCGCCACATAATCATCATTCTTTGCAGCTTTTGCAAGCTCAACAGATTTGTTGGAAGCAGCCAGCGCATCCTGCTTTTTGCCAAGTTTTGCAAGCGCCCTTGCTTTCTGATAATAGATCCAGAAACCTTCGGGTGTTTGGGCAGTTGCTTTATCCAGCCATGCTACGGCCTGGTTCAAATCCTTTCCGTTTTCAATATAATACATTGCCGCAGCAAAATAAGGGCGGTTATCATTTTCCATCAGGGCTTTAATCTGTGCCGCTATTTTGGTGTCAACATCTGTTGTAATGGGTAAAACAACTACAGTATTATCCCAAATAATCTGCAGGTCGCAACTTGTTGCGGTTACATTGCCAAACATAATGGTAAAAGATTCTACGGGAAAACCAAGATCAACCGGTTTAGCTTTTACACGAACCACATCCTGGTCTTGTTTGTAAGCTGCAGGGCTGGTAACATCGGTTTGCCTGGTAATAATAATAGTCCATTCATAAGCATCTGGTATGGTTAACAAACCATATTTACCTGCGGGTATTTTTGTTCCGCCAATCATTACTTCGTCTCCAAAAGTAAGCGTAGTGGCCTGGTTGGCACCAGTGCGCCATACTTTACCATAAGGAACAAGGTCACCAAAAATGGTGCGCCCTTTCATGCCGGGCCGTGAGTAAGACAGTTCAATTTTAGAAAGACCAAAGTTTTGTTTTACCTCCTGTGTTGGCGAAGGCTGCGGTGTGGTAAGTTCCTGTGCGAAAGAACAAAATGCAAATGCACAAAGCATTACAGCGAGTGTTATTTTTCTCTTCATGGCGAACATTTTTTTTGAGCAGCAAATATAAGAGAATGAAATTTCATATGATTTGCAACTTAGCAGTATTGCTAATATTAAGCTCCTGTTGTGTCACTCACTTGTACGTTTGGTTCTTTGGTCGGCAATATGCAGTCAACTTTACAGTTGCATATCTTTATAATGTCCGCATTGCTGCCATAAAACCAGAACCCTGAAGTGAGTGACACAACCGGCGATGCCAATATTAACAAGCGCCTGTATCAATAAATTTTTTTCACAACCATTTTATACACAACTTCGTTAACGAAAAAAATACATTTATGAAAAATTTCTTATCGCTTGCAGCAATTGCTGCAGTATTGCTGATAAATTTCAGCGCCTGTGCACAGAACGACAAATCAAAAAGGCCGAGCCCCCCGGCAAAAGTTAGTGAAACACTTGCCAGCGGAGCAACTGTTACAATCGATTACAGCCAGCCTGCTTTAAAAGGAAGAACTATTGGTAAAGATATTGAGCCTATGCAAGGACAGATTTGGCGTACAGGAGCCAACGAAGCCACCGTGTTTGAAGTAAGTAAAGATGTGAAAGTAGAAGGCCAGACTTTACCTGCCGGTAAATATGCATTCTTTACTATTGCAAATGGTGATGAGTGGACCCTGATCTTTAATAAAACATGGAAGACCTGGGGCGCATTCGATTATGAAAAGAATAAGGCCCAGGATGCTTTACAGGTTAAGGTAAAAGCGGGTAAATCTTCAATGGCAATGGAAAGATTAACATACACCATTAGCAAGGCGGGTAAGGTAAGCCTTATGTGGGGCGATCTTGAAGTTGATTTTAATGTACAATAAATAATCTCAGTTTTATTTTTATAAAAGGAGCCTTAAAAGGTTCCTTTTTATTTTAAGCATTGATTTACGGCGTTTACATAACCATGTAAAACATTGCCATTATCAAAATCAATTTTCTTAGCCAGTACACAAATTGATGTAATTTCAGCAAATTATCTTTATAGTATATGGATACTATATTTATACATTATAGTACTTAAACACTATAAATTAAACTTATAGTTCTTTAGTACTATATTTGCACAAATAAATCTTATGGCAGTAACAATGGTAAAGGCAGTTGCTGTAACAGGGGATGTAATCGCATCATCAAAGTTGAACACAGCGGAGCGCAAAGAACTTCAAGACCGCATTGAAAGTTTTTCAGCATCTTTTTCTAAACGATTCCCCGACCTGCAACTTCAACAATACAGGGGCGATAGTTTACAGGCAACACTTACAAACAACAGGTCGCAAGCTTTAAGTATGGCACTGCAGTTACAATGCTTTTTAATAGCAGTAAATTTTCATATACGGCTTGGCCTGGGCGCAGGGGAAATAAGCTACGAAAGCAAAGACGTAATTACATCAGATGGCACCGCGTTTCAGCAATCAGGCCCTCTGCTGGATGACCTGAAAAAAAGAAATGAACTCATTGCCATTACTGCAGGCAATGAAGCCTTTGCTGCTGAGTGGCAGGTACACAGTGCATCGCTCAATTTTCTACTGCAACGGCTTAGCGCCGCACAGGCAGAAGCATTGTACCTGTTAATGCAAAATTCAACACAAGACGAAATTGCAAAGACCCTGAATATATCGCAACCTTCCGTACACCAAAGGTTACAGGCCGCAGGAGCACCGGTATATATGCGGATTATTCAGCGTTTTGAATCAACTGTTACATTACTTTGATACTTTTATACCATGCTTGTTTTATACCAATGGATATTCGCACACCTGCTTGCAGATTTCGCGCTGCAATCAAAAAAAATGGTTCAGCACAAAAAAAGGCTTAAGGCAAAGTCCTGGGTGTTATATGTGCATTGCCTGCTGCATGGGGCTTTGGTGTATATCTTCTCGCCAGATAAAACCCTCTGGCTTATTCCCGTAATTGTTGCCACTACACATTTTGCCATTGACTTGTGGAAACTCAACAGGAAAGATACAGCCATCGCTTTTATTGCAGACCAGTTTTTACACCTTCTGGTATTAATAATATTGTGGCTCATCTGGTATCAACCTTCGGGATGGCTACAGGCTCACTTAACAATATTAACAACCAACACAAATATCTGGATCATCATCAGCGGTTATATGTTCATTATTTTCCCGCTTGCTTTTATACTGGGTTTTGCCACATCAAAATGGAGGGATCAAATAACATCCAGGCTCGACCATTCTGTAATAACCCTAACCGAAGCAGGAAAATGGATCGGGATTTTCGAAAGAATACTCGTGTACACTTTTGTAATTACCAACCACCTTGAGGGCATTGGTTTTCTCATAGCCGCAAAATCAATACTTCGTTTCACCGATCTTAAAGGTGATACGGTAAGAAAAGAAGCAGAATATGTACTCATTGGTACACTCATGAGTTTTACCGCATCTATTCTTACAGGCCTCGCAGTAAAAACACTTATGTCTTAATATCAAAAAGCAATATTTATGTACCCGGCTGCAATACCATGATTGAGCCTTAGTTGCGTCGCACACTTGTACGACGGAAATTCTATTCATCAAAATGCATAACACGTTATTAATTTTCGTATAAATAACAATAATCAAATGACCAAACTTAGTGTAAACATAAACAAGTTCGCCACCATACGGAACAGCCGTGGTGGCAATAACCCCGATGTAGTAAAAGCTGCAATAGATGCGCAACGTTTTGGGGCAGATGGCGTAACAGTACACCCTCGCCCCGATGAAAGACATATACGCTACAACGATGTACGCGAAATTAAAAAGATCATCATCACAGAATTTAATATTGAAGGCAACTGCACCGAACAAAAATTTGTTGACCTCGTTTTAGAAATCCAACCACACCAGGTAACACTGGTTCCAGATGCACTGGATCAGATTACCAGCAATCATGGGTGGAATACTATTGAACATAAAGCATACCTTACTGAAATCATTCGCGTATTCAAGAACGCAAATATTCGTGTAAGCATTTTTGTAGATCCGGTAATTGAAATGATAGAAGGTGCAGCGCAAACCGGTACCGACAGGATAGAACTCTACACTGAAGGCTACGCAAAAGAATTTTTATTAAACAGGGAAAATGCTGTTGCACCATATATCGCAGCAGCCAACAAAGCAAAAGAACTCGGCCTGGGTTTAAACGCCGGCCACGATCTTGATCTGCAGAATTTAAAATACTTTAAGCAAAATATTCCCTGGCTCGATGAAGTATCTATTGGCCACGCCCTTGTTTGCGATGCCTTGTATTTAGGTTACGAAAATGCTGTACAGATGTATAAACGGCAGTTAATGTAATGCTGTTTTTAAGGATACAGAAAAAACATAATTGAATAATTTTTGTACCAGGCAGTAGTTAGAGCTAAAAAAGCAATTTCAACATTAGTTCTTACTTTCAACAATATATTTTAAGTTGGCAGCGGTTGCGGGCAGATGAAATTGTATTTCCAGTACTTCGCCAAGCCTTGTTTATTTATAATAATTAAACAGTCTAAACTTAAAAAAAACAATGAAATAAAACGTTGCTTAATAATAATTTTAATATTACTTTTCTGGTAGAGCAAACACCAGGAGAAGTTTTTGATTCGGTCAATAATGTTAGCGGTTGGTGGTCAGAAACGCTGGAAGGAACTTCTGAAAATTAAATGACGAATTCAGTTACCGCCATGGAGATTTTCATTATTCCAAACATAAATTAATTGAAGTTGTTCTTAACAAGAGCGTTGTTTGGTTAACACCAGACACAAACTTACTTTTATGAAAGATCAAAATGAATGGAATGGGACCAAAATGATTTTCGATATTTCAACGCAAGTCTAAAAAACTAAATTATCTATTACTCATTTGGAATTAATTCCGGCATTTGAATTTTTCAATGCCTGCTAAAAAGGGCGGACATATCACTTGCAAAATTGTTTGTTGAAATTAATAACTACAGGTAAAGGCAACCCTGACACAACAACATTTTGCCAACATAATTTTATAAAATTAAATTAAGTAATGAACTTAGAAAACAGAAAGCGGATGAAAAAAGTTGCAATGATATTGGGTACAATAACTTTTGCAATTATTATTCTTGCCATATATAAACTTTTTTTTGTTACACATCAATGAGGCTTATACGGCTTATTAGAAAATGAAGTAAACATCGAACTGCTATAAAAGCAAGGTGGAGTATAAAGAAATTGTAAGCAAATCGTATATCTGCAGCAGTTTTAGACTCACCCGTTCTCCCCTATTTTTTTAAATCTCAACTCAAAAACAACCATTTCGCTGCAGTTTTGGAATACCAAATTCTAAGTACATACCATCGAAAAGCCTGAATGCTTTCTATAAAATCCATCATCATTTCAATCTTAAGAATTAATTGATTCTGTTACAGCGAACAGCTGCCGGTGCAAAAGTTTATGCAGGGTAATGCAACCGCTTCGCATTGCAAATGGGCCGCATATTTTTACCCTGCCCTATTCAATAATACCCTGTTTACCCTCGCAATCTTCGCTGAGATAAAAGCTCAATATAAAAGCTGAACTTACAAGTGTGCGACGCAAGCGGCGATGCTATGAAATACAATAGTCAGGCTCATTCATTTGTATTTTGTTATCGTTGGTATGCACGCCAACGGCTAACGTAATTAAATAATTAGTTAAGACTAACTATGCTTCAGAAGCCTTGTTAGCAAGCTTAACTGTTTACATACTTTAGCTGCTTTGCAACACAAATGGGCCTAAAAATAAGATTACTCCTTAAAAGGTTTTTACAACTAAGCCACGATATTATTATTCATGTTCTGATTTGAGGATAATTCCATCATTGCTAAAAGTTACTTCCCATTTTACCGCAGACCGCATAAAATGAGCCTTCCAGGTATTTTCATTGGTTAAGTTCCATTCATACACATTATCTGCTGAGAAGCCCTGCCTGAAAGCATCCAATACAACTCCGGGAACGGCTGCATCTGTGCAGATAACTGAATGAGAAGACTCGTGGCCTTTATCATCGAAATGGGCTTCATGTCGCTGGTGATCCATATTAAACTGGCAGGTGAAACTATCATCGGGGTTATGCTGCCATTCTCTTTCGGTAGCAGTACTGAAACTTGCATTAAACGAACTGATTACAGCAGTGGGCACAGCAGATTCTGGTGTAACAGTAATTGTACCGGTATTTGCGGTAACAGATGTAACATTCTTTTTGCAGGCAAAAAGAGTAAATGAGCAAAGCAGGATGAACATAATTTTGTTTTTCATTCTATCGTTTTTTTTAATGATTGAAAATTGTTATAAATATTGGTTGCAGCTGTTTGCGATTTTGTAACCAGGTAAGAAGCTGTTTAAGAATAAATCACTGGAATACCAGCAGCAACTTTCATGGCATCTTCGTTGCGTCGCAATCCTTTCGTCTGTTGTAAAAATGGCATCGTCCCGCATCTTCAGCAGTGTCGCAAACAAAATTTAAACAGCTTCAAAGAGATAATTTCAAAAGCATCAATAAATTGGGCATCAGGTTTTGCTGCCGCAAAAGCCCAATATATAGATTGAACGCTCAGTTGCACTATCACGAAATAAAATTTTCTTATGTAACATTGATCACCAACCATGGCCTTTCGCCTCTGTAATTTTGTATTATAATAATAAACAAAATACAATGAAAAGAAACATTGGTTCAGCCGATAGAATTACCCGTATAATAATTGCGGCAATAATAGCAGTGCTTTATTTTACCAGCACAATCACAGGCACCTGGGGCATTGTGCTAATGGTAGCAGCAGGAATTATTTTGCTTACAGGCATCATTAATTTTTGTCCGATATATTATGCGCTTGGTATTAATACTAACAGAATAAAATCATAAACAACGATGCTAAACTCAATCAAAAGTTTATTCGGTTTAGAAAAAACCGACTTTGCACAATTGGTAAAAGAGGGTGCCATTATTTTAGATGTTCGCAGCAAAGGCGAATATGCGGGTGGACACATTAAAGGATCTGTCAACATTCCGGTTGATCAATTGGGAAACAGCCTTCAAAAACTGAAAGACAAAGCAAAGCCCATTATTACCTGCTGTGCCTCGGGTATGCGCAGTGCATCTGCAAAAAGCATTTTAAAATCAAACGGCTATACTGAAGTTTACAACGGTGGCGGATGGAGCAGCCTGCAAAACAAAATCTGAAAACATGGAACCACATTATTACAATATAGATGTAACCTGAAACAGGGAACGTAAAGGAATTATGTGCTCGCCGGAATTAAACGGCGATGCAGGAAATTGTATTGAAGTTGCCACCCCACCGGAATTTCCAAAAGGCATCCCCGGAATATGGTCGCCGGAACATTTATTTACTGCTTCGGTAAGCAGTTGTTTGATGACAACCTTTTTAGCTATAGCGGAAAATTTCAAATTAGTGTTCGCAGGTTTCAGTTGTAAGTCAAAAGGAAAACTGGAACAGGTAGATGGCAAATTTTTAATAACAGAAATCATTCTTGAACCCACCGTAACCATTGCTGATGAAAAAGATCGCGAAAAAACAGAAAAGGTATTACAAAAATCAGAAGCTGCCTGTTTAATTTCCAATTCAGTGAAATCAAAAATTACAATGAACCCCATTATTAAAATAAGCTCAATAAAAAGTGCAGGGCAGGTTACTTAAATGTTGCTATTAAAGAGAAGCTGAAAACAATCCTGAAATCTTTGGGTAAAGAAAAGTTGAATTAAAAAAATCTACTTGTACTCTCATGCGCATCTTCAATAAATTTTAAATAAACTCACCGCCAATCATCCTGTACAATTGTGCCAATGCAGCAATAATAAAAATGATGCCCATTACAATATTCAGTGTTTTATTACTGGTATTCATCTTTGTTACAAGCCAGTTTCCACCATACATATACAAAGCAAGCCCTGCAATAGTTCCTGTTCCGCTGCCAATAGTAAAATAATTGAACTCAGTAAAATCTGAGCGCAATGTGCCATTATTTAAAAGAATGGAACTCCATAAAAACCAGAAAGGAATCTGCGCCGGGTTTAAAGCACTCATACTTATTCCAAGAAAAAACCGATCGATTTTATTATCAAGAAGTAATGCTTTCTTTTCCTTGGTTTGCTTACGCGCTGTTATAAAGCTTAAAATGCCAAGTATAAGAAATACTGCAACAGTAAGCCAGTTTAGTATTTCAAAAAAAAGTTTGTGTTGCATAATCCAGTCAACACCAGATAAGGTTAAACGCAGGTAAAACACTTCTACTATTGCCACGCCGATAGAATATTTCCAGGCATTTTTAAAATTTTCCTGAACTGCTATTTGGGTTGAAGTAATGCTCATTGTGCCCAATGGCAATTGCCCCAGAAAGCTTACTAAAAATCCCCATAAAAAGACAATAATAAAATTCATTAAGAAATATATGATACAATAATAATAATTAGCTGATTGAGTTATTTATTTTTTGTTACAGGCTTCGGAATGCTATTGAACTTCGTTGTGTCACTTACTTGTACATCTGGCATTTTTTTGAGCTTTTATCGTATCGTAGATTATGCTTTAAGCTGAAATACCTTCCGAACGTACAAGTGAGTGACACAACCGGCGATGCCATGAATTACAAATGCCAGGTTCACAAAAAAAGCCGCGCTATTACTAACGCAGCCTTATTATCATTCAACAATTAAAATTCAAATTATGCCTTTACAGCAGTTTTTTTAGAGAGCTTGCTTTTTAAATTTGCAGCTTTATTTTTATGAATAATACCCTTCTTGGCAAGTTTATCAATCATAGAAATCACGTTTGGCAATTCCTCACTGTAGCTCTTATCTTCACCTCCTGCCTTAAGGTTGCGGATTGCATTACGTGTGGTTTTACCGTAGTAACGGTTCCTGTCCCTGCGTTTTTCTGCCTGACGGGTATCCTTCTTTGTAGCTTTATGATTTGCCATGTTGTATTTTTTCGGAGGGCAAAAGTAGGGATATAAGATTGAAATGAAAAATTTTACTGAAAATAAAAAACAATAGCTGGTATGTGATTTTTTTTGTTTTCAATTTGGGCGATATTTTATAGCCACTTTTTTTAGTTTCAATCAACGATATTTGCATTCCCGGCCATGTGTAAAAATAAAAATTATTCTAATGAAAGATTTCTCTTACATCACCAGTTCGCACCCTGCATTTATTGAAAGTTTGTACCAGGATTTTAGTAAAGACCCCAATAGTGTTGATCCTGAAATGAAAAAATTCTTTGAAGGTTTTGATTTCGCAATAAATAGTACACCAAACGGAACTAACGGAAAAGTTGGCGTGGCTGCTACTGCTAATGCTGAAGATATTGACTGGATGCGGGAAATACGTGTTTACCGTATGATACTTGGATACCGCAATAAAGGTCACCTGATTGCTAAAACCAACCCTATAAGGCAACGCAAAGACCGGGGTGCCAACCTTGGATTGGCTTTCTTTGGTTTATCAGAAGCGGATTTTGATAAACAATATAATGCTGGTAACCTTATTGGGCTTGGCCCAACAACGCTGAGGAATATTGTTGAGCATTTGGAAAAATGTTATGCATCTCATGTAGGTATTGAGTTCAAATATATAAGCGAACAAGAACGGGTTGACTGGATTACCAATGAAATGGAAAAAAAGTTTACCGATCCATTGCCATTTGAAAAAAAGAAACGCATACTGGAAAAACTGAACCAGGGTGTTATGTTTGAAAAGTTTCTTCATACGAAATATATTGGCCAAAAGCGGTTTTCCCTTGAAGGTGGCGAAACAACAATTGCAGCACTCGATGCAATTATTAATACTGCCGCTGAACACGACGTGCATGAAGTAGTAATTGGTATGGCACACCGTGGCAGGTTAAATATACTTGCCAACATTATGGGCAAAACCTATGAACAAATATTCAGCGAATTTGAAGGAACTGCCAAGCTTGATCAGACAATGGGCAGCGGCGATGTAAAATATCATATGGGCTACGGCAGCGAGGTGCAAACTACTGATGGCAAAACAGTTCACCTTAAATTAATGCCCAATCCTTCGCATCTGGAAGCAGTTGATCCCGTGGTTGTGGGCTTTGCCCGTGCAAAAGCAGATGTAATGTATGAAAGTAATTATGATAAAATACTCCCTATTTTGATACATGGCGATGCTTCAGTAGCTGGACAGGGCATTGTTTATGAGGTACTTCAGATGAGTGAACTCAAAGGTTATAATACCGGTGGTACCATTCATTTTGTGATTAACAATCAAATTGGATTTACAACAGATTTTGATGACGCACGTAGTTCTGATTATTGTACATCGCTTGCTGCTGCTGTGCAGGCACCGGTATTACATGTAAATGGTGATGATCCGGAAGCTGTAATAAAATGCGTGGAAATAGCCACACGTTACAGGCAGCAGTTTAATTCAGATGTTTTTGTAGATATGGTGTGCTATCGCCGTCATGGCCACAACGAAGGAGATGACCCGAAATTCACGCAGCCTCATATGTATGCGTTAATTGAGAAGCACCCTAATCCCCGTGAAGTTTATACACAGTACCTTCTTGAAAATGGTGAACCTGATGCAAAGGAGATGGCTAAAGAAATGGAGAAAAAATTCTGGGCCAACCTTCAGGAACGTTTGGATGAAGTGAAACAAAAACCCTTGCCATATACTTATCAGCAACCAGAATTATGGTGGAAAAGCTTACGCAGGGCGAAGGCCGAAGACTTTGATCAATCACCTGCTACAGCAATAACTGAAGAAAATTTCAAAAAAATATTTGAGGCACTCATGAGCTGGCCCGAAGATTTTACCCCACTAAAAAAGATCGAAAAGATTATACAGGATAAAATAAAGCTTTTTCAATCAGAAAATAAAGTGGACTGGGCAACAGGCGAATTAATGGCTTATGCCAGTTTACTGGCAGATGGCAAAGATGTTCGTATGAGTGGCCAGGATGTACAGCGTGGTACATTTTCGCACCGCCACGCAGTTTTACGCGATGAGAACAATGACAAATACTATAACCGTTTAAGCCGGATTGAAGGCGCATCAGGAAAATTCAGAATCTATAATTCTCTGCTAAGCGAATACGGGGTACTTGGGTTTGAATATGGCTATGCTATGGCTAACCCCAACGCACTGGTTTTATGGGAAGCACAATTTGGCGATTTCTGCAACGGGGCACAAACAATGATCGACCAGTTCATTAGTGCAGGCGAACAGAAATGGAGCCGGATGAACGGTGTTACGATGTTGTTGCCGCATGGCTATGAAGGCCAGGGGCCTGAACACAGCAGTGCCAGGATAGAACGTTTTCTGCAGTCCTGTGCTGAGTTGAATATGATCGTAACGAACATTACAACAGCCGCCAACTTTTTTCATCTCCTCAGGCGGCAGTTGGCCTGGCCGTTCCGTAAGCCGCTTATTAACTTTTCACCTAAAGCAAACCTTCGCCATCCCGGCAGTTACAGTCATGTATCTGAGTTTACCAACGGTTCTTTCAAAGAAGTAATTGATGACATCCATATTGCTGATGCCACACAAGTAAAAAAAGTAATGATGTGCTCAGGCAAATTATTTTTCGATCTGGAAGAAAGAAAACAAAGAGACAGCCTAACCACTGTTGCTATCATTCGTTTAGAACAATTGTATCCCCTGCCAGTAAAACAACTCGATGAACTTTATAAAAAATACAACCGGGCAATCTGGTTCTGGGTTCAGGAAGAGCCACTGAATATGGGTGCAGCTTCATATTTACAAATGAATTTAAAGAATATCAATTACGGTGTAATCAGCAGAAATCCCGGTGCAGCAACAGCTACAGGGTATAATAAAGTACATAAACAGGAACAGGCAGAAATAATAGAAACAGCATTTTCTATATAATTGTGTACATATTTTAATCCCGGAAATTTTACATGAAGTATAAATTTCCGGGATTTTTTTCACCAAAGGCCTTAACATCTATGAAGCTTCTGTTGCCACGCTCGTTTCACAGTTCCTCTTCCATGGCATCAAAGGTTCAAATTCTAAAAGAATGCTCAGGTAACAAACGTGTTTTTTTCCAGGTTTCATACATCGCATTTTTTAGCAAGCAAAAAAAATAAATAATCTAACAATAATAGATTTGTGTATTAATTACACATTACTTATTTTAGTCGCTCTTTAGCTGCTTTCAGATTGTATCATTGCCATATGAAGAAAGGTATTTTCAAAACTTTCTTCTGATACCTGTTGCTCTTTAAGAGTACACCGGTTTAATAAAGAATGCAAACAATCAATAAATTTTAAAGCAGTTGATTTAAAAGCAGGTTCGGATGACCGGATGTTGTATGCACAATGCTGCAAAAAGTTATAGAGCAAAAGAGTGCGACGCAACGAAGATGATGTAGGTTATGCTGCCGGGACAAAAATGCGATTTCCTGATTTGTACGCAATGCATAAGATGGAAAAAAGTAGAGAAATTTTTTTGTGCTTAAAAAAAGACAGTGCATTTTTTTGGTGTGATTAATTGGTTAAAAAACCTGACCCTCTAAACAAAGTATGTTGTTTATTTTCGCAACTTATTTTTTTGAATTTGGCAACCGAAAACATGATCATGATTACAGAAAAAAATAATGGGAAAGCGGCTGTGCAGCAATTAAATGGAGCAGTAGACAAGCAGAGTGTCTCAAAAGAAACTGCCGCGAAAAAAGCTGTTGAAAAAACTTTTACTGAACAGAATATTATTAAAAAAAGTGCGGTTTCTGCTGCAAAAAAACCGGGAAAAGCGAGTAATAAAAAAGAGATAAACAAAAAAACGAGTCCGGGAAAAAAGCAACATACAGAAACGGTATTAAAGATTGTTTTTATGCTAAAGTTCCATACCACGTATGGGCAATCTCTGTCTTTAACGGGTAATCATGCAATTTTTGGGAACGGTGATCCTGCAAAAGCCATTCAAATGCATTATTTAAGCGAAGAACTCTGGACCCTTACATTAACTGTTAACTCAGCCGATGTTCCTTCAGAAGGAATCGTTTATAATTACATTTTAAAAAATGAAGATGGTACTTTAAACTTCGATTGTGGAAATGATAAAGTAATCTCAGCTTCTTTATTTGTATCAGAAGAATTACTGATTATAGATTCCTGGAATGATATGGGTTTTATTGAAAATACATTCTTTACAGAACCTTTTAATCAGGTATTGCTTAAAAATAATGATGCGCCTGTAAAAGTTACAACACCCAAATCTTTCACGCATATTTTTAAAGTAAAAGCACCTTTACTTGCAACAGGTCAAACGCTTTGTATGTTGGGCAATTGCGCTGAACTGGGAAGTTGGGTTGAATCTGATGCTATTATCATGAGCCGAAAGCTAGGTGAAAATTTCTATTCAGCAAAAATTAACCTCTCAAAAGCATATTTTCCAATCGCCTATAAATATGCAGTGTACGATACAGAATCGGAAAAAATCTTGCAATATGAAAGTGGCAGCAACAGGGTTTTATACGACGCGATTATAAAGAGTAAAAAAACAATTGTAAATGATGGCTTTGCCTTAATTCCCGTTACAGCCTGGAAAGGTGCAGGTACAGCCATTCCCGTTTTTAGCTTAAGATCGCAGAACAGTTTTGGTGTTGGTGAATTTACAGATCTGAAATTATTTGTAAACTGGTCAAAAAAAGTTGGCCTGAAACTGATACAGATACTCCCTGTAAATGATACAACAGCCACACATACATGGACAGACAGTTACCCATATGCTGCTATTTCTGCGTTTGCATTGCACCCCATGTTCCTGAATCTTGGACAAGCTACAGATGTGGCCAACAAACATTTGCTCGAAGCGATTACTGAAGAGGCTCAACGTTTAAATAAACTTGAAGCGGTAGATTACGAAGCCGTAAATCAGTTAAAATGGAAATTCATAAGGCAGATTTATCCTTTACAGAAAGAAGCTTTATTTGCATTAAAAGAATACACAGAATATTTTGAAGTAAATAAACACTGGCTTATCCCCTACGCAGCATTCTGCTACTTAAGAGATAAATTCAATAGTGCGGATTTTAATCATTGGTCCTCGCACAAAACTTATAACGATGCGGAGATTGAAGCGCTCATTCAACCTACGTCAAAAGCTTACAACGATTTAGCCATTCACTTCTTTGTACAGTACCATTTACATGTGCAGCTAAAAGAAGCGACACAGTATGCACATGATAATGGCATAATTGTGAAAGGCGATATTCCAATAGGCATTTACCGTTTTGGTGCCGATGCATGGCAGCATCCTGAATTATACCACATGGACGTTCAGGCTGGTGCACCCCCTGACGACTTTGCCGTAACTGGTCAAAACTGGGGCTTCCCGATCTATAACTGGCAAAAAATGCGTGAAGATGGCTTTGCATGGTGGAAGCTGCGTTTTGAGCAAATGAGTTATTATTTCGATGCATTCCGTATCGATCATATTCTCGGCTTCTTCCGGATCTGGGGTATCCCCCTGCATTCGGTTGAGGGCATCATGGGGCATTTCGAGCCTTCCATTCCCGTGCATATAAACGAGTTCAGTGAAAAAGGGATCTGGTTCAATTATAAACGATATTGCCGGCCTTACATTACCGACAGTATTCTCGAAAGCATGTTTGGCGATCAGCGGAACCACGTAAAGCAATCATTTCTTGAAAGGGATGAATCAGGCGCTTATCAATTAAAACGGGATTATACAACACAACGTAAAGTAGAAAATTATTTCACCTGGCAGCAGGATAATGAGCACAACCGATGGCTGAAAAAGCAGCTCTTTAGTCTTATCTCAAACGTAATCTTATTCGAGGTTGAAGGTTCAAACGGGCAGCAGTTCCATTTCAGGTTTGCAATGGATACAACTGAATCTTTTAAAGCACTTGAAGGTGGCACGCAGCATCAGTTACGTGAGTTGTATGTGAATTATTTCTTCCGCAGGCAGGACGATTTCTGGATGCACGAAGCCCTTCAAAAATTACCCGCTTTAAAACGCGAAACCAATATGCTCGTTTGCGGGGAAGACCTTGGCATGGTGCCTGCATGTGTACCCGATGTAATGCGCAGGCTGGGTATTCTCAGCCTCGAAATACAGCGCATGCCCAAAGACCCCACCAAAGAATTCTTTCACCCTGCCGATGCACCTTATATGAGCGTGGTTACACCTTCCACACACGACATGAGTACGATACGTGGCTGGTGGGAAGAAGACCGCGAACGCACCAACCGCTTCTACCACGATGAATTGGGTCAATGGGGACTGGAGCCTTATTTCTGCGATGCATGGGTGAATAAAGCAATCGTAGTGCAGCATTTATATTCACCCGCAATGTGGAGCATTTTCCAGTTGCAGGATATTCTCGGCATCGATGCAAAGATCAGGAAAGACGATCCCCACAAAGAGCGGATCAATGTACCCGCCAATCCACAGCATTACTGGAAATACAGGATGCACCTTTCACTGGAAGATTTATTAAATGCAAATTCATTTAATGAAGAGCTGGCCGGTTATATAAAAGCGAGTGGCAGGGAATAATACACAATACATTTTATTGACCCGGCAGTTGATATGCTGTTGAGCTTTGGTTGCGTCGCACATTTGTGCGTTCTGATTATAAATGATCTATTATCGAAGCGTAGACAGAAGCAGTCAATGTTAGTTGTATCAGCGTATCAGAAATTCTTTTGTTGGTGGCAAGTTTTACAACCATCTGGTAAACAAACAAACTATGACAAGAAATAGATTTTTATACTTGATAATTTTTTTACTCACACAAACCCTATTTGTTTTTGGGCAAGACGCAAAAATTGAAATTCCAAATTTCAACGACAAGTATTCGGAATATGTAAAGCAATTGGAAAATGGCAATACTGATATTGACTATGTTGATTTTAGGAACAGTTTTTTGGAAAGTAAACAGTTTAGTAAGAAAAATACAAACTATGATAACTTAAAAAAACAGGTCTATGCTGAAATAAAAAACAAGAACTATACTGAGGTAATAAGGCTGACAAAGGCAATGTTAAGTATTGACTATACAAGTATATTTGCTCACAAATATTTACAACAAACATATAAAATTCAGGAAGACACTATAAATAGGAATAAATATCACGACATTGAATTTGGACTTTTGAATTCAATTACGAAAAGTGGGGATGGCAAGACTTGTGAGACAGGGTGGCACGTCACACAAATTGAAGAAGAATATTTTATTCTGAATATGATAGGTGCTGCCTTGCAAAGCCAAAGCATAAGCAGTGGAGGCAAAAACTCTTGCGATAAAATGGTTGTTAAAACAGAAGAAGGAGAAAGTAAAACTTATTACTTTGAAGCAAACAAGGTATTTGAAATGGAGAAAAAAATGCTTGGAAATTAAACTTGTCACCAAGGGGTTTGGCGATATTCGGGCTGGGGATCAGGGATATTGCCACATCGCCAAGCCTCTACAAAATTGGTAACAAAACTTAAAAAAAATTATGAAATATCATCCCATTATTCAGCTACTTGTAATTCTGTTGGGAGTTATTTTTATTTACAATGGTGCAGCCTACCTTTTAACCAACGTATATATGGCTGTTTTTTCTTTAATAAATTCATCAGGGGAATACGGCTGGGAAACAACAGTATTTTATATAGTTGCAGCATTAAGCAGTTTAACTATTGGATATTTTGCAATAATAAAATCAAAGGATCTTTCTGGTTGGATTGGCGAAAAATCAAAATTCGGCGATGGTTTAAAAGTAATAAGCAATTCTAAAGAACTGCTTTCGATTTTCATTTTATTTCTTGCATTACAACACCTGCTAACCTACCTTCCGGGCTTTGCCAGTCACCTGTTTTCATTTATTACAAATTCATTTCCTCACAGAACTGATTCATTAACTGCGATAGACCCAAACGCAAACTATGATTGGCTTGAAAGCTTTCTTCATTTATTTTTTTCTTGTCTTATAATAATTTTCTGCGGAAACCTTACCAATTATTTTTACAAAAACCTTTCTCCAAATAACGAATTTATAATTACAGCGGAAGCTGCTGAAATCCTGCCTTTAGTTAGTGCAGAGGAGCAACATATTGAAGAGGCACTCGATGAACAAATGCCTGAAAAATAAAGAAAGCTACTCCCAACAGAACAGCTTTCTTTATTGCAGCGAATAATTATTTTATACTTTAACTCACACCATTCGTAACAGCCGTCTTCTCAATCTTGGCAACCAAACCCTGCAACACTTTTCCAGGACCGGATTCTGTAAACTCTGTTGCGCCATCTGCAACCATTGCCTGCACACATTGTGTCCACCGCACCGCACCGGTTAACTGGTCGATTAGATTTTGCTTTATTGCTGCACCATCAGTAACAGCTTTAGCTACCACATTTTGATAAACCGGGTAAGAAGCCGTGCTGAACAAAGTTGCTTCAATTGCTGCAGCAAGTTCTTCTTTGGCAGGAGCCATCAACGGTGAATGAAATGCGCCGCCCACAGGCAATACCAATGCACGTTTTGCGCCGGCAGCTTTCATTCTTTCGCAGGCAATTTCAATACCTTTTATTGAACCGCTGATCACCAACTGCCCAGGGCAATTGTAATTGGCAGCAACCACAATTTCTCCTGTTTCTGCCTGAACCGCAGCACAGATTTCTTCTACTTTTTCATCGGGCAAACCGAGCACTGCCGCCATGGTGGAAGGATTGAGTTCACATGCTTTCTGCATCGCTTTTGCACGGATGCTTACGAGCTTTAACGCATCTTCAAAGCTTAATGTATTGTTGGCAACAAGTGCAGAAAATTCACCAAGCGAATGGCCTGCAACCATATCTGGCTTTGCATCTGCAATCGTTTTATAAGCAGCAACTGAATGTAGAAATATAGCTGGTTGTGTTACATTGGTTTGTTTTAATTCTTCATCAGTGCCAGTGAACATAATATCGCTGATGCGGAAGCCAAGAATTTCATTGGCCTGCTCAAACAGTTCTTTGCAGCCTGGGTTTGTTTCGTACAAATTTTTTCCCATTCCGCTGAACTGTGCGCCCTGGCCCGGAAATATAAAAGCATGTTTACTCATAATAGAAATTTAAGTGACGTCAAAAATAAAAGGTTTGAATGGAATAAATCCAAACAAACCTAAAATGTAAAATTTATGCTTACTAAAATGATTGTTATTGTGAGGCATAGCCCCTCAAACATATGCTGTACAAGAGTGCGACGCAACGATGCTGCCATGAAATATCATAGCCGGGCTCATAATTGTATTAACTCAAATTGGCTGAAATAAGTTTTACGAATTCACTGCGGGTGGTGTCTTTTTCAAACTCTCCGTAAAACGCCGATGTGGTGGTTACCGAGTTTTGCTTTTGCACACCGCGCATCATCATGCACAAATGTTTTGCTTCAATTACCACGGCTACGCCTATTGGGTTTAAGGCTTCGCGTATGGCATCCATGATCTGTACAGTAAGACGTTCCTGTACCTGCAACCGCCTTGAATAAACATCTACCACACGGGCTATTTTGCTTAGGCCGGTAATCCATCCGTTGGGTATGTAAGCGATATGCGCCTTGCCAATAAATGGCAACATGTGATGCTCGCACATACTATAAATCTCTATGTCTTTTACGATGATCATTTCGCTTACCGACTCGTGAAATTTGGCCGAATTAATAATATCCACCGCGTTCATTTGGTAACCCTGCGTAAGATATTGCATGGCCTTTGCCATGCGCTCCGGTGTTTTTAAAAGACCTTCGCGTTCTGTATCTTCACCTAGTAAACCGATTGCGTTTTTGTAACTTTCAGCAAGCGCATTTGTTACCTGTTCGTCGTACTGTTCCGTTTTTTTATATGACATTTTTCAATGATTGTAATGAATTATTTCAGCTTAAAATTTTATGCCGGATATTCTACAAAATTTCTTTCTGTTTCGTAAAGGCGTACCTGTAAATCAAGATCTGCTTTAATTACAGGCCGCAATAAATTATAAATAACAACTGCTATATTTTCTGCTGTGGGGTTTAGTTCTCTGAATTCTTTTGTATCAAGGTTCAGGTTTTTATGATCGAATTTATCAAGTACATGAAGCTTAATCAGGTCGCTTAATTTTTTCAGATCAATTACATAACCTGTTTCCGCATCGGGCACGCCGGTAAGTTTTACGATCAGCTCATAATTGTGACCGTGATAATTTGGATTGTTGCATTTTCCAAATACTTCATCGTTGGTAGCATTACTCCATGCAGGATTAAACAGGCGGTGCGCCGCGTTAAAATGTTCCTTACGATATACTGCTACTTTGTTGTTCATACCTGTTACAAATTAAGAAAGATTTCCCGTTTCAGATTATCAGCGCACTTACTTAATCACTTTAAAAAGCAAGCTTTATAACAATAATGCGGGTAAATAGTTTTCAGTTACCAAAATATTCCACGTAGATGCGTGGGGTTTCGTACAGCTTAATGCAATGCAGCATTACGTTTGGTGGAAGATGTGGCTCTATCTGCTGCCATATACCAATGGAAAGATTCTCCGTACTACACATTTTACCTTGCATAAAATCTACATCAAGATTAAGGTTTTTGTGATCCACTTTTACAATCACCTGTTCTTTAATAATGTCTTTTAATTTTTTTACATCCATTAAAAAACCGGTATCAGCATCGGGCTCTCCTTTAATGGTTACATAAAGGTCGTAGTTGTGTCCATGCCAGTTTTCGTTGGCGCACATTCCAAAAACTTCCTCGTTCTTTTCTTTGCTCCAACCGGGATTATACAATTTGTGCGCCGCATTAAAATGTTCCTGACGTGTAAGGTAAACCATCGCTCTCCTGAAAAATTTTTTCAAAGGTAATACATGATAAATTAAGTAAAACCACTAAAGAGGAAACTTTAAATTGAGGGAGTTTACTGCTTTAAAGATGTCTGCTTAAAATAGATATTTAAAATTTTCCAGGCAATTGAAGTATTATGAAGCTTTGGTTGTGTCACTCACTTATACGTTCTGAACTTTGTTGGGCAAAGTGCAGGCTCGTGAATTTAAAATGAATATGCGCCAATAATTACATTGTAAAACCATTTATAGAAAGAGGCAAATGAATTGAGCTGAAATAAATATATTTGAAAGTTACTCTTTTGCAGTAAGCATTCTTTTTTAAAACCTTTAGCTCCAAAATTTAATCATGTTTTATGAAGTATCTCTCTTTATTCTTCCTGTGTGCAATTATTACTCTCAGCAGTCTTGCGCAAACAGATAATAAAATTGTAATTGGTAAAGTTGACAGTGTTTATTCCAATATACTTGGAGAACAAAGAAAAGTATGGGTATATGTTCCGGGCAATGGAGCACAGAACAGCGGTGAGCATTACCCTGTTGTTTACCTGCTTGATGGCGACGGCCATTTTGAATCTGTTGTGGGCATGATACAACAGTTAAGCCAAGTAAATGGCAACACGGTTGTTCCGCAAATGATTGTAGTGGGCATTCCAAACACAGACAGAACAAGGGATCTTACACCTACGCATATTGCAAGCGATCCGCCAATGATGGATAGCAATTTTTCAAGAACCACAGGGGGCGGAGAAAATTTTGCAGCTTTTATTGAAAAAGAACTGATGCCACATATAGATTCTATGTACCCCACACAAGCTTATAAAATGCTGATCGGGCATTCGTTTGGCGGTTTAACCGTAATGAATATTCTTACCAACCATACCAAATTATTCAATGCCTATATTGCCATTGATCCGAGTATGTGGTATAATAAGGAACAGTTTTTAAAAGCTACAGAAAAGAAACTCACTACACAGCAATATAATGGCATACGCCTGTACCTGGGTATTGCCAATACAATGCCCGAAGGAATGACATTAGACAAAATGAAAAAAGACACTACCGCTGATACAAGGCATATCAGGTCTATTTTTGCGCTTGACCAGTTTATAAAAAGCAATCAAAAAAATGGATTAAAGTATGCCAGCAAGTATTATCCTGATGATGATCACGGCTCTGTGCCCTTAACAAGTGAATATGATGGGCTGCGTTTTATTTTTAACTATTACCGTTTCAAATTTACCAATGCAGACTTTACTGATTCAAGTACTGCATTCATAGTAAAAATGAAGAAACATTATGAAACCGTATCAAAGGAGTTTGGCTATAAAGTTTCGCCGCCGGAGATGCTGATCAACGGCCTTGGCTATAATGCACTCTCTCAAAAACAGTATGCAAAAGCGGCTGCCCTATTTGAAATGAATATTGCCAGTTATCCCAATAGCGGCAATGTTTACGATTCATACGCTGATCTGCTGTCTGCAAAAAAAGATACTGTAAATGCGATAGCCAATTATCAAAAAGCATTGGCAATGACCGGCAGTGCAGATACCAAACAAAAATTACAGGAGTTGCAGGGTGCTGCTGCATTTAAACTTACTGCGAAGGAGCTTGAAAAATATGTTGCCGATTTTGAATTTGAAGGTGTTTCTGCTACGGCTTCGCTTAAAATTATAGACAATGTGCTTTGGGCATCTGTACCCGGAGAAGGTGACTTCGAACTGGTACCTGTATCACCAGATACGTTCCATGTAAAAGGAATGGAAGGTTATAAAGTACAATTTGAAATGGATGGCGATAAACCACTTGGCTTTACCTCTACTCAACCCAATGGAATATATAAAGCACATGTAAAAAAGTAGTGTTCTTTGCACATTTAAGCAATCTTATTTATGGATACCGTTTCACATTGGTGCATAAGGATTCTACCGTACAAGTGAGTGACACAACGGTAGCTCAATAGTAGCTGTATAGTTCAATTCAAACAAAGCCCTGGGGTATAATAATTGAATGAGAAATATTTTTTTGAGCCGGGCGATATAACTTTTATCATCGTTCCTTGCGTCGCACTCTTGATCTGAAGTAGCTTTATTGAGCAAAGCGAAAACAGAAACGAATACATGTTTTGTGCTATTAAATATTCTTGAAAAAAACCTGCCGACATGTATCGTTTGTAACGCAACGCGTAAGTTATGCTGCGTAAAAAAATTCGCTTTTATTTGGAAGCACTTTCTTTGATCCCGGCATCCAGGCTTTCATCTGATGCATCGCCCGCAACATCTGTTGTTTCTTCACCTGAAGCATCCGTTGTTGTATCACTGGCAGTCTCCGTTGTTGCATCATCATTCAGCGCATCTGTTGTTGTATCAGGAGTGGCTTCAGTTGTCGCATCAGTGGTAGTTTCTGTGGTTACTTCATTTAAAGCATCTGTTGCAGTATCAGCAGTATCGCCTGTTGACGCAGCTTTTCTTTGCGTATTCAATGTTCCTCTTACCAGGTCGTCCAGTTTTTTTTGTATTTCATCAATCTGTTGATTGCCTTTACCATTTTCACCCTCCATTTTTTTATAAGCGGGCCAGTTGCTATGCTCTTTGCTTAAAATGCTTTCTACATGCGTTACAAAAAGTGATTCTTTATCAACACCTGGTTTGCCGTATTCGCCTACATTGAACTGATAGTAATAAATTTCGGGTTTTAGTTGCTCATTGGTTGTTCTGTAAGTAACCCATAACTCCTGGTATTGAAAGGTTTTTAATGCAGAAGTAAGTATGGTAACGATTGCCGCTGAGATTACTATTGCATACTGAAAGTCAAAACCTTTACCATCAACAGGCCTTGGCATTGCTGCCATAATCGTTGTAAGGGTAGATAAAATAATGAGTATCCACTGAAAATTTTTATACTTTTTCTGATTTTTTGAAGATGCTTTTGAATAATACGCCATTTGATCGAAGTACCTTTTTTCAAGGTATTCGCTGAAAGTAGCAGAGTCCATAAACTTTAGTTTTATTGAAAAGTAAAAGTGATTTAAAATGGGGTGATGTGCTTTAAATATTTGCGGTTATCAAACCAACACTTTTTTTGCATTAGCGTAGAATTGCATTCTTTCGGGTAGCCCCTTGATTCCACCATTTATTGACCGGCTTATATATTCTACAGGAGAAACATCAATTAAGATATAAGTCTTACTTTTTGCATCAAGCACCTTCTTCTTTAATTTATCTGTGTCAGGATGATTGCTTATATCATTAAGCCCTCTTTTTTGCCAGTATTCACAGGCGCTCCATACTGCAAATTCGGGTTGCTCAAGCAGTTCCGGGTTTTTGATAAAAAGGTCACCGTTACCCCCCTTCTTTAAACTCAGATCTTTATAATTAAACCGGCCGGTTGTTTGAAAAATGCCACGGCCTTTAAACTTTAATCCATCTCCGGCAAATGTATTGCCCAGGCGGTCTCCCAATGTTTTACCATTTTTATCCTTAGGCCCTACACCTTTTTCGTATTTGGCAAAATACGAGTCGCCACCCATTTCCCTGAGTGTTTTGAAAGAGGCTGTTTCATGACAGGCCTGGGCCAGGAAATGCGCAAATTCCTGAGGTGTATCAATACCATAAGCAGGACAGGTTTTATTTATCCATTCTGCCAATTGTATCATTAACTGTGTAGGCGGCGGTACAGGATTTTTGGCTCCGGTAATTGCTTTAAGATGCTCGGGGGTAATATTGTATGCCATGCTAATTTGGTTTATAGAAAGGAATTATTTTGTTGAATTCATGTTGCTAAAATTTCTGTTTAATTCAGATACCAGCTAATTTGGAGAATCAGTACATCCAATAAATCCAAATCAGATCTTATTTAAAATACAGCAGTCATAATAATCATAAGGAAGCATAAACAATAAAAAAATTAAAGAAGTGCACTAATAAGATAAGAAACACATCAATTTCTAAAGATATATTTTATATCATATTAAAAAAAAATCTTTGTGCGGGGCTATTTATTAAAGAACTTCTTTTGGAATTTTTTTTATGATTAACAGGTTTTAATTATAGACTCTGCTATAAAACGAAATTCCACTCACCCTCAAGACTGCATTTTTTTTTGTGTTTTAATTTTTTCGTATGGAACACCAAAATCTTTCATTAATTCAAGACCATAATTTCTAATTACCTCAACAATTGTGATCGCTTTAGTGCCTCTTGCTGTAATAGTATATTCTACTTTCGGTGGCACAACAGGAAACACAACACGGCTGACAAAACCCTCTGCCTCCAGCTCACGCAGTTGTGAGGTAAGCATTTTGTGAGTAATGTGCGGAATACTCTTTTTTATCTCTCCATAGCGAAGCACATGATCCTTTAGTCGCCATAAAATTGGCATCTTCCAGGTACCTCCAATTCTGTCCATTGCAAACTCAACAGGATTATAATAAATCTTATTGTTGTAAATAAAGTCAGGCATATATTCTATGTATTGATTTCATTAATACTTTCCTAAAAGTAAGTATCACTACTTTAAGTGTGTATGCTAATAAAGGTAATAGATCTTCTCACCTTTGAAACTTAAATAATAAAAAATAATCGCATGAATAATTTAAAAAAGTTCATTTTGTCAGTAACAATATTACTGTCTTCAGTTTTTTCCATTGCCCAACATAATGCTGGAAACAATGGTAAGATTTTATTAATTGCTTCCAACCCTGCAGTCAGTAAACAAACAGGTTGGCCTATTGGTTTTTGGGCAGCAGAGGTAATTCACCCATATTGGGAGTTTTCATTTGCAGGCTATACAGTAGATATTGCCAGCCCCGAGGGTGGCGAAGTAAAAATTGATGGTTTCAGCGATCCTGAAGATGCCAGCAAATATTCCGCATGGGATTATGTTTCATTAGGCTTTTTAAAAGATCCAACAAAAGCAGCGTTACTAAAAAATACCATTAAATTATCAACGGTAAATCCCAACGACTATAAAGCCATCATGGTTTGCGGAGGCCAGGGCCCGATGTACACTTTTTACGAAAACGATGAACTTCAAAAGTTCTTTGTTGATTTTTATCAAACTGGCAAACCAACAGCAGCTATCTGCCACGGTACCTGTATTTTATTGAAAGCAAAATTGCCAAATGGAAAATATTTGGTAGAAGGAAAAAAATGGACAGGTTTTGCCAGCAGTGAAGAAAACTATGCTGACACCTATGTTGGTAAACAAATACAACCTTTTCGTATTGAAGATTTAGCCCGTAAAATGCCCAATAGCAAATTTACAGTAGCTCCAATGTTTGAAAGTTACGCCGTACAAGATGGCAATTTAATTACAGGGCAACAACAAAACAGCGGCGCAGAAGCAGCCAGGCTAATTATTGCTCAACTAGAAAAAGATAAAGCCCGTTACCCAACTTATGTCTTGGTTCATGGTGCCTGGGCCGATGAAAGTTCCTGGGGGTTTGTACGTAATCAGTTGGCAGTAAATGCTAACGTGGTTGTCGTTAATCTTCCAGCGCACGGAGCTGATAATACTTATGGTGCTGGCATAGGTTTAAAAGACTATGTAAAAACAGTTACCGATGCCATTAACCAACAAAAAGGGAAAGTAATTTTAGTGGGTCATTCAATGGCAGGTGAGGTAATATCACAAGTTGCTGAAAATATCCCCAATAAAATTGAAAAATTAATTTATGTAGCTGCATATATTCCTAAGAACGGAGAAAGTGTAACAGACCTTTCAAAAAAAGACAATACCAGCAAAGTGGGAGCTGCATTGGAGTTCAGTAAAGATTATTCATTAGCAACAATAAAAAGGGAAGTGGTTCATGATAACATTTGTGCAGACTGCCCCGACTATATGAAAGATGTTTTGGTAAAATATCATCGTGCCGAACCTGTAAAAGCTTTAAACGACAAAGCTGTTTTAACTGCAAAATTTGCAAGCATTCAAAAATATTATATTGCTACTACTAAAGACCAGGTAGTACCATATGCTTTGCAACAACAAATGATTAAAGACAATGGCACTTTCAAAAAGGTTTATGAATTACCAACTTCACATTTACCATTTGTAACAATGCCGCAAGAATTCTTAACTATTTTAACCAGTATAAAATAGGATGAAAGGGCAACTATTAAACGTTATCTTTTTTTTATTGGGTTTGGGCAAATCATTTGCCCAACTCAATGAAAGTGATACTGCCAAATTTCAATTGAGGACAAGTGTTACTGGCAATTATCAGCAAGGAAATGTTGAGGTATTAAACATTAAAAGTAAAATAGACTTTAGCTTTTCGCCTCATAAAAACTGGGTAATAAAATCTCAATATAGTAGCTTGTATCAAGCCTTTTATTCGGCAAAAGCAGACAACGATATTTTTAGCAGGAATTATATTTACTGCAGCCCACAAAAAAAAGTTTATCCTTTTGGCATTGCTTACATCTCTACCAATTACCGCAGAAAAATAGATACCCGGTATTTTGCAGGAGCAGGCATTACCTGGCAATCAATCAATACAAAAAATACAGTAGTTAAGTTTTCAGCAAGCACAGTTTACGAAAACACAAAGTTTACTGCAAACAACTACAATTTTGCAGAATACAATGGGGATAAGAACATTAATCTCTGGCGGGGCACTTTATATGCTGGCGGTTGGAGTTACCTGTTAGAAAAGCACATTCGCTTATACTATGATGCTTATTGGCAACCAGCCTTTAACAATAGCAACAACTACCGAACACAAATAGATATTGGTGCAGATTTTCCTATTTGGAAAGGCTTATCATTTAATGCACTGTATGCATTTACCCACGAAAACGTTGTGATAGAAAAAGTAATACAGGAAGATAAGATTTTAACCTTTGGTATAGCCTATCTTTTAAAAGTAAGATGAAAGTGAACATTACCCTAATTGGAATAGAAAACGTAGACGGCACATTAGCAGTTGTATTTAGAAAAACAGGAGATAGCGAAATTTTTGGCGTGAAAGATCCATGTGTTTAACAGCATTATTGCAGTACAAGTGTGCGACGCAACAAGAGTATCATAGCAGCAATATTGCTGGGCTCATAAAGCCTGTAAAATAGCTAAATACGTCAATCCAACAACAATACTCTCAGGGCCCATGCACAAACCTTGCATAAATATATTACCGAGCAAGCGCAACAAAAATCAATACCTTTATTATTCAACATAAAAAATATAACGATGGCCACAAGAAGAAAATTTTTACAACAATCCGGCACCATTGCTTTATCGGGTTTATTGTTGCCCGGGCTTGGTAAAGCTAATTTCTTTTTAAAAAAAACAGTGCCTGTTGGCCTGCAACTATACACGCTTGGTGATTTAATGTCTACCGATGCAAAAGGAACTTTACAAAAGCTGGCCGCCATCGGTTACAAGGAAGTAGAAAGTGCAGGATCGCAAAAAGGAAATTTTTATGGTTATAAACCCAAAGAGTTTGCCACTATGGTAAAAGATGCAGGCCTGCATTGGCGTTCGGCACATGTAGGCGGTGCGCCTTTTACAATGGCACAGATTATGAAAATGGCCAAAACTGCCGAAGACTCGGCAAGAATAAAAACTTATGTAGAAAAGCTTAAAGATGCTCCCAAGTCTTTAAACTTAACTGAAAATTTTCAGGAGTTGGCAGATGCTGCTGCCGAAGGTGGCTTGGGGTATTTAGTTTGTTCAAGTATCCCCGTAAGCACAATGGATGAAATAAAAACTGCTGTGGATGTGTTTAGTAAAGCCGGTGAAGCATGCAAAAAGAACGGCGTTCAATTCGCCTACCATAACCACGTTACAGAATTTGATACAATTGATGGCAACCGCCCTTTTGATTATATTTTAAATAATACAGATAAAGATCTTGTAAAAATGGAACTTGATCTTGCGTGGGCCACCAAGGCTAAACAAGACCCTGTTGAATTGTTTAAACTGCACCCCGGCCGTTACCCGCTGTGGCATGTAAAAGACCTGAACAAAACCAACATGCAGCCCGCAGAAGCAGGCACCGGCGTTGTTGACTTTAAACGCATTTTCGAAAATGCAAAAGAGTCGGGAATGAAATACTATTTTGTAGAGCAGGATGGTGCGCCACAGCCATTGCAGAATGTTACCAACAGTTATAACTATTTAAGCAAGCTGTTGGGTTAGCAGAATAAAAAGTACTTACAAACTTAAAATAATCCCTTTGCTGTTGTTGTGTTTTTTTACCAACAAAAGCAGAGGGATATTTTTGTTACAGGCTTTTGTATTGCTATGAAGCTTTTGTTGTGTCACTCACTTGTACGTTCTGAAAATCATGCGGCAATTACGTTGGCTATATTAATTGTACTCATCATTTTGAATAACGAGAAGTGAAGACCCGCTCCCATACAAAATGAGCCTGAAACTATTTACCCATTAATTTCTTACCCAGTGTTTGAATTTCTTCCGGTGTTTTACCTGTCCCGTCTCCGCTGCGCACAAAATAAAATATCTTTAACCGACTGTTTTTAATGCCCACATATCGCTTAATGGTTTTAGTGCCATCATAAGACTTTCCCATTTTTGTTGATACAGGTATTTCTAAACCATTTGCAAGTGCCAGCGATATTTCAATTTCATTATCGTTATTTCTTGCATCTGCAAAAATTGCAGCAAACTCTTTCCCATTATCAACATTTATTACATACGCTATATCGCCCAGTTTTATTCCTTTCTGCTTCCAGCCCGGGCTTATAGCAATGTAGGGAACGGTTTCAGCATCGGCATAACGGTCAGGATCTCCCTCAGCTTTTGTTTTGTTGTACACCGTAGTTTGAGAAACAAAATATCCTTCGGGGGTAATATAGCCTTCATAGAAGGATTTATCGGCAGACAATTTTTTGGCAATACCATAGCCCCTGTTGCCTGTTTTAGCAAAATGATTTTGTGTGGCTTCGGCCTGGCTTATACCGCCATTTAAATTATTATCAATGCCCTCATTATTGGGGTGGTAAGCATGTTTTGCACCATCAAGGTCTAACGCCAGTTTGGTGGTAAGCACAAACTTACCTGAAGCAGTAGTTGTAGTTGTTTGAGCGTATAATTTACAAACAAATAACAGAAGCAGGCAATTCAGTAATAATGCAATTTTCATGTAAGGGGATTTAAGAAATGAAGTTAACCAATTTTAAATATCGCGGGTTGGTTATAAAAAGAGGCGGATCGAGAACAGTTAAATTGATTTTATAGAACCATTTACAGAGCAAAAATTGCCTGGAGCGCTTTTTATTCCTTTTCAAAGGAAGCATGTACAGTGGATGTAATGGCTTTACGCCTTTTACTTCCATGCTTTTGCACTGATAATCCTTCAACGGAGATTTTTGCAGTTGGATGTATTGGCGGTTAAAAGCTCAGTTATATTCTGCAGTACAAGTGTGCGACGCAAGGAACGATACCATAAAAATCTACTGCGGGTTCAAAAAAATCCTACTGCAAAAATTTGGATTCAATGCCTTTGGTTATATAATGTTTAAGCCATTTTTTTGATACTCTTTTGATTGAGTCTACCCGAAAAAGCCAATTCATTTTTGAATAACGATGCTTTATTTTAGTTGATTTGCTGAAGCATGATGGTGTGGATGTACATCTTCAGTTTGAATTGTTCTTTGAGCGATATAGAAATAAAATTAGCATTATGCCTGGTGCAAATGCTTTAGGGAAGTAAAGCAATAATGAAAAACAAAAGCAGGGCCAAGACAGTCCTGCTTTTGCAATAAAAAAAGTTACTTAAAACTTCTAAACTTCAGTTTCGCTTTGTATGGTTTCACTTCGTGAAGGCTGCTGGTAAAAAGAAAGCACTGCACGGCGCAATTGCTCTGCCAGTACAAACTTTGGGTTACCACTGCTGTATATAAAATCGGTACGTTCATTAGGGTTATAGTCTTTTGCACATAGAATATCATAGGTAAAAAAGAAGCCCCATTTACCAATCCTGAAAAATGGTTTGCGCCTTACCAATATACTGCTGAACACTTCACTTTTTCTGCGTGTTTTTATACCGATACAAACACCAAATGTTCTTGTATCATCGTCGTTAAGATATTTTACCAAATGCTGTTTAAGTTTTAAAGCAGCCAGGCTGTTATCTTCTACCTGAAAGTTGAGTTCATTGGCAGCATGGCGCACATTGATCTGGTATTTATCCAACAGGTAAACCCATTCTTTCCTGTTTTTTTCTTCAATGCCTTTTATAATAATGGTTTTCCAAGGGGTAGAGCACAATTGAACTGCCCCGGTTTGTATACAAAGCTGGCAGATCTCTTTTAAAAATTTTATTCTGAATAATTCATCTCTCCGGTAAATTCCCAGCCAGTATTTATCATTATATCGGTTCAATCCTTCATAATAAGGAATTCTGAAAGCAGGCAGTGCCACTGGTGCAGCAGCTGGTTTGGTTTTGAATTTATCCGTACTTATTGTTGCATACAACTCATCGCCGCTGGCTTCAATATTGTCGTAGAATTTTTCAGCATTTTGCAGGATGGTTTCCTCAACAAGTAACGACATACCTGCCAAATCTTTTGTATGAAATACGTCGCTCCATTCATACACAATATTTGTTTTTGGAAAGCGGATAAACAAATGCCAGAAATGTGGCTCATCAGGTGAAGCTACCCAATTGATATTGCCCGTAAGCAGTGGCGTAAAACTCTGGTTGCTATCGCTAATATTTATCTTTAAAGTGTGCGTATAACTGATCGATTCAAAAATTTCTTTGTACACTGTTTCATTAAGCCATGTATTGATAAAGATTTCTTCAGCCGGATAAGAGCTTATGATATTGGGGAATGACTCTTCATTTATTTCGAAGCTAATACCAAGTGCTTCAAATTCTGCGCTCATATTATCCGTTTCCTCGATTTCCACATCAAATAAAAGTTGCTGTCGTAAACCAAATCTTACGTAGTGTACCCCAAATTTTGATGCTGCCAGTAGAATATTATAGAGATCATTGGGATTAATAATCCCCCCTTTAAAATTGATTTTTACGGTATTAAAATCTTTCATGTTGATGGATCTGCCTTATGCAGAATGGTTTTGGTGGCAAGATGTTGTTTGGTTCCTCAAATATCAGTTTTTTGACAATAAATATTCACTATAAACTTAATCCGATAAAAGTAAATGCAATTTTGTACCATACTGCATTATATCTATTGAGCTTTCGTTGCGCCAGACCCGACAAGCAAAGCGGAACTCGGGGTCGCACACTTTACCTCATAGCATTAATGAGCTTTTATAGAAGCAAAGGTTGCTTAATACAAAAGTTGTTGAACTAAAAAATAAAAAAGAATACCGGTTACAAAATAAATATCTGCTGCTACTAAAATATAATAACGGCTTACTAAAGGTTGCAAAAAATACAACCTGCCACATTCAGTAAATATTAAAAAATAAAAAAATGAAAAAAATCATTCTTGCAGCAGCCCTGCTGGTTTCAGTATGCTCTTTAAATGCAAAACCATTTACCACTACTACTATCACAGCTAATGATCCATCGCAAAGGCCCAGAACAATTCCACAGCCAGCCGTTGACGCTTATAATGCAATGTTTCCCGGAGCCACAACTGTAAAATGGGCAAGAAAAGGAGAAAATGTTTACCAGGTCACTTTTATTTTAAATGGGAAAAAAGATACGGCCCGTTACGCATCCGATGGTACTTATCTTGGTAAATAAAAAGTTCGAACTAAGGCGGTAAAAGTTCACGATGTCATTCGTCTGTACAGGCGTTCAGTGCAATAAGATTGAATTGAAAAACAAAAGCAAGGATCAAAAAATACAAGCTATCGCTTATATAAAAAGATTCCTTGCTTTTGTTGAAAAAAATAGTTTATTTCTTACAGTTCATCATCAACAGCGATTTCTATTTCGCATCTTTCACGCAGCGAAAACCCGTATGTTCCATACCTGTATCAGGGCTGCTTTTCATTCTGCGGGCTGCACGGTAGCCGCTGCAATAGCTGTCGTTACAAAGAAAAGAGCCACCACGCACAGAATGTTTTGGAGTATAGGGTTCATCAGGGTCATAACTTTTTGCGGGGCCTTTCGGGTTTACTGCGCCATCTTTAATCGTGGCATAATAATTATAATCATACCAATCGCTGCACCACTCCCAAACATTACCCGACATATCAAACAAACCATACCCGTTGGGCTTAAAAGACTTTACAGGAGCTGCACCTTGAAAGCCATCCCTCCCCGTGTTTTTATTGGGGAACTGCCCCTGCCATGAATTGCATTTTACTGCGCCCTGGTCAACAGGCTCGTTACCCCAGGAATAAATATTGTTAACCAAACCGCCCCGTGAAGCAAATTCAAATTCTGCTTCGGTGGGCAACCTTTTGCCTGCCCACTTGCAATAAGCCACAGCATCGTCCCAAGACACCTGTACAACTGGGTAATTCTCCTTGCCCTCTATGTTGCTGCCAGGGCCTTCGGGGTGCTTCCAGTTAGCTCCGGGTGTCCACTCCCACCACTGCCCAACGTCTTCTAAAGTAATTGGCTGCGATGCCTGTCTGAATACCAGCGATGCCGCTACCAACTGATCATCCGGCGGCTTAGGCGTACCGGGGGGTACCTGTTTCTGAATATCTTCCCACTTGGGTTTTATTTCAGCTGTAGTAATATAACCGGTTGCTTTTACAAAAGCGGCAAACTGCGCATTGGTAACTTCTGTGGCATCCATATAAAACGGGCTGATAGTTACTTTATGTTTTGGGTATTCATCTTTGCCCGCCTGGCTGTTGTCGCCACCCATCATAAAAGTACCGCCAGGTATTGCCACCATTCCATCTGTTCCTGTATTAGACACCGTAGAAATTTCCTGCAAAGAGTCTTTTACAGTATGAAACCGTGAAGGAACCGTATGGCAATCAACTGCAGAAGTATCTTTTTTATTCAGGGTATCTGCTGCAGCTGTGGCTTCTGCATCCTTTTCGTTCTGGTTACACGCAACGATAAACATTATTAAACTTCCCGTAATACAATTAACCAAGCGGCCATTTTTCATAAATCTTTTTTTACAAATTCAAATGTAGGCACATATTTTTTTCAAATGCTTTAAGCAAATCAAAAGATTCAATAAAATTTATGAGCCGGGCTATTGAAATACTATGAGGCTTCTCTTGCGTCGCACACTGCACCAGCAACAATTCTATTCAGCACCCAATGCAAGCTTGCTGTTATTTTGCCTGGCTCGTTTGATTGTAATTATAAAATCAGCACCCGCAGCCACCTGCTGAATTAAAAGTAGAAAGGTGCAGTGTGCGACGCAACAGAAGCATCATATTTGCACTACTGCCGGGAACAAAAGAAGTTTTCAGTTTGTAGTTTCCAGTTTGGTACATTGTGTACCGTGAGATTTCAATTTTACATTTTACTTTTTTCAAATGAAGCTTGAGAACAGTTTTGGATATAAGATTATTGATAAATGGTTTGCTTCTAAGAATCTTGCACCGTTTGAGTTTCAAAAAGAGACCTGGCAGCATATTGCCAATGGCAAAAGCGGGCTGGTAAATGCGCCTACGGGCTGTGGTAAAACATTCTCTGTTTTTTTAGGTTCACTGATTTATTTTATTAACGAACATTCTGCTGATTATAAAACCAAAAAAAATAACGGGCTGCAACTGCTTTGGGTTACACCACTGCGGGCATTGGCAAAAGATATTGCCCGTGCTATGGAAGAGGTAATTTTAGAGTTGGGCATGCAATGGAAAGTTGCTATTCGTAACGGCGACACACCCATTACTGAACGTCAGAAACAGAAACGCAGTATGCCTGAAATATTGCTGATAACCCCCGAAAGCCTGCACTTGCTGCTGGCGCAAAAAGATTATCCAAATACATTTAAAACGCTTAAAATAATTGCTGTAGATGAATGGCACGAACTGCTCGGCAGCAAACGCGGCGTGCAGGTAGAACTCGCGGTGAGCCGTATTATTGGTGTAATGAACAATGAACAGATAACGGTTGACAGCAACCCAAAACTTCAAACTAAAAAACACAAACTACAAACGCTCTCGCTCTGGGGTATATCGGCAACCATTGGCAACCTGAAAGAAGCAAGAGATGTATTGCTTGCACCGCTCACCTTACAACATTCTGCTGAAGAGCACATAATTGTAAAAGCCGATCTCAGCAAAAAAACAGAAGTGTATTCTGTAATTCCACCTGAGATAGAAAAGTATCCTTGGGCGGGGCATCTGGGTATCAGGTTGGCAGCGGAAGTTGTACCCATCATCGAGGCCAGCAACACCACTTTAATATTCATCAATACCCGCGGCATGAGCGAACGCTGGTATCAAACGCTCTTAGATATTGCACCACATTTTGCCGGTGTAATTGCACTGCATCATGGCAGTATAGAACAGGATCTGCGGTTGTGGGTAGAAGATGCGTTACATACCCAAAAACTAAAAGCCGTTGTTTGCACTGCCAGCCTGGATCTGGGTGTGGATTTTCGCCCGGTAGATACAGTAATTCAGGTTGGTTCGCCCAAAGGAGTGTCGCGTTTTTTGCAGCGTGCAGGTCGAAGTGGTCATCAGCCCGGCGATACAAGCAAGATTCATTTTTTACCTACACATTCACTAGAACTGGTAGAAGCTGCTGCTTTAAAACAAGCCATGAAAGAACAGGTAATTGAAAGCCGCGAACCGATGATCCTTTGTTTTGACGTGCTGATACAATACCTGTGTACACTGGCTGTAGGCGGGGGTTTCAGGCCACCAGAGATTTTAGAAGAAGTAAAGTCTACCTGGTGCTTTTCAGATATTACTGAAGCTGAATGGGAAGAAGTATTACTCCATATAACAACCGGCGGCAAAGCATTGGCGCAATACGATGAATACAAGAAAGTAGAGGTAGAAAATGGTTTGTATTTTATACGTAACAGGCGTATAGCCATGCGCCACCGCATGCATATTGGTACCATTGTAAGTGATGCCATGATAAAAGTAAAATTCCTTACAGGCGGTTATCTTGGTGTAATTGAAGAGTATTTTATCAGCAGGTTAGAGCCGGGAGATGTGTTTACTTTTGCGGGCAATAATTTAGAGCTTGTTTCAATAAAAGATATGACTGCGTTTGTACGCAAATCCAAGGCAAAAAAATCTTTGGTGCCAAGCTGGATGGGTGGCCGCATGAGCCTTACAGCCAACCTGGGTCACATGCTGCGGCAAACATTTAATAAGATTGCTGATAATGATCTTGATGAGCCTGAACTAAAAGCGCTGGAGCCATTGTTCAGCCTTCAAAAAGAACTCTCACATATACCACATTCAAACGAATTACTAATAGAACATTTAGAAGATAAAGACGGCTTTCACTTATTGGTATATCCTTTTGAAGGCCGCCAGGTACACGAAGCCATGAGTGCTGTTATGGCTTACCGCATTGGTAAAATAATGCCCATCACTTTTTCAATCGCTATGAATGATTATGGTTTTGAACTGCTGAGTGACAAGCCAATACCTGTTGATGATACCAATGCGCACGATCTTTTTACCACAGAAAATTTACTGGCAGATATTCAGCGGAGCGTAAACTCTGTAGAAATGGCGGCGCGAAAGTTCAGGGATATTGCCGTGATTGGTGGGTTAATATTCCAGGGCTTTCCCGGCGAGCAAAAAAAGGCGCGGCATTTACAATCTTCAGCTTCGTTGCTGTTTAAAGTGTTCAGGGAATATGACCCTAATAATTTATTATTAAGGCAGGCAAACCAGGAGGTACTGGATCAGCAGATGGAAGAAGTACGGTTGCGTAATGCATTGCAGCGCATACAAAACAGCAGCATTGTAATTACTTTCCCTGAAAAATTAACACCGCTCTCCTTCCCGATTATTGCAGACGGATTAAGCAGGAACAACCTTTCGTCTGAAAAATTAGAAGACCGTATAAACCGCATGCAGAAAGACTTACAAGCTGTTTCTAATAAAAGACAATAAGAAGATTTTTATGAGCCGGGCTTGAGAAAATGAATGAGGCTTTAGTTGCGTCGCACACTTGTGAGGTTGGAACATTGGTCAACATTCGACGGTCAACTGTCGACCGAAGAATCAACAGTCGAAGAGTGCGACGCAAGGAACGGTCAACAAAGATTTACTGTTGGGTACAAAAAATTCTTACGCTTTTGTATAAATTTTTATTCAGGTGTGTAGGTAATATCTTCATCTAATGCTGCAGACATATTTAAGAGATCATCCATGTTTCTGTCGTTGGAGATTTTGCCTTTCATTTCCAACATGCGCATGTCTTTTGCATCTTGTAAAAACTCTGAAGCAAAAATGAATTTGTTCAGCTTCTCGCTGTTATTGAAAATAATTTCTTTGTTGGTTCCCTCCCACTCTTTTTTTCCTTCGTATAAGTAAATAATATGATCGCCAATTTCCATTACGCTGTTCATATCGTGTGTTACAACAATAGTGGTTGTGTTGAATTCTTTAGTGAGTTCTTTAATTAACTTATCAATTACCAGTGAGGTTTGCGGGTCGAGACCAGAGTTAGGTTCGTCGCAAAACAGGTATTTTGGATTTAGTACAATAGCTCTTGCGATACCTACGCGTTTTTTCATACCGCCACTTATTTCTGCGGGGTATTTATTGTGGGCATCTTTCAGCTCTACGCGGTCGAGTACTTCATTTGCACGTCTTTTTCTATCGGAATAACTCATTGCAGAAAACATTTCGAGGGGGAACATTACGTTTTGTTCTACAGTCATAGAATCGAACAAAGCTGAACCCTGGAACAGCATGCCTATTTGCTGGCGCAACATTTTTCGTTGATCATCATTCATGGCAAGCATGTTCTCGTCGCCGTAGGTAATTTCACCTTCGTCTGGTTTAAAAAGACCGACCATACATTTTGTGAGCACAGTTTTTCCGCTACCGCTGGAACCTATAATGAGGTTGCATTTACCTGCTTCCATTACAGCACTGATGCCATCGAGAATTACTCTGTCGCCAAAAGATTTTTTTATGTTTTTTATTTCGAGCATGCTGACTGCAAGTTAATTGAATTAGAAATTTGTATTAGCCGGATTTAGCGATTTCAATTTAGTGTAAAAATATAATGCAGAAGGGCATTCAGAATGTGATGCTGCATTTGCCAAGCTAAATCCGGATTTGATCATATCTTTTGTAAGAAATTTTTTATCAGAAATTCCCCTTTGCTGGTATTGGAGTTTTAGTGCTTTTATTTCATCAAAAGGAACAAGAAAAGATTCAGGTTGAAGTATTTCATTAATCTTCTTTTGCAGGTAATTAGAAAGCGATTTATGATCTGCAAGATACCATGCTTCCAAAGCTTGTTTTGCTATTACGATGTGGTTGTCTTTGGTATGAAAAATTTTTGATTTGAATTGAGTGAAGCAAGGGTCGCTGTTATCAAAATCTATCAGGAAAATTATGATGCCTGCCCCTTTATCCTGAAGTAATTGTATCCATCCGTTTACCTTTCGTTCGATGGTATTAAAGTCAGCATTTGGATTGTATAAATTATTTTTCCCTTGTGCATTTATTACAAGGTCTTTATTACATGAAATATTCAGTGATGCGAGAAAGTTGGTAAACGAATCATCCTTTAACAGGATTGTTTCGCTGTCGCCTTCTGCAATAAAACCAACTGTTACCACGGAACACCACCTCCAAGGGCGTTGCTTAACCATGCTTCATCCAATTCTAAACCGTGAAGGTTATAATCTTTTGGAAATTGTTTGATATGTGTTTCGCCGTCTATCTTATCAACTAAAATAAGCTCTTCCGGCTGCAGGTATTTTACTAATGTTTGTGAATGGGTATTCAGCCAAATGTAATGGCCTTTTTCTGCACACTGTTTCCTGAAAAAATCTACAAGCGTTCTTATTACATAAGGGTTTAAACCGTTCTCGGGTTCTTCTATGCATAGGAATTGAGGTTTTTCAGATTGATAGACTGCTGTAAGTAATGATAAAATGTTGTATGTACCATCAGAGATAAGACTTTTAGGAAATGGCTTATTAGATGCTTTTTCAAATATTAATAAAGTGTCGGTTCCGCCAATATTATCATAATTGACCTGAATATTTTCTAAACCGGGAACAAATAATCTAACCCATTCAATGAACTCATGAGCACTTTCTTTTTTTAATACTTTTTTTAGAGCAGATTCTAAATTAGATGCATTAAAATCAAGGTCTAAAGATGAAACAGAAGTTCTTTCCGATTCCTTATTAATAAATAAACGAGAATAACCAACTCTGTATTCATATATATCCTTATCGTCCTTTTCACCTTCTTCTAATATGCTATAAGGTGTTTCCTCATTTGTATTATAATCTCCAGTTCCTCTTATTGAATCATTATTAAATTGTATTTCAAATTGTAATGTATTTTTTTCAGAACGATAGGATTTTAAAGTATCAATAGAACCAAACATTCTTTGAGTAAATTCAAATCCTAAAATATAAAAATTGTGTATAAACTCTAACGCTTCAAAAATATTACTCTTTCCCGCTCCATTTGGCCCGGCAAAAACAGTAAATGGATTGGGCTCAATGATTTCAAGGTCAACCAATGATTTATAATTCTGTATATGTAGCTTTTTAATTTTCACAATGGAAATTTACAAAACTTAGAATTGCTTTATCTTAATTATTTGAAGTAAAAAAATTCTACTTCGATCTTCGATTTTGTTCATTCATATTCTGCAGTACAAGAGTGCGACGCAAGAAAAGATGCTTTAAAAACCAATGCTGGGCTAATAATTATTTCAGCTTCACTCAACCCCCAACTATAAAACTTCCACCTGGTTGCGCAACAAATCTTCGAATACATCACGCTTTCTTATTAAATACGTTTTGCCATCTTTTACCAGTATTTCTGCGGGTTTCAGGCGGCTGTTGAAATTACTGCTCATTTCAAAACCATACGCACCCGCATTATAAAAAACGAGATAATCGCCTTCACGTACTTCGTTTATTTTCCGATCCCAGGCAAAAGTATCGGTCTCGCAGATATTGCCCACAACGGTATAAATACGTTCCGGGCCATTTGGGTTGCTGATGTTTTCAATGCGATGGTAGGCTTCGTAAAACATGGGCCTGATTAAATGATTAAAGCCACTGTTTACGCCTACAAAAACGGTAGCCGTAGTTTGTTTGATCACATTTGCCTTTACCACAAAATAACCCGATTCGCTTACAAGATATTTACCTGGCTCGAACCACACTTCTAATTTTCTGCCATTCTCTTTTTCATATTCAACGAATGCTTCCGCTACTTTTTTACCGAGCATGTTAACATCGGTGGCGTAATCCTCATCGGAATACGGCACTTTGAAACCACTGCCAAGATCAATAAATTCGAGCTTTGGAAAATGGCGGGCCATTTCGAACATAACTTCCAAACCTTGCAGAAAAACATTTACATCTTTTATCTCGCTGCCGGTATGCATGTGCAGCCCAGCTACATGAAGACCGGTGGTTTTTACCACTCTTTCTATATGCCGCACCTGGTGAATAGAAATGCCAAACTTACTATCAATATGCCCGGTAGAAATTTTAAAATTTCCCCCTGCCATGATGTGCGGGTTTAGCCTGATGCAGACCGGGTAAGTATTTCCAAACCTGTTACCGAACTGTTCAAGGATAGAAATATTATCAATATTAAGGTGAACGCCAAGCGCTTTGCCTGCTTCTATTTCTTCAAAGTCAACACAGTTAGGCGTGAATAAAATCTGGTTGGGTTCAAAACCTGCCTGTAAGCCAAGCTTTACTTCATTAATGCTTACACAATCGAGGTTGGCACCATACTGACGCATTAACTTAAGTATGTTAATATTGGTAAGTGACTTACAGGCATAAAAGAATTTTGCATTGGAATTTGCAAAAGCATTCTTTAGTTTATTAAGCTGTTCTTCAATTTTTTCAGCGTGATAAACATACACGGGGCTGCCATATTCATTGGCGATACTGATTAATTGTTCTTTAGATAGTTGCTGCTGCATAATTTCGAAGATACGATATGAGATGATTATAAAAGGCTGATAAAAAATAAAGCCCTTGTTAAGGGCTTTAATAAACTATTTATTCCGGTGCCGATTCACTTTCGTCATTTGTTTGTTCGTTACCGGAATCTCCTGTTGTTCCGGGCTCGTCAGGTATTTCTGTAATAATATCGGGATGAACAATTAAATCGCCGTTGGCGTCTACAACAAGCAATGCATCTTCAGCCTGTTCCTGCATAGAAGTTGTAAAATGATTGGGATTGATAATGGTTGGTTCAATCATTTGTTCAGCCAGAACTTCTCTTATTTTTGGAAGATCTGCAGCAGAGTTGATGCCGAAATAATCCATAAAGTTTTTAGAAGTGGCATAGATCAATGGCTTGCCCGGCAAACCCTCACTACGACCTGTAATGATGATAAGCTCTTTTTCCAACAACTTTTGAATACTGTAATCGCTGTTTACCCCACGAATACTTTCTATTTCTCCTTTAGTAATTGGCTGTTTATAGGCTATGATGGCCAGCGTTTCCAAAGCCGCATTGGATAAGCGTTTCAGAAAGCGTTCACCATTTAATTGTGCCAGTGTTTTATGAAATTCCACCTTGGTAAGAAATTGCCAGCCGCCGCCACTTTCCCGAACTTCAAAAGGATAAAATTCGCTTTGGTATTTTTCGCGGATACCTTCAATGCAGCTTTGCACCTGGTCAAGCGAAATACGCTCTTCCATAAACCCAAAAGCATTGTTGATCAACTCAACAATCTCTAAACTTGTCAATGGTTTTTCACTGGCAAAGATCAGCGCTTCTATATGTGGTATAATGGTAGAAAGTTCCATGTTATGAATTTGAAAATTTGAAAATAAGTCTATTTGAAAATGACAAGAAACAATGATTGTTTCATTTTCAAATTTTTAAATTTTCAAATCATACAATTAACCTTGTAATGCTGCAGCGCCACTTACTATCTCTGTAAGTTCAGTTGTAATAGCGGCCTGGCGAGCACGGTTGTAAGATATTTTTAATGATTTCAATAACTCATTGGCGTTTTCGCTGGCTTTGTCCATCGCCGTCATACGGGCTCCGTGTTCGCTTGCGTTTGCATCAAGTACAGCTTTGTATAATTGGGTGTTCAGGATTTTAGGCATCAGTTCAGCGATCAGTTCTTCTTTGGCAGGTTCGAAAATAAAGTCGGCTTTTTTAGCGCCTTCTATCTTCTGTATTTTAGGAATGGGTAAAAATGCTTCACTATGAAAAGCTTGTGTAGCGGCATTTTTAAATTCACTGTAAACTATTTCAACAGCATCGAATTCTTTATTTTCAAATGCTTTCATTGCTGCCTGTGCCGCGGCCTGAACATTTTCAAATCTCAGGTCAAGAAACAAATCCTTGTAAGTTGCGCTTGTTTTGTACCCGCTTTTAGAAAGGCTTTCATATCCCTTTTTGCCAATGTTCCAAATGGCTACATTTCCCTTCTTAAATTGTATGCTGTATTTCTCTGCAATAGTTTGTTTTGCCATTTTAATAATATTGGCATTATAGGCACCAGCCAGGCCCCTGTCGCTGGTAATTACAATCAGTAAAATATTTTCCACCGGGCGTTCATCGGCAAGTTTTATGCTGATATCGCCATCGGCATTGCTTACAATATTACTCAGCATTTCCTGCAGTTTTTTTGCATAAGGCCTCATTTGAATAATGGCATCCTGTGCACGGCGGAGTTTTGCGGCACTTACCATCTTCATTGCTTTTGTTATCTGCTGGGTACTTTGTACAGATTTAATACGGTTACGTACTTCTTTTAACTGACCGGCCATAGTTTATATGTTTCAGGTTTCAGGCTCGAAGTTTTTTTATTATGGGATTCAAAGCCTGTGATTTTCTGTCGGGCGCAAAGGTAACAGAAACGGGCTAAATTTTATACAGCCAAAATTTAAAATCAATTTTTTTTGTACCCAACTGTGAATACCTGATAATCGTTCCTTGCGTCGCGCTCTTGTACTAAGGAACAGCTTTGAGCTTTGGGCTGCGGGCCATGAGCTATTGTATTTTGCTCATAGCTCGTGGCTCATGGCTCGTGGCTTGATGCTTTTTAATCCGAACGTAAAAGTGTGCGACGCAACAGTTGCTTCATAGAATTACTAAAGCCTGGCTCATAAAATAACAAATCCCACCGAAGCGGGATTTGAGTTTATAATAAAATTCAGATCAGTTAAATACTTCTTTAACCCTGTCGAAGAAACTTTTATCGCTCTTGCCGGGTTGTGGTTTAAAGTTGGCACTTACGTTTAATTTTTCAAGCGCTTCTTTTTCTTCATGGGTAAGGTTTTGGGGTGTCCACACATTTACATGAATCAACTGATCGCCTTTAGCATAGCCGTTTACATCGGGAAATCCCTTTCCTTTTAACCTGAAGATTTTACCGCTTTGTGTGCCTGGCGGAATCTTAATTTTGGCTCGGCCATCAATGGTAGGCACTTCCACATTGGTTCCAAAAGCAGCATCGGGAAATGAAATATGCAATTCAAAAGCAACATTCAATCCGTCGCGCTGCAATTCCTTATGCGCTTCTTCTTCAATCAAAATAATCAGGTCGCCGGGGGCACCGCCACGCTCACCCGCATTACCTTTGCCGCTTAAACTCAACTGCATGCCCTCTTGCACGCCTGCGGGAATATCAACTGTTACCATTTCCTCGCCATACACTCTTCCTTCGCCTTTACATGCACCACATTTTGCAGTAATTGTAGTGCCTTCGCCATTACAGGTTGGGCAGGTAGTAACCGTTTGCATTTGACCAAGAAAAGTATTGGTAACTTTTCGAACCTGGCCGCTGCCGCCGCAGGTACCGCAGGTTTGAACACTGCCTTTGTCTTTTGCGCCACTACCACCGCAGGTGGTACAACCTACATATTTTTTTACCTTAATTGTTTTACTTACACCTTTAGCTGCTTCTTCGAAACTGAGCTTTAATTTTACCCGAAGGTTGCTGCCACGGGTACCACGAGCCCTTCCCCCGCCACCGCTGCTTCTTCTGCCGCCGCCACCAAAGAAATTACCAAAAACATCATCGCCGAAAATATCACCGAACTGGCTAAAAATATCTTCCATATTTCCGTTGCCGGGGTGAAAACCACCACCTGCTCCTGCACTAAAGGCCTGGTGCCCGAACTTGTCGTATTTAGCACGCTTATCAGCATCGCTTAGTACTTCGTATGCTTCTGCTGCCTCTTTAAATTTATCTTCTGCAGATTTATCGCCAGGGTTGCGGTCGGGGTGAAACTGCATTGCCACTTTACGATAAGCTTTTTTTATCTCATCGGCGGTACTGGTTTTGCTTACGCCTAAAATTTCGTAATAATCTCTTTTTGCCATAATGGGCTAAACGTTTTTTGCTAAATACTACAGGCTCACCAACTGTTCAAACCGGCCTGCAGCATACGGTTTGAGTGCATAAATGCTTTATTTTCCAGTAACCACTTTTGCAAAACGGATGATCTTATC
>DGQT01000112.1 GCA_002390845.1 Chitinophagaceae bacterium UBA4407 | reverse complement strand
TCGGTTAATGGCACATCTGCCATGTTGATCATGTTTCTAACAAAGCGGTCGGCAGTTGCAACGCTGCCTGCAAACGCACTGCGATCGGGGAGTTTTGCAACACCGTCCTCCACAATAACTTTTAAACCGTTACTTAAACTGCCGAGAATACTTTCACCTTGGGGCATTGCTGCGGCACGCATGGCATCTGTTATTAATGCGGTTCTGTCTGCACCTTTTATTTTATAAACGAGTTTTAATAATGGCGCCGGAAGATGAATGCCGTCGGCGATAATTTCTACATCCATTTCATCAATTAGAAAAGCAGCTTCTACAACACCGGCATACCGGTAGGCATTCCTGCGTATAACACCATTCATTCCGGAATACAAATGTGTGGCAAGTGTATAGCCGTTATTAAATGCATGCAACGCTTCTTCGTAAACAGCATCGGTGTGGGCAATTGCAGGAAGCACATTTTTTGATTTTATATACTGCCCGAATTCAATAGCACCATTTAATTCCGGAGCTGCACTCCAACGTTTTATACAGGAAAACTGCGAGAGTATTTCTTTATATTCTTCAGGGATTGGATTGCATATATATTTTGGATCCTGTGCGCCACGTTGGTTCATGGCAAAGTAAGGGCCTTCAAGATGCATGCCAAGGAATTGTGCACCGTTTTCATTGTTGCAGTTTGCATTTTCGTAAGCATTTAAAGTTTGTAACATTTCTTCATGACTGCCAGATAGGGTAGTGGGTAGCATTGCCGTAGTTCCATACTGTGCGTGGGTTTCAGCAATTTTCAGAAAAGCAGTTTCGGTGCCGTCCATAAAATCGTAACCGCCGCCACCATGCACATGAATATCAATAAAGCCGGGTGAAATGTAATTGCCTTTAGCATCTATTTCATCAGCATTTTCTGCTTCAATATTTGTTTTAGAGACGGCGTTGATGATACCGTTTGTAATCAGCAGCGAGCCGCCATTGATGATGCCTTGCGGCGTAATGATTTTGCCATTGAATATTTTTAATTGCTTATTCATAAAGCAATATTTTTTGAAAGCAATGCCGAAGAAGATTCATCAAGAAATAAAGTGCAATTAGCATGTTGCTGCAATATACTTGCCGGATAAAGATTGCTTACCGTTTGTTCCAAAGTGTTTTTTACAGCAACAGCTTTTCTGCTGTCTGGAACAGAACAGATAATATGTTTTGCTTTTAAGATTTGTTTTACAGACATACTGATGGCTTGCGTTGGTACTTCATCTAAACTGCTAAACCATCCTTCGCCCAACTGTTGTTTGCGGCATGGCTCATCGAGATTGACGATAATGTAAGGAGCTCCCGTTTCAAAATCTGCGGGAGGATCGTTGAATGCTAAATGCCCGTTTTCCCCGATGCCTACCAATGCAACATCAATCGGAAGGTTTGTAATTAAATCCCCAATGCGTTTACATTCTTCCGTTGCATTTGTTTCGCCATTAATTAAATGTACTGCTTTAAGTGCTGGTACTTTTTCAAGGAATCTTTCTTGTAAATATTTCCTGAAACTTGCAGGATGGGAAATTGATAAGCCAATATATTCATCAAGATGAAACATGGTTACTTTGCTCCATTGAATATCTCTCTCGTTGATTAAATGATTGAGTGTTTGAAACTGGCTGGTTCCTGTTGCGAGTATGATATTGGCGGCACCGTTTTTTTCAATTGCATTGCATATTAATTGTGCTGCCGCTGTGCCTGCGGCTTTACCAAGTTCCACCGGATTTTTTAAAATATTAATCTTCATTTTTACTGTTTAACTAAATGCCGACAACTACGCTTCGATCTTCGCTCTTGCTGAAAAATTTTCAGAACGTACAAGTGTGCGACGCAACGAAAGCCTGATATATATTCTTCAGCCTGGCCCAAAAAATTTGTTGCCTTATTCTAAAACATTTGTAGTGCCACCTTTTATTAATGATGTATCAACCGGCGCATTCGTTTTCCATGAACCTGCTGTAAAATCCGGGATATCTATAGAGTTGGAACGGTTGGCTACAGACCATTCGCTGAGCGGCGCAATGGCGCTCCACAGCGAAGCATCATACACATTCATATCAACAGGTAAACCATTGCGAAGACAATCAATCGTACGCCAATCCATGAGAAAATCCATGCCACCATGACCACCAACATGCTTTGCCATTTCGCCAACTTTTTTTACAATGGGCGGCGTGTATTGTTCTTCCATTTTTTTAAATTCTTCTGCACTCAACCAGCCTTCGTGACCAAAAGCAATCCTTGCATCTTCGGGATATTTTAAGCACGAACCTTTGGTGCCGCTAACTTTATGAATGCGTGAATAAACGTTGGGAGAAGTTACATCGTGCTGCAGTTTTATAGTGCGGCCTTTGTTGGTTTTAATGATGGTGGTATTCATATTTCCACGGTACGTTCTGCCGGCATACGGTTTATAAAAATCATCTTTGGCAGCAAGTTCATTGGCCATGGCTGCCATTTGAAAATCGTTGCCCGACATTGCAACAAGATAATCCATTTTATCGCCGCGGTTAATATCCATCACCTGTGCAATGGGGCCCAAACCATGCGTGGGATAAAGGTTTCCGTTCCTGAAATTTTCTTTCAGCCGCCACATATCGTAATATTTATCCTTCGAAAAATTGTCTGTGAGCAATGTGTGAATATAAGCGCCTTCGCCGTGAACAATCTCGCCAAACAAACCCTGCCGTGCCATATTTAATGTGAGCAATTCAAAAAAATCATAACAACAATTTTCCAGAATTATGCAGTGTTTTTTTGTGCGTTCAGATGTTTCCACCAATTGCCAGCATTCATCAATAGTTTTAGCTGCAGGTACTTCAACGCACACATGTTTGCCTTGTTGCAAAGCATACAAAGCCATGGGTGTGTGCAGGCTCCAGGGCGTGGCGATATACACAAGATCAATGTCGGCACGTTCGCATAATTTTTTCCATTCATCTTCTTTGCCGGTATAAATTACTGGTGAATGCACAGAGCCTTCGAGAGATTTTTTTACAGCGTTTACTTTTTCGGAGCGTATATCGCACAAGGCTTTTACCGATACGCCTTCTATGTGCGTCATTCGTTCAACTGCACCAGGGCCGCGGTTGCCAAGGCCAATAAAACCAATGCGAACTGTATCTAATTTTGGTGCAGCATAGCCGCACATATTAAATTGCTGCGTATAATTTTCACTCCTTACTTGTTCTTTTGCAGCATGAGATTTTAATGCACCAGCACCAACTAAACCAATACCGGTAAGTCCTGAATATTGTAAAAATTTTCTACGGTTCGTTTTCATTTTTGTAAGATTTTTTGAATGATTTTATTTTTTGGGCCCAGCTAAAGTTCTTTGCGAATCGTTCCTTGCGTCGCACACTTTTACTGAATAACTTATTTCAGCTTTTAAGAACACTTATCATTTCAACCATTTATCAAACCAATTAAAAGCTTCTGCCTGCATCGCTTTATCAAATTTATGCGGGCCGGGATAATAAGAGCATTTGTATTTATCGGCTGCATTCGCTTTTGTAAAAATCTCACTTAAAATTTTGTCGGCATTTTTCATTTCGCCAATCGTGTATAAACTATCGTCAATATCGTTCAGCACCAGCGTTGGCAATGGTACCCGTAAGCCAAGTATCTCAGGAAAATCCAGTTCGTTTGGTAGTAAAGGCACATACGTCATCCATGTATGCGTAAAGGATTTGTTAAGCAGGAAGTCTTTCCAGGTTGTCATAAACCCAACACATACGGCACATTTTATTCTTTCATCCTGTCCACCCATAAATACCGTACGCATACCACCGCCCGAAAGCCCCGCACAACCAATCTTTGTTGCATCAACATCTTTACGTGCAGACAAAATATCCAACGCTATCTTATCTTCTGCAAAGAATACTGCGGGCCATGTAGTACCCGCACAGAACAATGATTTTGCCATTATATGTTCGTGCTGCCCAGCCCATTCGTTATAGGCTTTTATATGATCAACATCTTCCGGATTGTTATCTGTCAATCCATTGCGCAATTCTTCCGGAACATCCTGCATCATTACCCTGCGGCTGGCAAAAGGAAAAGCATCTGATACGAGCACAACATAACCGCGTTTGGCAATTTCATTGGCCCAGGCCATCCCTTCATAGTATTCCTGCTGATGTTCTTTCATCAGGGGATGTTGTTCATCAGCTGTGCGCGTAATTTTTCTGGTACCAAAATATTTATTACCGCCATGATCATGAAAGGCAAGTACAGCAGGTAATTTTCCTTTTGTATTAGCAGGTTTTAAAAGTATGGCTTCTGTTGCACGGCCATAAGGTAATTGCCAGCTTAGCTCTTCAATATGCAAACCATCGTATTCGTATTGTTTTTTTATGGCTACCTGCGGCATTGCCCCAACATCTGGAATAGAGAGTCTTTCTTGTAAGCGATTTTTTGCTTTGCTGCGCCACGACTCTGCATCGGTAAACTCTTTTCGTCTGAAAGAAAGTGCAGGAAGTTTATCTGCATTCAATGAAGCCGCCCAGGCGCCGTATAAACCAATTACACTGAGATTCTTTTCTGCATCATTGATGTTATCTGAATTTGCTTCCATAAAATTTAATTGATGATTATTGAAAGGAGTTGCATCCAGTATATTTAATAAACTACTGCCAGCCATCCCCAAACCGGCGAATGTTGTAGCTTTTAAAAAATCCCTGCGTTTTTGTTTCATGGTACAACATTGTATTTTATGAATGCATAGAACCAGTAACGGCTATTTTATATAAGCCCGTTTTACCATCGTCATTATCTGAAACCAAATGAAATATTATTCCTTGGTTATCGTGCCGTTCTATGCAGATCGATTCGATCTTCTCTCCGCTAAAAGCAGGGTTGGCCTTACTAAGGTTAATGATGATATCAGGATCAATAATTTTGTTCATAAGCTTTTCAGAAATATGATAAACCATGCCGAGAAAACTATCGCCAATTTCGCCATCGTCAACAGCGTTGTTTGTTAGTTCAGTTGAAGCGGTAAAGAAAAGCGTATCGTTAAACGGTGAATAGCATAGCCCTGAAATGCCCGCCGTTGTTTCGCAGGATTTATTAATATCCAGCAGGCTTGTATGCAATGCTGCTTTATCCTGGTGCTCAAAAAAACAGGCAGATGTTTTGATTAATAAATTGTCAGGGTGATTTTTATTGCCCCTGTTACTAAGGATCAGGTTATCACCAATCCCTGTAGCGCCTTCAATATTTACTTCTTCCACACCGGCAGCTTCAAGTTTTTTTACAAACACATCTGTTTTGATAATTTCGAAGTCGTGGTGATCATTTTCATCCAATGCCATTAATAATACTTTCTCTCTTTTTTCTTTTGAAGCAGAGCCTAAAAGCAACAGGTATTTTTTGTGTTTGTATTCAATAATTGCAGAAGCTTCCAGGTCGGCTTTTTTCTTTTTGGGTATCCGGTATTCCTTGTTATCAAAAAGCGTAACGGCATTTATTGCATTATAATTTTTATCAAGCATTAATAATTTTTCCGCATCGTCGCCAACAAGGTAAAGTATATTGTTATAAAATTCCATTGAGGAACCAGACGGAAAATCGGTGAGCCGTTTTGTATTGATCAATTCAATCTTCATGTTCTATTTCTTAAATTTATTTTGAACCAGACTAAAGAATATGAATAAGGCATTTGTTGCGTCGCACATTTGTATGTTCGGAACTATAAGCAGCAAAGGCTTTTAGCTGCTAGCCTTTAGCTATCAGCTGAGAGCCAATGGCTGATAGCTATCCTACAGCCGAAGAGTGCGACGCAAGTAAAGCTCAATCAAAGTACAAAAGCCGGGCTAAAAAATATGCTATTCTGTAATTAAAGCAGCAATAATTATATCAAGCCCGGGAAAATTTTTTATTAAATAGGTATTGCCTTTTTTATAAACAGAATCCTGGTGTTTATAGGCAATATCATCGCCATATTGTGTGTTGAATTTGCGTAGTGCATCCATCCCTGAAATTACTTTGCCAACAGGTGGAAAACCTTTTACGCCATTAAAACCAAGCGTATCAAGCCTTTTATTGTTTTGCATGTTTACGAAGATCTGTGCAGACCGGTTATTGGCCCCACCGGTTGCAAAGGAAATTGTACTATCTAAGTTGCTTTGTAAAACAGGTTCATCTGCAATTGTATGCCGGTCCCAAAAGAAATTTAACGACGGGTAATCTGTGATGCCAAACTGTACATATTTTGGCGTGGCGCGAAAGGCTATATTGTTGTTGTAATATCCTGTTTTTAATAGCTGGTACAGCCTGTCTGCCGCCAGTGGTGACCATACCCTGTAAACTTCAATAATAAAATCGCCTTGTGTTGTGTGGAAGGTTGCTTTAAATGTATCCGGTGCTTTTAGTTTCAGTACGTTTACAGAATCGGGCAGTTGCTGCGCATGCAAAGAATTGTTTGCAGATAATAACAGCAAAAAAATAATGACAGGTTTCATAAGCATTGAATCGTTTAAAAACTACTGATCAAAGTTATTTTGCCATCCTTCTGTTTTTAGCTTCTCTACTTTCTTTAAAACTTCTGTTTCGAGATTCTTTTTATATGCGATAACTTTTTCACCAATATCATGATCAAATGCCCCGATAATTGTTGCTGCAAGAATGCCGGCATTTTTGGCAGCATTTAATGCTACCGTTGCAACAGGAATGCCATTGGGCATTTGAAGGATTGACAGAACCGAATCCCAGCCATCAATAGAATTGGATGATTTTATGGGTACGCCGATCACCGGTAACGATGTTATGGAAGCAACCATTCCCGGTAAATGCGCTGCACCACCTGCACCCGCTATAATTACTTTTAAACCTCTTTCTTTTGCGTGGGTAGCATATTCTACCATGCGCAATGGTGTGCGGTGTGCGGATACGACAGTGAGTTCAAAAGCGATATCGAATTCTTTTAAAATATCAGCAGCGGCCTGCATGATATTGAGATCACTGTCGCTGCCCATGATAATGCCGACGAGAGGAGTTTGTAGTTTGTAGTTTGTGGTTTGTAGTTGATCCATTTTAGCGATTTTTAAACTTCTGCCCTTTTATCTCTGCCTGATTAAGATATGCAATAAATGAAGTTATCATTTTAGTAATAGCATCAGCTTGATTGTATAAGTCATCAAAAGTTTCCTGGTTGATATATTTTATATCAAGTGCCCTGTATAATTGAGATTTTAATTCTCCAGTTTCACCTTTTGCAATTCCAAGGGAATTGATAAATTCAAATCTACTTGAACGCTCAAACCCTTCAGCTATATTGTCCATTATTGAACCTACAGAACCACGTATTTGATCTTTTAATCTAAAATCATGGAGTAGTGGATCTTTAAAAGTTAGCTCATAAATCTTTTCAGCAAGAACTCTTGCTTTTTGCCATATTTCTAAATCTTCAAATCGTTGTATGGTAGCCATAACATATTTTAGCCACAAACTACAAACTACAAACCTTCAAAGTATTCTTAATCTTATGCGCTTTATAAGTAAGTTCATTTATTTCTTTACTGATGATGGTAACATGCCCCATCTTTCTGCCTGGCCTTGTTTGTGTTTTGCCGTATAAATGTACAAATACATTATCCATCTTCAGCACTTCATCAAGTCCATCGTATTTTGCTTCGCCGCTATATCCTTCAGCACCCAGTAAATTTACAATGGAAGATGGCAGTATTGGGTCGGTATTGCCCAAAGGGTATTCAAGCATAATGCGCAGCAACATATCATACTGGCTGCAATAGTTTGCCTCAATGGTGTGGTGGCCGCTGTTGTGAACACGTGGTGCTGTTTCGTTTACAAGTACTTCGTTATTGTGATCTACAAACATTTCCACAGCAAACAATCCCGGGCTTTGTAATGCTTTTACCAGTTTCAGTGCAATGGCTTCAGCCTTCCATAAAACCTGTTCGGGTAATTGTGCCGGACTTAACTGGTAATCGAGCAGATTCAATGATTGATCAAAGATCATTTCTGCAGGTGGATAAATTGCAGCATCACCCTTGTTGTTCATGGCCACAATCAATGCAATTTCTTTTTTTATATGCACCATTTTCTCCAGCACAGCAGGTTCATTAAAAGCCTTATCGAATTCTTTTGCTGTCTTTAAGACCTGCACTCCTTTACCATCATACCCACCCATTGCCAGTTTATGAACTGCCGGAAGAAAACTTGTATATAGTTGAAGATCGGCAAGTGTTTGTGTTACTTTAAAATCAGGCGAAGGAATTTCGTTCGACTTGTAAAATTCCTTTTGAGTTATCTTATTCTTGATAATCTTTATTGCCGATGGCCGGGGGTACACTTTTACACCTTCACTCTCTAATTTTTCCAGGGCTTCAACATTTACCGCTTCAATTTCAATTGTTAATGCATCCAGCCCCTTGCCGAACTGGTAAACAGTTTCAAAATCCCTGATATCGCCTTTTATAAAATGGTGGCATAAGTGTGCAGCAGGACAATGATCATCATTTTCCAGCACATAAGTTTCTGCAACATAATTCGCCGCTGCCTGCAATAACATTCTGCCCAATTGCCCGCCACCGAGAATACCAATTTTCATATCCGAATTTTGTATTGAAAGAAATTATTATGAACCCGGCAATAAATCTTTTATCGTCTTTAGTTGCGTCGCACACTTGTACTGCATCGAACTGTGGATCAAAAATGCAGCGACTAAAACGGGTCTCCGGCGAAGATAATTTGAGTTGCTGACTTAAGTAAGGATTTTTATACATTTGCAATATCAATGCTGCCAGATTACCCACATAAGATTTTCAACGACAAGCGCATCAACTACTCTTTGTTGATGGAAACACTTGCAATGCGGTCGCATTAAGATAAGCCCCACTTCGCATTCCTGCAACAGAACTGCGCATAGGATGCTCAATATATTATCCAACAGTACAAGTGTGCGACGCAAGTAAACCATCATGCATGTTATACTGCTTGGCTCAAAAAATGTATTACTGTATTTAACTACAAACCATAAACTTTTTATATATGCAAACATTAGAAGCTGTTGAAAACAACACAGCAAAACAAACAGATTTTCTTCCTTTACTGGGCACTGATTATGTGGAATTTTATGTGGGCAATGCAAAGCAGGCAGCCCATTTTTATAAAACCGCATTTGGGTTTCAAAGCCTTGCTTATTCAGGGCCTGAGACGGGCGTTAAAGACCGGGCCAGTTATGCGGTGCGCCAAAATAAACTCACTTTTGTTTTTACTACACCGTTAAGAAGCGGCAACCCAATTGCTGATCATATTTATAAACACGGCGATGGTGTTAAAACATTGGCGTTAAAAGTGAACGATGCAACAGATGCATGGCGGCAAACCACTATGCGCGGTGCAAAAAGTTATATGGAACCCGTTACATTAGCTGATGATGAAGGCGTAGTGGTATTAAGCGGCATTCATACGTACGGCGATACGGTGCATTTATTTATTGAACGTAACAATTACAACGGCGTATTTCTGCCCGGCTACAGGGAATGGAAATCGAATTATGATCCGCCTTCAACAGGGCTGATGTATGTAGACCATTGTGTGGGTAATGTGGGCTGGAACCAGATGAACCCCTGGGTTCATTTTTATGAAGAAGTAATGGGCTTTCGCAATATTCTGACTTTTGATGATGCAGATATTTCTACTGAATATTCTGCTTTGATGAGTAAGGTAATGAGTAATGGAAATGGTTTTGTTAAATTCCCCATAAACGAACCCGCAGAAGGCAAAAAGAAATCGCAGGTTGAAGAATACCTGGATTATTACGGTGGTGAGGGTTGCCAGCATGTTGCGCTTGCTACCAGCAATATTGTTGAAACCGTTACCGATTTACAGAACCGTGGCATTGAATTTCTGAAAGTGCCAACATCTTATTACGATGAATTAACAGAACGCGTAGGGCATATTGATGAAGACATTGCTTCACTAAAAGAACTCGGGGTTTTGGTTGACCGGGACCATGAGGGTTACCTGTTGCAGATATTTACCAAACCCGTAGAAGACAGGCCCACACTGTTTTTCGAGATTATTCAGCGCAAGGGTGCACAGAGTTTTGGCAAAGGAAACTTTAAAGCCTTGTTCGAAGCAATTGAGAGGGAGCAGGATTTAAGGGGTAACCTGTAATGCATATTTTACAAAATATTTTTTTGCATGGCCTGCAGTTAATTTTATCTGCAGGCTTTTTTAATTTAATAATAAAATACATTCTTCATCGTTTGCAAATGAAATGCTTTTATCAACTTTTAACCGGTGTGCCTGCATTCATAAAGATTAATTTAGATACTTTTACAGCCATGAAATATTACCTTACAGCAATCGTGATGTTTTTAATATGTATTTCCTGCTTTGCACAGCCTTCGTTTCTGGAGTCGCAGAAAAACTATCCAAATGTTTCAATGGCACTTAAATTCAAGCAGGACACATTGCGTAAACAGTTCGAAGCTAAAGGGCTGCAATGGCCACCCAGGCAGGTTTATGTGCGTTCCTTTAAATACGACAGCCAGTTAGAGATATGGGTGCGCAATAATTCTACCGAAGATTATAAACTGTTTAAAACTTATAAAGTATGTGCGCTCGCCGGTACCCTTGGCCCTAAAAGAATGGAAGGCGATTACCAGGTGCCCGAAGGTTTTTATTACATCAACGAATTTAATCCAAGAAGCGATTATCACTTGTCGCTTAAATTAAATTACCCCAACGAATCAGATAAATTACTCAGCGATTCTTTGAGGCCTGGCGGCGGCATTTATATACATGGCAGTTGTGTTACTATTGGGTGTATCCCTATAATGGATGCACAGATAGAAGAGCTTTACCTGCTTACCGCAAGCGCCAAAAGTAATGGCCAGGATTTCATTCCCGTTCACATTTTTCCGGTTCGGTATAGCAACCAGCAGAGTATGGAATATCTCACCCGCATTACAAAAGACAATCCATCTGTACAAAAATTTGCTGTAAAACTTAAAGAGGCTTACGACGCTTTTGAAAAAACAAAACAGCTCCCCCTGATCGCCGTTAACAAGAAAGGCGAATATTTGATTATGTAGTTTTTTTATGAGCCAAACAGCAGTGCATGAATGAAGCTTTTCTTGCGTCGCACTCGTGTTCGGTTGGATATTCTATTGAGCTTTTATCAAAGCGAAAATTTACTTTGGCAAGCTACTTTTTCAAATAAGCGCAGGGAACATTCTTTGCTGTGTAATCAATTCCATAAGCATTTTTAAGCAATAGCGATACCGTTTTTGAAATGGTAATTTCATTCCTGTGCATTTGTGGCAGTAAACCCATCATTGCGTAACTGATCGGATTTACAGAAGGAATTAGTGTTTCCCATTCATAGCCTTTTCCCCAGATCAATCCTTTAACAGTTATCGTAAGATCTGCTGATTCAGAAAGCAGGTAATTCAGCATGTCTGCAGACTGATTTAAGTTTTGATTTACGGTATGAAAGATTGGTGTTTGTCCGCCAAAGCCGTATTCATCCGTACCTGCTTTTTCGTTGATATTGGCACCATGTTTTACAAGAACTTCTGCACAGGCCAAGTGATTGTATTCGGCACAGATATGCAGCAGAGAGGCATTGTAAAGCGGTGTAAAAGTGCAGTCCAATGAATACTTTTTGTTTAGTGCTTCTTTGTTCTGTGTTAAATGTGTTTCAAGCGAACCTGTATCATCTAACAGAACTGCCAATAAAACTTTATCGTCAAATTCTAAACCATAAACCACAAAAGCTTCGATGCATTTTTTAAACATCGGCCCACGTGCATACATGTTGATCATTTCATAAATCAGCGGTTTTCCATTGTGTATCAAATTTGGATCAATGCCGTTTTTAAAACACTCTTTGATTCCATCCACGGAATGAATTTCAAAATCGATGATGATTTTTTGCAAGTAGTCCATGTGATAAAAAGGTTGACTTTGTTTTTATTACCTACGCTTCAATTAAAGCTCAATAAAATATCCAACAGTATAAGTGTGCGACGCAAGAAAAGCCTCATGCATATTCTTCAGCCGGGCTCAAAAAAAAATAATAATTGCACTAATTCTTTTTTTGCGATCCGTAGTTGAACACAATTTCACAGAATGCTTTTACGCCAACATCAAAGCCACTTTCGTCAATAAAAAAATCTGTGGTATGGTGCGGCGGCGCTTTGGCAGGATCGTTGCCTTTGGGCATACCGCCAAGAAAGAAGAAAAACGAGGGTGCTTTTTCGCTGAAATAAGAAAAATCTTCAGAGCCCATGATCCAGTTGCGGAGTATTACATTTTGTTTACCTGCAGCGGCCTGTAATGCAGGCAGTGTTGCACTTACAAGCATTGAATCGTTAAACGTTACCAATGTTTTTGAAGCGATCGTTACCTGCGCTGTTGCCCCTGCGCTTGATGCAATCATTTCTGCTGTGCGTTTTATTCTTTCATGAATATCGGTTTGCATTTTACTATCGAGTGTGCGAATGGTACCGATCATTACGCATTCTTCGGGAATAATGTTGCTGCGCACACCGCCATTAATTGCACCCACCGTAATCACAGCCGGTGCTTTGCTTAGATCTTCCTGCCGGCTTACAATGGTTTGAAGGCCCTGTATAATTTGCGATGATACAACAATAGGATCGATGCCCTGCCACGGCATTGAACCGTGACTGCCCTTACCTTTTACTTTTATGGTGAACCAATCAGACGATGCCATTAAAGGGCCCGGCCTGTATTGAATGGTGCCTGCTTCAATATTGCTCATGATATGCAAACCAAAAACAGCTTCTACTTTAGGGTTATCGAGGGCTCCTTCTTTTATCATTAAAGGTGCGCCGCCTTCTTCGCCATTGGGCGGGCCTTCTTCTGCGGGTTGAAATAAAAATACTATTGTGCCGGGCACATCTTTTTTCATTTTACTTAATACGGCAGCAGTGCCCATCAGCATTGCGGTATGCGAGTCGTGGCCGCAAGCATGCATTACGCCTACTGTTTGATTGTTGAAAGTATCTGTTACCACAGATTTAAAAGAGAGATCGTTTCTTTCTGTTACAGGCAGCGCATCCATATCGGCGCGCAATGCAATTACAGGGCCCGGTTTTCCGCCCCTTAATATGCCCACCACACCCGTTTTTGCAACACCTGTTTTTACCTCAAGCCCTAATGATTTTAAGTATGCCGCAACAATTGCAGCGGTTTTATATTCACGGTTAGAGAGTTCAGGATTCTGATGAAAATTCCTGCGCCATTCTACTACTTTGGGTATTATTTCGGCAACATTTTTATTAATCTGTTCATCATAATTCTGCGCAAGTGTAAGCAGTGGCAGTATTAATAACACCAGCAAAAAATGTTTCATCATTGTTGTAAGATTTAAATGAAAGATACCATTAATATTTTCAATGCATCGGTAATGAAGACAGATTTTTTGAGACAGGCATTTGGAGTACTATGAAGCTTTTCTTGCAAGTTTATCCTGAGCGTAGCCGAAGGGCACTCTTCGGCTTGCATAGCTTTATTGAGCAAAGTGAAGATTATCTGGCAGATTCTTTTTTTTAAATTGTTTTCGTGATGAGTTCCTGTGTGATTGTATCGATAATCAATATTCCTTCATCGCTATCGTTTAATTGCCCGATCAGGATGCCTTTGTTATTCCAAATAGATGTTCTTCCGCCGCAATCAAAATTATCGCAGTGCCCGATAAAGTTCGACATCAGCACAGTCATAGAATATTTATTTGCAATCTCCGATAAACTTTTAACGGCTTTTTCAACCCCATTAACTGTTTTGGCAACACTGGCAATATAAATTTCTGCCCCGTTTTTAAAAGCGTTTTCAGCATGTTCGTGAACTGATAATTCATAACAAATTGCCAATGCGATATTGGTTTTGCCGTTGATTAAAAAAGCATCATTTTGTCCGCTGACAAAAAATGGCAATTCATCGGCATGTAAATATTTTTTCGAATAGGTTTGCCTTGGTTTGTTTGGGTGAAAAAGCAGCATACTGATACAAATGCCATGAATCGCCTTTGTTGGCATTCCCACGCCAATTGTGATTTGGCTTTTATCACTGATTTCCCGGAACACATTCAAACTGCTGTCTTCCGGGGCAATTGCCAATTCTTTTGCAAGTTCGGGTTCGTAACCGGTTAATGAGAGTTCAGGGAATATGATGGTGTCTGCACCGCTATCAATAGCCAGGTTGATCAATTTCTTGTGATTGTTAATATTGGCTTCAATGTTTCCTTTAACGGGCTTTGTTTGTGCAACACAAATTTTCATTTCGTTGTGTATTTTATTTTTTGAGCTTTTGTATTTCAACAGAACTTAAAGTGAACTACCGTAAAACAGCAGCGGGCCGAGCCTTTTGCCGTCATAAAATTAGAACGTATTTGTGTGCGACGCAACAGGCGATGCTATAAAATACAATAGCCGGGCTCATAAAAAAAGATTGCATGTGCAGCCTTCTTATTGCAATAGCAAAAGAAGTTTATATTTGAGGAAATAGAAAAGTATGAGCCGGTATAAAAAATTTGGTTGCCTGTTGTTTTTTGTTATAGCATGTTCTGCGTGTTACGGGCAAATAAATTTTATTACGAATGGAAACCTGCGCACCGTTTTTGATCTTGCAAAAGCACAACACAAAAAAGTATTTCTGGAAGTGTATGCATCGGATTGCCATACCTGTATGGCTTTTGAACCCACTTTTAAAAATGCAGAAGTTTCAAAATATTATAATGACCATTTTATTAGTTACAGGCTTGAAGCAAATAAAATGGAGACGCTTGCTTTTGTGCAAAAGCAAAAGCTGAATATTGTTTCTACACCAACATTTCTTTTTTACAATGCGGATGTAAAAATTATTTACCAGGTTGCTTTAAAAGATGATCAGAATACTGCGCAAATGTTAATACAGGAAGCTACGAAGGCGGTAGTTAAGTGATACAGGCGTTAGATAAATTCAAACTATTATGAAATATTTCCTGCACTGTTTAACAATTGTGTTAGTCATCAGTATCGTATCCTGCAAAACCACGCAGCGTGCAGTTTCAACTCAAGATGATGGCAAGATCGAAATCACATTCGTGCAGGTGAATGATGTGTACGAGATAGCCCCTTTGGCAAACGGAACTGAAGGCGGTATGGCAAGAGTAGCCACTTTAAAACAGCAGTATGTTCAAAAAAATCCGAACACACTTCTTGTAATGGCCGGCGATTTTGTAAGCCCTTCTGTTTATAACAGCATTCAGTACCAGGGAAAACGTATCCGCGGCCAGCAGATGATCGATGCAATGAATGCAGCAGGATTTGATATTGCTGTTTTTGGCAACCATGAGTTTGATATAACAGAATCTGAATTGCAAAGCCGCATTAACGAATCGAATTTTCTCTGGATATCTTCAAACAGTTTTCATAAGGTGAAAGATTCATTGCTGCCTTTTACCAAAACAACAGCAGGTAAGGAATACCCCTTTCCAAAAACATTTATACTTGCCCTGCACGATAAAGATGGCACTGCTGTTAAAATTGGTTTTATTGGTATAACACTTCCTTTTAATAAGGCAGATTATGTTGCCTACACAGATCCGCTAACCACTGCAAAAGAATTGTACAATCAAATAAAAGATTCTGTTGATGCCGTAATAGCAATTACGCATCAATCAATCCAGGATGATGAAATACTGGCTAAAGCAATTCCCGGCCTTGCATTTATTATCGGCGGACATGAGCATGATATGCGTTTTGAAAAAATTGGAAATATTTATATTACTAAAGCTTTGGCCAACGCAAAATCTGCTTACGTAATTAAGCTGCTCATCAATAAAAAGAAAGGAACACAAAAGGTAAAACCTGAAAATATATTTTTGGATCAAAGCATTCCGTTAGACAGTTCTACCAATGCTGTTGTGCAAAAGTGGACCAAGATTGCCGATAGCAATTACAGTTCCTTAGGTTTTGATGCAGCAAAGATTTTAATTACCACGGGTGAGCCGCTTGATGGCAGGGAAAGCCAGATAAGGAGCCATGTAACTAACCTTACCAGGTTAATTACTGCAGGCATGGCCGATGCAGTACCGAATGCCGATGTAGTGCTGCTGAATGCAGGTTCTATACGTGTAGACGATATTTTACAAATGCCTTTAACGGAGTATGATGTCATCCGTACGCTTCCATTTGGCGGCGGTATTCGTGAGGCAGATATGAAAGGGAGTTTATTGTTAAAAACCCTTGAGCAGGGTAGAAAAAATGCAGGCATTGGCGGGTTTCTTTTATATAATGAAGCGGTAACTTATAATGAGCCTGCCAATATATGGAAGTTAAATAATACACCAATTGATGCAGCAAAAACTTATCATGTTGCAATGGGCGATTTTATATTTAGCGGTAAAGAAGCGAATCTTGATTTTCTAAATCCCGGCAATCCCGAAGTTGTAAAAACTTATGATGCCGTAAAATCTGTAGAAGATTCGAAATCTGATATCCGTTTAGCGGTAATAAGATATCTTGAGAAGAAGCATTAATTTATTGAACCAGGCTTTTGAATAAAATGAGGCTTTTGTTGCGTCGCACACTTGTACTTTCAGATTCTTTACTGAGCACCAAAACATCAATCTTCGCGTGATTGCCGGAAATTGATCCGAACGATGAAAGGATTGCGACGCAACAGTTGATGCCATAAAAAACTACTGCTGGTATTTAAAAAAATAACTGAATAAGCCAGTAAGAAATTTTTAATACTTAATAAAAATCAAAGTCACTTTTTCAGGGAATCATAAACAAGGGTAATAAACGCAGACCGGTCGAATACTGCCGTATATCCTTTTGTGGGATCAGCTTTAATAATTTGATCAAGTGTTTTGCCAGCTTTCATGGCACCAGCAATTCTGTCGCGCAAAAGTTGCAGCATCTTTTTATATTCTATCAAATCATTTTTGTTTGCCAATGCCCCATGCCCCGGAATGATTTTAGTATTTTCATTTGCAATAGCAAGTATTTTATCAACACCCTTTATCATGCCGTCTATACTGCCGCCGTGTGGCTGATCAATAAATGGCAGGCCATACCTTACAAACACATCGCCTGTATGAATAACATTTGATTCTTTAAAATAAATAATCGCATCGCCATCGGTATGCGCATTGGTTATATGAGTCAGCTCTAAGGTCTCTCCGTTCAAATGCAGCGTAACAGATTCAGTAAATGTTACTTTCGCCAAAGCATCGTAAGGCGCTGCAGGCTGGCTCATATTAAATGCAGCCGTAAACTCATCTTTCGTCATTCTTATGCGGCTGTTTTCCTGCGAAACAACGATCGCCCCATCTTTTCCAAAATTTTCATTTCCACCGGTATGATCGCCATGAAAATGTGTATTGATCACAAACATTACCGGCTTATCGCTTAGTGCTTTCAAAGCATTCTTTATTTTTTCAGAAAGCGGTGCAAACTGATCATCGATCAACACAATCCCATCCTTTCCGGTAAGCACACCAATATTGCCACCGGCGCCTTCCAGCATGTAAATATTGTCAGTTATTTTATTTGTTTTTATTTCAACAGAATCAAAGCCCTGGGCATTTGCGTGAACAGCAATCATCGCAACAAAAAAAGTGCAGCAGAAAATGAATAAACGTTTCATAGCGTTTTGGTTTAAAGTGTAAAATACAATTTTCCAAAGCTGTTTGTAAAGAAATTTTTTGAGCCGGGCATAGGGAATACTATTAAGCATCCTTGCGTCGCACACTGGTACTTTTAGATTATTTATTGAGCTTTTACCGTAGCGCAGAATGAAGCGAAGGTTGCCGGCGGGGGTGCCAACAACAGCGAAAATTTTTAAATACACCTTCTGAATAAGGCACTCATCGCTTTTTCTAACTAATTTTAAATTTTTAAAATCATCTTGCTATGAAACGTGCCTATACATTTTGCGTTCTTTTTTTACTGTCAGCGTCATTACAAAATACATATTCGCAGTTCCGCATTGTGGGTTACCTGAATACATGGGATAATTTTCCGCATAACGCACAAAACATAGATTTTACAAAGATCACGCACCTGAATATTGCATTTGCCAACCCGGATAAAACAGGCAACCTTACAGCGTTTCCCGGCCTTGCAACTGTTGTAAATAATGCACATGCAAAGCAGGTAAAGGTTTTAATGTCGCTGGGTGGCGCAGACCTTGGGGGCACCGATAAAAACTGGAAACTTTTAACTGCAACTGGCCGTGTAGATTCTTTTTGCAGAAAGCTGCTTGCTTATGTACAGCAAAATAATTTAGACGGACTTGATGTTGACCTTGAAGGCAATATTATTGGTAACAATTACGGCAATTTTATCCAGGTTTTATCTGCTGTTTTAAAACCCAATGGCAAATTGGTTACTGCTGCAGTTGCTACATGGTTTGCAGATCAAATACCTGCTTCAACATTTAATTATTTTGATTTTGTAAACATCATGAGCTACGATGCAACAGGGCCGTGGGAGCCTGATAATCCCGGTCCGCATGCACCATATTCTATGGCGGTGAGCGACCTTAAATTCTGGGCTGCAAAAGGGTTACCGCAGAATAAAGCCGGCCTCGGTGTTCCTTTTTATGGATGGGGATTTTATAACAAAGCATCAGAAAATGAATATGCTTATGGCGATCTTATAATTCAATACCCCGGCGCAGAAAACACTGATAAAATTACAGACACCGTTTATTATAATGGTATGCCAACCATTATAAAGAAAACAAAACTTGCAAAGCAAAAAGCCGGTGGCATTATGATATGGCAGCTCACCGAAGATGCGCCGGGCGCTAACTCTTTATTGAATGCCATCAACCAAACAGCTAATGGAATTACAGCAGAAAATAAATCTAAAAAAACACCTGCAGTTTTAAATAATCCGGCATCTGACCAGTAGAATACCGGTACCTAAAATCACGATATTAAAAGTCATTATTTTGAGCCATTCTTTTGAATAAGTATGAGGCTTTTCTTGCGTCGCACACTTGTACGGTTGGATTGTATAGCAGCAATCGACAGCCGCAACCTGAAGGTGAATCAAGTTAAGAACGTACAAGTGAGTGACACAACAACCGATGCCATAAAATACAAAAGCTGGTTACCGAAAAATGATAACCAGCTTTTAAAATTATTGAGTTACACAGTTGCTACCCTTCCATATCTTCTTTCTCTTTCAAAGCTTTTATAAGATCCAATGCTTCTGCAACTACATCGCACATAATGGTTACAAGAGAGCCCTGCTTAGCAGTGTTATAAGCATGCATGATGGCTTCTTTTTCGTTGTAAATAATCGTTATAGGAATATCTTTCGCCTTGGTTTCGTTGAGGCCTTCTACCAGCAGGTTTACAATTTCTTCGGCTGTGCGGCCACGCAGGTTTTTGTCCTGGCGAATAATAATCTCATCAAAACATCGTGCAGATATGCGACCCAGTTCTTTAATGTCTTCATCCCTTCTGTCCCCAGTACCGCTAATGATGCCCACCTTTGGTGTGCCATCCATTTTGGTTACAAAATCGCAGAGCAATTCAAGGCCAGCGGGATTGTGCGCAAAGTCGACAAGGAACTTGAAATGTTTAAACTCAAACAGGTTCAAACGCCCCGGGGTTTGCGATGCAGAAGGCACAAACGTACTCAATGCACTGCGGATATCTTCAATAGAAATATCTTTAAAAAGATAGGTAGCCAATACCGCAGGCAATGTATTCATGATATTGTGCAATGCTTTACCACCGTAGGTTATAGGAATATCGGTAACTTTTGAAACACGTATTTTCCAGGTACCTTTCATGATAGTAATATAGCCGTTTTCATATACGGCTGCATAACCACCAGCAGCACAATGAGCTTTTATTCTTGGGTTATTTTCGTCCATACTAAAATATGCTACGTTACATTCAAGTCCTTTGTGCATATCATAAACAAGATCATCTTCTGCATTTAAAATAGCGAAGCCGGTTTTAAAAGTTGTTTCAGGAATCACGGCTTTTACACGGGCCATTTGTTCGAGTGTATCAATGCCGCCAAGGCCAAGGTGATCGGCCGTAACATTGGTAACAATACTTACATTACAATTTTGAAATGCAAGACCACTTTTTAATAGTCCACCTCTTGCACATTCAAGAACCGCAAAGTCAACCGTTGGATCCTTCAACACAAACTGTGCACTCAGCGGACCAGTGCAATCGCCTTTCATCAGCATCTGGTTTTGGATGTAAACACCATCACTGGTTGTATAGCCTACTTTCTTTCCTGCTGTTTTACAAATATGTGCGGTTAAACGTGTAGTGGTAGTTTTGCCATTAGTGCCGGTGATTGCAATAATCGGAATTCGCCCTTCGCTTCTGTTGGGGAACAGCATATCAATTACAGGCTCTGCAACGTTTCTTGGTAAACCCTCGCTGGGTTCTATGTGCATACGGAAACCCGGTGCTGCATTCACTTCCAGTATAGCACCGCCATTTTCACTTACGGGTGTGCGCAGGTCTTTAGCCATAATATCAATTCCACAAATATCCAGGCCAATGATCTTTGCAATACGTTCGCACATTACAATATTTTCGGGATGTACTTCATCGGTTACGTCGTTTGATGTACCACCGGTAGAAAGATTTGCTGTTGGTTTCAGCAATACCAATTCACCTTTTGGCGGCACCGTTTCCAAAGTATAATTTACCTCATCCAGCATCTTCTGGGTAAACTGGTCAATGGTAATTTGTGTTAATACTTTTTCATGACCATAGCCACGGCGCGGATCTTTATTCGTTTCCTCAATAAGCCATTGAATGGTATGTTCTCCATCGCCGGTAACGGCAGCAGGGGTGCGCAATGCAGCGCAGATAAATTTATAATTAATGACAAGTATTCTAAAATCGAACCCGGTAATAAATTTTTCTACAATCACACTACGGCCATATTTCTGCGCAGCTTCTAAAGCAGTAAGCGCTTGCTCCCAGGTGGTAATATTGGTAGTATTGCCCTTACCATGATTGCCATCAATGGGCTTTATAACCAACGGATAACCATATTTATTTACAGCCTGTTCTAACCCAGCCTCGCTTCTAACTACTGTGCCGCCAGGCACTGGTATTTCTGCGGCACCCAACAGGTTTTTTGTTTCTTCTTTATCGCAGGCAATATCCACCGCAATATTGCCGGTAGTGCTTGCAATGGTTGCACGAATACGTTTTTGATGCACGCCATAACCCAATTGCACCAAACTTTGTTTATTCAAACGTATGTACGGTATGCCACGCTTTAATGCTTCTTCAACGATGCAACCGGTTGACGGCCCAAGCCTGGTATCTTCCCGTATCTCACGCAGTTGCTGAATATCTGGCGCAAGATCATATGCTGTTCCATCCGCAAGTGCCTGTGCAATACGCACTGCAGCTTTTGCTGCATAAACGCCTGCATCTTCTTCCATATAACTGAATACTACATAATAAATGCCTTCTTCGCCTGTGGTGCGGGTACGGCCAAAGCCACAATCCATACCAGCCAGAGTTTGAATTTCCAGTGCAATATGTTCTATCACATGGCCCATCCAGGTACCTTCATCTACACGCATGAAAAAACCGCCGGGCACACCTTCGCTGCAACGGTGCTCGTACATAGACGGGAATAATTTTTCAAGCCTTTCCCTAAATCCCGGAATTTTATTCGTGGGGCTTTGTTCCATTTCTTCCAGGTTCAGCCGCATCTGTATCAGTTTCAAACGGCGCACACTCCAGTAATTCGGGCCTTTCAATACTTTAATGTCTTCAATTCTCATACAAGCAAAATTTAGTTTGTGGTTTTGTATTTACTTATTACTTACAACTTTTTTGTACCCGGCAATTAGTTCTTTGGTGATCGTTCCTTGCGTCGCGCTCTTGTACTGCAGAATATGCATGAACATTGCGAAGCGGAGACGAAAAAGAAAGATAGGGAAAAATTAAATTACCCGGATAAATTTTGATTTAAAGCTTTTTGCTGGAACTCTTTTATTACCCGCATTCATTCGCTTCGGTAAAAGTTCAATAAAGTTCTGAACGTAGAAGTGAGTGACACAACGAAAACTTAATAGTACCACTTCAGCCTGGCCCATAACTTTTCCTCATATTATCAACCAAAGATTAAAGCCACGGCATCTTTTAAGTGCAAAGCACCCATTTCCCTTATTTTTGTAACAATCACTAATACAAAGGCATGAGCATTCCCAAAGGAAAACTTATAGCGATCGGCGGAGCAGAAGACAAGGGTTCGGAATTAGACAGGGACGATATTCACCGGGGCAACCATAATTTTTTTGAAGCTGGCATACTGCGCCGCATTGTTAACGAAGCAGGCGGCATTAATGCACGCATTGAAGTTATTACTACCGCATCAACCATCCCATACGAAGTAGGCGAAAATTATTTAGATGCATTTGGTAAAATTGGCTGCACCAATATTGGCCTTATGCATATACGCAACCGCGAAGATGTTGCCACCGAAGATCACCTGCGGCGCATTCGCAATTGTGATTGTGTTATGTTTAGCGGCGGCAATCAGTTACGTTTAACCGCAGTATTTGGCGGCACACAATTTCTAAAAACAATTACCCACAGGTACCAAAACGAAAAGCTGGTAATTGCAGGAACTTCAGCAGGTGCGATGGCTATGAGCAGTACCATGATTTACGAAGGCAATGCCAGCCGTGCACATTTAAAGGGCGAAGTAAAAACAACCACCGGCCTGGGTTTTATGGATAATGTGATCTTCGACTCGCACTTTGAAAAACGTGGAAGGTTTGGAAGATTAGCGCAGGTTGTTGCTGCAAATCCGTCCTGTATTGGTATCGGGCTGGGCGAAGATACCGGCATGTTGATAACCTACGGCAACCGAATGGAAGCTATCGGCAGCGGGCTTGTAATTATTATAGATGGCCACGAAATAAGTCATACCAATATTGCCGATATTCATGAAGGCAGTCCGTTAAGTGTTGAAAATTTAAAAGTGCATTTCTGCGCAAAAGGCAACGGCTACCTGGTAAATGAAAGAAAATTTATTGAATTGATGGGTAAAGAAACCACGCCTGTTATGACGGATGTTTATTAATTCTCTTTTATGAAAAATATACGATTGCTGCTTTGTTTCTTTGTAATCTTTGTTGCTGCTAATGTGTATTCGCAAACCACAACAAAAAAATGGAAGCTTGTTTGGGAAGAAAATTTTAACGGCAACAGGCTTGATACCAGCACATGGAATTATGAAGTGAACGATGAGGGCGGCGGCAATCATGAATTGCAATTTTATACTGCAAGAGATACCAATGCTTATGTAAAAGATGGTCTGCTGCACATACGCGGATTAAAAGAAGATTACCTAACACGCCATTATACTTCTGCAAGACTCACTACCAGCAAAAAGGCAGATTTTACTTTTGGTAAAATGGAAATAAAGGCAAAAATTCCTTTAGGTCTGGGCATGTGGCCCGCTATATGGATGATGCCTACTGACAGCAAATTCGGGCCCTGGCCCATGAGTGGCGAAATAGATATTACGGAAACCAAAGGTCAAACACCGGATACTTTATACGGCACCATGCATTACGGTCCCGCACCACCCAACAATCGCTTAAAAGGTGGTAAGCTGGTAAGGCCTGTAGCCGGCGGATGGGGCGATGATTTTCATATATATTCAATTATCTGGCAGAAGGATAAAATTGAATGGCTTGTTGATGGCATCAAATATCACGAGGGCACCATTGCAGATATCACCAATAAAAAAGGGGTTCCTTATCCGTATAACGAACGTTTTCATTTTATCTTGAATCTCGCCATCGGCGGCGATTTTGTGTTTAATAAAGTAGACGATTCCGTGCTGCCCAATGAGTTCCTTATTGATTATCTTAAAGTATGGCAGGAGCAATAGTTTTAACCGGGCAGAGTTACTACTATTATTCATTCTTGCGTCGCACTCTTTTACGTTCAGATTATTATTCAGCAATAAGCAACCCTGTTCCTTTTTTGCAATCTTTATTTAATCAAAGTTTCTTATGCAACGTAGAAAATTTTTACAACAAACAGCATTGGCCTCTGCAGCAATAGCAGCATCTAAATATTCATCTGCAGCAAACAAGGGCCTTGAATTTCCCGTGGTGCGCACCGCCGAAGCCAGCCGGAAGTTTAAAAGTGTTGCAGTTGAAAAACTCATTAAAGAAGTAAAAAGCAAGATTGGCAATAAAAAACTCGGCTGGATGTTTGAGAACTGCTTTCCCAATACGCTCGACACAACCGTAGATTTTGAAATCATTAATGGCAAACCCGATACTTATGTAATAACCGGCGATATAGATGCTATGTGGCTGCGCGACAGTACCGCACAGGTTTGGCCTTACATTCCACTCTGCAAAGAGGATGTGGCATTAAAAGAACTGATTAAAGGTGTAATTAATCACCAGGTAAAATGCATTTTAAAAGATCCTTATGCGAATGCTTTTTATAAAGATGTAAACAAAGTAAGTGAGTGGAAAAGCACGGACATCACAGATATGAAACCCGGCATTCACGAACGCAAATGGGAGATAGACAGTTTGTGTTACCCCATGCGTTTAAGTTATGGTTACTGGAAAGAAACCGGCGACACAACACCCTTTGATGATCAATGGGTAGCGGCAATGAAACTGATTGTAAAAACATTCAGGGAACAACAAAGATTTCATAGCCAGGGATCCTACACTTTTCAGCGCAATACTTCCTGGGCCACAGATGGCGTGCCTTTGAGCGGTTATGGGTATCCCGTAAAGCCAAATGGATTGATCTGTTCCATGTTCAGGCCAAGTGATGATGCCACAGTGTTTCCTTATCTTATACCAAGCAACCTTTTTGCATACAGGGCGCTTGACCAGATCAATAAAATAGGAAGCGCGGCTAAAGAAGAAGAACTTTTTTCACAGGAAGTTCATGCGTTGTCCCAGCAAATAAAAAACGCAGTGTTTGCTGAAGGAATTATTGAACATAAAACATTCGGAAAAATGTTTGCTTACGAAGTAAACGGCTTTGGCAGTTTTAATTTAATGGATGATGCCAATGTTCCTTCCCTGCTCTCCCTGCCTTATCTCGGCATTCTTGATGAAGCAGATCCTCTGTATCAGAACACGAGGAATTATGTACTTTCTCAAAACAATCCTTTCTTCTTTAAAGGTAGTGCAGCAGAAGGTATTGGCGGCCCGCATGCGGGGATTGATATGATCTGGCCATTGAGTATTATTATGCGCGGACTAACCTCAAATAACGACGCCGAAATAAAAATGTGCATAGATACCTTACAAAAAACACATGCCGGTACCGGCTTTATGCATGAGAGTTTTAATAAGGATGATCCTAAGAATTTTACACGAAAATGGTTTGCATGGGCCAATACCATCTTTGGCGAATTTATCTGGAAGGTTTACCGCGAAAGGCCGCATTTATTGGGTTAGTATATTTTATCTGGCAGGTAAATTATATACTTTGATTTGTTGTGCAGGTTAATGCTGCTTTAGCTGGGTTTCAATTTTTACAAGTACTTCATAAAATCCGACTGAATATTTATTCACCAGTTTGTTTACCTGTGGTGTTGTTTTGGCAAACAAAGCACCGGTACCTGCATTCAATTTTTTATCCCTTGTTTTTTCATAAGACAAAGAAGGAGATAACGCTACATCCGAATATAAAACATTTAACGGCCAGTAGTAGAAAGTAATAACAATAGGGCTGCTTACAGCAATAAGTGCTATTGGTGCTGCTATTCCTAAACCTGTAACAATATAGCCTGCTGCCTTTTGCCCCTGGGTGGCAACTTTGCCTTTAATAAAGTCAACTGTTATATAGTCTTTGTCTTTCGGTAATTTCTTATGCACCGTAAAGGCATGATGTTCTGCGTTAAATTTTTCCATTGCTGCATTTACCGAAGAGTCGAGTTTTGGTGGCAATATTTCATTCAGGTTGCCCGAATATGTCCATTCAATTCCAAGACTGTTCATGTTCTTGGTACTTCTTTCACTGGCAACCTGTAATGTAGCGCAGGATGAAAACAGGATTACAGAAATAAAGACCAATAAGAGTTTCATGTGTTGTTTTTTTAAGAGCATTTATTAAAAAGCCTCGTATAATTTCGTTGAGCACTAAAGTATGCTGCGTTATTTATTCTGCCAACTTTTATTGACAAACCGTACAAAAATGCAAAAACTGAATAACATATCGGAACCTACAAGGCATGCTGGTGCATTTATCTTCGCTTTGCACAATAAGCTACAGCAGCCGAAGAGTGCGACGCAAGAAAATCTCAATAGTAATTCTGCAGCCTGGTCAATAAATATTTTAAAACTTTACTCCTTCTTTTATATACAATTGGAGCTTTGCATTTACAGCATATGCAAACCCGTTTAATTGTGAAAGATCAATATCCCACAAAGTTTTGTTTTGTAATGTTTCTGCTACAATTTTATTAATGTCTTTTTGTTGCCATAATTCATAATACCACGCAGCATGTTCATCATTGATTGGATAAGGCTTCCCATTGCTTTCACCGAAATATTTTCCCTCCTGCTGCTTTGTTGCTTTCATAAATAAAAGATATGCTGCAAAGCCAGCTGCGATGTATCCCGGCACTTTATTATACAATGCGTAGTACCGCTGTAACACAGGCAACATGCGCATTTTCATCTTTAGCGAATAATAAAGCGTTATGTTGATCCACTCGTGTTTTATATGTGGATTACGGAAACGGTCAAGTACCTGCATACCAAAATCGTATGCTGCATTTTCGGGTAAGTTACAGGGAATAGCAGAAGCAATATCTTTCATCATCAATGCCTCCATGAATGTTGTAAATGAAACATTATCCATTGCTTCTTTTACAGTAGTAAAGCCCGATAAAAATGCCGGCCCGCAACACAATGTATGCGTGCAATTCAGCAACCTGAGTTTTAGCTCTTTATATATTTCAATATCGGGTGCGATGATCATATTTTTATCAGCTTCTGCAAAAGAGAGCACAGCACGAACCTGTTCGTCACCTTCAATTGCCCACAAACGGTACACTTCACAAACAGCCATCAGTTCATCTGTATAACCCAACTCACTTTCAATTACTTGTTTGGCAACTACATCGGGCTTACCCGGCACAATCCGGTCAACCAAAGAATTACAAAAGCGGTTGTAATTCTTAACCCATTCAATAAAAGATTCATTAAGATTGTTGAATGCAGCAAGCTCAAGCACCATTGCCAGTAACTTTTTCCCGTTATCTGTTACCAGTTCAGTTGGTATAATTACCATTCCGCTGGCAGGGCTTCCCCTGAAGGCTTTATAACGTTCAAATAAAAATGCCGTAAGCTTAGCCGGAAATGAAACAGGCGGTTGTTGATTGATATCTTCTTTCACTAACTGCAGGCCCGCTTCTGTTGTATTCGAAATAATAATTTTCAGTAAAGGTTTGTGCGCACATTGCAAAATTTCCTGCCATTGCTGCTTTGCAGAAAGCACCCTGCTTATGGCGGAGCAAATAATATTTTCTTCAACTTTTTTACCTTGCTCAATACCGCGAATACAAAGCGTGTATAGATTATCCTGTTCATCAAAATCATTGGTGTCACCGGTGTCTGTTGACTTTACAACTACAATCCTGCCATTAAAAATACCATTACGGTTTGCCTTGTCAATAAAATAATCCGGCAAGCTACGAAGCAAAACGCCTGTGCCAAACTGGAGTATCTTTTCGGGGAATGTAAACATTGACCCGTTTGGCTTTACCACCCGTGCGTCGGGTATGTTAGCGAGGTTTTTTTTAGAAAGGTGCATAGAAATTAAGATTGTTTTTTTTGAGCCGAACCATTGAATATAAATGTATCTTTTGTTGCGTCGCACACTTCCTCTTAAGGAACAATAATCGGCAAAGCGAAGATGGCAACATTGGTCTTACGGCTTTGAGCCGTCTGACCGTTAATCCTTCATTTGCGTGTGTGTTCTATAGTTCATGAATAATTGTACACTTGAAATACTGCTCAGCAACTTTAGTGCAATCCTGTTGGTCATTATACAGGCAGTATCTTTTTTTAAGTTACATAAAGCTATGCCGTACAAAACATGTAGCCGCTTTTATTTTCGCTTTGCTCAATAAAGTTATAGCAGCCGAAGATTGCCTGCAAGAAAAATTTAAGTCTTAAATGTTATATTGAAATGGCTTAATGAATACTGTTATATCATTTGTTCGGGTTAAGGGGGTATTTTTTAATGATACCAACTGTGGAACTTTATAGCATCGCCACTTGCTTTGCAAACTTGTACGTTAAGATGATAGTTTATCTTTTATCAGAGCGTAGCATAGAAGCGGTTATACATGTAACCCATGCTAAATCATTTGGGTACGCTAGCGCAATGCAGACACCAGCAGCAGGAAACATATCGCTGTTCTATTGGTTAGTTACCTTAATCTATCAAACCTGTTTTCTTTGAATGCAATATTGCTTCTTTATTGGTTTTGAAAAAGCAGGTAAGAACACCCGACCTTTCTGCACCAGATAATATTTCTTTTGTAGCTGCTTCATTTTTTTGGTGAATATTCCTGATATATATAGCGAAAATTTTTCCGGGGTATTTTTCAACAATGGAGGCATAAATGGAAGGGTCACTTTGAGAGTTGTCTCCCAGTAAAATAAACTGCTGTTTGGGAAATGCATTTAATATTCTTACAACACGTAATAATTTTCCTCCGTGCTTTGTTTTACCGGTTTTAAAAAACTGAAACCATTTTTTTACCTGGTTAAGCAGGAAGGCACCTTTTGGAAAACCATTGTGTTTAAAAAATTCATTAAGGTCATCATACAAATTCCATTCACTGCTTGATACATAGAAAAAAGGGTTCGGAACTGTTGATGTTGTATGCGCTTCTGCAAGTAATTTATAATGCTTAACAACATCTGCAAAAACTTTACGGGTATGGGGATTTTTTGTAAACAACGTCCTTAGTCTTTTTACAACGGTAGCAGAATAAGACATTAAAACGGTATCATCAATATCTGATATAAAAGCAAACTGCGTAGAATGTGGTACAAAAATTTTCCCCTGTCCTGCTGCTGCAATGTCTCCATCCTCGTTTAAAAAATGTACTTCCACGGTATGCCATCCTGCGGTTACTTCAAAATCAGACTTCCACTCAAATTTAAAAAAACCATCGTCTTCAGTAGTGGAATAAAGAACCTGGTTTCCCCAGGTTAACTGAACCTTTGCATGCGGCAAAGGCTTTACAAAAAACAACCTGAGCAAATGGATGATATTCTGCAGCACATTGGTAGCATAATTGTTGCGATATACTGTTTTGTTTTTAAAAACATGCCCATACGCTACAAGATCATGTGTGTGGCCATAACCGTGATAAACTTTTACTGTTGCATTTTTATATTTTGATGATCTTACCATAACGGTTTCAAAGATATTTAAACAACGTTATCAATATGCTATGACTGAAACACCTGCTTTAAAATTGCTTTTCATTATTAACCCCGGTTCGGGAAATAACAGTACAGACTGGCACACCACAATACAGAACTATTTTACATCAACCCCGCATACAATTGAGTTATTCTACCTTTCGGAACTATGTTCCATTGAAAAAATAAAACACAAAATTGTGGAATATAAACCCCAGCGCCTTATTGCAGTTGGGGGCGATGGCACAGTTAAACTTGCAGCGCAGTGTTTAATGCAAACAAATATTCCTTTGGCAATATTGCCTGCGGGATCCGCAAACGGCATGGCAAAAGAATTGGAAATACCCGGCGATGCAGGGCAGGCTCTTGATATTGTTGTAAACGGACTGGTAAAAAAAATACACCTGCTTAAGGTTAATAACGAGGTGTGTATCCATCTTAGTGATATTGGGTTCAATGCATTTGTAGTTAAAAAATCCGAAGCAAATCATAAACGCGGAATGTGGGGTTATATAAAAGCATCGTGGAAAGTGCTTTGGAATAAGCCACTTATGCAGTTGGAAATACAAACGGATAAAGCCGTGCTAAAAAGAGACGCTGCAATGGTTGTACTGGCAAATGCAACAAAGTATGGTAGCGGTGCCCTTATAAACCCCAATGGCAAATTGAATGATGGTTTGTTTGAGGTAATTATTGTTAAAAAAGTCTCTTTCAAAGAGATCTTCAAAATGTTAATTACGCACATGCCTTATGATCCTGCAAAAACAGAAGTGCTTCAAACAGCTTCTTTGCATATTCATGCCAAAAAGAAAGTTCATTTCCAGGTAGATGGGGAATATCTTGGTAAAATAAATGATATCACTGCAGATATTGTAACAGATGCGGTTAGCATTATCATTCCACGCAGGCATATCAATAGTTTCATTTAAATCATATTAACTACCTGTGCTTTACCAACCAAATCAGGGCACTTTTTTGCAGCCCTGTTCGAATGCCTGTCGATAAAAGACAAAACTTTTTTGTACCCAACCTCTGTACAAATAGCATCTTTTGTTGTGTCACTCACTTGTACGTTCAAATTACCTGTCATCTTTTATCAAAGCGTAGTATAGAAGCATTGGCAGCTAAAACAACCATTAACATGCATGTTTTTTTGTTTACTACCACTATTGCGTTTCGCTCTTGTTAGTAGTTCAGTATTTATTGCAGGTATTCTTCAATAACAATTTTTTTCTGCTTCATCATCACTTGCCAGGCATTCGGTTTACTCATTAATTCACCAAAGTTTTTAGGAATGATTTGCCAGCGTAATCCAAATTTATCCATGCACCAGCCACACATAGATTCTTTGCCATCTTTGGTAAAATAATCCCAGTATTTATCAATTTCCTGCTGGTCATCGCAATATAGCATTATGGCAAAGGCGTCATTGAAAGCATGATGCTCAATAGCTGTAGTCATAAACAGGTAATCATTGCCAAAAAGTTTAATATTGTTCATTTCTGTGTATCCGCTTGGTGTTTCACCCAGGGGTATAACGTTTCCTGCTTCAAAATTGTCTGCGAAAATGGCTATGTAATAATCGGTTACATGCTGCATTTTACCGTCTTTAGTGTGAAACCAGAGTGATGATGTGATTTTGTTTTGCGACATTTTTTTAGATTTTTTTATTAATTGATGATTAAGCAAAAATAGCCTGCGCAAAAAAGCAATTAAAGTGCAAATGCGACATTTTACGATGCTAAAAACGTCAAAATAGTCGGTTGGTATAGTTTTGCAAGGTTTATTATTTTATTCCTTAGTTGAAAACGAAATGCTTATTAATGCTGAATTTTTTCTTCAAGCTCAGCAAATAATGATCGTTTTTCTTACAGGCAAAATTTACTTTCAGGAAAGTTAGTAAATGCAATGAAATTGCTAAAGCAACGTATAACAATTAATGATTTCGTTATTAAAACCGCAAAGTGCCTTGGCCCTGCTCATAGCTATGAAAGGACACTGAGCGGAGAATAAATAAAAACCTCACTAAGAATAGTGAGGTGTGATCAATTTCAAACCTTAAAAGTGCAATGTAGCACCATAAACTTGCAGACTCCTTTCATAATTTACAGTTTAATTTATATAATTTACTGATAGATACATTTTTCTTCTCCGCACAGTCTCCTGCAAAGCCCATGTGTTCAGGCCATGGACTTTGCGGCTCTTGCTATTTTAAAAAATCAATATCCTGTAATAACGTATAACTTGTTACGGGGTATATTCTCTGTTCATTTTTTCTGATATCGTTTTTCTTACAGGCAAGATTTACTTTGAGGAAAGTTAGTAAATGCAATGAAATTATTAAAGCAACGTATAACAATTAATGATTTTGTTATTAAAGCCGCAAAGTGCCTTGGCCTCACTCATAGCTTTGAAAGGACACTGTGCGGAGAATAAAAGTACGCCAACACACATAGCCCCTCTGCATACTTGCGCCAGAATGGGTTTTTTGAGCCGGGCTGTTTAATTACTATGATGCTTTTCTTGCGTCGCACTCTTGTACGTTCAGGTAATTCTATTGGGCTTTATATAAGCGTATGTTAACGGTAACAACACTGTTAACGGCAAAGCCTGCATGGGAGCATTGCGGCGAAGGAGTGCAAGGTTAAATTGAGAGATACTGCCAGTAAACCGCAGAGTTACTGCCGCAGCCAAACCTTATGAAAGTAAACTCTGCGGAGAACAAAAAATGAATACTGATTTGAAGTATGACTAAAAAACTATTTGCTATTAAATTTTTAACCTAAATATACTTTACCATAAAAAAAACGAATTGGTTTTTATTCATTCTAACTGATAATTTTCATCATCATACATGACATTAATCATGTTGTTTTTTTTTCGCATTAATATCTTTGTGCCGAAAGAAAAGTGTAACCTCAAATTCAATTACATTAAATTTAATATCGGTTCTATGAGCAAAAATTCATTTCCACTTAGTAATAAACCCATCAATAAATCTGATCTGGAGCTTTGGGTAGAGCAAATAGCGGTTCTTGCAGAACCTGAAAAAATTTATTGGTGTAATGGTTCAAAAGAAGAATATAATACCATTTGCAATTACCTGGTGCAAAAAGGGACATTCATACCACTCAATCCCGAAAAAAGGCCCAACAGTTATGCATGTTTTAGCGACCCAAGCGATGTGGCCCGGGTTGAAGACAAAACTTTTATCTGCAGCCGCCGAAAAGAAGATGCCGGCCCAACAAATAACTGGATGGATCCGGTTAAAATGAAAGACACTCTAAACGTATTGATGAAAGGCTGCATGCATGGACGTACTTTGTATGTAATACCTTTTTGTATGGGCCCTGTAGGTTCTCCCTTTTCAAGATATGGAGTTCAAATAACCGATTCGGAATACGTTGTTGTTAATATGCACATAATGACACGTATGGGTGAGGCCGTGCTGCCATATGTGCAAAACGGTGAATATGTAAAATGTTTACATGCACTGGGTGCACCCCTAAATGCAGGTGAAGAAGATGTTACCTGGCCTTGTAACCCCACTACAAAATACATTTCCCATTTTCCCGAAGAACGTATGGTTATTTCTTATGGCAGTGGCTATGGCGGAAACGCATTGATGGGTAAAAAATGTTTTGCGCTCCGCATTGCATCTGTTATGGGCCGTGAAGAAAACTGGCTTGCAGAACACATGCTTATTATGGGCATTGAATCTCCCGATAAAGAAAAAACTTATGTAGCAGCAGCCTTTCCGAGTGCGTGCGGCAAAACTAATTTTGCCATGATGATACCGCCTGTAGAAATGGATGGCTGGAAAATAACCACTGTTGGTGATGATATCGCCTGGATACATAAAGGCAGGGATGGCCATTTGTATGCAATTAACCCTGAATCAGGATATTTTGGTGTTGCGCCGGGAACGAATGATAAAACGAATCCTAATGCAATGGATTCAATTAGGGCTAATACCATTTTTACCAATGTTGCGCTTACCCTTGATGGCGATGTTTGGTGGGAAGGTTTAACACCGGAACCACCGGCTGGTTTAAAAGACTGGCATGGCAAACCATGGGATGCAGCAAGCGGTAAACCGGCAGCACATGCAAACTCGAGGTTTACTGCCCCGGCATATCAGAATCCGGCTGTTGATAATGATTGGGATAATCCCAATGGTGTACAAATTGAAGCATTTATTTTCGGGGGCAGAAGAAGTACGGTAATTCCATTGGTCTATCAATCTTTCAACTGGAATTTTGGTGTTTATATGGCTGCAACGATGGGCAGTGAAATGACGGCAGCTGCTTTTGGAGAAATTGGTAAGGTGAGAAGGGATCCATTTGCCATGCTGCCATTTATGGGTTATAATATTGGCGACTATATTAATCACTGGCTGCAGTTTGGAAGAGATTTGCCAAATGCGCCACGCATATTTGGGGTAAACTGGTTCAGGAAAGATGAAAACGGGAAATATATATGGCCTGGATTTGGACAGAACATGCGTGTATTAAAATGGGTGGTAGACCGTGTTAAAGGAAATGCCTCTGCAGTGGAAAGTCCTGTTGGCTGGGTACCCCGTTTTAATGATATGAACTGGATTGGAGTGGAAGATTTTAAAGAAGAAGATTTTGCAGAAATAATGACCATTGACCGTGAACCATGGAAACAGGAGTTGTTATCGCATGAAGAATTATTTTCCCGCTTTTACGATAAATTACCAAAAGAATTCTTTTTTATGCGTGAACTGCTGCTCTCTTCATTATGGCGCTCACCGGAGCACTGGGGGCAGCAACCGGAAAGAGAGTAATTTTACTGATTATTTTTTTATGTTTTTTATGCAAATGGATTTGGCTGTTCTTTTTGCTCAGTAAATTTACTGCTGTACAAGAGTGCGACGCAACCAATGCTTCATAATGTTCTGTTGCCGGGTAAAAAAATTGTATATTAATTATGCTGTTTTTTTACCCGACTGTTGGCAGGCATACCATAAGCCCCGGCCCTGCTCTTTTGCTGCAATATCTTTTGCAGCAAAAAGATTTATAATAACTGCAATTAATTTTTATGAGCTGGTTTTCTCAATTATTTCAAGATCATTCATCGGCGGTTTATGTTATCCTTATTTATGCCATCGTAATTGCTGCGGGTGTAGCATTAGGTAAGCTGGCATACAAAGGTGTAAGTTTTGGAATAGCTTTTGTTTTTTTTCTCCGCACAGTCTCCTCCAAAGGCTATGTGTGCAGGCCAGGGACTTTGCGGGTGCTGATATTTTAAACAGTGGTAACCATTGCGCACAGGTAAAAATTATAAAATACACCCCGTCTTTTTTTTGTATCGTTTTTCTTACAATTACTAAAGCAACCTATAACAATTAATGATTTCGTTATTAAAGCCGCAAAGCGCCTTGGCTACGCTCATAGCTATGAAAGGACACTGTGCGGAGAATAAAGCCAATATTTTTTTTGATTTAAATACCTGTCCGCAATGTCCCATCGCTACACAAAACCTGCATGGTGACATTGTGGGGAAGAAAACTACCCTAACCCAAAAACGATTCGATCTTGTCTTTAAGAAACTGCTTGGTTTGCACGCCAACGATTTTTTCTTTCAGCTCACCGTTTTTAAACAACAGAAACGTGGGAATACCGCGTACGTTGTAATTTACCGGCACTTCCGGGTTGTTGTCTACGTTTAGTTTGCCAACTACGGCCCTGCCTTGGTATTCTTGTGCAAGCTCTTCTATTACGGGACTCATAAGGCGGCAGGGTCCGCACCATTCTGCCCAGAGGTCAATTAACGTTACTTTGTCGCTTTGAAGCACTTCCTGCTGGAAGATCAAATCTGTGATTTCGTATGCCATTGCTTAGATAATTTTAATAAAGGGAAAATAATAAGAAAAATTCAGTGTAACAATACCATTCCGGCGCAAGTATGCAGCATAGCTTTGTTAAAGGCGTACTCTTGTGCCATTGTTAGTAAGCAAGAACCATTGGATCAATAAGAGAAATATCAATTATTACTTTCTTACCCATATAATAGTCTTTTGCACTGCTGTACAACCAATCTTCTGGCTTTTCCACAAAGCCCGCTGTTACCGGATTATCGTGCAGGTAATCTGATTTCTGATGCATGATAATTTTTGTACTCAGCTCAATGGGTGGAATTTTTTACTGCCCTGTTCGCATTCCTGTCGATGAAAGACGAACTTTTTTTTGTACCAAACAGTTGTAAAACCAGCATCGCCTCTTGCGTCGCTCTCTTGTACTTTTAGGTAATTCTATTGAGCTTTATCTATGCGTAGGTTGACGGTGACAACACCGTCAACGGCAAGAGAGAATAAGAATAAATTACATTAACCTACCAGTAATGTCTCATAAGCTAAGCTAAAGCCTTCATGGAGAGATTTCTTCTCCGCACAGTCTCCTCCAAAGCCTATGTGCGCTGGCAGGGACTTTGCGGTTCTTGCTATTTTGAAAGATCAATATCCTGTAATAACGTATAACTTGTTACGGGGTATATTCCCTGTTTTCCTGTAATATAAAACTTTGCTGAGCTATGTATATATTCCTCCGGTAAATTAGCAAGTTTATTTTCCCCTTTACAGGGATTGCTATGTATATAGTTTAATTTTTGTTCTATAAATGCCGGCGTTCTGCATTCTTTCCAGTCAAAAGAGGGTTCAAAAACCTCATGTTGCTTATTCATCCCTTTCTGTGTGTTATTTACCATTTTTTGCATTACGGCTATTACATCATGGCAATTTTGCTGTTGCAGCCGTTCAACAATATCGTAAGCCATAAACCTTTTACCGTTACCAACAATACTGTTAATCGTTTTACCCGTGTTGCGAAATGCAATAATTGCATGAACATGATTCGGCATTATGATATAACCAACAATAAAATGACCATTAGCTTTAAGATAATCAAACCAGTTATATACTGAATCGTAACTATCAGATATTTTAAACAGTGGTAACCATTGTGCACAGGTAAAAGTTATAAAATACACCCCGTCTTTTTCTGGTATTGTTTTTCTTACAGGCAAAATTTACTTTCAGGAAAGTTAGTAAAAGCAATGGAATTGCTAAAGCAACGTGTAACAATTAATGATTTTGTTATTAAAGCCGTAAAGCGCCTTGGCTCTGCTCATAGCTATGAAAGGACACTGTGCGGAGAATAAAAATATTACATACCATTCATTACAGCAATTGTCATAAAAATTAAAAACAACAGTGAAGCAATAAGAATAGTTTTTTCAAACAAACTTTTTATCCGCCAACCTACCACAACTGCTAAAAGAGTTATTATTGTCCAAACAGCATAGTATTGCCACAGATATTTATCCCCTTCAGAAAGCCTTTTTCTTCTCCGCACAGTCTCCTCCTAAGCCTATGTGCGCTGGCAGGGGCTTTGCGATTCTTGCTATTTTCTTCTCCGCACAGTCTCCTCCAAAGCCTATGTGCGTTGGCAGGGACTTTGCGATTCTTGCTATTTTGAAAGATCAATATCCTGTAATAACGTATAACTTGTTACGGGGTATATTCCCTGTTTTCCTGTAATATAAAACTTTGCTGAGCTATGTATATATTCCTCCGGTAAATTAGCAAGTTTATTTTCCCCTTTACAGGGATTGCTATGTATATAGTTTAATTTTTGTTCTATAAATGCCGGCGTTCTGCATTCTTTCCAGTCAAAAGAGGGTTCAAAAACCTCATGTTGCTTATTCATCGCTTTCTGTGTGTTATTTACCATTTTTTGCATTGCGGCTATTACATCATGGCAATTTTGCTGTTGCAGCCGTTCAACAATATCGTAAGCCATAAACCTTTTACCGTTACCAACAATACTGTTAATCGTTTTACCCGTGTTGCGAAATGCAATAATTGCATGAACATGATTCGGCATTATGATATAACCAACAATAAAATGACCATTAGCTTTAAGATAATCAAACCAGTTATATACTGAATCGTAACTATCAGATATTTTAAACAGTGGTAACCATTGTGCACAGGTAAAAGTTATAAAATACACCCCGTCTTTTTCTGGTATTGTTTTTCTTACAGGCAAAATTTACTTTCAGGAAAGTTAGTAAAAGCAACGGAATTGCTAAAGCAACGTGTAACAATTAATGATTTTGTTATTAAAGCCGCAAAGTGCCTTAGGCCCACCTCATAGCTATGAAAGGACACTGTTCGGAGAATAAAATAGTTAGTAATTACTGACTGCTGTTGATATGCAATTTGATAACTGCGCCACCACCTGCAGGCAGTTGAAATTCCAGTTTATCTGATGCAGTAACAACCTTATTTTCTTTAATTAAAACATTGGGATTATTCACTGCACCGGGCCCATCTTTATATATTGTGGCGCTATAATTTCCGGCTGCCAGAAAGTTCAATGGGATAGTAACCGTTCTTGCAGTACCGTTTGTAATGGTGCCAACATACCAGTCGGTTTCTTTTCTTCTTGCAATGGCAACCCATTGTCCTGTTGCAGCACCGGGCACAACGGTGTTATCCCACACTGTTGGAACTTCGCGGATAAAATCAAATCCATCCGCACCTTCGTAGGCTTCTGGATAGTCGCATACCATGGACATATGATTTTCTAAAATTACGTACATGGCCAGCATATGGCAGCGGGTGCCGAGTACATGCGGCCGGGTCGTTTGTACTTTAAACCCAGATAAAGGCATGGCCCTGAAACCACCAAGATGATAATCTGTTGGTCCTGCCAGCAAACGGGTAAAAGGGATTTCAATATCATCGTCAGGGGTTATTAAATTACCCCATTTATCATTCTCATAATTCAGTGTTCCTTCACGGGTAGATTCGTTTGGATAAGTGCGGCTGAGGCCGGTGGGTTTAAATGCACCATGAAATTGTATTTCCAGATGACGGGCAGCGGCTTTCTGTAGTATTTCCTCCTGTATGTTCACCATTTCCTGATCATCCCTGTCCATAAAATCTACCATCATTCCTTTAATACCCCATTTTTCAAACAGGGCAAAAGCGGTATCAAGTTTGGGATACAAAGCCTGCCAGTGCACCCAGAAACGAATGCCTACTCCTTTTGTTTTGGCATAATCACAGAGAGCTTGTATATCAAGGCCCGGCCTGGGTTTTGTAACATCTGTATTGGGGCCCGGCTGATATTCTACGCCATCATTCTGATACCAGGCAACACCTCTGTTACCAATGATTGTATGAAATTCAATGTTGTTCCTTGCACAAAAATCAATGTAGTATTTATTAAAATTAAAATTTACGCCGGCTTCAAAACTGGTGTCGGGCAGCACGTCACCATTCCACCAATGAAAACTTGCTTTACCGGGATGCAGCCAGCTCAGGTCTTTTATTTTACAGGAGTCGCTAAGACTGGTAAGTATGTTAGATTCAATCAGCGCCCCCACCCGGTCGCTGATCATCATTACACGCCAGGGTGTATGGTGTGGAAGTATGGCCTTTACTTTAATAACTGTTTGCCCCGGCAACGGACTTAACTGCGCAGACAATATACCGTTGTGCTTTATCAGCGACATGCCTGCATAATCAACCAGGTTTGCTTCTGTGATGCCCATAAATATATTGCCCTTAAATTCAAAGAGTGCAGGCATATCCATAAGTGTATCATTCGCAATGGCATTTAGCGGCATCACATTGTAACGATGCTCATGACTGGTAGTAAAATTTTCCAGGAAAGCTACCCTGGCGGTTGGATTTCCTGATAGATTGAAACTTGTATGCTCATCTGTAAGAACATAATTGTTCCAGTTTTTTTGTTCCGGAAATTCATACCTGAACGCCACCCCATCATTGAATACCTTCACCCTTAAATTCACAGTCCGCATTTTACCGGTACGTTCCTGCATGGGAATCACTGTTTCTGTATAGTGATCGTATACTTTACTTGTTTTACCTTCTGGTAAAACATAATCGTCAATGCCATTGGTAATGATAGCGTGCCCTGTTTTAATATTGTTATCAAAAAAATCATTGCCAATAAAAGTTAGTCCGATGGTGCTGTGGTTTATTAGGGTTGTATTTTGATAACGGACTGAGTATTCAGGTTGCCCGGATGCGGCGGAAAAGGTAAATTGTATTTTTTTATCAGGCGATGCAATACTTATTTTGTTTTGAGCAAACAGCATATTAATACAACCAAGCAAAAAAGGAAGGAGTAAGTTTTTTTTCATACCATTATCGAAGCAGATGTACAGCAATATAAAATTAAATTTCGACACCGCATTTAATAAGATATGTACTCCGCCATTTTCACTGCACTATTTCAGCGCTTAAAGAATCAATGAACCGGCTTTGAGTATTTTTTTTCCCCGTTCTGACGCAAGTGTGCAGCAAAATTTTTGTGAAAGGAGCACTTTTACCATCGCTATTAAGCAATAACTATTGCATCAATAATTTCAAGGTTTTTCTTTTCTATACAATACTTAAGGCTGTTTACAATTTCATCTTTATATTCTTTTCTTATAAATAGATCTAGCCAGTTAATTACTGCAAAACTCACGAAGTATAATTGATTATTATCATTGAATTTGTATTTACGGCTCATAAAACTAAAATACAAAATTTAATTGTGGTATCAATGGCACAAATACGCCGACCACATAGCCACCCTGCATACTTCCGCCAGAATGGGATTTGTTACTCTATGTCTTGTACTTATTCAAGATATTTCATATCTTCTTCGGTTAGGTGGAGATCAGCCGCTTTAATATTTTCCTTAAAGTGTGCCAGTGAGGAAGTCCCGGGTATGGGTAATATCCAGGGTGAACGGTGCAGCAGCCATGCAATGTTTACCTGCGCCGCGGTTGCACCGTATTTTTCGGCAATAGCAGTTATCCTGCCATCTTTCTTCGGCATGGCACTTACCAATGAAAAATAGGGAATGAGCGGAATACCCTTTGCTTCGCAAATGTCCAGTACTTCTTCACCTCCCTCGTTTGTTCCGTAATGGGATGTCTGCGTAGTTCTTTGGGCATGGCCAAACATATTTTCCACGGTGGCAATATCCCCCATTTGCAAAGCTGTTTCCAGTTCGGCGCGTGTTACATTGCTTACACCTATATGCAAAATTTTCCCTTCCTGCTGCAACTGAAACATGGCCTCCATAGATTTTTCGAATGGCACTTTGCTGTGGGTGAAGGCACGAAAATGCACGAGCTGCATCTGTTCCAGCTTTAAGGTTCTCAGATTGTTTTCAATACTTTGTCGTATGTTTTCAGGGCTGTTGAAAGCCACCCAACTTTTATCCGGTTTACGGGCACCGCCCACTTTAGTACAAATTAGCATTGCTTCCGGATAAGGGTGCAAAGCTTCGGCAATTAAGCGGTTGGTGACATCTTCACCGTAATAGTCTGCAGTGTCAAAAAAATGCACACCATCTGCAACAGCTTCCTTCAATATCTGCAGTGCTTCGTTACGGTTAGGTGGTTCACCGTAAATACCTTCCCCAGTTAAGCGCATTGTGCCATAGCCCAGACGATTTACTGTAATGGGGTGTTTACTGTTAGCTGCTATGGTAATGCTGTTATTATGAGACATATAGTTCGCTTTTTTAATTTTTATTCAACGATGTAATTATCGCCCTAAAACTCTCCAACCCCGCTTCTAAATTCTCTACGATCTCCAACGCCAACTCATCCGGATCAGGAAGATTACCGTTGTTAAAGATGTTCCGCAGGGCATCTTTAACTCTGGATGTATGCCCTTTTATAAAGGTATTCAACACCATAATTAAAAACTAATATTCTATTATCGATTCCTCCGCAATGTTTCTCCAAAGATTTGCGCGTTAGCTCAGGACATTGCGCATTGTGAATAAAAATCAATGGAATTACTAAAGCAACGATTAATAAATTTCGTTCTTAAAGCCGCAAAGTGCCTTGCCTCCCTCATGGCTATGAAAGGACACTGTGCGGAGAATAAAAGGACACTGTGCGGAGAATAAACGTAAAGCTTTTTTATACCCAACAATTGTGCAAATAGCATCGCCTGTTGTGTCACTCACTTGTACTGTTGGATTATATATGCATCTTTTATCAAAGCGGGTAAATTGATGATGGGTAGTTTAATCTCGTTACCTGTTGGCGGGGACGCCAACGAAAGCAACGTGCGGACACCAACAACAGCAGGAATAGTTTTTATTGTGTCATACCACTGATAGAAGCATGATATGTTTTTCCGTTGCTGAGTAATACGAAAGGAGACGGATAATAAGCACCTCCATAATTGAAGCTCCATAAAAGGGTTCCGCTTTTAGAGTTAAGAGCGTACAAAGTATTTTCCCTGTCAGTTATGTAAACAACGCCAGGTACCGTACAGGGGCCAGAAAAACTTACCTGACTATTATTTGGATCTGCAGGAAGATAAAAAGACCATTTTTTATTACCAGTTAGTGCATCGTAAGCATATAAACTGTCCACAATTCTTTCATAAATCACTCCTTTAAAATAAGAAGGGTCTGCGTACTCAGCTCCTCCGGAGGAATTATAAACAGATATTGAATCTTTCCATATTAGTGCCCCTGTATTAGCATCAAGTGCACGAAGTATGGTGCTGTAAGGGTAGCTGTGTGTGGTTCCGTAAATAATACCATTGTAATACGTAGGTGATGCAGATGAATAATAAGAATCGTTGTACTGAGGCAGCACCCATTTTAAGATACCGGAAGTATCTACCGCATAACTGTTACCATTGTTACCTGTAAAATAAACAACTCCATTTGCCACGCAAGGCGAAGATGTCACCACCACACCCGTTGGATAACTCCACTTTACGTTACCGTTCGATGCATCCAGAGCGGCTAATGAATTAGTTGTTCCGCAATATAAAGTGCCACCTGCTACAGTTGGTGTAGAAGCAACACCCGCAGCCGCAACCCCACCTAAACCCTGCTGCCATTTTATGGCTCCAGTTTGTGCATCAAGTGCATATATTTTTGATTGAATATTAATAAATACTGTTTTCTTGAAAATAACGGGTGCACTCGACACGGAATAAGTTCTCGTTTTAAAAGTATCTATCCATATTACATTGCCGGTTGAAGCATCTAATGCATGCACAGCGGCTAAAGGATAATCTGTAAAAGTGTACACAATGTTATTAGCCACACATCCTGTTCCTACAAAATGACTGTATGGAGCATACTGCCATACCGTATTTCCGGTAGCTGCATCCAATGCAAATAAAATCCCTTGTGTGCTGGGCATAAATACCATACCTCCCGTTACCACGGCATCTTCTTCTGCGGAAGAACTACTAATTGAGCCAGGCAACGTTTCTTTGCTTTTACTGCATGAAATAAATGCAGATAGGATCATGATTAAAATTGCGGTGTTTTGTTTCATTTTAAAATGGTTTTGCTATTAACATTCAATAATTCTTCTGGTTTAGGAATATAAAAGTAATGCATCTGTTGAATCTGTTGACTTTTCCTCTCCGCGCAATCTCCTCCAAAGCTTATGTGGGCAGGCCAGGGACTTTGCGGGTATTGCTATTTTAAACAGTGGTAACTATTGTGCACAGGTAAAAGCTATAAAATATACCCCGTCTTTTTCTGGTATCGTTTTTCTTACAGGCAAGGTTTACTTTTAGGAAAGTTAGTAAAATCAATGGAATTACTAAAGCGGCGAATAACAATTAATGATTTCGTTCTTAAGCCGCAAAGTGCCTTGGCTCCGCTCATGGCTATGAAAGGACACTGTGCGGAGAATAAATAATAATTAATGATTTCCTTCTTTAAGCCGCAGAGTGCCTTGGCTCTGCTCATAGCTATGAAAGGACACTGTGCGGAGAATAAAACGGAGAACGTAAAGATATTTTTATACCCAACAATCGTGCAAATAGCATCGCCTGTTGTGTCACTCACTTGTACTGTTGGATTATACATGCATCTTTTATCAAAGCGGGTAAATTGATGATGGGTAGTTTAAACTCGTTATGCGTTGGCGGGGACGCCAACGCAAGCAACATGCGGACACCAACAGCAGCAGTAAAGGACTCTGTGCGGAGAATAAACATTTTTAATTTTAATAACTAACCGTTAATGATTTCGTTATTAAAACCGCAAAGTGTCTTGGCTCCGCCCATAGCTCTAAAAGGACACTGCGCGGAGAATAAAAATAACTTCAGTTTGTTTTAGCGTCAAAATTATCACTCGTCTCAATAAATTTCTTAAGTGCAGGATACTCTTGGTCAAGATATACTCTTGTTTGTTCAACAATAGCATTTACGATACGGTCTTCGTAATCTTTGTCTATAAAAATATTTGATAAAAGTTCATTGTTACTAAAGTTTACTTTTTCATTTTCGGAAATAATAAAATCTTTAGTGTTTATCCAATAAGGATTATCACCATCAAGTAGAGAATTACCATCTATCTGACTGTATGTTGATATAATACCTTTATTGTCATTAAAAACACCGATGAATAAATTACCGTTATTGTTGTTTTTTCCATTAAAAGATTCAATGCCAAAATATAAATTTTTTCCTTGCTTTTTAGGTCTAACCCATATTTGTGCAAAATCATTATAAATCGCCTGCCCTTTTTCTACCTTAAATTCACTAACAAGTTGATCAGTCAGCCTTTCTACAACAGCAATTCTGATTTTTTCTGCTATGTCATCTTTTGCCTTTGAGATGTTTTTGCTTATAAAATCAGCAACTTCTAAATTTTTTTTAATAATGTCTATTAATGGTTGCATATGTTCACTCATAGTAAAGGTTATTTTTTGAAGTAACTGTTTATACTGTTTTAAAGATGCTTTTAAAACCTCTTGTTCTGTGCACTCAGCAATACATCTTACAAGCCATTTAATTATATGCTCCTTATAAGAAAGGATGGTAAAATCTTTACCTGATTGTAATTGCCCAGTACTAACGGGGTCTGGTAAAGTACCTAATAAATTCAAATAAATCACTCTGTTTTTACTGGTGTTGTAGTTGTAATATCGTTGCAGTTGTTGAGGTTGGTCGGTTGCATCGATTTTGTTTTCGATGCAGACAATGTGCCCATTTTTATCTTTCAACAAAATGTCAATCCGTCCACCTGTAACCTCTTCTATATTTATCGGGCCAACAGAATATTCTAAAAATAATTTAGTGCTACCGATATCTAGATGTCCATTTATGCCTGCTTCCTGAACGAATAATTCTAAAAACTTAGTGCGTTTATTGTGGAGTGATAAAGGATTAAGAAGAGCGGCGATAAAAGCTGAATGGGTTCTGTTTTCTTTTCGTTCCATTTGCAAGACAGAAAAAATATTAAATAGTTCACCAGTTGTCTTTTGACTATCCAGTAATGGTAGAAATATACTACCAACTTCTTTTATTACATCGTTTAAAGCTTTTTCTGTTAACATGTTCTAAGGTTTAAATTGATGTTACATAAAGAATGATTTTAGCGATCAGTAATTTAAAATAATTTTTGGCTCGTTTGAAGTAATTTAAAATTTTATTCTAATCATTCTCTTAAAATCTCTTTTCCGCACAATCTCCTCCAAAGACTCCGCGTTATTGCAACGGAATTTGTTCCATCGTTTATAAGCTTTATGCCACTAATAATTACTTTAACCCACCCGCAATATTCCATAAGCTACGCACAAAGCCTGCATGGAGACATTTCAACAAAGGGAAAAATAATGATCATAAATACTAATAATCAAAGTAGAGTTAAATTAGTAATCGCCATGTATTCTCAGCATTTTTTTTATGATGTAGTTTGTACTTTTATCTAAAACCTGATATCATGAAAAAAGTATTCAGTAAAGCAAACTGTCACTTAGACGGAAGAATGCATGTTATTCAATATGGTATTAATCCAGCCGGAAGTACTTGCATCAGGATTATTGACATTAATGGTTATACCGTTCATAAGAATGGTAATACTAAAGAAGTATTACGTAAGATTATTAGGCAAGCTAATCTACAAGTATCCGAATTAGACTCTTCCGGCTATCTGAAAAATACACACTTATTGGGGCAACACACCATTAAGGCATTGAACTAACTTTTATTCTCCTACTAAATCCTTTCGAACGCAAAATTCCTTAGGCAACCACATAGCTATAAAAGAACCCTGTGCAGAGAATTAAATCATTTATATTTTATTATAAAGGACTTTGTGGCTTTCTCTAACATAATCAAAGCATTGACTATTTTTTCCGTAATAACATTTATCACTTCTGGTTCGCTTTTGTAGCCACCGTCTTCGTAATCTTTTCTGATGCTACAAACACGATATCCTTCTAGATCTGCCCATTGTAACTCTTCTCCAAATATTTTTTCAATCTCATTAGAATGTTGTTTTAATTCATTTAAGATTTTAAGATTTTCTTCTTCTGACCCCTTACCTCTATCAATTCGTAATTCGATTCGTGTAGTGTATTGATTAACCCAAGCTACATATTGCATACCCCTAATCCCGGCAGTCGCTCCAACCCATGCGTCCTTTGAAGGAGAAATAGCACTGAATGATGTCAGCCCTTGTTTTTTTGCTCTGTTTAACAACTGTTCCCAAAAACTGTGGCGCAAATTAAATCTCTGTGCATCTTCTTTTTTTACTTGTCCAAGATCTAATGATTCTTTACTTGGGCCTACAATTTTTGTAAGTAATGGCGCTGGCGCAGAATCACCTATTTGTATAGCCTCCAATTTAAGTAAAAAGAATTTACATCCATTTGAACCCTCATTTAGCCAGTTAATAGCATTAACATGCTCGGTTCTAGGGTATTCTACAATCCAAATTGCAGTTTTAGCTTCAAAAGATGACAAGTAAGTTATCAATTTCCCCAAATGATCATGGTCAGAATTGCCAAACTGATTTTCAACAATTACAATGTTACCTTCCAAGTCTTCAGCTTTAATGTCAACATTGAAGCTTCCTGTGCTTTGTTCCCGAAAAGCATTGGTAAGTTGAATACCAATAATATCGCCAATTACATCTACGTTATCACAGAGCCACGGGGTTAAGTCTCTGTCTTCATATTGCCAAACATCTTTTGCCTTAAGTCTTATTATTTTATTTATCTCTTTCATGTTGGGATACTTTAATGTTAAGAACTGATTCTCCATTATTTCTTTAGGCTTTCCTTTCCTTGATTTCTCTGCAATCTTCCAAAAGCTACTTACAAAACCTGCATGCAGACATTGCGACGAAGCAAATTTCTTTTATAAAGACGTTGTGAACTTCTATCTTATCCCTAAAAAATCTTTGAACACATAATTTAAATCTTGTGAATTATTAAAAGTTCCATTTAATTTTATATCAGACTCTGATACACCAGACTTTACAAGCCAATCTTTCCAAAATAATTTCATTATTTCAAGATCAGTAGGTGTCTTTGTTGAAACTCCATTTTCGTAAGACCTGTCATACATTTCAAGCACCAGTATTTTACAGTCTTTTAATAGTGGGTTATTTACCGGTATAATACCATATTCTTTTTGATTAAAATAATCAGTGATAGACGAAAGTTTACTGTCCTTAAAACTAGAACGGAATGCATTTACTAAATTTTGACTAAGAAATCTGGATTTATTTTTTGCCAGCATATCTGGATCATTTTATATCTCCCTGCTTCTATATAACCATCAGTTAACAAAATGACATAATTTTTGTACTTACTAACAATAGGCTGATCATTGAATACATATGATTGGGATGCAGTGTCTATAAATGGGTATGTAAGTTTATCTTGAAAAAAATACCACACATCTGCTGGTAATTGTTTCTCTCTTTTTTTAGCTTGATAGAAGCTGGCAAAAGTTGAATTTAATTTAAAAATATCATATTTGAGAGAGTTTGTGCCAGTGTCATTGTGATATAGGTAATTAGATCTTCCAACCTCATCAGTCTTAAATCTTGTCAGGTCAATTTTAAATATTGAATCTGAATATGATTGCTCTATAAAGTCCTCGTCGTTAATAGTGGTGAGATAAAACTTGTCATTAATTCCAACATTTATCGAATTTTGAAAAATATTTTTAAGGTTATCAGTAATAAGTTTTACTACATCAGGATCCTGAAGGTGTCGGTTATTTAAAATCCGATTAGAAAGATCAACTGCGACAATAATATTATAGCCGTAATTAACCTTAGGTGCTACTTTTTGTATAACTGTACTATTTTGATCCCCTGAACCACAGGAAGAAATTAGCAACAGTAAAGGTGTAAATGCTTTATAAACCGATTTCATTTTTTAATTTTATTTTTTAGGTAAATTTCCAAAGTGTTCGTTAAACCAATTGTTGCTCATTTCTTTTGCCAGCCTTACTTTTTCTTCTGAAATCGATTTTGAATAATACGAGTAAATAAAGTTATTCCAACCTTGCAGAAAAATATTGATTCTATCTTTCATAAAGTGTGTAGAAAATGAAAATAATTCGTTGTCAATTTTATTGTAAGCAATTTTTACGATATTTTCTAGGTTGATAATCTGGCTTGCAGTTTCATTGTCGAGCAAGTTTAACTTTCTGCTGGTAAAACCTGGTTGAAGTTGAATATCCTTTTCTATAATAGATACTCTATAAAGATTACTATCAATAAGTGCCTTCTTGTTTGTCAGCATTGCACTCAATTCCAAATTTTGTTTAGTAATGGTGCTTATTTCCGAATTTAGTTGGTTAATGAATAACCTGCTTTTAGCTTTCTGGTAAACTTCATTTTTATTTTCAAGATTTTTCAAAATGTAGCTTATGATTAAATCAAAAATAAGTAGCGACAGCATGCCAAATATGAATACCAAATAAAAATTCATTTCTGAAAAAATGTTGGATATCTTAAAATGTTCAGCCTCCAAACCAGCCAAATAATTATTTTCGTGAATGGATTTTGTTACCGCAATGGCTGTAAAGCCATCTATGAAAAAAAGACCTAGTAGTTTTATCAACCATTTCGGAAAATATCTGCTTGTTTCTATCTTTTTTAAGTAAATAATTCCACAAATTAAAAAGACCGGGACAAATAAAATTAGGGACACTTCAAACCAACTGCTTTGCCATGCATTTGGTATGGCTTTAGAGTAATATATCCCTAGCTGCTCTACTGGTTGCCCAAGGAGTTTTGCTGCTTTAGCATTTCTTTCAGAGAACATCAATATGTAGGCAGCAGAGGAATAAAATAGCAGTATGTAGAAAAAAACGCCAAGTAGTGCTAAATAGGTCGGTATCTCAACATACCATCTAAATGGCATAGTCAGTGTCTGCTCTTCAATACTCTTTTTTTCATCCATCAGGTTGTTTATTCTGTTATTGTTATTTAGAATATGAAATTTTTCAATTTGTGTAATTTCCTCCTTAAGTTTATCGTTACCTTCTTTGAGATATTTTATTTCATTAAGGTGCGCTTTAACAATAGTATCTTCTTCAACTTTTAATTGCTCTTTAGCTCTTTCACATTTTTCTTTGAGTGCTGATTTATTTTCTTGGAGATGAGTGTTTACTTTAGCTTTAATTATTTCTTTTTTCTGTTCTGACGTGGAAATTGAATTTAAAAGTTCTGTGTAAACCGTATTAAGTTCATTATTTATAATCGCAGAATCTCCGGAACATTTTTCACTTCGTTCATAACCTTTTTTCACAAGTTCGTCACGATTATACGCTACAACAGATGCAAAAATCATTTCATCAAGCACTTTTTCAAATTCTTTAGTCAAAGATTCTTGAGTGTTTATTGCAGATAGAGCTTCTTCACTTGTTATGGAAATTTCATTTAAATTTACAGATTCATACAGCACTGATGATGCCAGTAATTCTTTAAACTTGGCATCAAAACTTTCTATTGTTGATGAGATTTTTGAAACAATAACGTTTTCATGGTTATCAGTTCTTGCATTTTTGCTCCAGTTATATGATCCGCTTATAAGTATGGCATTGTCTACAATACAAAACTTTTCATGCATTCTTCCATTATCTCCAACCCCCTTAGATAATTTTACTGTTGCACCATTTTTTACTAAGTCAATGAAAGGCAGCCAATAATTTTCTTTATTATCATCTAGAACAATTTCTATTTTACAAGATGGGTTGGCTTTTTGTTTTGCAACTAAAAGCTGAAACAATTCATTGTCAGTAAACCAAGCGGCCGCTATCTTTATGGAAAACTGAGCCTCGTTTAATGTAACTTTTATTTTTTCAAAAATCTCAAGTCCATTATGAATTGCAATCTGATTTTCTTCAGGGTCGGTTTTTGATTTAAAGGAAAACATGTTGTAAATTTTGTTTTAAAGGTTAATTAGTATTGTGTATAAATTGTTGGTTGAATTGTTTCACTTTGAAAAACATATCCCCTACGCTATTCTCTTGTATAGATACTTCTGAAACTCAGTAAACAATATCCTGATACTTTTCACTCCTCCCAACTTCTCTGCAGCATCACTTACAGAATGATATTTCAATTCCAGTAAATGTGGCAGTTTTTCCTGTTCCAGTTCTTCAACTCCTGTTTCTATGTATTTGTTTAAAACGAATTCTATAAATTCTTTCTGATTGCTGTTCAGCAAGGCAAAAATATTTTGCTGTGCAGATGCAACCCTTTCTTCCCGTGTTATTGGTTTCGCTGAGTAAGATATAAATTCCAGCACATCAAACAAATCACTCTTTTCAGCATCGATTATCTTTTGCAGCGTGTTAAATTCGTCTTTACCTAACCCTGCCTCAGCAAGTTTATCTAACAAAGTTTTCCCGGTAAGTGGCTCACTCCATATTCTTATCAGTTCTTCCTTATCGTTAAACAATGCAGGGAATTTTCCATATAAGCTATCTAAAAATTCCTGTACGGTCATTGGTCTTCCATCTGCACCAATAAATGTTGTGGCAACAGTATGTTCTATTAACTGCTCTTTGCCATTGCCTAATTTTATTTTAATCTTTTTAATTGGCTGGTATTCTTTATCGCCCTCATCTGCAAGAACAACTTTTTCATCCTCATCATCTCCTTTTGGTGGAGGATCAACCAGCGTTGGTTCTATTGGTTCTCCATCCCATTCGGGGTCCTTAAAACGTTCACTTGCATTCACAAAATCATATATCGTAAAGAAATATTTTCCATCAAACAACCTTGTGCCTCTTCCCACAATTTGTTTAAACTCAACAATATTGTTTACAGGTCTCAGCAAAATAATATTGCGGATATTTCTTGCATCAACACCAGTAGATAGTTTTTGCGAAGTAGTTAGTATTGTTGGAATACTTTTTTCATTATCCTGGAACTCCCGTAAATACTGTTCACCCAATTCTCCATCATTTGCTGTTACACGTACGCAATAGTTGGGTTCTTTACTTTTCTTGTATTGATTGATTAAATCTCTTATGGCAGCCGCATGAGGTTGGTCTGCACAAAAGACCAAAGTTTTTTCATTTTGGTCTATTAAGTCCATGAAAATTTTTACTCTCTTTGCTTCACGGGCTTTTATTTCTATAATCCTGTTGAAATCAGACTCCTTGTATGTCTTGCCTTCTTCAATTTCTCCTTCTACTATATTATCATCAGATTGGTAAGTATAAGTATCTAATGATGTGGTAATCTTTCTTACTTTAAAGGGAGTAAGAAAACCATCATTAATGCCGTCTTTTAGTGAATAAATATAAACAGGATTACCGAAATATTTATACGTATCAACATTCTCTTTCCTCTTGGGTGTGGCTGTTAATCCTATTTGTACAGCAGGTGAAAAGTATTCTAATATGCCACGCCAGTTGCTTTCGTCATTTGCACCACCTCTATGACATTCATCTATCACAATCAAATCAAAATAGTCAGTAGGGTATTCGCCAAAGTAAGGTAATGGATTACCCTCTTTACCCTGCCCACTCATAAAGGTTTGAAAGATAGTAAAGAAGATACTGCCATTGGTGGGTACTTTTCCTTTATTTCTTATTTCATTGGGTTTTATGCGTACCAGTGCATCTTCAGGAAATGCAGAGAATGCATTAAAAGCCTGGTCTGCTAAAATATTCCTGTCTGCTAGAAATAAAATTCTTGGTCTTCGCTTACCATCATATTGTAAGTTCCATCTCGTATGAAATAATTTCCATGCAATTTGAAAAGCAATAAATGTTTTACCTGTTCCTGTTGCCAGTGTGAGTAATATCCTGTTCTGCTTTTTGGCAATAGCATCCAGTGCACTTTCTACAGCAATATCCTGGTAAAACCTGCCACCCATTGTGCCGCCTTTTGTTTCATCGGGTACATCATCAAATTTATCCTGCCAATCATTTTTTAAAGGAAATGCTTTGTTCCATAATGCATCGGGTGTATGATAATTATCTACCAATCTTTCTTTGGCAGCATCCATATCTATATGGTAAATCTCTTTGCCATTGCTGGCATAGGTATCATCAACGTGTAATTTCTCTGCATAATCTTTTGCCTGCGCCACACCTTCACCTACTTCGCACTCGTCACTCTTTGCTTCAACTACAGCCAGCTTGCGACCTTTATAAGTAAGCAAATAATCTGCAATAATGGGTTTATTTCTGCCACCTGTTGCTTTTATTTTACCAGCAGTAATATGATATTCCCGATGCACTTTTACATCAGGATTGACTTTACTGTCCCAGCCATTTTCTTTTAGTTTCGGGTCTATGAGTTCTGCTCTTGTTTCAGCTTCGTTCATGGGGTTGTGCTTTTGCTACCTGAGATTTACAATTATAACATGATGGTCTCTTCATTATCTAACAAGGTTTCATTGCTACCGGCATGTGTTCTATAAGTGTCAAATTGCTCTAAGTGGTCAAAGTTAATCTTAGTCAATATCCCCAGACTTTTTATACTGCATTGATATTTTTTATAAGATACCAATTTATCAATGTCCAATGCTTCCTCGCCCAACATCATGCTTTCAACAAATTGATCATCGGTTACTAACAACTCCTGCGATAATTTAAAAGCAGTTGCTTTTAATTCATTATCATCATTCAGCCAAAGTATTATTTTAAAAAATTGCATTGGCACAGTTACCCCTTTGCGAATCCTATCTTTCTCTTCATCAAAAACGGGACCATTGAAAACTGTCATCCTTGCCTGTTTACCAGTTTCTTTTTTTATACCTTTTTCTAAAACAGCTTTTTCCAATTTGCCCCAAAGGTTATCACCCATCCTGTTAATGCCCGGAACCTGGGGACAGGCATTGGTATAAAAACAAGTATAGATACCATTCCGTAAAGCTTTTTCTTCTGTATTATCCCAGTTAGCATCTTCAAAGCGACTCATATGTCCTTTATCAAACCTGGAAGAAGCATAAAATTTATCAGTTAACTGGGCTTCAATATCAATCCGGCTATCTCTCAACCAATCGTCGCTTCTTTTGCTATTGTCCAAACGCTTAGAAGCATCTCCTTCTGCATTAACTGCACTGATAAGTGGCATTTTTCGCACTGCATTGAAGATGACGCTGTATTTAAAATATTTAAACTCATTTGATTTGTTCTTTAAAAGAGCGATTTGCTTTTCGATTGATTTTCTGGGTTGTGGAAGCGAAATCTCCACTCCCAAAAACATGGAATCGTAACCTCTGCAATTGCTGAAGTCGGCGTTCTGTTCTTTTTCAACTTTGGCTGTCTCAAGCAACAGTTCGTCCTGTGCATCTTTTGGAACAGTGTCGCTTTTGTTTGCTATAACAGCAACAGGAATATTTTTTTTACTTGATAAGCTTATATCAATTGTGCTTTCGCTGCTTAACGCACTTACAGGCACACTAATATTTATGTTTTTACCAAAATCGTTTGACATAGCGGTGGTTTTATTATTTTTAATTGAATTACCTGTGTTGTTAATTGTAAAACTCAAACTTTCTTGTGGTGGCTGCATATTAATAGCTGCTATTAATTCATTTGCCGGGTTCGTTTCTGCCAGGTGATTTAAAATTACACTTATACGCATTCCTTCATTTTTTAGCCACACTATTCGCGTCGAGTCTATTTTATTATCAATAACCGGGATAATTTTATCATCTTTATCCAAATAGTTAAATCCATCAGGAGTCATTTTAGCAATGCTTTTGTGATGCAGGCCAACTACCTGCCACTGGTCATTAAACACCGGGCTTCCGCTGCTGCCCTGTGCTGTATCCGTTTCATAGAATATTTTTGTGTCATCTATATCAACAAATAAATTTTCTCTTATAGAGATTTGTTTGTAATCACCCAATGGGTGATGTATAATATTTAGTCTTTCTACATTTACATCGCCAATTTTTCCTAATGCTTTATCAAGAAATAAATAACCAATATTTTCGAGTAACACCTTCCCTGTTGTATCAATAGATTGCACCCCCACAAAACAATAATCCAAACCTTCATTGGATTGATAAAACTTTTTAGTATCAAGTTTAAAAATAACAGGGCTTCCGGGATGGCCCTGCACGTCGTATTCATAAAAAAACTGAATCTCGCTTTCTATAGCCATTGCCTCAGTTTTAAATACATGCCAGTTGGTAAGAAGTAAATTTTTCGAAACCATAAAGCCTGTAGCAAAACCTGTTCTTTTACCATCTTCAACAATTACAATGCGGCCTACTTTTCTTTTGGTTAGCGCAACAAGTTCAGTAAAGTTGCTGTATAAAGAATCGTTTTTTCCTATAGCCCTTTCGAAAGCAAAATCAGTTGGCTCGAAACCTTTGGCTTCGATCATTTCTTTTCTTTTGTCAAGGTTTTCATCCCGGCTGAGGATGTTCCCTTTTGTAATTTCTTTTATTAATGGTTTTTCAGCAGGCTCTTTTACTACTTCATCAGAATAGTCAAAAAGATCTTTTTTGCCGGCAGGCAGTTGATTGCTTTCTTTTTTTAATTGTTTTACGGGGACAAGCATAATTAGAATTTTTAGTATTATACAATAGATGCCATTGTTAGTTCTCCATTAAATGCTTTTTGTAAAATTGACTTCTTTAGTTCTTCTAAACTATTTAGTTTCTCTTTATAAATAATTTCAAGTTTGTTTGTTTCCTCGTATAGCTCATCAAGCTTTGCAACTATGTATTGTTGTTCTTTTAGCGATTTTGGAAGATTGATTAAATGCTTTTTTAAATCGCCGAGTAATAAATTCGGCACAGCTGTACCAGAAGATACCTTGACTAATTTTTTCAAATCGGATTTTAAGAGATAACAACAATAAAAATTATTAATTAGCGATGGAATTGTTTTTATGACAGCAACACTTTTTTGAAACGTGGATTTATAAGTTCTAATATCATCGGGGGCGATAGACATTCTGCCTATTGTAGCACCAGTATTAACCATACAAATATCACCTGGTTTTAAATTAGTTCTTCTATGGGTTTCTTCAAAACCAACTTTTTTAATCTGTCTTGCACCATCAAAAATTAAGGTGCCGTTTCTTACATCTTTTGCACTCAGAAAGTAATATCCAGAATCTTTTGCATTCTCACAATCTCCATGCTTGCCATCTGTGATTAAAGAACATACATCACCCAATCGCTTCTCTTCCCAATCCTTACCCTTATTTGCAAAAACATTTTGCAGGTAACCTTCAAAAAGTTCTTTTGCATTCTGCAAATTCTTTTCAACGTTTACTTTTGCTTTATTAATTGCAGCAAAAGTTTCATCCAATATTTCTACAATACGTTTTTGTTCAGATATATTTTTGGGAAAAGAAAGATTAACCTTCCTAACCAAGTCGCCACTGATATTTTTTACGATTGCACCACTTGCTAAAGATTGAATTTGCTTTTGGACATTTGGTGAGGTAATCAAATAATAAAAATACTCAGAGTCTAAATATTCCGGCAACCTTAGTACAAACCATCCATCATGAATATACCCTTGAGTTTTCATTATAAATGGATTTCCAAATGACATTGAATTAGAAAGTATAATGTCATCCTCTTTTACAAATCTTGATTGCCTTGCCCCTTCTTTTGTAATTTTTTGCCTTGTAGAGTATAAATATTTCGTAACACCTTTAGTATCTCCTATTTTAATCCAATTCACACCGTCATCAGAATCGGTTATATAGTTATCTATTGGTCTCGGAGAACTACCTCTTTCTACAATACAAACTTCACCTAAGGTTTTTCTATCCCACTCTTTCCTCATATCATTTCCATTATTGAGTTAAGAATATCGGATGTTTCTTCATCTAGTGTTTTCATCTCTTCTAAAATTTGCTTCGGTTCACGCAAAGCGGTCTCTTCTTTTTTATTCGGGTTCTTTACACTCAGGTCATATGTAGTGGTATCAATATCTGCAAGCTTTATCGTCCAGCTATTTGCGCTGTTAGCTTTCGTTTGTTGCAGTTGTATAAACTCGGCAAGGTCATTTTCATTCAAAGGGTTGGTCTTGCCCAAATTTCTTTCCAGGTTTAACTGGTAATACCATATTTTTCTTGTGGCAGTTCCTTTATCAAAAAACAATACTACTGTTTTTACACCTGCACCTGTAAATGTGCCGCCGGGTAAATCCAATATGGTATGCAGGTTACAGCTTTCCAGTAAATGCTTGCGTAAGCTAACAGAAGCATTATCAGCATTGCTCAAAAAAGTATTTTTAATTACAATGCCTGCTTTGCCACCAGCTCTTAATATTTTAATGAAATGCTGCAAAAACAAATAAGCCGTTTCACCGCCTTTAATAGGAAAGTTTTGTTGCACTTCGGCTCTTTCCTTGCCACCAAAAGGAGGATTGGCAAGCACAATATCATAACGGTCTTTCTCCTGTATGTCTGCAAGATTTTCACTCAGTGTGTTGGTGTGTATTACATTGGGTGTTTCAATGCCATGTAATATCATGTTCATCGTGGCAATAATATATGCCAATGATTTTTTCTCTTTACCATAAAAAGTTTTTGCCTGTAAAGTTTTATCATCAGCCGTACTGCGGTTGGGTATTTCTCTTTCAAATATTCAAATGCTTCGCATAAGAAGCCAGCGCTGCCAACTGCACCATCATAGATGGTTTGCTTCAATTCAGGCGCTACTACTTTGATAATACTTTTAATTAATGGCCTTGGTGTGTAATATTCGCCACCATTGCGCCCCGCATTACCCATGTTCTTAATCTTGTCCTCATACAGAGAACTCATTTCATGTTTCTCAGCATGCGTACGAAAACGTAACTCATCAACAAGATTTATTACTTCACGTAAGTTATAACCACTGCTTATTTTATTACTTAATCCAGCGAATATTTCACCAATTTTATATTCAATGGTAGCTGGAGAGTCTGCATCTGCTTTAAACATTCTCAGGTAAGGAAAGAGCTCTGCATTTACAAAGTCTTTCAGATCATCACCTGTCATTGCTTTCTGGTGGTCAATCTTTTTTTCTTTATTTTTTGGTGCAGCCCAAACATCCCACCTGAACTTTTTCTGAATAATAAATTCATAATCTTTTCCAATTAATTCTGCTTTGGTGCTGCGTTCTCTCTCAAGATCGTCAAGATATTTTAGAAAAATAATCCAGGAAGTTTGTTCTACATAATCCAGTTCGCTTTGGCAACTTGCTTCTTTCCAGAGAATGTCGTCAATATTTTTAAAAGTCTGTTCAAACATTTATAAACTCGGTTTTAGGAATTAAAATTTGATGTGTATTTGTAAAGATGAATAAAATTCTAACAGTACAAGAGTGCGACGCAACGGCAGCATTATATCAGCAATACAGCCGGGCTCAAAAATTTTATATTTGTTCCATTTCATCAGTACCCAGTTCCAGTTCTTTTACCAGCTTTTCTTTTGATGGTTTTAAAGTAAGAAAAGAAAGGATGCCGATGGCAATAAATACCCCAATAAGCGCCACCCCGGTAACAAGATAAGCAATAATGGCAAAGAGTGTGGCACCTTCAATTAAGGCAAAACGTAGAATATACAAAGCCCTGTAGGCTGCTAATTTTTCGGGTAAATTGTTGCCTGCTTTAGTGGGTTCTATTCTTTTTTTAAAGATGGTATGTGCTGCAATGAACAGGCTGATCTGCAGCAGGGGAACCATATACACGAATACTTTTTCGGTTTCTTTATCTGTACCGCTAAAAGAGCCTGTAAACACCAGTACAAAAGCGATTAGTGCAAACAGCAGTTGCCCCAGCAGCAGGGCAAAAAACAAGATCGTAAAAGCTTTTAAATAAGCAGGCGTAGTTTCTTGTGCAGGCATATATGGGCTTTAAGTAGTTAAGAAAGATACAGTGAATTACCAGATTATAACAGCAAAGTAAGGAAAATTAAAAGGAGAAACATAAATGATGCAAAAGGCAAAAAAATAGATAGCATGAAAGGTTAAACCTAACCCTCTTTTTTCTTTTTTTCCTTTGGCTTATTACAAACCCGGTGATTGAGCAGGAACTGCTGCACATCGAGTTTATTGTAATAAATTTTACCCAGTATTTTATGAAAGGGTAATGCTGCCCTTGTACGCCAGGTATGCAGGGTGCGCTCACTAACATGCAGATGCTGCAAAAGATCTTGCTTGTCTACCAGGCAGGTTAATAAAAAAGGAGTTGGTGCTGCTGCATCATTGTTTTCGGCAGGCACCGTTAACCATGTGGCCGGGTCAGCAGGCTTTGCTGCTTTGGTAGTGTTGGGTGTTGTGTTCTTTTTCATGTCAGTCGATTTCAGGATTGAAAAAAATAAATACCTGTAGTGATTGCCGCTAAGCAAACACTGCATTGTAACCCGTTATGCTGACATGAAATAAAGGGTATTGCCGGGTTGTGAGAATAAATTTAGGAAAAAACGGGATGATGAAAAAAAATTTTGAAAAATATTAAACATGGCTTTTCTGAAAAATACTGGGATTAACTTTTTTGCCCGAAGCTTTGGACTTGATCCCGATCTTCATCACCTTGCATAAAGCTGATATTTATTTTGGATTGTTAGAATTTAATGTCGTGAATGCTCAAGCCGCATGGCTTCGTTATCTCAACGGCACTGCTTTCGCTTCTTTGAAAAAATATGCTGCGCATTTTTTCAATTCCGCCTTTGGCGAAACCGAACCGAAAAAGGTGCCTTATGAGACAACTGGTATTAACGTAGAAGGAGACATGCATTACTCAACCTGGCATTCAGTTCAGGCTTGTATTTGAATCAGTCTGAAATTTATTTTGACTTTAAGCATCTTCGATGTGCATTGGGAGTGAAATAATTGGAAAATCATTATAACGAAAAAGGGTCTTTCCTCGTGTTTGCTTCGTGTTTGCTTCGTGCCTTGTTCGGTTGTTCTTCGGTGCCGCTTCGGTTGGAAGCGAACAAGACACGAACAAGGAGCGAACAACAAGCGAAGGAGCACCGAACAAACCCTGTTTGGGAGCCCGTAAAAAAATGCCTTTTTAAAAAAATTTTACCAGCAGCATAAAAAAGGCAACTGCATGTAAACACCTGCAAAAAAAAGCAACAAAATGAAACAGGCAGCAACATGCAACCTGCCCCGGCAACATACGGCAATAACCTTTGCCAGCCTTGCTTTTGCCAAAAACACAAACTAGTTTTACGGAGTAATGGGGCTGTCGTACCGGTACGGCAAAATCCTGAACATTTACTATTTTAAAAACATTTAAAAACAACAATCATGGGAACATTTGTAAAAGGAATTCTTGGCGGATTCAGCGGTACCGTGGGTACCGTAGTAGGCGGCAACTGGAAAGGTATTGACTACATGCGCAGCCAGAGCGCCAAAAGATCTGGCGGCTTTACACAGGCTCAACTGCAGCAGCAGGCCAAATTTGCACTCGTAGTAAAATTTGTACAGACAATGACGGCATTTGTGGCCATCAGCTTCAGGGATTTTGCCGTGCAGATGACGGGGTTTAACAATTCTGTTTCGTACAACCTGAAGAATGCGGTTACAGGCGTGTACCCCGATTACAGCCTGGCGTATAATCTTACACTGGTAAGCCGTGGCGATCTGCCCAATGGATTGGGCCCTTCTGCCGTTGCTGCTGCCGGTAGCAACATTGTATTTAGCTGGACCGATAACACGGGTGTGGGCAGGGCAAAAGCTACTGACCTTGCCATGCTGCTGGTATATTGCCCGGCCATGAACCTGAGTATTTACACCACCGGCAGCGCAGCACGCAGTGCCGCTACCGATACCCTGAATGTATCTACTTTCAGCGGCGAAAAAGTAGAGACCTATATTGGGTTTATTTCGGCAGATGGTAAAGATATTGCCAGCAGTATTTATACCGGGCAAATAGTTGTTCCTTAGCCCGTCAGGGTATACCAGCTACCTGTAACCTGTACAGGTGGCTGGCTGTTTTTTTGTAGCAGTTTTATGATACCGGCAGTTGTATTTTATGGCATCAAAGTTGCGTCGCACTCTTGTACGTTCAGATTATATATGATCTTTTACTGCAGTCAGCCAGCTAAAGCGGCGTTGCGTTAAGTAGCAAAAACAACTCAAAACTGTTTTCTTGATTTTCAGTTAGTTGGTACCCAGTTGTATAGAAGCGTAGATGATGCGGAAATATGCCAGCGGCGTAACCTGTTTGTAGAAATAAACAAATCAGGATATGGCCATTGCCCCGGAGGGGGCAACCTGTTTACCTCCTTGCTTAATCGTAGAATTCAAAGAGATATTTCTCATTAAAATTAATTTCGAATAGTTTTAAAAGGCTGTGATGTATTCTGTTTTAAAAGATTGCTTTGCGTGGTGTTTCTTTTGATCAAGAATGTATTTATACACATGATCGATCTGCGATCTTCCATAAGAAAATGCACCGTATCCATTCTGCCATTCAAATTTATTTTTTATAAAGCCTCTTTCATTGATCCAGTTGTTACTTACTCTTTTTACATCTTTTACTAAATCTGAAATAGCAATTGCAGGATGCAGACCCAGGAATATATGTATATGATCCGGCATACCATTAACAGCAATCAGTTTATGCTTATCATTTTGTATAACAGCGGTTATATATTTATACAACTCTTCTTCAAATGAATATTGTATAAAATTCTGTCTGCCCTTTACCGAAAACACTAATTGTACATATAATTGTGTGTAGGTATCACTCATAATCTGGCATGTTAACAGGTTGCCCCTCCGGGGCAAAGACCTATGATAAAAATAAACCTTTTCTACAAAAAGGTTGCCCCTCCGGGGCAGGGCTGCATAACTCCAGGGAACTATTACCGCAGTCTGCCAGCAAAGACGGCGTTGCTTTAAGTAGCAAAACAACTCAAAACTGTTTTCTTGACTTTCAGTTAGTTAATACCCAGTTGTATAGAAGCGGAGATTGAAGCGGAGACCGGATCGAATACTTTTGGTAAAGCGACCAATTGCGTCGGAAGAGCTGGAAAATACGCCAGCGGCGTAACCCGTTTGTAGAAATAAACAAATCAGGATGTTGCTATTGCCCCGGGGGGCAACCTGTTTACCTCCTTGCTTAATCGTAGAATTCAAAAAGATATTTCTCATTAAAATCAATTTCGAATAGTTTTAAAAGGCTGATGTATTCTGTTTTAAAAGATTGCTTTGCGTGGTGTTTCTTTTGATCAAGAATGTATTTATACACATGATCGATCTGCGATCTTCCATAAGAAAATGCACCATATCCATCCTGCCATTCAAATTTATTTTTTATAAATCTTCTTTCATTGATCCAGTTGTTACTTGCTCTTTTTACATCTTTTACTAAATCTGAAATAGCAATTGCAGGATGCAGACCCAGGAATATATGTATATGATCCGGCATACCATTAACAGCAATCAGTTTATGCTTATCATTTTGTATAACAGCGGTTATATATTTATACAACTCTTCTTCAAATGAATATTGTATAAAATTCTGCCTGCCCTTTACCGAAAACACTAATTGTACATATAATTGTGTGTAGGTATCACTCATAATCTGGCATGTTAACAGGTTGCCCCTCCGGGGCAAAGACCTAGGATAAAAATAAACCTTTTCTACAAAAAGGTTGCCCCTCCGGGGCAGGGCTGCATAACTCCAGGGAACTATTACCGCAGTCTGCCAGCAAAGACGGCGTTGCTTTAAGTAGCAAAACAACTCAAAACTGTTTTCTTGATTTTCAGTTAGTTAGTACCCGGTTGTATAGAAGCGTAGATTGCAGCGAAGGCTGGTGGGGGCAATGCCAATAGCAGCGAAAATAAAGAGATAAATTTTGGTTGCTGTAAGGCATTGTGGAAACAAACAAGAGCAGGAAAATACGCCAGCGGCGTAACCTGTTTGTAGAAATCAACAAACCAGGATGTGGCTATTGCCCCGGAGGGGGCAACCTGTTTACCTCCTCAATTAATCGTAGAATCCGGGACCGTTTTTCATGGCTGTTTCCTTGTCGCCATGAAAGAGGAACTGTGAAACGAGCGTGGCAAGTAAAGCTTGATAGTATTACTAAAGTTTGTCACCCAAAAAATAAAGCAGATACTATAAAACAAAATGCATCTTTTTTACCGTGGTTATATTAACATGTTTTAAGATTCATATTTGCGCTTACGCACTTACATTTATTTTGATTATTTTTCCGTCTTATTAATTTTTTACCGATTATGGCAAAACAGGTGGGCCCCGGTGGCAAGCCTCAGCAAAAAGCGCCGGGTGTATTTAGTTTACTGGGCCCCTACAAAAGGATGGTAATCTGGCTGTTGCTGTTTGCATTATTAAGCAATGGCATTAATCTGATACTTCCCAAAATAATAGCCGGTGCCATTGATGCTTACCCCGCAAACTATGTATTGCAGAATATCGTGCTTAAATACATGGCAGCAGCACTGATCATTTTTATTTTTACCTGGGCACAGGGAATGGTGCAGGTATATGCATCGGAAAAAGTTGCAAGGGATCTGCGCTCTCAACTAGCTGGCAAGATCTCCAAACAAAGCTATGCTTACGTGGAAGCCAGTAACCCTTCCAAACTGCTCACCAATTTAACGGCTGATGTAGACTCTATAAAGATGTTTGTGTCGCAGGCTATCGTATCTATTGCATCTTCTGTGATTATTATTGTTGGCGCCTGTGTACTGTTATTTTCTATTAACTGGAAACTTGCATCGGTAGTTGTACTGATTGTGCCAATTATTGGCTTTGCATTTTTCTTTGTGTTGAAGAAAGTACGTGCTATTTTTTTACAGAGCAGGCAGATTGTTGACCGGCTGAATAAAGTAATTAACGAAAGTATTTTAGGTGCTGCAATTATTCGGGTGATCAACAGCCAGCATTTGGAATATGAAAAGTTTCTGGATGCGAATACCAAAGCAAAAGATCTTGGTATGAGTATTCTTAAATTGTTTGCAGGACTGATACCCATCATCATTTTTACAGCAAATATGGCGGGACTGGCCATACTTACCATGGGCGGCCATTTTGTAATAACAGGCAGCATGACATTGGGAGATTACTCTGCCTTCAGCAGTTACCTTGCTATGCTTATTTTCCCGATACTGGTCATCGGTTTTATGAGCAATGTAATAGCGCAGGCTACGGCAAGTTACCAGCGCATCAGCATGGTATTGAATACGCCTGATGTACCAGACACCACAACCGTTAAAGAGCCATTGAAGGGCAATATTGAAATAAAAAATGTGTCAGTAGTATATGGCCAGAGACCTGCATTGAAAAATATCAACCTTTCAATAAAAGGCGGCTCATCACTGGCAGTGATTGGCCCTACTGCTGCGGGTAAAACACAATTGTTGTATTTACTTACCGGACTGATAAACCCAACAGAAGGATGTGTTGCATTTGATGGCAATAATATAGAAACACAAAACAAAGAAAATTTTTACAGCCAGGTAGGGTTTGTTTTCCAGGACAGCATCTTGTTTAACATGAGCATCAGGGAGAATATTGCATTCAGTAACCAGGTAACAGATGAGTCGCTTGCCAAAGCCATTGCCACAGCGGAGTTGAAGGATTTTATTGATTCTTTACCAAAGAAATTAGACAGTGTTGTTTCTGAAAGAGGCACCAGTTTATCGGGCGGACAAAAGCAACGCATTATGCTGGCAAGGGCACTGGCCATTAACCCGAAGATATTGTTGCTGGATGATTTTACTGCAAGGGTGGATGCCAATACAGAGACCAGGATCTTGAACAACCTGAAAGAAAATTACCCGGGTATTACATTGATCTCTGTAACACAAAAGATTTCAACCGCTGAGCATTTTGACCAGATTGTTGTACTAATGGAAGGAGAAATTGTAGCGAGTGGTGTACACAATGATCTGATGCAGCAAAGTCCTGAATACATACAGATATTTAATTCACAACAGAGCACCAGTAACTATGAATTACAACCTCAATGATATTTCTGAAAAGCAGGAGAAAGTATCTTCCCTGAAAGCCCTGCGAAAACTATTGCAGCTCATCACAGAAGAACGCAGGAACCTGTTACTGGCAGTGATAGCCATTCTTGTAAACTCCGGCATTAACTTGTCAGGGCCTTTTATTGTTGGTCATGTTATTGATACTTATGTGGTGCATAAAGATTTTCATGGTGTGCTGGTATGGGCCGGTATTTTACTGGCTATGTACCTGGTAGGTTTTGTTGCCAGTTATATGCAGTCACGAATGATGGGTGGCGTAGGTCAGCGCATGTTGTTTAAACTGCGCAATACCATCTTTAATAAACTACAGGAGTTACCTGTTGCATTTTTTAATCAGAATAAAGCGGGTGACCTTATTTCAAGGGTGAACAATGATACGGATAAGATCAACCAGTTCTTCTCACAATCACTGATGCAGTTCATTGGTACCATTGTTACAATGACTGGTGCCGGAATATTTTTACTGGCCATTAATCCTGAGCTGGGTGTTGCAACTTTATTGCCAGGGCTGGTGATCTTTATTATTACCAAACTGGTTTCTCCATGGATCAAGAAAAGAAATGCAGAAAGTATGCAACGCACCGGTGGCCTTAGTGCCGAAATACAGGAAGGCCTGCAGAATTTTAAAGTAATCATTGCCTTTAACCGCCGGGATTATTTCAGGGACCGTTTTGAAGAAGCCAATAAAAGTAACTATACCAGTGCAGTTGCTGCGGGCATTGCCAACAACATATTTATTCCGGTGTATGGATTTTTTGCAGCCGCTGCGCAATTACTGGTACTTACGTTTGGTATTTATCTTATTAGTACCGGTCATTTTTCAATTGGTTTATTGGTAAGCTATCTTGCCTATGCAGTTAACTTTTACAATCCTTTACGCCAGCTTGCGGCATTGTGGGCAAACTTCCAGGTTGCTATGGCTGGGTGGGACAGGATCTCTTACATCTTAAGCATGGAGAATAACCTTCCGGTACTGCCTGCCACCATTGTTGAAAAAAGCAATGTTGCCAATATGGAATTCAACGATGTTTCTTTTGGTTATGATGATGGCAAAGAAATCCTGCATCATGTAAGTTTTGCTTTAGAACCCGGCAAAACCTATGCTTTAGTTGGGCCCACAGGTGGCGGCAAAACCACTACTGCATCATTGATCGCAAGATTATACGATCCCACAAAAGGCACCGTGTTGCTGGATCATAAAGATATTCGCAGCTATCAACCCGAAGAGCGAACAAAAAAGATCGGCTTTATTTTGCAGGATCCGTTTCTTTTTTCCGGAACCGTAAGAGAAAATATTTTATATGGCAATGAACAATATGTAGGCTACTCAAATGAACAGCTTGAAACAACGATTAAAGATGCAGGCCTGGAAAGCATCTTAAGTATTTTCGAAAAAGGATTGGATACAGAGCTCAGTTCGGGTGGCGATAGTATCAGCCTTGGGCAGAAACAACTGATCGCTTTTATGCGTGCCGTATTGCGCAATCCTGCATTATTAATTCTCGATGAAGCCACCGCAAATATTGATACCATTACCGAGCAAATACTACAGGACATTTTAAATAAACTACCCGAAACAACTACCCGTGTAATTATTGCACACCGCCTGAACACGATTCAGAATGCAGATGAAATATTTTTTGTAAATGCCGGTGAAGTGATCCGTGCAGGATCGTTTGAGGATGCTGTAAAAATGCTGCTGCAAGGAGAAAGGCATAGTTAGTTTTTTATTGAGCAGGCTGCATTACTACTATTAAACTTTACTTGCGTCGCACACTGCAACGATCTATACTTTATTGGGCATACTGCAATCAACTTTACTAAATCAAGTCCGTTGCCACAACCGGGATTGGCCAAAATGCACAGGCCATGTTATCGCTGATTTTATTGTATTAATTAGTGAAACATTGCTGTTAATTTTCATCGTATAAGTTCAAATAATATAAGCCGACCTATTTCAGGGCTTAGGTTCTTAAAACCTGTATGCCATACCAGGCATACAGGTTTTAAGAAAGCTTATTTTAACTGAACAAGCTTGTCTTTCATATTTTGTGGAACACTTGCAATGTCTAAAATTTTCAAAGTTGGCGCTCCTGTTGATTCAGTTGATTTATTCAAAGTTACATTGATGGGTGGTGTATCAAGTTTCCACATTGCACCTGTGGCAGGGTCAACAATCAGCATACCCAAAATTCCACCAATCAATATATTACCAATGTACCATCCGTTCAATTTGTAATTAACCGGGATGATCTGATCTGCATAACCCGCAGAAGAAATTTTTACCTGGTATTCTGCTTTTGAGAAATATCCTGCACCTGATTTTAACATCACCATAGCAGGGCTCTCACCTCTGTAAACTTCTTTGCCTTTTTTGTCTGTAATACTTACAGTAGCACCTGATGGATTACTGTAAACAGATACAGGATAAGCGCTGTGTCCAAAAATTGTTGCACAACCTGAAAGCAATGCAGGTAGCGCTAATGCGAGCATTGTTACTTTAAGGAAATTCTTTCTCATAGCGTATGATTTTTATTTGTGCCTACTCTGATTACGGTTTTCGGCTGCTCCGTTGGGTTGCTTAAAAAGTAATTTAGTAATTATTAGTTTGTAAAAAGTAAGGTGTGACAATTAATTACCTGTATCATTTGTTTTGTATCCTGCGCATAAGTGCCGTAATTACAAATGCTCAGTAAGATGATTGTTACACTTTCATTATTTAAATTTAAGTTTTAAATACCGCTTTTAAAAATTGTCTTTTTGTTAGTCGTACTTACTAATGATGTTGGTATCAGATATAAATCAGTGGTCTGTAAGAACCTAAAGAGCCATCGCATGACACCAAAATAAATTTGGGGCAGCTTGCATAATTCGCTCAAATGTCGCCATGGAAACGGAACCTTGAAACGAGCGTGGCAACAAAAGCTTCATAAAGAACCCTGGCCCGTCACAAAAAAGAAAAATACTATTACCTACCCTACAATTTCATTCGCTGTAACAAACTATCTTGGTAGCCGTTTTATATTGTGCCATGCAAACATTATCACCGCTCACCAGCAAAAAAATCAAGTTCTGGACATTTATTTCCATGACACTGGTAGTATTCATTCATGGATACAATTTAAACCAACGCTATCTTGAACCGTGGACACTTCCCGGCGAACCACTTACCATAACCGGCTTTACTGAATATTTTATTGCAAATGGCATAAGCCGTTTCGTAATACCGTTGCTGTTTATCATTTCAGGGTACCTGCTGGCTATGCGTGACACACAGCCTTACAGGCAGCTGATTAAAAAAAGGCTGCGCACACTGGGCTTGCCTTACCTGCTGTGGAGCGCTATAGGTCTCGCATTTGTTTATGTGCTGGAACTGTTTCCTTACACGCGTAGTCTTGTTGCATCTTCCCGCATGATGGCGGTAAGTGACACGCAATTACTGCTGCACGATAATACCTGGTACCAGTTATTTGGCCGCTGGTTACTGTTGCCCGTGCCTTATCAGTTATGGTTTTTACGGGTATTGATTATTTATAACCTGGCCTATCCGGCGCTGCGTTGGTGTGTTACGCATAAAACTGCAAAATGGATCTACTTTATTATTGCTACGCTGTTGTGGTTAGGCACCGTAAACCTGCTGCTGATAGAAGGTGAGGGGTTGCTGTTTTTTGCTCTTGGCATCTGGATGCAAAAGAGCAGCTTTAACATAGAAAAACCAAACCGGCTGCTGAACCCGCTTTTATGGTGTATTGTATGCTTTGTTGTATGTGTAATTAAAACCTTACTTGCTTTTAATGGTGAAGCGTTGATAGGCAGCAGCGTTTATACAGTACTTACATTGTTGCATAAGCTGGCTATGTTTAGTGCGCTTGTAGCGGTGTGGTATGGCGGCGACTGGCTTATGCAATTTTTTATGAACCGAAAATGGTTTGTGTGGCTTAGTGGTTTTTCGTTTATTATTTATGTATCGCATGCACCGGCAGTGGCGCTTTTTATTGATGCATATTTTCAACTGCTGCATTACACTTATGCATACCGCATACTTACATTTATTTTGCTGCCGCTTAGCCTGATTGCTTCATGCATCACCCTTGGCTTATTGCTGCGCAGCCTTACACCCAAACTCTATACCTTGCTTACAGGTGGAAGAGGGTTTACATAAACTTTTGTTTTAAGGAAAGGGAAATTTTTGTTGCCGGCCATTGATTTATTAATTGAGCTTTACTTGCCACGCTCGGTTCAAGGTTCCGTTTTCATGGCAGCATTTATGCGAAGGGTGGCAGCATGATCCAGATTTATTGCGCGGCCAAATTTATTCTTAACTGAAATTAAATATGGTATTCGTAAAGTGTTTGGCTCTAAAGTTTTCGCACAATCATTTGAAGAATGAATAATTGTTAAAATATTCCTAAAGGAAAGCTCAATTTAACAACGTACGTTTTTTATCGTACCTTCGGACTATGAAAGAAGATAAACCTGGTAATAATAAGGAAATCATACCAACTAAAACAGAAATAGATGTATTGCAGGTGCTTTGGCAATGTGGACCTTCCACAGTTCGGTTTGTGCATGAAAAATTAAATGAGCAGAAAAATGTACAATATACATCAACATTGAAGCTGATGCAGGTAATGACAGAAAAGGGGATGCTTGAACGAGATGAAACAAACATGAAACATATTTATAAGCCTTTGTTGGAAGAAGAAAAAACTAAAGGCTTTATGTTGGAACGTTTTGTAGAATCAATGTACAATGGTTCAGTAAGTAATATGATGTTGGCGTTGATAGGAACAGACAAAACCTCAAAAGAAGAACTGGAAAAAGTAAAAGCTTTATTAAACAAAATGTAATAAGCAAATTAAAACTTATATGCCATTTACAAGCTTAGCAGACCATTTTTTTACCAGCAATATCGCTCATGCTTTTTGCTGGATGTTGATTCATTCGCTATGGCAAGGTCTGCTATTCACCATCTTTACAGGTGTTGTAATGATGGTTACCTCAAAAAGTAGCCCAACACTAAGATATAATATACTGGCTGTGCTGTTCTTTTTATTTTTTGCGGTATGTATCTCTACTTTTATATGGGAGCTCATCAATACTGATGAGCAAATAAATGCCTATCGCAATCTAAGTACAGAAGTTGCTGCCGTTAATACGGTTAATGGTATTATTGAAAAGTTTACCGGGTATTTTTCTAGGAATGCCCCGTTCATCATGACGATCTGGTTTCTTGTTTTCCTTGTAAAGTGTGTAAAAATGGTTGTTGGCCTTGTTTATATTAAACGGCTCAGGTACCGTAAAACAAATGCAGTTCCTGTTTACTGGAAAAATAAACTTGCAACACTATCCCATCAACTGCAGATAAGAAAAGCGGTACAACTGCTCGAATCAGGAATGGTTAAAGTACCGGTTGTAATAGGGTATCTTAAACCAATCATTTTAATACCTGCCGGTTTATTGAATCATTTACCTGCAGGCGAAATAGAAGCAGTGCTGCTTCACGAACTGGCACATATACGCCGCAATGATTATTTCATAAACATGATACAGGTTTTTGCAGAAAGTATCTTCTTCTTTAATCCTGCATTATTATGGTTGTCTGCATTGTTGCGGGAAGAACGGGAAAATTGCTGCGACGATATAGCGATTGAACAAACCCAAAGTAAAAAACAGTTTATAAAGGCGCTAATCAGTTTTAAAGAACATGCACTGCATACAAACAGTTACACCATTGCTTTTCCAGGGAAAAAGAACCAGTTGCTTCAAAGGGTTAGCCGTATTCTTAATAACAGAAATAAAACACTAAATCCTTTTGAAAGAATATTCATTGCTGCAAGTTTTGTAATACTCATTATGGTTTCTGTAACTGCTGCCTGTTATGATGTTGCCTTAATAACAAAGACCAAATTACAAACAGATTCATCAAAACCAAATCCAGTCACAGATGTAAAGACTGCAACTGATGAGGCCGGTAAAAAAATAAAAATTGATAGTATAGAGCGTTATGCAATCAATGATAAAATCGGGCAGGGTAATATGACAGCCAATATTCAGTTAAACGATGCTGCAGTAAATGAGAAACAATTTGTAATTGAATATTACAATAAAACAATTACAGGAAATGATAATGAATCACCTGAAATGGGGGAACAGCTAACCAAATCAAAAGTTGCTCCTTTCCTGATTCAGGCTGAAAAATTACAAATGGATAAAGAGCAATCAGCAAAGGCAAAAGAGCAGGCAGATGAAGATACAAAACAAGCTGAGCTGGATGAAATACAGGCAAAGAAAGACATGGAGCAGGCTATGATAGATATGAAGCAGGCAGAGTCTGATCAACGACAGGCATTAATAGATCAGCAGAATGCTGAAAAGGAAAAGGGCAAATCTCATTAACAAACAACTTCTATTAATTTAACTACCTCCAACAATTGTATCCTGCAATAACTTAAGATGCGCACTGACAGTTTTTGCAGATACAATCTACATTACTAAAATTATATGGCCACAGGTAAAATTCACCATAAAAGTGAATAGGGAGGCTGTTGCCTTAAACACAAAAAAAATAAAAAAAATGAAAACTTACTTTCTAAAACAAACAATCTTATCCGCATCAGTATTGCTCATTATTACAATAGCTGCGGCACAAACCGGCAGTAACTCAAAACAGGCATCAGCAACACGTTCTTATAGCAAGAGCATCATTAACATTAATGAAGATAGTTCTGTTAACCCACTCCATTCAATGGTTACTTACAGAGATGGCAAGGATGCTTACGATATTAAAATGACAAACGATAAGATTACTGAATTATCTGTAAATAACCGGAAAATACCTGCTGATAGTTTTTATGTTTATAACAGTATCCTAAATAAAATAAAAGGGCAGATAAAAAAAGATAAGATACAGGCCGAAGCTGATATGGTGCAGGCAAAAAAAGATATGGAACAGGCAGAACTTGACGAACAGCAGGCTGTAAAAGACCAGAAACAGGCATTGGCTGACCAACAGCAAGCAGAAGAAGATGCCAGGCAGGCAGGCAGAGACCAAGAGCAGGCTACAGAAGACCAGAAGCAAGCAATGGAAGATATGGAGCAGGCTAAAAAAGACCAGGTACAGGCAGCGCTTGATGAAAAGCACGCAAAAGAAGATGAAGCCCTTATAAAAAGTTTAACCGAAGAATTGGTAAAAGAGCATATTATTCCAAATGAAAAAAGTCTTTACAACCTTGTGCTGACTGATGATGAGTTTATTGTAAATGGTAAAAGTCAGTCAAAGGAGCTACACGCAAAATACAAAGCAAAATTTCTTAAAAAGCCAGGCTACAGCATCTCTTACGGAGGTTATACATCCGGGTATGGGATTTACATCAATAACAATAATAAAAAAGATAAGCAGTAATTCAAAACCAGTTCATACAAGATGCCCTGTAAATGCAGGGCATCTTTTTGTGTTATTCTCTGAATACTTAAGCAATTCAAATCATTTTTTTAATGCTAAAATATCTGTATAAACAGCCAATGTATTAACCCAGCGCCGGAAACATTTTTCAGCTTTACTTGCCACGCTCGTTTCACAGTTCCGCTTTCATGGCAGCATTTAAGCGAAGGGTGGCATTTCGAAAGCCTTCGGAACCGGATTCATTTCGGGATCGCACTCTTGTACTGAAGAATAGCTGTTAGCCAATAGCTAAAGGCTAACTGCTAAAAGCCCTTAGCTGAATATTTTTCCGAACGTACAAGTGAGTGACACAAGCGGCGATGCCCAAAGCTTAACTGCCGGTTACATCCAATTTTTAAAAACTTCTTCCGGGGAATATTTTATTGATGGCTTCCTGCGCAGAATGCACATGCAGTTTTTCGTAAATGCGTTTAATATGGGTACGCACCGTTTCGAGCGCAATATTTAATTCGGCGGCAATCATTTTATAACTGTAGCCCTTGGTAAGCAGTTGCAGTATTTCCTGTTCACGGGTTGAAAGCTTATCTGCTTCTGCACTGCGGGCCGGTGCTTTGGGGAACATCATCAGTATTTTTCTTGCAATGCTCGAGGTAATGGGGGCACCGCCATTATACACTTCCTGTATGGCTTCCAGTATTTTTGCCGGTGGTGTTTTCTTTAATATATAACCATTGGCACCATTACAGATCGCCTGAAATATGCGTTCGTTGTCGTCGAAGATGGTGAACATGAGCACGTTGGTTTCGGGTGCGCAACCACGTATAATTTTAAGCCCTTCAAGGCCATCGGTGCCCGGCATGTTAATGTCCATCAAAACCACATCGGGCTTTAGTTTGCGTATCTGTTGTTCAATGCCATTGCAGTTTTCGTAAGCACCCTTCAGTTCAAAACCTTCGGTACCGTTTACAAGGATAGAAAGCGTTTCGCGGAAAGCAATATCGTCTTCGTATATAACAACTTTAATCATGATTGCTGTAAAGATAAGAAGCGCAGGTGAATGGTTTATTGTTCGTGGTTCATGCTGATTGCGGGTGAATTTCAGGAGCCCGGCTTTAGAATAGGGATTGAGCATCGTTGCGTCGCACACTTGCTCTTAAGGAACAATAACCGGCAAAGCGAAGATGGCAATATCGGCCTGACGGCTCAAAGCCGCGTGACCATTATCCTTCATGTGCCTGTGTGTACCAATGGTTCATGAGTGATTGTACGTTTAGATAATGTGGCGGCTGTGGTTACAGTTTACGAACCGGTTTCAGCATTAAACGGGATTTTGCAGTTGGATGTATTGGCTGTTGAAAGCTCAGTTATATTCTTCAGTACAAGTGTGCGACGCAAGGAACGATACCATAAAAATCTACTGCAGGGCTCAAAAAATTTCTACTGCAAAATTTGGGTTTAAGGGATCGAGTGCCCGTTTAACAATTTAACCAGCGAAAAAGGGCTATCTGCAGTTTGAAGATTAGCATTCCCTATGCTGGGTTTTTTGCAAATACCCATATTGTATATTGTTGTTAACATCCTGGTTCTTTATAAAAATATTATACACAGGTTAGGTAGCCTTCAAATACAATTACAGCTGTTCCATATATTAAAACTTTGTCACCATTTAGTTCTACTGTCATAAAACCAGTTCGCTGTGAAGATTGAAAAGCATTCATCTTTTTCTTGCTTAGTCTTGTTGACCAATACTTAGCCAAAAAAGTCTGAACACCTCCTGTTACAGGATCTTCGTTGGTTCCCGCCCATGGCCAAAAGTAGCGATAGTGGAAGTCGTACTCATCTGTACCTGAGGCTGCGGTTACCAAAACGCCATTTATATTTTCGTAAGAATTTATTAAAGCATTGAAATCAGGATTTAATGATCCCAATGTTTGGGTATCAGTTATTTCAAGTAAGATTATTTTATTCTTTGGGCTATATGAAGAATTGATAATGTGATTTATTCCTAAAGCTCTGAGTACAGCTTGTGGTGTTATTAGCGGAACAGTATCATAAATGGGAAATTCCATTATAATGTTACTGCCATTTTTTTCTATCGTTAAGTTCAAATTCTCGCCTGTTAAAAAGCTAATAGCAGATGCCTGAGTTTTTTCGAATATTATTTTGGCTGAAGCAAGCGTTGCGTGCCCACATAAAGCGATTTCTTTTTTTGGCGAAAAATATCGAATGCTGTAGCGGCTGTCACCGTTAATTTGTTTGATAAATGCAGTTTCGGAAAACCCGATTTCACCGGCAATTTTTAACATTTTTTCATGGCCTATTTCATCATCAGGCATACATACTGCTGCCGGGTTACCTTTGAAAGGCTCAGAAGTAAAAGAGTCTACAAAATATGTTTTTAGCACTATTAATTCTTTTGAAGTATGTTAGAGATCCGGAGCTTCAATACAATAGCCACCAGGGTTTACGGCTTGCTGCCGTGCCGGCATTTTATAATGCCGGTACAACAACTAAAGCCGATTGAAAATATAAAGTTGAAGTTAACAACAAAAAGCCAAACAGAATTCCATCAAGCCCTGCTTGCACAAACCCCCATGTGTGTGCAGGCATTATTGTAATAGAAAGTTTTTTATTTCCCGGATATACATTTCAGGCTGCTCTACATTTATGAAGTGTCCTGCATTTGGTATTAGTACAAATTTGTGATTAGGAAAAAGACTCAGATATTCATTGGTAGCACCCCACGGTTGATTATCACATTGTCCTTTCAAAATTAAAACCGGCGTGTTTATACCTTTAATTTTCTCTCTGAAATCTTTCAGGAGTAATACGCTTTTATATGTCATTATGCCTGCGAAAAATCCATTACTACCCCTGTTTGCCAGGTTTACTGATGTATCACACAAAGCCGATTTATAAGCTTTAGAATCAAGAAAGTCGGCGTATTCGTCAACTTCTTTATCAGAAGCCATTTTAATACCAAAGCGGGTAGCGAAAAATGTAATTGCTTTAATCCGAATATTAGTTGAAGATTCATTTGCTGCTTTATTTGTATAAAATGGAGCCCGTAATCTGAAGCTATCCGGAGCCGGAATGTTTATTTCCGTATTATTTATTGGATAAACAGGGCCAGGGCTGGTAAAAATTATTTTGTCAATCCTTTCTGGGTGCTTTGATAAGTATGCAGAAGCTAGTACAGCGCCCCACGACTGTCCAATTAATGTAACTTTTCCTGAATTGATTTTTGTGATTATTTCATTTAAGTCATCTACTTGTCTTTGTACAGTATATTCGGAAATATCACTTAATCTGCCTGATGCGCCGCTACCAACCTGATCGTAAAAGTATAAATTAAAGCCATCGTTACTAAGCGGTTTCAGATCATCAATTACCCGCTTAGAAATAGCACCACCTGGTCCGCCATGCAGATAAATGATTGGATATGCCTGAGTTTCTTTTGAAACAGAGGATATGTAAGTATAACCAATAGCAGATCCTGTTGATAAATGCCAGAATGTGCTATTTATTTCCTTTTCTCCCGACTGTACAATGTAATGCCTTGGCCAGAAAACTTTATATAAAAAAACAATAAGTAATATTAAAAGTGCCCACCGTATAATCCTTACTACTTTCTTGTTCTTATGCATTTAGAAGCGGTGTTTTGAAATGCTTGCACAAAACGTACATGTTGTGTGCAGGCATATCTGTTTGGGTGGTCTTATTTTTTGTCTTGTAGTTGAAGCTCAAATTCTTGCAAAATATTCCATGGTCCAGTGTCTTTTTGCTCAATTAAACTTATCCTTCTGAAATTTATTTTTGTTGGCAACTCTGTTTTTTCAATCTGCCCAAATATATTGTCTGTGCAAATTGAGTTTCTTGGGTGCATTAAAGTAATGTGCGGTTCATGCACTCGTGGATTGTCGTTTATGCCACGTAGAATTTTTTTGCGTAACTCTTGAAATTCAATTTTGTCAGTTTTTGCAGGCAGTAAAACTCCTTTTCCGTTGTCAAACTTTTTGGCTGCTCCAAACTCAACAACAAGTTCAGTCTCTGTTAATGAAAGCAAGTTTAATATTACATGCTCAAGATTTTCAATTTCATCTTCTCTGCATAAAGTAACGTGAGATTTTATTAATTCAAATTGTCTTGGATTAAACTTTTGCCTTACTTGTTCAATCGCTTCGGCGTCTTTTGAGTCAACAAATAAAGTCAATTGTCTGCGAATGTTTTTAGTCACTTTTGGTTGGGCCATTTAAATTATTAAGGTGTGTCATTTTACGCTTGCTACGAACAAGTATTGCTGCAGGTGTAGAATTCATTGCTCGTCCAGCCCGGAATCACTGCTGATGTCTGGTGGCAGCATTATTGCGTCGAACCGATTTCACCCGCAAGTTTTTCAAAGATTTCAATTGCGTCTTTGTCATATGCCCATTGTCCCTGTGAATAATACTTATGAATAAACGGTCGATATTCATTTATTAGTTCAACTGTGTCCACTTTGTCAGCCAGCTTATTTGCGATAAGACCCTTGCAAACTCTGTCAATAACTTTGATTGATCTGTAAGGGTGATTAATTTCAAATTTGTATTCCTTGAGAAGCAAATCTGAAATATTTACAAAGCTTTTATCTCTAAAGAATTTTTCTCCTTCGGTTTTATAAAACAAAATTACTTTTTCAAGAATTGGCTCAACTTTTAAGTTGTCACCCTGAGGTGACCATGTGTCAATCCATTTTTCATTATCAAGTTCAATCTTGTTAGAACTATATTCCAAAGTAATTTTTCTTTTGTCCTCCATAAATTCTATGCCTTTAGTGTATGGGGCATAAAACTTTTCTATTTGCTTATTGCCTACCGCAAAATAAGGAAAGATGGTATGACCACAGCCTCCACGAAATTGTAACTGAAGTCCTACGATTTCCTTTTGTTCTTTGTTATTTCTTGTAAAGTATTTATTTGACTTGTTGTATTTGAAACCCTCTTTTTCAAAAAATGATGAATGCCTTTCAAAGAATAGTTCATGGATAGCTCTGTGATTATCATTGATACCTAACTTATCAAGGTCGAATGGTTTTTTAAATTTTAGTTTTTCAACATCAGATAGATTATTCCAAGCTTTAAATCTTCTGTCAATGACCTTGCAAATCTTACTATAATTCTCCCATGTGTCTTGAACATGGTAATAGGAAGGCAAGACTTTTTTGAAAAGCCCGCCCTTAATAAAGGTGTCTCTATAATCATTGAAATAGGTGTTGGGCTCATAATAATAATTACAGAATAGACGTCCTTCGTCATTTACGTCGTCTGCAGAAAGTACCCCTCCAGAAAGTTCGTAGAGTTTGGGTCCAGAAATTTGTCGCTGTTTAAATTGAGGTATGGTGCCAGCATTCATTTCATCAAAGTCTTCACTGGTGAGACCTTTGTCAACAAGCCAGCCAACAAAGAAACCAGAATGAATGTATATGTGTTCTTCTTCTAAGTCTTTTGGAAAATCTTCTGTAAGATGCCAGTCTGCTTTGTCGTATGCCATGAGGTGTCAAAATATTGCTGCCAAAATTTGTATTTGCGAAATAAATGTACCAAACAATACTGATTATCAATACATACTTATTTCGCCAATACAGCTTTTCTCTTTCGTTTAAAAAACTTATAAACGTTTAGATCTTTTTTTATCTAGCTTAAGATCAAAAGCAGGAATTTTAAGCAGCAATCTATTCTAAAGTTTCCGGCTTTAAACATCGTAATGTTTGCTTCAGGAATCACGATTATTGTTTTAAACATCGTAATGTTTGCTTCAGGAATAGCGATTCCAACTTTAATCATCGTGATGATTGTTTCAGGAATAGCGATTCCAACTTTAATCATCGTGATGTTTGTTTTAGGAATAGCGATTCCAGCTTTAATCATCGTGATGATTGTTTCAGGAATAGTGATTTTAGCTTTAATCATCGTAATGTTTACTTCAGGAATAGTGATTTTAGCTTTAAACATCGTGTTGTTTGCTTTGATTAAAATGAACCCGGTGCAGGCTGTTTTTGTCGCCATAATGGTTCGGCTCCGCTCACCACTGTTCGGAACTGTGAACCGAGCGTGGCAACAGTCGATCCCATAAAAAGCTAAAGCTGATCACCAAAAAAATATTTTTATACTTTGTCCGCCCAACCAATCTTCACCCGTTATCTCTGAAATATTTTTAACTTTCTAAAAAAATCAATTATGGAAAAGTTTATGTTCATCTTCCAGGGAAATGTTACCGGTGTAAAACCTTCACCCGAGGAAATGCAGGCCAATATGGGTAAATGGATGACGTGGATCGGCGAGCTGCAGGCCAACGGCAAATATGCAAGTGGCGAAGCATTGTTGCTTGGTGGCAAACTGATTTCGGGAAGCAATAAAATGGTTACCGATGGCCCTTATGTTGAAGGAAAAGAAATTGTAGGTGGCTACTTTATTGTAAATGCTACTGATTACGATGAAGCTGTGGAACTTTCAAAAGGCTATCCCGATTTTGATAAAGGCGGCAGCGTGCAAATTCGCCAGATTATGAAAATGGACATGTAGTACAATGGTCAATGGTCTATCGTCAATGGTCAATTGAAAATTATTATTACCTGTGCAGTGCTTACATTTACCTGCACAGGTATTTTTTATGGTATCTACAAAAGCGGCAGATATTAATAAACTGGTGGATCATCTTTTCCGGCACGAATCGGGAAAGATGGTGGCCGTATTAACCAAACTGCTGGGCTTTGATAACCTGGAAACTGCCCACGATATTGTTCAGGATACTTTGCTGAAAGCCATGACTGCATGGAGTTTTGGAAATGTTCCTGAAAACCCTGCGGCATGGTTGTACCATGTGGCAAAAAACAAAGCAATCGATTTTTTGCGCAGGGAAAAATCTTTCCGCAAGTTTGGGGTTCAGTTTGTGCAACAGCAGGATGCCCGCAATGCAGCAGATACCCATATTCAAAACCTGTTTCTTGAAAATGAAATTCAGGACAGCCAGTTACGAATGATGTTTGCCTGTTGCCACCCGTTAATTCCGCAGGAATCGCAAATTGCACTGGCATTGAAAACATTGTGCGGTATGGGTGTACACGAGATTGCGCAGGCATTTATTACCAACAACGATACCATTACCAAACGTATTTACCGCGCTAAAGAAAAAATAAGGAACGAAAAAATTGAACTCGAAGTTCCTCCTCCTGCGTTACTCACAGAACGGCTTGAAACGGTGCTGCACACATTATACCTGTTGTTTAATGAAGGTTACAATTCATCCCACACCGATAACCTGATACGCGAAGATCTTTGCGAAGATGCTATGCGGCTTTGCCATTTGCTGATACAAAACCCGGTGACCAATCTGCCCGTTGCAAAAGCATTGCTGGCGTTAATGTGCTTTCAATCTTCGCGGCTGCAATCGAGGATGGATGACAGTGGAAATATTATTACGTTGAAGTACCAAAACAGAAATACATGGAACCGGCACCTGATTCAAAAAGGCTTTGATTATCTTGATGAAGCTGCCGAAGGCAATCATTTTTCTACCTATCACCTCGAAGCAGGAATTGCCTCATTACATGCAGCCGCGCCGTCGTTCGAACGCACCGATTGGAAAGGCGTATATCATCTCTACGAAATTTTATATTCGCTAAAACCCAGTCCTGTAATAGCTTTGAACAAAGCCATAGCTTCTGCTTATGCGGTTAGTATGCAAACGGCACTGGATGCATTACACCAGATAAAAGGACTTGAAAAACACCATCTCTGGTACGCAACGCTTGGCGAAATTTGCCTTGGCCTTAATAAAAAAGAAGAAGCAAAAAATTATTTTCAACAGGCGCTTGGCTTAACGGTTTCAAAAAGCGAACAACAATTACTGCACGATAAAATAAGCAACTGCAATTAGTTTTTTATGAGCCAGTGGGGAGCGGAGCCGAACCATTGTATTACATGGCATCGCTGGTTGTGTCACTCACTTGTACTGTAGTAACGTATATGAGCTTTTATCTGAGCGTAGATCGTAGCGAAATGTTTCGTGGAGAGGAGAAACAAACCACGTCATAAGAGTAAGTAATAATTAGTAACGAACTCCGCATAGTCATCAGGGCTATATAGCTGAAGTTACAGTAGTATTATAGCTCAATCAAGGCATGTGCACGGATGTGTTGTATTATCATCCGTGCTTGAACTTTTTGGTACTTTTTCTTTCAAGAGAAAAAGTACATAACAAAATAAATATCAATGTTGTGGCCATAGCACCAAAGAAGCGGGCACAGCGCAGTTACAAAGACAAGCCTGAATTTATTGCAGCAACCCACTCAATGTTCCCATCAAAACATTAATATCATTTTCTGTATTGTATAAATGTGGCGAAATGCGCACCGCATTGCCACGCAGCGAAACATTAATCTTTTTTTCCTGCAATGCACCCATCAGTTGTTGCGTATTGATAAAAGGCGGCAGTTGAAATCCAAACAAATGATTTGCACGGTAGCCTGCATCCTCAATATGAAAATTATTTGCATAAAGAAATTGCTCAAGCGGAGCAATCAGTTTGCTGCAATAATCCTGAATATTTTCAACGTTCCATTCAGCAATTTGTGTAAGCGCAGTATTAAGCATTGGCATCAGCGTAAAGTTTGCGCTCTCTCCCATATTGTAGCGCCCGGCACCGCTCTTGTACTCAGTTGTGTAATTGGTAAGGCGCGGAAAATCCAAAGCGTTAGTCCTGTTTTTCCATGTTTCTTCTAATGGTTTTCCATTGTTAAAAAATTCACTGAAGTAGGCAAGCCCGGTTGAGTAAGGCCCCAGCAGCCATTTGTAAGCAGCGCATATTAAAGCATCAATGCAAAATCTGGAAACATCCATTGGCAATGCACCAACAGATTGTGTGCCGTCAACAATAAAAACAGTAGCCGTTTCTTTACAACGTTTTCCAATTGCTTCAAGATTAAAAATGGTGCCATCCATCCAATGAATGGAAGACATTACAACCGCAACGGTATCTGCGGTTATACTTTCCAGCAATTGTTCGTTCCACTTTTCAGCGCGGTTGTCTTTTGTTTCCGGTGCTTTTATTACAATAAGTTCTTTGTTATTTTCTATACACCATCCCTCAATGCTGTAGTAGCCACTGGGGAATTCATCACCAATGGTTATTGCAAATTTTCCTTTACCGGTTGGCAAATTATTCACAGCAGTTTTTAACCCGTACGATGCAGAAGGAATTACAGCTACCTGCACAGCATTACAGTTTATCAATGCACCAAATTGTTCACGAACTGTTGCTGCTTCAGAAAAAAAATCATCTGCTTTAATGTTTGCAGGATTGCGTTTCTTCTGCATTCCGTTTATACCTGCTTCTTCCACACTTTTTAATAGCGGCGACATATAAGCGCAGTTGAGATAATGAATATCCTCCGGAAGCTGAAACAAATGTTTTTGCGTTAACATTGATATTATTTTTCTGTTGCTGCAAGATAAAGTATTGGAAAGGAATTTTTATGAGCCAGTGTTGAGCGGAGCCGAACGATTGTATTACATGGCATCGCCTGTTGCGTCGCACTCTTGTACGTTCTGAAGTTGATGGAGCTTTCATCTTAGCAACAAGTTGGGCAGTATGCTCAATAGTGTATCAAATGTACAAGTGAGTGACACAACCAAAGCTAAATTCATATTCAACTGCCTGGGCCAAAAAATGTATTTACTTTTTGTTTTATAAAAACTTCCCTGTATAACTTTCTTTCACCTTTTTAAGATCAGCGGGCTTGCCTGCAAACACAAGATTGCCGCCGCCATCACCTGCTTCGGGGCCAAGATCTATAACCCAATCAGCATTTTTTATTACATCGGTATTGTGTTCGATCACAATGATGGAATGTCCCTGTTCGATGAGCGCATGAAACGACGCAAGCAGTTTATTAATGTCGTGAAAATGAAGGCCGGTTGTTGGTTCATCGAAAATAAAAAGGATGTGGCCGGTTGCTTTGTTCTTGCCAAGAAACGAAGCGAGCTTAACACGTTGCGCTTCGCCGCCGCTGAGTGTGTCGCTGCTCTGACCAAGTTTGATGTAACCAAGACCTACGTCCTGCAAGGGTTGCAGCGCTTTAGCCAAAGTTTTTTCTTCTTTGAAAAACGCGATAGATTCATCAACACTCAGTTCCAGAATATCGAAAATGCTTTTGCCTTTATATTGAACTTCCAATACTTCTTCTTTAAATTTTTTTCCGCCGCACACTTCGCAGGTAAGATGAACATCTGCAAGAAACTGCATTTCTACAACCTGTTCGCCTTCGCCTTTACAGGCATCGCAACGACCGCCATCAACATTAAAAGAAAAATGTTTTGGCATAAAGCCGCGCACTTTTGAAAGCGGTTGGCTTGAAAACAAATCCCTTATTTCATCGTAAGCTTTTATATAAGTAACGGGGTTGCTTCGGGATGATTTACCAATAGGATTTTGGTCGATCATTTCTACCTGTGTAATGTAAGAAAGATCGCCGCTCAACGCTTTATGGTAGCCTGCTTTATCACCAAACTCACCGGTTAATTTTCTTATGGCAGGATATAAAATCTGTTTTACCAAAGTTGTTTTGCCGCTGCCACTTACACCGCTTACAATACATAACATGTTCAGCGGAAAATCTACTGTAATATCTTTTAGATTATTATGTCTTGCACCTTCAATGCGAATGTACCTGTTGAATTTGCGCTGCACTTTTGGTATGGTAACTTCAAGTTCACCTTTTAAATATTTACCCGTTAAGCTTTTAGGGTTGTTGATAATATCATCGTAATTACCAACAGCAGTTACTTCGCCACCAAGGTGAGAAGCAAGCGGACCCATATCTATAATATGATCAGCATTGCGCATCATCATATCATCGTGTTCAACAACAACAACAGTATTACCTTCATCACGAAGTTGTTTCAACACATGTATCAAACGCTCTGTATCTCTTGAATGCAAGCCGATGGAAGGTTCATCAAGGATGTATAAAGAACTGGTAAGATTGCTGCCTAAGCTTCGTGTTAATTGTATGCGCTGACTTTCCCCACCACTTAAACTATTAGCCAGGCGGTTTAATGTGAGATAACCCAAACCTACATCCAGCAAGGTTTGCAGGCGTTGGTGTATTTCAATCAAAATTCGTTTTGCTACCTGCTGGTCATGTTCGCTCAGCACGAGATTATTAAACCATTGCTTTAAATCTTTTGTTGGCATTGCACATAACTGACCAATATGTTTGTCACCAACTTTTACGTACAAGGCTTCTTTGCGTAAACGGTAGCCTTTACAATCGGGGCAATTGGTGCGGCCACGGTACCGGCTTAATAAAACACGGTATTGAACTTTGTATAAGTTCTGTTCAACCTCTTTGAAGAAAGCATTAATGCCTTCAAGATTTCCTTTTCCACTCCACAGCAATTCGTATTGGGCAGGTGTAAGATCGGCAATTGGTTTATGAATGGGGAAATCAAATTGTTTGGCATTCTTTATAAAATATTCCCGCCACAGTCCAAGCTTTTCACCTTTCCAAGGAGCAACTGCGCCATCATAAACACTCAATCTTTTATCAGGTATTACCAGGTCTTCATCAATACCCAATACAAGGCTAAAACCTTCGCAGGTTGGGCATGCACCAAAAGGATTGTTGAAAGAAAAAAGATTGGGAACAGGTTCTTCAAACTGAATTCCATCCAGCTCAAATTTATTACTAAAATGAAGTAGTTCTTTATCATTAACCTCAACATACATTTCGCCTTCACCTTCATAAAACGCGGTGCCGATTGAATCTGAAATCCTATGAAGGTCATCTTCGTCAAAGGCCTTGGTGATAATTCTATCGACAAGTACAAAGGTTTTAAGTTTTGCGTTTTGGGTTTTGAGCTTTAAAGCCAAATCTTTGTCTGCGAGTTCGAGCAATTCTTCAATACGGAATATTTCTCCCGCTTCCCGATTTGCATTTGTTGATTCCTGTACAAGGTATAAACGCGAAAATCCTTTCTGCACCAATATATTCAGTTCTTCACGAATCTCTCTTTTTGCATGTTGCTTAAATGGCACAACAATCACGGCTTTGGTGCCAATCGGTAATTGCTGAATTATTTTCATCACATCCGCTACATCATCTTTCTTTACTTCTCTTCCACTCACTGGTGAAATCGTATGACCTGCACGTGCATACAGCAGGCGCAGGTAGTCATAAATTTCTGTCATACTGCCAACGGTACTGCGTGGCGTGCGGGTAATTACTTTTTGTTCAATGGCAATCGCAGGGCATAGACCTTTTATGTAATCAACATCCGGCTTTACCATGCGGCTCATGAATTGCCGGGCATAAGCGCTAAGGCTTTCTGCGTAACGGCGCTGGCCTTCAGCAAACAATGTATCAATCGTTAGCGAAGATTTACCGCTGCCTGATACGCCTGTTACAACAATCAGTTTATTGCGGGGAAATGAAACGGTTACATTCTTGAGATTGTGTACCCTTGCACCATGCACAATAATTTCGTCAGCTTTATGTTCAGTTTTTTTTGGTGTCGTATTTTTTTTCTTTCTTAATTCTGTGTGATCTGTCATATTATTTTTTACGTATCTTAAAACAAAGCAAAATCAAATTTGATTAATTCACAATTTTTTTACATTTTGCAGGCTGTAAGTCTGATTAATAATTATAATTTCACGAAGTCTTCACAAAAACCAAGCGTATAAGTTAAATTTTACTCATAGCCATTTACTGAAAAAAATTCCTTTAAGTGGCCTGCTTAATCCTAATAAAAAGCATTTATATGAGAAAGTTTAACCAGTTTACCGACACCGAATTAGTAATCGCATTTCAGGATGGTAATTCCCCTGCACTCGAAGCACTGATAACCCGTTACAAGGATAAGTTGTTCAGTTCAATACAATTTATTGTAAAAGATAAATACCTGGCCGAAGACCTTTTCCAGGAAACCTTTGTGCGAATTATAGATACCCTGCGCAGCAGGCGCTATAACGAAGAAGGTAAATTTTTACCCTGGGCTATGCGTATTGCGCACAACCTTTGTGTTGACCATTTTAGAAAAGTTAAGCGCACACCCACCATTTTAACCAGCGATAAACAAGATGTGTTTGAAGTGATCGTTGTGGTAAACGAAAACGCCGAACAAAAAATGATTCGCCAGCAAGGCTACGACCGGATGCACAATATGCTGGCCGCGTTGCCCGAAGAGCAACGCGAAGTAATTGTACTGCGCCATTTTGGCGATATGAGTTTTAAAGAAATTGCAGCGGCAACCAATTGCAGTATTAACACGGCGTTGGGCAGAATGCGTTATGGTTTAATTAATTTGCGCAAGATGATGCTCGAAAAACAATTAAGTTTATAAATTGCACCATTAAAAATATTGTCATTCTGAAGTTAGCCCTGCATAAACGAATGCTTGCCGTAGCACGGACGGCTTCAGGATGACAGCCTAAGTAAATACTATAACCCGCCATTATTGGTGGGTTTTTTGTTTTTATGAAGTATTTTTTTTGAACCCGGCCAAAGTATTTCATGGCATCGCCGGTTGTGTCACTCACTTGTACGTTCGGGACATGAATGAGCTTAACCGTAGCGAAAAAAGCTGGTTTTAATTAAACAATATGGCCAACAAACCGCAGAGTACCTGCTACACACAAAAGCTATATGAAGAGACTTTCCGGAGAAGGAAGTTTTTGAAATAGGTATTACGGCGAAAGAAATCCTGTTATTCAAATATTTTCTTTTTTCTCAATAAAGTTAGATTGTAAACTGTTGTATCGCGAACTTCGAATTCGTTTGAGGTAGTATCTGCCACCAAGTAATAGACGGTTATAATATTTTCGCCGCTACATTGAAATCTAAGACCTTCATGTGCATTATCGTATGTGCGCAGATATAATCTAAAATTTGTGGAATCAGTTAAGTAAGCTGATATTATATCTCCATCATAAGCACCCCCTCCCGATATCTCATATTTTTCGACAAAAAGTTGCTGATTGCATAAAGTTATAACCGCTTTAATTTTCTTTTTACTTCTGTTATTATTGCAATAACATAAAGAGAAAAGAAGAAGAAATAAAATATTGTATTTGACTACTTTATTAAACATATTACAGATTAAACATTCAAGGCTGTATCAAAATTTTTGCAGTCGCAGGTCAATTTGTACCCGTTGTTCCAGATGTTCCGCAGCACATCTTTAACCAAAATAAATCCCCTTTGCAAAGGGTTTTAAAAATGCAATCAAATTCGATTACCCATTATTCAAAGTTAGTTCTGCAAACGACAATTTTAATTATTACCAGTAACTACTTTCCTTGCCGCTGTTGGTTGTCTGGCCTACTTCGTTCCGATACAGTCTTCGCTTCAATCTTCGCTGCGGTAAAAGCTCATTATTTAATCAAACCGCTCAAGTGTGCGACGCAAGAAAAGCTCAATTTATATTCCTAAGTCGGGCCTATAAAATTTCTTTCTGTATTCCCCGTTCAACAAACTTTCGGCTATTCGCAAATAAGCGAGTAAATTGCACCCTCTTTTTTAATGTTATTCAGTGTTATGGCAGACCTATCGAAGTTCGACCCGAATGTGGCGAGTAATCCAAACAACAATATTTTCGGGCTACCCTTTTCCGAAGAAGAAGCAAAACTGGTTCTTTTGCCTGTACCCTGGGAGGTTACAGCAAGCTATGGCGCAGGCACTGCCCGTAGCCCAGACCATATTTTTAAAGCCAGTATGCAGGTAGATATTTTTGATGCGTATGTACCCAACGGCTGGCGTAACGGCTATTTTATGCAGGAAGTGGAAAAGAAAATTCTGATGAAAAGCGATTACCTGCGTAAAGAAGCTGAGCTGTATATCGATTATATTTCCCGGGGCTCACTTGTAGAGGACAATAAGTTTATGTGCAAAAGCCTGAAAGAAATTAATGAAGGCAGCATTATGCTGAATAACTGGGTGTACGAGCAAACAAAAGCACTTCTTCAAAACAATAAGCTGGTGGGGCTTGTAGGTGGCGACCATAGCACACCTTTAGGTTTTTACAAAGCGCTGGGTGAAAAATATGGTACTTACGGAATTCTGCAAATTGATGCCCACTGCGACCTGCGCAAAACCTACCAGGGGTTTACACATTCTCATGCTTCAATCATGTACAATGCGCTGGAAACCATCCCTGAAATTGAACGGCTGTTACAGATAGGCGTTCGGGATTATTCAGAAGAAGAATGGAATTATATCTGCAACAGCAATTACAGGGTAATATCCTATTTCGATGATCATTTAAAAGAAAGAGCATTTGAAGGCCAGACCTGGGGGCATATTGCCGATACTATTGTAAACCATTTACCACAGCAGGTTTATATCAGCTTTGACATCGATGGCCTTGATCGAAAACTTTGTCCCAACACTGGTACACCCGTGCCCGGCGGTTTAAATGCAGAACAGGTAATTTATCTTTTCAAGAAAGTAGTAGAAAGTGGCAGAAAACTTATCGGCTTCGACCTGGTAGAAGTGGCAGTGGGAACAGAGCATAACTGGGACAGCAATGTAGGCGCAAGAATGTTGTGGAAGCTTTGTAATTTCCTGATGAAAAGCAACAGTTGAGCGAATGCAGCAATACAAGATCTTTATTGCCAATGAGCGCTACCGCTTCATGAAACCACTCCAGGTTTTTATTCTTTTGATCAATGCCATAAGTCTTACACTGGTTGCATTTTATGCAAACGATCCCCTTGGTTATATCTGGCCACCTTTGATTGTATTGAGCATTTTTTTTGTTTTGTACGATCAAAAATTAAAGCGTTTCGTTTTCTTTAAAAAAACCAATTTTCTTGATACAGGTTTCCTTTGGGTTATTGCAGCCTGGATATTAGCCGGGTATCTATGGATTGCGCTGGCCATTGTAATTATTGCAATATTAAGATCGGCAGTAAAGGAAAAATTTGAGCTGTTATTTTCCGCTAACCAAATTGAGTTGCATACTTACCCTAAGAAAATATTTTACTGGAACAACCTGCAAAACATTGTTTTAAAAGACGGTTTAATTACAATCGACTTTAAAAATAACAGAATGATCCAATCAGAAATTCTTTCGAAAGAATCGAATATTTACAATGAAGCAGAATTTAACGAATTTTGCCGCTCTAAGCTTAATGCAGTTAGATAAGAAACTTTCTAAAAATTATTTTTAGGATAATCAAGATTAACTGCATATCGAATCGCGTTGATCATCAAGGTTCAATAGTTCAGTTTACAGTAGTACAAAGCTTAATCAGGGCGAAAGAAAGAAAAGTGCTGTATATCTTTTCTTTCTTGACTTTTTTTGTTACTTTTTTGTGTCAAGACAAAAAAGTAAATAACAAGATTATAATTGTGCAGTTGTTTGCGGCTTAAGTTTATTATTCAAATGATTTATTTAAATACCAGCTATGGTTTTTTATGGCATCTTCGTTGCACAGTTTATCCCGAACTTGTTTCGGGACAATCACTTCATCAGATGTAAAGATGGCATCTTTTGGTTTTAAACTAAACGGTGCAAACTAAATTTAAACAGCTTCTAGGCTTACTCATAATTTTATGAATCAATCTCCCTACATATTATACTCCGATGGTAAAGGAAATATTTTTGAAGACACTACTTTGTTCGCAACCGGCCGTGCAGGCTGGGATGCTTATCCTGTGCCTGATGAGGATTGGATAGAATTACCCGAGGGCGGCAACTTATATGAACTTCCAGGGCGCAGAGGTATTGGCATTGATGTAGCAACAGGCGATATGCGTTTGTGCGATAAAGGCTGGGCGGTTGCAGCATTTATTCCTCCTGCACATACCGGTTTATACATTGCCGCCTACGAAACAGAACCTGGCGCACCTACGCTTCCTTTGTTTTGCTATACCGCCGCAGGCTGGTTCGATAATAAATTTTACGTTGCTGCCATGCGGATTGAACAGGATATCCGCCAGGAATGCGCTGGCTACGATGAGGAAAAAATAAAATCCGGTGCAGAACATTTATTGGAAACTTACCCGCACAACAGGCTGGTAAAACACCTGATGAATAATTGTGCGTTGACTTATCATTGTCCTGCCGCAAGAAATTTTTCGTTGCACCGATGGGAGTGCCCCGTACCATCTTCGCCTGCATGCAATGCCAACTGCATCGGTTGCATTTCTTTTCAGCCTGTGGAAGAAACCATCGTTTCTACGCAGGACAGGCTCACTTTTAAACCGACTGCCGAAGAAATTACCGAGTTCACCGTGCCGCATTTAATGGATGCGCCTTATCCCATTGTTAGTTTTGGGCAGGGTTGCGAAGGAGAACCTCTGCTGATGTGGGAAACTATCCGCGAAGCCATCATTGAAATGCGCAAACATACCAGCCGCGGCAGCATCAACATCAACACCAATGGCAGCAAGCCCGATGCAGTAAAAGCCCTGTGCGAAGCGGGTTTAAACAGTATTCGTGTTAGCACAAACTCTGCCCGCAAACATATTTACACGCCTTATTACCGTCCCAATAATTACCAGTTCGAAGATATTGTTGAGAGCCTTAAAGTAATGCGCAGCTATGGCGGCTGGGCCAGCATTAACTACTTTGTTTTCCCCGGAATGACGGACAGTGTAGAAGAATACGAAGCCCTGCGCAAACTAATAAAAGACACCGACCTTACCATGATACAGTGGCGCAATTTTAATATTGATCCCGACTGGTACCTTGCTAAAATTGGTGTTACAGAAACCGGCGAGATCATGGGCGTAAAACAGTTCATGGAACTGATACACGAAGAATTCCCGCATTTAAAATTCGGTTATTTTAATCCTCCAATCGAAAGGCAGAAAGGCAATTACGAAATGGATTTTGCCCATTATTAGTAGCGAAGTTTTTTTGAACCAAACAGATATTCTTTTCTCATCGTTCCTTGCGTCGCACTCTTGTACTGAAGGAATTTTTTTGGGCAGTGCGAAGATTATCTATACCTATCAGGTCTCGAATATGTTACAGGCTAAGCATTTGTGCTATATTGATGCTGCATAATAAATAAACTGAAAGCATATGGCAATAACAAACGAGTTTAGTGAGTATTATAAGACCCTAAGCAATACAGAACTTTTGGACATTCTTGAAAATCAGGAAAATTATCAGTCTTTGGCGGTTGAAACTGCAAAAAATGAATTCAATAGTAGAAAGCTTTCTGAAATAGAAATAAGCGAAGCTAAAAAACCTCTTATTGAAAAACAATTGCAAAAACAAAAGCAAAGCAATAAAACAAAAGCAATAGAAAATAAAATTAAAAATGCAGGAAATTTTTTTGCAGATACCATAAATCCAATTCACTCATCATTACCAAATACTGATAAACTAATCAGGCTTATTTCCCTTGCTTACTTTGCAATTTTTCTTTTTCAATTCATTAAAGATTTTAAATCAATTGCCGGATATATTGAAGACTTAACCAGCTTCCCTATGCTGAGTGTTTCTTATCTAACTCCACTTGCTGTAGCACCTATTGCAGCTTTCAATTTTTATAAAAGAAAAACAAGAGGTTGGATAATGCTTGCAATCTTTGTGTCATATTCAGCCGTTGGAGCATTATGGATGCTAATTGATTTGCTCAGTTGGAAACCTTCTCAATTCGAAGGGCTTCATGATTTATTTCCAAAGTCTTCTTCTGCTACATATATAATTCAACTTGTCTTTTTAACCGGAACACTATACATAATTTTCAAAGAGAATATTAGAGAAGTTTTTAAAATTGACAAACAAAAAGCGTTATTAATAATTTCCTTAAGTGGGTTTTTGACACTCGCTTTAATGCTATTAAGTTCTTAGTACGCAGTATGCTTATTTAGTCGGTAAAATAAAAAGAATCTATTCCATGAACATAACCATCCGAAAAGGAGAAGAAAAAGATTTCGCTGTTATATTTTCTTTAAACTGCGTAAATCTATAAGGTTTTCAAAACCTCATAGATTTAAAACATCTATACTACATACGCTTCAATCTTCGCCGCAATGAAAGCTCAATAAAATATCAAACCGTATAAGTGTGCGACGCAAGAAAAGCTTCATAGAAATATGATAGTCCGGCTCAAAAAAATTACCAGCTACTACCGCCGCCGCCGCCAAAACCACCACCGCTGCTAAAGCCGCCCCCACTGCTGAAACTGCCGCCACTACTGCTGCTATTGTTTGGTGCACTGTAAAAATTCTTCGACATTTCATTCATTGAATGGTCGAGGCTGTTCATGAACATCATTGTATTAAAAGTGGCGTAGTTGCCGGAATACCAGTTAGGCGGTGGTATATCAAGACCCTTTAATTTATCCTTCCAGGTATCGGCCATATCGAATACAATTGCATAGGGCAGCACTTTATCAAAGTAATGTTCGTCTTCTTTTAAGAACTGCTGCAGGCGGTCTTTCTCTACTGATTTAATGAACTCTTTAAAGCCAGCCAGTTTTTGATAAAGGGCCGTTCCCTTTTCCGTTTTTTTACCCATGAAAATTCCAAAGATCAGCGTAATAAGGCCACTTGCAATTAATGCAATGCCCAGCCATAAATGCTCCGGCCAATCAGTTACTGACATAAAAATTCCGAAAACAAACAAGGCAATACCGATGAACAAAAAGAACCAGCCAAGGCCTCTTGAACCTTTTTGATAATAAGCACTGCGGTCTACTTCAGTTTCAAGTTCTTTCTTCGCTTTGTTTATCGTTAAGTACAATACATCTTTAAGATTGCTGAGCATTACAAATTTGCCTGTAGCAAATATTCCGTTGAAGAGCGTTTTCTCAAACGTCATTGCATCTGCCGGCAACTCTTTTAATTTTGTGAAACTGTATTCTTTATTTTTTATCAGCCCGAACAAAGCTTCTTTTTCTGTTTCCTTTACCTGCAGGTAACCACCGGCACCCCAATAAGGGATGAGTGCAGTAAGATCGCGGCGGTCAAGCGTGTCATCAATGATATAACCAGATACACTTGGGCTTATATTTTCGGGTGGGTAATATTCTGTTTGAACAGTTGCCTTTTCATCTTTGCCCCACTTGCGCCATATTAAAAACATACCAATAAAAACGCCTAAAGGAAGCAGCAGCCATTCTATTCCGATTAATCTGTAATCCTGCTGAATTAAAAAATCTTTTGGTAAACTGATGCCTACTGTAAGCCCTTCATTACTAGCCAAAGGTTTGGTAGTGCTGCCTGTAAATGTTTTATTCCCGATCCAGGTTGAGACTGTATAGTTCTCAGTTGATCCCGCCGCACCGGTTGCAACGAGAGCCGAAGGTGCCGCAGGTAATGGATCGTAGAATTCTACAGCAAAATGGACATTATCAATCGTTGTGTTCCATTTATCGCCAATGAGGTTAAAATATAGTTCTGAATGATCATTAAAAAAATTGATGGCATTTAAAACCTGGTAGTGAATAATGTATTGCTGGTCGCCATCAACTACCTTATCAGCAGAACCAATTTTTATGGATTTATAATCGCCTTCTGCGGATACATCATAATCCCATCCATCCACTGCTATGTTTTTAATAACCGTATGCGCATAACCGCCAGACTCCATTTGCCTGTTGGCCTTTTCAGTTCCGGAAGGCAAAGGCTGCAATTGATATTTATAAGGGATCAGCCTGATAATGCCATGCCGGTTTTCAGTAAAATGCACGTTGATCGCTTCGGTAATATCAAGCGATGCATCTTTGTTAACCTTAACATTAATATTGTATTGCTTAATGGTAAAATATTCCTGTGCATTTAATACACCAATAAATACAAATGCACAAAGCAGGGTTGCAAAAAGTTTTTTCACCGGGGGTTTATTTAAAACTTTACTTCTACATTTTTTGCTTCTTCTTTACTGTCCAGTTCAAAGAATTCGCGTGGTTTAAAGCCAGTCATATTGGCCATAAGCACGCCGGGAAATTGTTGTACAGAGGTATTGTAATCCCTTACAGTAGCATTGTAATAACGGCGTGCATTGCCAAGATCGCCTTCAATACTTTGTAAAGCTTGCTGCAACTCTAAAAAGTTTTGGTTGGCTTTCAAATCAGGATAACTTTCTGCAACCGCAAGTAAACCTCTTAATGCGCCACCCAATACCTGGTTGGCCTGTGCCATTCCCTGTACGTCGCCCGAAGGCACTGCTACGGCTGCATTACGGGCCTGCACCACTTTTTCCAGGGTCTGGCTTTCATGAGCTGCATAACCTTTTACAGTGTTCACAAGATTGGGAATAAGATCGAAGCGCTTCTTTAGAAAAACACTGATGTCGCTCCAGCTGTTGTCAATTTTTATTTTAGCTTTTACAAACCCGTTGTACATAGCAATAAGCCAGATAACAAGTAATACGATTACGCCGAGAATGATCAGGAACACCATAAATTATAAATTTAAAAGATTGAATAAAATTTTAACCACACATAAAAAAGCAACGTTTATGCAATGTAATTAAAAATAAAACAAGCAAACGAAGAAGGGTATCAACAAATGATGAACCGGGGTTTTGCAGTTGGACGTATTGGCTGTTAAAAGCTCAGTTATATTCTGCAGTACAAATGTGCGACGCAAGGAACGATACCATAAAAATCTACTGCCGGGCTCAAAAAATTTCTACTGCAAAATTCGGGATGAAAAACAAATCGGGGAAATGGTTGTTGCCATGTAAAAAAAACAAAAGCCCCGCAAACTGCGGAGCTTTATAAAAAATGTAAGCAAGGTTAATTCTTTGGAAAATTCGGATCAGCTTTTACCTCTTCAATTTGTTGTGTATGGCGGTTGCTGTGCGCTGCAATGAATAAGATCATCTGATATGAATCAAAAGAAGCAAACGGCATTGTTACAACATGATTGCGAAGATCTGCATCAGTTGTTTTTATATAGTTCACCAGTTTGGCGCGGTCTGAAACAAAAGATTTCAAGGCTTCATCCAATGATTTGAAAGGTGTGTTCTGCGGCTCCATTGGTGGTGCCGTTTTTACTTTGCGTTCGCGGCTTTCAATCATCGCTACTACCTGCTCGTCAGTAGATTTTACATCTGCGCGTTTTTCCGGATTGGCTGGTGCCTGAATTGAACCGTTGGTCATTTGCCAAAGGCCAGCTTCGGTAACGGCAATATGTTTTACACAATCCAGCACACTCCATTTATCGGGTGCCGGTTTAAAATTCAGTTGTGCCTCACTCAAACCGGCAATGGCGTTAAAAACACCCGCCTCGGTTTGCAATAACAGGTCGGCAGCATTTTTTCTTTCAGCATCGCTAACCGATGCAGGTTTATTTACAAACCCAAACAATAATGTTGCTGTAAGCAGTACAGATAACTTTTTCATTAAAAAATAGTTTTGAATGTTTAATAAAGCAATAACGTTTTGGTAGATAAAAGACGGACAAAAGCCTTGCGAAAAGTACAAATAAATTTTTAATTACAGTATTATTAAAAGTAAGATGATACCAGCATTTAATTTTCATAGCATCGCCTCTTGCGTCGCAATCCTTTCAGCATTCTATCAATAGGCATCACCTGCATCATCGGCAATCTCAAACTTACTACAGAACCGCAATACAGTTCCGCATTCAATTCAGCAAAAATGGTCTGCCTTAATTCAGTGATTATATATTTGAATCCGGAATATGCTGCAAAACCATAATTGCATTTTTCAAAACTTGTTAAAACCCAAGTCTGCCATTTCTGGAATTAACAGAAACCGCCCCCACCAATTCATCGGACCTCCCGGCTAAAGAGCGGTAATAAACCAGCACCGTATACGTATTTTCCGTTTCCCAATAATCACCTTCGGTATAAGCCGTTTCTGCTTTGGCATTTTTATCTTTTAGATCTTTTGTTACGTAGTTATAATTATAATAACCCTGCTTCAGCAGCAATGTTTTTTCGTAAACCCCTTTTTCGGCATTGTACTGCATTTTGGTAGAATCATTTAAAAGATTACCAGTCATCTCACCCATTATATAAATATCCTTTCCCGGAAAGGGCTGATTGTTTGCAGGGAAAAAAGTAAAATGCACATTGCCATAGTCGCCCTGCCACCATGGGTTGTTAACATCGGTACAATTCACCTGGTAAAAACCATCAAGATCTTCCATGGCTAAAAAGCGTTCACGGGTTCTTTCCGGGTCTGGGCGCAGGAATACATCGTTTGGAATAATAAATTGATCAATATGATCTATGCGTTCGCTTTGAAAACGAAAGCTCCTCAAATCAGCCCAGCGGTATTCCCTGCCTGCCGGAAAAACACAATCCTGTTCGCCGTTGTATTCATATTGGTTACCCCGCATAAATACGGGCTGTATGCCGGCAACCTCATTATCCCAGCGATAGTTTTGCAGCACGACTACTTTAAGCTGCTGTTGCCGGTTAAAAATACTCAGCTTTGTTACATCAATGGTAAACTGTACTTTTTGATGTGTGCGTATAATGTTTCCGTTAAATGGCTGTACTACTTTTAATCCTACGGGAACTTTATTATCGAGTACCAGCAAGCGTTTTGTAAAAGCGAGTTTGGCGGTATCGCCATTTAAAAAAACTTTTAAAAGATAGTTGCCTGATTTTGATGGCATTGAATTTTTATCAGGCAGCATGGTTTGGTAGTGCACGTATTTTACTTTGGCAACAGAAGAAACCCTGTACTGTGTTAATCTGTTTTGAAGAAAGCCCTGAATGTAATCCATCTCGCTAAGTTCAACAGGTTGCCAATCGGCATTACAGAGCTGGTAGGTATAGCTGTAATTTCTTACATTATTATTAAGATCGTCAAAGTGAAGTTCAAGCGACATGGTAGACCCCAATGTTATAACAGGGTAACTTACCTGGTTGCCATATTGAAAAAATTTTACGCCTTTAATACTTCGCACGTAAATTTCATCGGGAATGCGCTGGCTGTAAGTGAATAAGAACAATGATAAAGCGATAACAGTGCAAAGCAATTTATTCATTCTGCAAATTTGAATTAAACGTACAACAATTTTACCGTTTACAATTTAAGGTTTATCAGCAGCGGGTTACCCGGCTGTTTAAGCCCAAAAGAATTACTTCAAATCAAGTGTGCGACGCAAGGAACGGTGAACAAAGCATCAATCGCCGGGCCAATAATAACCAACATTCACTTACAAAGATTTCCCAATTCCAGAACTGTATTTTGCAACTCAACCTGCACAATGTAGTTTTACCGCAACAACATGAATGTATCTTCCTTTATAGCAAAACGGGTTGCATTTAACAGTCAACGCACTTTTTCGAGGTTTATTATACGCATTGCAACTGCGGCCACTGCTTTAAGCGTAGCGGCAATGATTCTTACACTTGGCTTTGTAAATGGTTTTCAGCAAGCAATTAGTACAAAGGTTTTTAATTTTTGGGGGCACCTGCATGTGCAGCAATACGAGCCCGATAAATCGATGGTAGCTGAAGAAACACCACTTGAAAAAAACGATACCGTTCTGCAAATCTTAAAAGCCACCCCAGGCGTTACACATGTGCAGGCATTTGCTACAAAATCTGCGGTGCTGGAAAAAAATAAAGAAATAGAAGGCGTACTTTTTAAAGGTGTTGACAGCAGTTATGATTTTAAAAACATGCAATCATTTTTAAAGGCAGGAACATGGATCGATTTTAACGACTCACTTTACAGTAAGCAAATACTCATCTCGCAGCCTGTTGCAGATGAATTGCAGATAAAAGTTAACGACACGATTCATATTTATTTTATTTCCCCGGAAACAGCTTCATCAAGCGTAAGAAGCCTGCTGGTAAAAGGTATTTTTAAAACGGGCATTGAAGAGTTTGATAAATCTTTTGCCATTGGCGACATACGTTTACTGCGCCGCATAAATAACTGGACACACAGCGAAATTGGCGGTTACGAAGTTTTTATAAACGATTACAAAAACATTGACAGTGTGAATGATGTTTTGTACAATGGCCCAACACCACTCCCCGGTGCATGGGTTAGTAAATCCATAAAAGATATTTATCCTTTTATATTCGACTGGCTTAACATACAGGATGTAAACCGCAATGTAATGTTCATTGTTATGAGCATTATTGCCATCATTAATTTAGTAACCTGCCTGTTGATTCTTGTGCTGGAGCGCACCCGTATGGTTGGTATTTTAAAAGCAATCGGCAGCAGCGACTGGAACATTCAAAAAATATTTTTATACCATGCTTCAATTATTTCGTGTACGGGAATCGGGCTGGGGCTTTTCTTTGGTGTGGGCATTGCATTGCTGCAGCAATACACCGGTTTTATAAAGCTTGATGAAACCGCTTACTACGTTTCCACCGCACCGGTTGATCTTATCTGGTGGCAGGTAATTGCAGTATGCGCTGCCACGCTGGTTGTATGTTTTCTTTCGCTGTTGTTACCCACTATTTTTGTGCGCACCATACAGCCGGTAAAAGCGATACAGTTCAGGTAATTTTTTTGTGCGGGCCTGGGAATATCTATGAAGCATTGTTGCCACGCTCGTTTCACAGTTCCTCTTTCATGGCAGCTGTGAAAAGCGTGGCAGTTTACCCCGACGAGCGAAGCGGAATTCGGGGTCGCACACTTGAACTGCCGAAGCTATATTGAGCAAAGCGAAGAACATGTCTTGTACATTCTGAATATAATTTTTCAATGCAGCGTTCAGTTTTAGTTCTTGATTATTCGTAAATGATTTACTGGTTATCTGTCACATCGATACTACAGTTAATCCACTCGCCATCCATCTTTGCATTGTAATATTTTTTATAAAAATTAATTGCAGGTTCATTCCAGTCAAGCACCTGCCACGAAATGCCGTTTAATTTTTTTTCTTTGGCTTCAACAATCAATGCATCCAGCAGTAATTTACCAACGCCTTTGCCCCTTGCTTTTTCTGTAACTACCAAATCTTCAAGATACATCCTTTGACCTTTCCACGTAGAGTAGCGGATGTAGTACAAAGCAAAACCGATAATACTGTTATTTTCTTCTGCCACAAATGCCCACCATACGGGGCTTTCACAAAAACCGCTTTCTTCGAAATGTTCCAGAGTTACGGTTACTTCATCCGGCGCTTTTTCGTAAAGTGCCAGTTCTTTTACCAGCTCAAGCAAACCAGGGCAATCTTCTTTTACAGCTTTTCTAATAATAATATTTTCCATTATTTTCTTTTAACTATTTTCCTTTGATATCTCTTCAACCAAATTCTTTACAGTCTCTGCACAACCAAAAGACAGTGTAAATCCACTGCCCCCATGCCCATAGTTGTGTATGATATTGGTACCCTTTTCTCTTTCTAACCGTACCTCCGGGCGGTAGGGTCTTAAGCCCGCCCAGTTGCCAATTACTTCCTGTTGTTTTAATTCTGGAAAAATCTCGTAGGCATTCTTTAATAACCGTTCTATAGTTTGTGGTTCTGTTGTGTCGGTTTCAACTCTTTCTTCATAAGTGCCGCCAACAATAATGGCATCTTTCCGGGGAACAACATACATTGGCTTCTCATTGTCAATGTAAAGGTTCATGCTTTCTTTTGGTGAAAGCAATGCCACCTGTCCGCGAACAGGGATCAGTGCTTCATCATTGCATAATTTTCTGGAGCCTAATGCAGAGCAATTGACTACGATATCAAAGCCATTTGCAAATTCATTTAAATCATCTACGTCTTTTTCAATAAAAGTAACGCCACTATGTTTCAGCTGTTGCTGCAGGTAAGGAAGAAATATCTGGGTTTCTATCAAGGGTACCGTAATATCGTAACCCCTTGCAACACCGGGCTGCAACTCTGTTTGCTCCATAACCCTTAGTGAACCTGCGGGCATAAAGTCTATCCATACTGGTTCTTTATCCTCAACGTTTTCCCTCAGCACCTTAATCAGGTGCTGCATACTTATGCCAGCTTCGGGTATTGCTGTAAATGACTTGTAAAAATTATAGCTGATATTACACCATTCTATACCTCTTTTATCGTTCCTTATGTGATAAGGAAACCAGAAAGCTGCCGCTTTATTGCTGGTGATATTTGGCGAAAATGCTTTTGCATAAATGGTAATGTTGTAACCTTTGTCCTTTAAAAGGTACGCCGTTGACATGCCACTAATGCCCGCCCCAATGATTGCAATATTTTTACTCATGATAATTTTGTATGGAATAAAATTATGGGTTTTTAATGTTTGCGCAAGATGCAACAAAATTGAAGATAAAGGGCTGTTGAAAGCTCATAAAAATTCATGCGGTTCAAGTGTGCGACGCAAGGAACGATTCCACGAAGTACAAATGCCTGGGTCATAAAAATAAAACCCCCGGTTCATTGAATATAAACCGGGGTAAAATATTAAGGTAATAACTTATTTCTTTTTTGTTGCTTTAAACGTTCCGTTTGGCTGAATGAACGACAAATCGGTTACTTCGTTTTTATCGTTTACGCTGAACTGGACGAAGTAACCCGTAACCACTTTTAATTCAAATTTATTTTTATCAACCGGCACCAACTCATAGTCGGGCTGACCGGGTACAACCACGTATAAAGTTTTATCTCCTTTAATGTAAGTGGTAACAGTAGCGCCGCTTAATTCATACTCACCAACATATTTCTGCAGGCTATCTTTTGTAATCTCTTTTGGCTTGGGTGTTTTGTTAAACTCCAATGGTTTGAGACCTGGCTCAAAATTGATTAATAGTGTTTTTATGTCGCCTGCAGCGGTCATTTGAAACTGCATTGGATCACTTTTTTCGCTTGTATCAAAAATGCCTTCTTTGTTTTTTTCTACGGGTTCAAAAGCATCGTAGGTATAATGTTTAAGCCACCATATATGAGAACCAACATAAGCAAAAAGCGAATCATCTTTGGCCGTAACTTCAAGCGTACCATAGCCTTTGTTGTTGTAGAGCCCTTCGTAATCTTTTAAAGCATGCGTAGGCCTGGTATCTTTTTTTAAATTTTCGGTTGCCGTTTTTTCTGCTTCTTTTGCTGCGGCTTTGCCTTTGTCTGCTGCGTTCTTCATATCGGTGTTCCAGTCAAAATATTTAAGACCAAGCATTCTGTCTGCTATTAAATTTCTAACGATTGAAGGAACAGTTGAACCATTCTGGTTACACAAAACGATGATGCCAATACTATCGGTTGGGAAGAAGCAGGTGCTTGCCGAAAAGCCATCAATATTGCCACCATGCTCTACGCGATAATGACTTTTGTAAGAGGCAAGGAACCATCCGAAACCATAATTCGCAAACTGAATATCGGGCTTTTCAGCAGTTGGAACGCCGCCCGCAATTACCATTTGAGAGCTCATAGCATCTTTTACATAACCGGGCGGAAGAATTTCCTTACCGTTGTATTTACCACCGTAGATCCAGGTGGTAACCCATTTGGCCATATCGTTTACGCTGCTGTTAATGCTGCCCGCAGGCGCCATGCTGCCGATGTTATAATAATCCGTTCTGTGTATAATGCTATCCTTCTGTACATCGTAACCAAAAGCCTTATCGCTGCTGTTCATCCAGTCTTTTAAACCAAGCACAGAACTGTTCATACCGAGTGAGTCAAAAATTCTTTGCTGCACATTTTGCTCCCATGTTTTGCCGGTAAGTTTCTCTGCAACTGCACCCTGCATCATAAACATAAAATTATTGTACTGCCATTTTTCGCGAAGGCCCGCTGTAGGTTCCATGTATTGTATGCGCTGCATAATAGAATCCTTTGAAGCCGTGCTGAAATAATACCAGCTATAATCATGGCGCGGCAAACCGGTTCGGTGGCACATCATATCGCGAAGCGTTATGTGGGCATTCATATCATCGTTATAAAATTTTAGCTGCGGCACATAATCACGAACAGGTTTGTCTATATCCACTTTATCTTCTTTCTGCAACATACCAATAACCGATGCTGTAAAAGCTTTGGTGCAGCTGCCAATGGCAAATAAAGTATTTGGCGTTACGGGCACTTTGTTTTCGTAGTCTTTGTAACCAAAACCTTTTGAATAAACTACTTTATCTTTTTCTACCACGGCTACGGCGAAACCCGCCGCGTGCCAGTCTTTCAGCACTCTGGCAAAGGCGGTATCGAGCCCTGCAAAACGTTTGTCTTCGGCAGGTTTATTTTTCTTTTGGGCAAACGATACGGTTGTAGTAACAAACAATAAAATTGTAAGAATCCTTTTCATATATTTTAGTTTTTATGAGCCGCAGTTTTGAATTTCTATGAAGCTTTTCTTGTGTCACTCACTTGTACATTCTGATTATATTTCAGCATGTACCGCACACAATATTAGCCGAATATAAGTTGCAGCATATTGCAGAATATTACAAGCGGTTAAAATAAAAAGCCCAAACCACTATTTTATCTTGGAAAACGGAATGTTGCCAATGCGGTAACGTTTCCAGTCCTTGTAATCAAAATGCCACCATTCATATTCATACACGGTAAACCCTTCGCTTTCCATGTTGGTTCTTAATAAATCCCGCATCCTTCTTTGCTCTTCAGTGCCGCCAGTATAGTAAGGATAGGAGCGCTCACTCATTTCATCATATACGCCGGTCATGGTAATTTCTTTACCCGTTTTCAGGTCGTATAAAGTTAAGTCAGCCGCACAGCCACGGTTATGCTTGGAACCTTTTTTAGGATCGGCAACAAACTCTTTATTTTCATCGGGTGTAATGTCCCAGAACAGTTTTGTTACGCTCCATGGCCGGTAGCCATCAAAGATGAGTAAGCCGTAACCCAGGGGTTTCAATTTTTCATTAACCCTTACCAAAGCTTCTGCTGCGGGGCGTTGCAGAAAAGCACGGGCTTCGGTATATACCGGTTTGCCAGCAATATTGTTGCTGGTTGCATAGCGTATATCCAGTTTAAAAGTGGGATCGAGTTTAATAAGTTCAACCAAATCAGGATTTATAAAATCGCCTTCTTCGTGCGGCGGTTTTGCTGCGCAGCCGCTTAAAAAAATGTAAGTAATTGCGGATAACAATAACAGGATGACTGGCTGTTTCATTGATTTGACCATATTGTTGTTTTTGGAATTAGTTGAGTTGCTGAACAAAGTTATAGTGTACAAGAGTGCGACGCAAGGAACGATCCACAAAGAACTTTTGCCCGGCTCATAATGCTGTTAATTTAGCGCCTGTTCAAGGTCGGCAAGAATGTCTTCTATATTCTCCATGCCCACACTCATTCTTATTAAGCCATCTGTAATTCCGAATTGAATTCTCTCTTCCCTGCTTACTCCATAATGCGTCATTGATGCGGGGTGAGAAACAAGCGTATCAACCGTTCCCAGCGAAACGGCACGCACACACATTTGTAATGCATCTATAAATTTTTTGCCTGCATCCAAACCACCCTTTAACTCAAAACTCGTCATGGCACCGGGGTGGCGCATTTGCTTTTTGGCCGTTGCACAATCGGGGTGCGATTCAAGACCATTATAATTTACATGCCCAATGGCGGGATGTTTTTGCAAGAAATCTACTACTGCAACTGCATTGCTGCAATGCCTGTCCATCCTCACTTCAAGGGTTTTCATTCCCATCGTTAAGAGAAATGCATCGAAAGGATTACTATTGCCGCCCAACAGGCGGTGCCATTTGGTAGCTTTTGTGTTCATGAAATCAATATCCCTTCCCAGCAGAATGCCGCCAATAGCAGTGCCATGACCGTTTAGAAATTTGGTAGTGGAATGAAACACAAAATCTACATCGTATTTAAAAGGTTGCTGCAAGTATGGCGTGGCAAAAGTGTTGTCAACAGAAACAATGATGTTATGTTGCCTGGCAATTTTTGAAACTGCTTCAATATCTACACATTGAATGGTTGGGTTGGCGGGTGTTTCAATATGTATCAAACGTATTTCAGGATGCTGGCGAATGGCTTCTTCAACTTTGTTCATATCGCGGATGTCTGCGATTACTGGCTCTATGCCATTTTGTGGCAAAACTTTATGCAGCAATTCGTGTGTACCGCCGTACAAAGAATAGTGCGAAAGTATTTTATCGCCGGTTTTCAAATTGCTCAGGAAGAGGGTTGTCATGGCTGCTTGTCCGCTGGCATGCAGCAAGGCTTTCAATTGAAGTGGTTTGCCATTTGCGTCTTTTAAATTAAACGCTTCTAATGCAGCAATGGTTTCTTCTGCAACGGTAAATGTGGGATTGCCCCAGCGGCTGTATATATAACCATCTTCCTGACCCGCAAAGCGGCGCATACCCTGATCGGCATTATCGAAAGTAAAAGTAGAAGTAGCATAAATGGGTGAAAGATGCGATGATTCGGCAAAATTTTTATTCCCCGCATGTATGGCTGCAGAACTGATACCTTTGAATGCAAATTTTTTATTGGCCATGTGAAAAATTATTGAAGTTTAAACCGCTTAACCATTATTTTGTACAATCAAAAGTAACCGAAAACAATGAAGGAAGTTTTAGAACAATATGCATCTTATAATGTTTGGGCCAATCAAACTTTATTAAAGCCAGTACTTGCAATGGATGAAACGAAGTTGTTGCAAATTATACCAAGCAGCTTTAACACCATCAGGTCAACGGTTATGCATATGTGGGATGCTGAGAGTATCTGGTGGCAGCGGCTTAAACTGCAGGAACAAATTATAAGGCCAAGTTTATCTGATCAGTTATCCATGCAGGAAGCAGTAACAGGCCTCATTGATCAAAGCAAACAATGGGAGGCATGGATAAAACAAAACAAAGAAAATATGCTGGAGCATGTGTTTGGATATCATGATTCAAAAGGTGTTTATTTTAAAAACCCGATTTGGCAAACGGTGATGCATTTGTTTAATCACAGCAGCTACCACCGCGGACAAATCGTTACCATGTACCATCATCTTGAAGTAAAAAAAATTCCGAATACAGATTTCATTGCGTGGTGCAGGAAAAAGTAAGTTCTGATTTGGTGATTTGGTGATTTGATTATTTGATGATGTGAAAATTTTGATACCAGCAAATTATTTCATAGCAACTTTGGTTGCGTCGCAATCCGTTCATCGGCATATCTTTGGGGGAACTTTGGCTTCGCGAAATATTAACCGTTTGTATACAGAGTTTTTTACAATCAAAACTTTTCCTTGCTAATATTGTTGTTTGAAATTATAAATGCTGCCGCACATTGCTCAATAATATTCCAAAAGTATAAGAGTGCGACGCAAGAGATGATCAATTGATGACTGTAAGCCGGGTTTAAAAAAAATAATTATGAAAATACACGATATAAAAACATTGGGCGAATTAAGGAAAAGCAGTTATAAACCGCTAACGGTAAAAGATGAACTGCGCAAGAACCTTGTACAAAAAATACGCAACAAGGAAACTACTTTCCCTGGAATTATTGGTTACGAAGATTCGGTTATCCCCGATACAGAAAGGGCACTGCTAAGCCGACATAATATTCTTTTTCTTGGTTTACGCGGACAGGCAAAAACACGTATGGCGCGGCAAATGACGGAGCTGTTAGATGAATATATTCCTGTTGTTGCAGGCAGCGAAATCAATGATGACCCTATGGCACCGCAAAGCAAATATGCCAAGGATATGATTGCCGGTCACGGCGACGAAACGCCCATTCACTGGTTGCACAGAAGTGAACGTTATGGCGAAAAACTTGCAACACCAGATGTGAGTGTAGCTGATTTAATTGGTGACATTGATCCCATAAAAGCGGCTAACTTAAAACTAAGTTTTGCGGATGAAAAAGTAATTCATTACGGCATTATTCCACGCAGTAACCGGGGTATTTTTGTGATTAATGAAATACCAGATTTACAGGCACGTATACAGGTGGCACTCTTCAATATTTTAGAAGAAGGCGATATACAGATACGTGGTTTTAAACTGCGTATGCCACTGGATATTTTGTTTGTGTTTACTGCAAACCCCGAAGATTATACCAACCGCGGAAGTATTGTAACGCCGCTGAAAGACCGTATACAAAGCCAGATATTAACGCACTATCCAAAAGACATTGAAGTATCGCTTGCCATTACCGAACAGGAAGCGAATATTAATGCAGAACAGCAACAAAAAGTTACGATCAGCGATCTTGTAAAACGCCTGATCGAGCAGGTTGCTTTTGAAGCAAGAACCAATGAATATGTTGACAAGAAAAGTGGTGTAAGTGCCAGGCTTACGATTGCGGCTTTTGAAAATGCTATCAGCAGTGCAGAGCGCAGGGCGCTGGTGTTTAACGAAGCCCACACACAGGTTTGGATCAGCGATCTTGCGGGGATTATTCCAAGCATTACCGGTAAGATTGAACTGGTGTATGAAGGTGAACAGGAAGGTCCGTACCAGGTTGCATTAAACCTGGTGGATAAATCTGTACGCACCATGTTTTTGCAATATTTCCCCAACCCGGAGGTACAGAAAAAAAGAAAACTCAGCGGCAAGCCATCCGTGCAGGAAAAAGAGGCAGATGGGCCTTACAAAACCATTACCCGCTGGTTCGATAAAGGCAATCATCTTGATCTGATGGTTGATATGAAAGATGCAGAAAAGATTACCGCGCTTTATAGTGTTGATGGTTTATACAGCATTGTAAAAAAACATTTTCCGCTGGCAAACGAAAGAGAAAGTGCGTTGCTGATGGAGTTTGTACTGCATGGCCTTAGCGCCTATTCATTAATCAGCAAGAAAGTGATCGAGGGTAAAATACAGTTTAAAGATTTAATTGGCAGTATGATGAACCTTGGGCAAATGAACATCGATGATGACGATTTGAGTGATGATGATTTCAGGTAAAGAAATTTGTAGAAGTTTGTAGTTTGTGGTTTGTAGTTAATAAGATAAGGTTTGCAGCGTTGGAAATTTACCGGCTGCAAACCTTTTTTATAGTCGCTATGTTGATGAACAGAATTACGGAACGTACAAGTGAGTGACACAACAGGCGATGATAGTAGTAATAAAGCTTAGCATAAAAAAAATTGCCTGCTTTTATTTAATCAATAGTCCCGCTTTTAATCCAAAGGTAGAAGACAAACCGGGGCTCTTACCAAGCCTTGCATTTGCGTAGTTATATGCTGATGTAGCGTCAGAATAATATGCATAGCCATCACTTTTATTTTTATTATCGGCACCATAGCCTAATCCCCAGTAAATATCGATAAGAAACTTTTCACCAAAAACCCATTGCTTGCCAAACTCGATTTGCAATGCACCAAAAGTTATATTTTTCTTTTCTATAAAAGCATCATCATTTGGTTTATAAACTTCTCTGTTTTCACTGTAGTTACCTAAATAAATTATTGGTTTTGCATAAGCACCCTGCATAATGTGGGTAAAGCGGGTTCTGCCGAAAAGAAAGTCAGGCCATTTATTAAATTTATATCCTGCCGATGCAAAAAAACCAAACTGGTTCTTATTTATGGGTGCCAGCGTGCCGGAGTTATAGGTAAGCAACTGGCTTTTTCCTAAACCTATTATACCAAGCGAAAGTTCATAGCTTTTGCCTACGCCTGTACTTTTTTCAAAACTAAATTCTGAATAACCAAGCAGGGGCGCTAAAAAATTTATTTTAATCGCCTTTGTTAACTGCCCTGTATAGTTAGCAGTATCTTTAATATCTGTGGTAAAATTATCAACGTGTCCGTTTTCATAAATTATTTTGGTCACTGTGTTTTTGTCAATTGCATATAATGGGCCGTCAATATTATCGGGGAGCTTATATTTTATTTCGCTTGTTCCTACTTCAATAACTTTTGCTTTAACTACCTGTCCGTTTCTTTTGATGATCTGGTCCTGGGCAAAAAGTGTGACGCTGAAAAAAAGTGCTGCTGCTATTACAATAAGATATTTCATAAGCAAGTTTAGTTGCCAGACAAACGAAATGAATAAACCGTTGCATTTGAAAAAACTATTTAAATAATGTTCACTTCTCTTTCCAGTGCAATTCCAAATTTTAGCTGAACACTTTCAATAATTTTTGCAGATAAATTATAAATCTCGGCACCTTTTGAATTGCCATAATTTACCAAAACCAAAGCTTGTTTGGCATGACAACCAGCATCGCCTTCGCGGTAACCTTTCCAGCCACATTGTTCTATCAGCCAACCCGCAGCAACTTTGGTTTCTGTGTTGCCCACAGCATACCCAACAATGCCGGGAAATTGATTTTTTAATTCAGCAAATTGAATGTTTGGTATGCTTGGGTTCTTGAAAAAACTACCAGCATTACCAATCACTTTCGGGTCGGGTAATTTACTCCTGCGGATATTGATCACCGCATCTGATATCGCTTTTATTGAAAGTTCCTTTACTTTCATCGCTTCAAGCTCCTGCTCAATGGCGCCGTATGAAGTATTAAAAACTGGTTGCTTTCTCAAACGAAAAGTAACATTCAAAATAACAAACTCGCCTTTGTGTTTACGCTTAAAAACACTTTCCCTATAACCAAAAACACAATCTTCAGCAGAGAATTTTTGAACAATATTTTCATGTATGTGGTACGCTTCCAGTTCTTCAAATACATCTTTTATTTCCACACCATAAGCGCCAATGTTCTGCATAGGGCTTGCTCCCACATTTCCCGGTATTAAACTCAAATTTTCTACCCCTGCATAATTATTACTGATGCAATGCTGCACAAACCCATGCCAGTTCTCACCGGCACTTGCTTTTACATAATAAAAAATATCATCTTCTTTAACCAACTCAATTCCTTTCAACTCATTTTTTAAAACAAGTCCGTCAAAATCTTTTGTGAAGAGGATGTTGCTCCCGCCACCGAGAATCAGGATTTTGTGGTTTGCAGTTTGTGGTTTGTAGTTGGTAATAAGTCCTTGTAATTCGCTTGCTGATGAAAAGTTGGCAAAATACCTTGCGCTTGCATTAATGCCAAACGTATTGTAACTGCGTAATGAAACATGCTCCTGAATTTGCATGAGCGAAAATAATGAAATATAAAAGCACAGAAAGAATGTGATTTTTATGTACCAGGCTGAGCAACTTTAATGAGGCTTTAGTTGCGTCGCACACTTGTACGGTTTGATACACTATTGAGCATACTGGCCAACTTGTCGCTGCAATAAAAGCCCCATCAACTTCAAAATGTACAATCACTCATGAACCATCGGTACACACAGGCCCATGAAAGATTTATTGATTCCCCTTCTGCAAGCTCAGGGTTACAAACTCAGATTCATTAATCAATTGCACAGGTTGTCAGGCAGAGCTTGCCGAAGCCATGCTGAATAGAATTTCTTTCAGAGGAAATGTGCGACCCCGAGTTCCGCTTCGCTCGTCGGGGTAAACTGCACCGCTTTTCACAGCTGCCATAAAAGAGGAACTGTGAACCGAGCGTGGCAACTAAAGCTTCATATAATTTCTTCAGCCGGGCTAAAAAATATTTCTTCTTCACAGTAACATTACTGCGCCATAATCGTATAAAAGAAAAAATATATTATGAAACAATTGATACTCCTGCTTGCTGCTGTTGGTATTATTAACGCTGCAATGGCGCAGAAAACAATTAAGGATGATAATGCAATTGAAAGAAAAGTTACTTCGTTTAGTGCCATACATGTTCAAAATGGGATTGATCTTTATCTTAGTCAGGGCAATATTGAAGCTGTTGCTGTAAGCGCCTCACAAACTGAATACCGCAATAAAATAATAACAGAGGTAGTAAATGGTACACTTAAAATTTATTACAAACACGAAGACGGCATTCAGTGGAATTGGGGCAATAAAAAAATGAAAGCTTACGTGTCATTTAAAACACTGAGCAGCCTTGATGCTTCAGGTGGCTCAGATGTTTTTGCTGAAGAAGGCATCAGCACAAACCAGTTTGCAATGTCACTTTCCGGGGGCTCAGATTTTAAAGGTAAGGTTACCGGCAGTGACGTTAAAATGGATGCAAGCGGCGGCAGTGATATTTATGTTTCTGGTAAAGCCGCTTCATTGGCTGTAAGTGCCAGCGGCGGCAGCGATGTTCATGCCTATGATTTTATTACTGATAATTGCAATGTAGAAGCCAGCGGTGGCAGCGACATATTTATTACTGCAAACAAAGAATTAAATGTTTCATCAAGCGGTGGCAGCGATGTGCATTACAGGGGCAATGCATCTGTAAAGAAAAATACCAGCGGCGGCTCAGGTGTAAAGAAAGATGGCAAATGAGCTTTTTGATTTAATTTCATGGCAACATGAATTAAACAACAAAAACGTATGCACCCAAACGAACAACTGATAAATACATTTTATACAGCCTTTCGAAATAAAGATTATAAAACCATGCAAGACTGCTATGCAAACAATGCAGTTTTTAACGATGCAGTTTTTAAAAATTTAAATGCTCAGCAGGTAAGGGCCATGTGGCAAATGTTGATAACGAAAGGCAAAGACCTTCAACTGGAATTTAGTAACGTACAGGCGAATGAAACAAGTGGTAGTGCAGAATGGGTGGCCACTTATACTTTCTCACAAACAAAAAGAAAGGTAATCAATCGCATAAAGGCCAATTTTGTTTTTAAAGCAGGAAAAATTGTTCAGCATACAGATGAGTTTGATTTTTATAAATGGTCAACCCAGGCATTGGGGATAAAGGGAATGTTATTTGGCTGGACAGGCTTTCTCAGAAACAAAGTACAGGCTGGCGCTATGAAAAATTTATCCACTTTTATGGATCATTGATAAATAGGCCGCAGGATTTATTGAGTGTGCAAATACCTTCGCTTTGCTCAATATAGAATCAACTGTACAAGAGTGCGACGCAAGAAAAGCTTCATTAATAATTTATAGAATGGCTAATAAAAATCCCGCATCAATAATCTGCGGGATTTTTCTATTTAAAAAACTATAACATATACCATAATTAAGGGTTGTTGGGTATGATTTACAAGTGTCCGTAATATTAGTTTAGCGCTTCATTAAATAGCTGAACATGAAAAAAATATTATTTACCCTCTTTTCTTTTTTGCCTGCATTTTTTTGCCTTGCTCAAAACAACAGCAATTTAACCATCAGTACTACCGGTAGCAATAATTTGAAAATAAAGTTTAATGAAAAGCAATACAGTCTGCAAGATAGAAGTGCCACTTTTCAAGGTATAAAGCCAGGGGCTTACTCACTTATTATTTACCAATTACAACTTAAAGACAATGGGAACAAGGAATATGCAGAAGTGTTTAATAACACTATTACGCTTAAAGCACAACGGCACCTTGAAATATCTGTTTTGCGTTTTGGTAAAACTGTTTGGGATGAAGGTGATATTGCAGCCGACGACTGGGCCAATGATTTTACAAACCCTGTTACTTCTCCGGAAAATGGTTCGGGTAACAATCACGCTGTAGAGAATGCCCGGTTTGAAAAAATTAAAAAAGCAATTAATGATCAGTATTATGACGATGATAAACTTGTTTACGCAAAAGTGATTGTGAAGGACAACCTGTTCACCTCAGAGCAGGTAATAGCATTGTGTAAACTTTTTGCATATGATGATTCCAAATTAAATATTGCTAAATATGCTTACGACTATTGTACAGACAAAGGGAATTATTTTACTGTAACCAGTGTATTTTACTATAACGACACCAGGAATGAACTGATGAAATTTATTGGCAGCAAATAAAAAATCCAGGATTTGATTGATCCCGGTTTTTTTAATAAGAACCACCTGCAAATGTTACTCTTTAATAAAATTTAATGCATGTGTTACATTCTCAGAAGTAATTCTAAGAATGTAAACACCTTTGGCAAAGTCAAAAACATCCATTACTTTTTTAGGTACTCTTTCATTAAATTCAATGAACAGAGTTCTTATAATAAAGCCTCATATTAATTCTATCGCCGGCTCATAAAAATAACTTCTGCCTAAAAAATTTTTTCGCTCCGTATTTCTTCTTTAACTTGTCGGTCTAGAGTTGCCTGCCAATATTTGGAGTGCAACTCTTTTGTGTTATAACCAAAAACCGGCTTAGGAATGGAGAATTTTCTGCAGCAATATAATTGTCCGAAAGGCACGTGGGATGAAATGTGTGGCGATAACCAGCACATCCGTGAACAATATAGTAAAGTATTTGGGGCACTTCAGCAACTGCAGACTAGTGATCTTAACCAGAAAGATATTCTTGCCAGTGAGTTGTTCATGAACCAGGGAATTACTTTTACCGTGTACAGCGACAATGCCGGTATTGAAAGAATTTTCCCGTTCGATATCATTCCACGTATTATCACTTCGGCAGAGTGGGATCATGTAGAGCGGGGAATTAAACAACGCCTTAAAGCGTTGAACCTTTTTCTCAAAGACATTTATAACGATCAGGAGATATTGAAAGCTGGTATTATTCCCGCGGCACTCATCGGCTCATGCCCACATTATACACGTGAAGTGCATGGCATACAGGTGCCTCATGATATTTATGTACACATTAGTGGCATAGATCTTATTCGCGGCGATGATGGTACATTCTATATTCTTGAGGATAACCTGCGCACGCCTTCCGGCGTAAGTTATATGCTGGAGAACAGGGAAGTAACCAAGCGCATTTTCCCCGAAATGCTGTCGGCCAATAAAGTGCGCATGGTAAACAATTACCCTTTGATGCTGCACCAGATTTTATTGTCGCTGGCGCCACAACAAATTTCTAATCCAACAGTGGCATTGTTAACGCCGGGTGTTTATAACTCGGCTTATTATGAGCACACTTTTCTTGCACGGCAAATGGGTATTCAACTTGTTGAGGGCAGGGACCTTGTTGTAGACAATCATAAAGTATTTATGAAGACTACCAGCGGCCTCGAGCAGGTGCATGTAATCTATCGCAGGATAGATGATGAGTTCCTCGACCCGCTTGTATTTCGCCCCGACAGTGCTCTTGGTGTTCCCGGGTTGATGAGCGCATACAGAAAAGGAAATGTGGCCCTTGTAAACGCCGTAGGTAATGGCGTTGCAGATGATAAAGCAGTGTATGCTTATGTGCCCGACATGATAAAATATTACCTGAACGAAGAGCCCATTTTGCCCAACGTGCCTACCTACCAGTTAAGCGATAAAGACGCCAGGGAACACGTATTTGCAAACATCAGCAAGATGGTGGTAAAGCGCACCAACCAGAGTGGTGGCTATGGTATGGTAATGGGCAATAAAATTGAAGAAGAAGAATGGCTGAAAGCCAAGGCAGAGATTGAAGCAGACCCGCGCAGTTTTATAGCGCAGCCCATTATACAGTTGTCAACAGTACCTTGTTTTATAGATGGTAAATTTCAGCCAAGGCATGTGGATTTAAGGCCTTATGCATTGTGCGGGCCTGATGGCGTGCAGATCGTTCCTGGTGGGTTAACACGAGTTGCGCTGCGCGAAGGTTCGCTGGTGGTAAATTCATCACAGGGCGGTGGCAGTAAGGATACCTGGGTTATAGATTAAGAGTTGTAAGTAATAAGTCATAAGTAATAAGTTATAAGTATAAAGCCCGTTTAAGAAGCGTTGCTTTTGTAACAGGCTGAAGTACTGCTATCATCGTTCCTTGTGTCACTCACTTTTACGTTCGGAACAGCGGTCGACAGTCGACGGTCAACGGTCGACCGAAGCATCAACAGTACAAGAGCGCGACGCAAGGAACGATCAGAAAAGATTCAACAGTTGGGTTCATAAAATAAAACATTACAAACCAAGATGCTAAGTAGAATTGCAGACTCGTTATTCTGGTTAAACCGTTACATGGAAAGGGCCGATGGCCTGTTGCGTGTTATGAAAACCAATTACATTTTATCGCTTGATAAGGGCACAAACAGTAACCTTACCTGGAAGCCTGTTTTAGAAATTTTTGCGCATGCCAATGAAGAGCAAAGTACATTGCTGGAAAACGATACCCAGTCAGCACTAAAGCTGTTGCTTACTGACATGAAGAATGTAAATTCATTAAAAGTAATTCTTACCAAAGCAAGGGAGAATGCCCGTGGCGTTCAGGATCATATTACCAAGGAAGTTTGGGAGCAGGTAAACCAAATGTATCACCTGGTAAACCAGCCCAACCTTACAGAAAAACTTACGGGTTACGAAGCCATGGAAACCATGGAAGACTTTGTTAAGGAGTGTATACTGTTTAGTGGTGTTACAGATACCACCATGCCACGCGGTATTGGATGGAGTTTTATGAACCTTGGCCGTTACATTGAGCGTTGCACACAAACCATAGAAATGGCCGATCAGCAATACAGCAGCATAGATTATAATCTTGATAATGCAGTTGATATTATAGAATGGCGCTACCTGCTGTTTTCGCTTTCGGGTTATGAATTGCATTTAAAAACTTACCGTGGCAGCAATTACAATAGTAACGTATTGCACCAGGTATTGATCAATCAGAATTTTACCCGTTCAGTTTTTTACTCCCTTCACAGAATTGAGCGGTACCTTGATGATATTGTAAAAGAGAATAAATCTGCAGAGAACGAAGCCCTTCAACGGTATTTTGGCCGCCTTTACAGCGATGTAAAATATGTGGATTTCGATACCCTGAATGGTATTACCTTACAACACTGGCTGGAGGAGGTTCGTAACCATTTGCTTGGTTTCAGCAACCGCCTTGCACAGAACTTTTTCTCTTATACATAACTACCAAGGATGCCTATTTTTAAGATTCACCATGTTACCAGGTATGAGTACAACAGGCCGGTAAGGGAGAGTATGAATGAAATAAAAATATTCCCCTTTGCATGTTTGGAACAGGAAACGCTATCCCACGAACTCATCATCAGCAACCAGCCCGATGTAAATACCTTCATTGATTACTGGGGTAATAAAACCGGTGTATTTAATGTAATGCAGGTACACAATAAACTGGTAATTGAAAGTAAACTGCTGCTGCGTACTACCGCCCCAAACCAGCTAAGAATCAATTTCCACACCGGCTTTAACGAACTTGAAGCTGAAGTAAACAACAGCCTTCAATTGCTTGAGCTTGCAGAAGCAGACCAGATAAAATCTCAAAATTTAATTAACGAAATAGTGTCTAGGATTGTTGGCGATGGCAATAGCATTGCCGCCATTACAGAGCGTTGCGCAGAGTACATTTTTAAATACTTCAAGTACATAAAAGGCATCACCAATATTGAAACTACTGTTGATGAAATTCTTGCACACAGCAGCGGCGTATGCCAGGATTTTGCGCACCTTATGTTACAGATTTTACGCACACTTAAAATACCATCGCGTTATGTAAGCGGCTATATTTGCCCCAATAAAAATGGCATGCGCGGCGAAGGTGCCACCCATGCCTGGGTAGAGGCTTATATTCCCGGTTATGGTTGGGCAGGTATCGATCCCACCAACAATATCTGGGTAACCAATACCCATGTAAAACTGGCTGTGGGCAAGCACTTTACAGATTGCAGCCCTGTAAAGGGAACTTTTAAAGGGCCGGCAAAACAACAGCTGGCGGTACATGTTTCCATTGGCTACGAAGATGGCCAGGTATTCGAAGAACTAAACAATGTACAAATGCAAACACTGTCAACAGATTCTAAAGAAGAGCTGATCGACATAAATTTTGCAGGCCAGCAGCAACAACAACAACAATAATTCCAGGATCCTATAAACAACGATGAACGCCAAACGATAAATTGCAATAGCCTTCATGGAAAAAATTAAAGTATTACAAATTACACAGTCAGTGGGCGGCGTAGAAACTTACCTGCGCCAACTGGTACACAATATAGACCGCGACCGGTTCGACATTATTATTGTTTCCTGCGAACCCACGCTAAAACAATTCTGCGAAGAAGCCAGTGTAAAATATTACGAAGTAAAAATGTCACGAGGCTTTAACCCCTTCAGGGATTTTAGTTCGGTACTCAGCCTGAGAAAAATCATCAAAAAAGAAAAGCCTGCACTGGTGCACCTGCACAGTTCTAAAGCAGGTTTTGTAGGCCGCATTGCTGCAAAAACAACTTCGTGTAAATCGTTGTTTACGCCGCATGGCGGTTCTTACCTGCAGTTTACCGGTGCCAAAAGGCTTACCTTTTTTATGCTGGAATTATTTGCCAAAAGGTTTACCTATAGACTGCTCTGCATTTCGTGGACAGAGGCTGAAAGGTTCAGTCACGAAGTGGGTATCAGCAACGAAAACATTCTGGTAATTCCCAACTCTATAAAAATTCCTGAAACACCTGTTGTTGTTCCTGATAAACTCGGGCAGTTGGCCGGTGCAGTAAAAATTGGAACGATCGGAAGAATTACTTACCAGAAAAACCCTTTGCTGCTGGCCGATATTGTGTACGATGTTACCCGCAAATTTCCCGATGCACATTTCTATTTTCTCGGTGCAGGTTTCCACGATCACCTGCGCACACAGCTCGATGAAAAGATAAAAAAATACGGTATCGAAAATAACCTGCACCTGATTGAGAAAGGCGATGGCACCATTGCCCTCAACTTCCTGCGGCAGTTAGATATGTTCATCCTGCCTTCGCGGTACGAGGGGTTATCTTATGCCCTTCTCGAAGCCATGTACGAGGGTGTGCCGTGTATTGTAAGTAAAGTAGATGGTAATAATGACGTGATCAACAACAACGAAAATGGTTTTTCCTGCATTACCCGCGAACAATATTTTGATGTGATCGCCGCGCTGATTGCCGATAAAGAAAAAGCAAAAGCTGTTGGTGCAACCGGCAAGCAATATGTAATAGACAAGCACAACATCAACACTAACATAAAACTGCTCGAAGATATTTATACCAATATATAGTTTTTTTGAGCCGGGCTTTTGGATCTTCTTTGATCTTCTCTTGCCACGCTCGGTTCAAAGTTCTTCTTTCATGGCAGCAAAACAGCCTGTAACCTGAATCACTATTCCTGAAACAAACATTACGATGTTTAAAGCTGGAATCATTATTCCTGAAGCAACCATCACAATGTTTAAAGCTGGAATCATTATTCCTGAAGCAACCATCACAATGTTTAAAGCTGGAATCACTATTGCTGAAACAAACATCACGATGTTTAAAGCCGGAATCACTATTCCTGAAACCAACTTCAAAATGTTTAAAGCTGTAATCGCTATTCCTGAAAACAACATCACGATGTTTAAAGTTGGAATCATTATTCCTGAAGCAAACATCAGGATGTTTAAAGCTGGAATCCCGCTTTTTTATCAGTTCTTCATATTACTCGTTATGTATTTATAGCATAAATCACTATTTTTAATTAGCCAATGGATAATCATCAAAACTAAACACCTTGAAAAAGAAACTTACCCTCACATTTTTGTTATTTACTAGCCTTTTTATTACAAAGTCTAAGTTACATGCACAAGCAGTGAATGTTCAAGATTCGCTTGCACTTGTAGATTTGTATAATAGCACGAATGGGCCGGGATGGTTTATACAATTTAACTGGTTAACCGGGCCGGTAGATAAGTGGTGGGGAATCACTGTGACTAATTCAAGAGTAACAGTTGTTGCTTTGAATTTTAATTATTTAACGGGCAGTATCCCTCCTGAAATTGGAAATCTTGCAAATCTCACTTATTTGGATTTATCTGGTAATCAGCTAAGTGGCAATATTCCCCCCGAACTTGGTAATCTAACAAATCTCACTTATTTGGATTTATTTGGTAATCAGCTAAGTGGCAATATCCCACCTGATCTCGGCAATCTTGGAAATCTTCAAACTATGGATTTATCTGTTAATCAACTGACCGGTAACATCCCTACTAAACTTGGAAATCTTGCAAATCTCAGAACGCTGTCTTTACATCATAATCAACTTAGTGGAAGTATTCCCCATAAACTTGGAAATCTTTCAAATCTCATTCACCTGTTTTTATTTGATAATCAACTAAGCGGTAATATTCCTACAGAACTTGGTAGTCTTGGAAATCTTAGCATGATGTCTTTATATGATAATCAACTAAGTGGCAGTATTCCCTCACAACTTGGAAATCTTACAAAACTTAGCATCTTGATTTTATTTAATAACGAACTAAGCGGAAGTATTCCCCCTGAACTAGGAAATCTTGCAACTGATCTTTCACTTTGGATAGATTACAACCATTTTACTTTTAATGGAATGGAGTTAATATCAAGTAGATATACAAATGCAAAATATTCGCCACAATCAAATATAACAGTCAATCAAAATGAGAATGCCTTATTCGTTTCAGCAGGTGGCACATTAAGTAACAATACTTTTAAATGGTTTATGATTGGTCAAAATGATAGTACTGTCATTATCGGTGATTCAGTTTTTCACCCTTTACAAAACGGGAAGTATTATGCAACTGTAACCAATTCAATTTGCAATAAGCTTACTTTATATACTGATACAATTGACTACGCTGGTGTGCTACCCGTTACCATAGTTAATCCAAAAGCGTATCAAAAAAATGAAATTATTAAAGTTGACTGGACAAGTTTGACAGAATTAAATATTGCGAGATATGAAGTTCAACGGTCAAATAATGTAACTGATTTTAAAGCTATCGGAAGCGTTTTAGGAAGTGGAAATGGTACTGCAAACAACTATTCTTTTGATGACATTAAGCCTTTAAAGGGTACAAATTACTATCGTCTTAAAATATATGATAAAGACGGCAAGAACACCTACAGCAAAATATTATCGGTAAATTTTAATGGGGGAAATATTACTTTAATCTATCCCAATCCTGCAAAAAATGTTCTATATATAAAAACAAGCAGCGTTGCATCTTTTGATTTAATAAATCAATCAGGAAAAATATTAATTTCAAAAATCATAAATAATTCAGGAAGCATGAATATAAGTGGTGTAGTTGCTGGCTTATATTATTTACGGAATAATAATACAGGTGTTGTTGAGAAAGTGATTATATCAAAATAGGAGTTTTCGCCGCCGTTTACGGTGTTGCTAGCGTCAATATTCGCTGCGGTAAAAGACCCATAAAATATCCGAACGTACAAGTGTGCGACGCAAGAAAAGTTCAATAGGGTTACCTATGCCGGGCTCAAAATACTTTTTTGTGGAATGGGATTATTTTCGAAGAGGATTTCTTTCAGCGGGCTGAATTCAAAATCTGTAAACAGTCGCTTGATCTTTTCCTCGGTTTTGTGCAGGTTGTGGTAATGAGTATGCACGGCACGCTGGTTTACACCTTTTATGTAGGGTTGCTTGTGATCAAACTCCCAAGGGTGAAAATAGAAAACACCGGGCCTTTGTTTTAAAATATTCTGAAGACGGTATTTAAAATATTTATATGGCAGCGTTCTGAAATAGGCACCACCTACACCAAAATCCAGTACCGCCAGCTTAAAATTACTGATGGGGAATTCAAGCATTCCGTTGGGTAGTGTATGTATTTCTTTCTGAAAACCGGTAATACCAGAGCGGAACGTATTTCCGGGGAAAATGCTGGAATCGTAAATAAAACCTTCTTCTTTTAAAACATCGAGCGCCCACAAATTGGTGTCGTTTATAGAAAAATATGGTGCGCGGAAACCTTCATAAGAATCCTGGAAAGGCTTAATGAGTTCCTTGCAATACTTTATTTCGCTTTGAAACTGCTCCTTTGTTATTTCGATCATGAAAGGATGTGAGTAAGTGTGGCAGGCGAGTTCGTGCCCTTCATCTTTTATTTCCTGAACCAGTTCGGGAAACTCTTCCATCATTTCGCCCAGCAGGAAAAAAGTGGCTTTGATATTGTGTTTAGACAGCAGGTTCATCAGTATATAGTGGCCGATCTTAATACGCCTTTCGAATTTTTTGGTTTCTTCCAGCGGCAGCCGCAGGCCATGATACCAGTCTTCCCAATCTACTGTAAAACAAAATTTCATGGTGGTATTATTTTCGGTGTATACTTTTAAAGTTGCTAAAATCTAAGCTGTTTCTTTTTTCTCAGGTCTTTTTACTTCCCAACGCATGAGTATTTTGGCAAATAATAAATACGCCGCTACTATAATAACGGGCAGCGAAATTTTCAGCCAAAGGTCAAGAGAGTTTAATTCGCAGGCAATACCTACCACAACAGCAGAAATCATGGCAGAAAGTATATCGATTTGCCATCTTGTAAATTCGCCTTTTTGGAGACGTAGGGAAAAATGGTCGGGGCTGCCTTTCCACCAGGGCATTCCGCGGCGCACTCGTATTGTTGTGATGAATATAAGTTCAAAAACAGGCAGGCTCGCCAGCAATACCATCCATACTGCCGCATCGAGAAAATAAAAATTCTGGCTTTTAATAATACCAGTAGACGCAAGAAGAAATCCTAACATGTGAGAGCCTGCATCGCCCATGAAAATAGAAGCTCTTGGGGAATTAAAAAACAGGAATCCAAAAGTGCTTGCTGATATTAAAAAGGCAAATATTCTAATATCAGGAAGCAGTATACCAACTATAAGAAATGTAATACAACAAATAGAACCTACCAACCCATCACAAACATCAGTGAAGTTTAAGGCGTTTACTACAAAGAGTATCCAGAAGGATGAAAAGAGAAAGTCAATAAAATAATTGTCGAACATATTGGTTTTTATACCAAGAAGTACGCACGCAATTGATATTACTACCTGCCCCATAAATTTAGGAAATGCCTCCAGTGCCATCAGATCATCTACAACGCCCCAAATAAGAAATGCGGTGGCCCCTATTGCCAATGCGAGGTACGGTTTTAAGGAATTGATCAATTCATGGAATAATTGATTTTGGAAAAAATAGCATATCGTAAGGCCGATTGCAATTCCACCAAATATGCCAATGCCACCAAGGTAAGCAACGGGCTTTACGTGCTGCGGAATTATTGGATTGGGTTTATTTACAATTCCCAATTTCATTGCCAGCGTTCTTATACCGAAAGTTGCAATAAAACCACAAACTAAAACGATGAAGTAAAACAGAATTTGCTGCGTCATTATGCAAATGATTTTTTAGTAACTTTTTTGGCCCAGTCAAAACCAGCCTTAATATTTTGGTACATTGAAGAATACTCCCATTTGCCATAACGGCCCGATGAGGTAATTCCATATTTTGCAAGGTATTCGAAACAGTTATTAATAATTCCCTGGGTTTTTGGGGTAAATACTACATATGCAGGATCAAGCACCCAAAAATGTGTACCTATAACTGTACTCTCATCGTTTAACAAACCAACCGATCTAACTGCATCAAGAACCTGGGCCGTTAAAGTATTTTCGTCGGGAAGTGTTTGCTTACCCGGCCAGGTTACCTCTGCAAGAAGTGCCCAACCATCTTCTGGTGCTGCCTGGGCATCAAATTCGTTCATAAAGATAAGCCTTGTAAAAGGTATTGCGGGATCTGTATAATATTTCCAGTGCCCTGTATTTTTAGGACGCTCACCTTTTATTGAAATGGCGATAGAAATTACTTTGGTAAACTCAAGTTCATCCACCTGTTTCAATAATTCTTGCGGGGCATTATTACACAACCGCATTAATAGAGGAAGTGGCATGGTTGATAAACAACCAGATTCGTATTGATACGTTGCTTCCCCGCCCTCTTTCAATGCAGTAATGGTTTTTGATTCAGGGTCTACCGAAATAACCCTGGTATTCAATTCAAGGTTGCGTACATTTTTCGCCAGTGCTCTCGATAAAATTTCCATACCCCTAACCGGAGCGTCTTTTGCGGAAGGCGCCGGATAAAATGCATTGGTATTATAGGTAGCGCGGGGAACATTGGGTTCAAATCCCCCTTTCAGTATTTCTTCAAATGAAGGCTGGTGAAGGTTCCAGGTAAGGTCATCAACCGTAATCTTTTCAAGCGGATATTTATACAGCTTTTCATTATAGGGAAAATAAAAAAGGTCGCACATGGCCTCGCCAAATGTTGCTCTTAAATATTCCTTGTAATTCTTCTCAGTTTCATGACCATTTTTATGATAATATGCTTTTGCATAATCAGTAATACAACGGTTTCTGGCACCTTCATTTAATCCGCCAAGATTTAGCTGGAAAGGATACATTGCTGTTCCTTCTAAAGTTTGAATCCAGGCTTCTGGTGGGCAGGGTTTCATATCATCACCAATATAAGATGCAATTCTCGCTTGTATTTCAGGATCTTTGAAATGCAGCAAGTGTAGTACATAATCGTACCAGTATCCCCCATCAAAACAAAACGACCGCACCAATCCCCCCGGAGAACTGTCTTTCTCCAGAACAATTGCTGATTCTTCAAGTTCAACTCCTGCTGATAAGCCCGTAACCCCCGCACCTAAAATCAGATAGTCTGAAACCATATTTTTATTTTTTTACAATTTTCAATCCTTCTAATATAATTGTACTTTCTATGACTCTTATAAAATCGAATGCTTTTTTGTACCAGGCTTTTATACTACTATTGATTCTTTACTTGCGTCGCACACTTTTACTTTATGTTTACTATTGGCCACTTAGCAGTCTCACTAATTACTTCATAACTGGTTACTTGTTAAAAAAGACTGATCATAATGTGTAAAAAATAACTCAATTATTAATGGGCCATCATAAATTACATGTTGTAGCACATTGTACAATAAAGAACAGAACCCTTAAAGAGTGCGACGCAACCGGGCTTAATAGTAGTAGTACAGTTTGGCTAATAAAAAATTCAGGAATTAAATATTTTATTATTTATAAATGCCGCTTAACAAAAAAGCTTGCCATAATTGTTATTGATAAATCAAAAAACAATATTAACTCTTATACGACCAAAATCGTATAAAAGCCTGGCAAGTAGCAAACTGTTTTAATTGAAACCGGGTTATGATTCCTGAACTGCATTTACATGCTTTACTGAATGCAAAATCTTCTGTACAATACTTCTGAGAGAAGGCCATTCAATTACGCCGTAATACTTTTCGCCGTAGGTTGTATCAGGTACTCTGTATGCAACATCTTTATGGTTAGGGAAAAATTCTTCATAAAAAGAATATTTAATCACAGAGTCAGACTGTGTTTCTTCAAGCACCATGAAAGCAAGATCATTTATTGAATGACCCGTTTTAGCGCCAATATTTATAATGTTATGACCGGGTGTCCAAAGCTCATCAAACTCCATTAATTTGAATACGCAGTTAACACATGTGGTAACATCGCTGAAAGAACGAACCTGGAACCCATCATCAAAAACAGTTAATGGTTTTCCTGCTATTGCATTGTTTACAAAAGTAGGAACTACCATTCCGTAAGTTCCAACCTGCCTGGTACCAATTACATTAAAAGGACGAATGATCATTACTTTTCTTCCGGCTTCTGATTCTTTAAGACCGATTTGCTCCATAGCGTATTTGCCACAGGCATAACCCGGATCTCCTGCATCATATTTCAGCAATTGCTCGTAAGAAACCTGCTGATCTTCTCTTACCGCGTGCCTGTTGTCCATTCCATAAACTGCTGAAGAAGAAAAAAGCACTGCCGGAACACCTTTAAAAGTGTCCAAAACGTTAGAAGTGCCGGTAGTACAGGTTTCGTAAACCAAGCCATGATATTTTGTTGCCAACCTCATACCAACAATGCTTCCAAGATGCACTATCAGGTCTGGTTGCAGGTCTTTTAGAGTTTCAAGAAAGGGTTTATCGAGAATAGAACCTTTATAAAAATGGAGATTTTCGCTTTCAGGAAGATTGTCGAGTGTGCCTGTAGAAAGGTCATCAATAACATACACTGTATCACCTGCGTCCAAGAATTTTTTGACCATCGAATTTCCAATAAAACCCGCGCCACCGGTTACAAGTACAGTTTTTGATTTTTCAGAATTGAGGCTTTGATTTTTCATTTTTTTGAATTTGATGTTTAATAAATTAGTAGGATTTCATAGCATTAAGACATTGGAGTTATATTAATAATTTTCTATTTAACAAAGAAGATTACATATTTACGAAAAGGAAGTTCATTCATTGGTGTAAAATTCATAAAAGATTGAAATTGATCTGTATCCGGATGTTTATATTTTAAAACCAAATGCGATGCAAGTAAAACATCTTCTGAATATTTACAGCTTAAGTTTTGGTTTAATTAATTTCCGAACGAACTACAAAAAGTTATTTGACACTATTGAAACATCTGTAATAAGCCATGCAAGTCTTCAGGCTATCCAGAATATCAATAATTTCAAAGAACTTTAACGAAATAACAAAATTAATTTTGTTATGTATATGGCAAATTAAATATATTTTTTTGGGATAATCAAAAAATTAATCACTCAAAAAAAAGAAGGATTAACTGTTTGTGTATTGTAAACCTCTTTTTTTTAATAAAATTTTTATCTTCTTTACGAAGGTTTTAATATCATTTATCTTCAGGCAACTTTTTTTAGTTATTGTTATATTTTGTCTGGCCCGTGCATACATTATGTTATTGTAAATTTTCGTATCGAAAAGAAATACATTAATTGCATGATAAATGAAACAAACTGCATATAAAGCGCTGCTGCCATACAGGATGAACTGCGAAACGAGCGTGGCAAGTAAAGCTTCACAATGATTCTTTTGCCGCCCCCCCCAAAAAAAAAGAGGCTGTAAATTTAATTATACAGCCTCTTTTAAATTATAACTAATCTTAACTACATTTTCTTTGCATCCTCTAAAAACTTTGCCAGCCCACTATCAGTTAACGGATGCTTAAGCAAGCCAAGAATAGAATCTAAAGGGCAGGTACAAACATCTGCACCCAATTCTGCACAGCGTATAATGTGATTGGCATTCCGGATAGAAGCCGCAAGAATTTCAGTCTCAAAGCCTTGAATAGCAAAAATGTTTGCAATCTGGCCTATAAGCTCTGCACCATCCCAGCCACTGTCATCAATACGGCCAATAAACGGCGAAACATAACTGGCACCAGCTTTTGCTGCCAGGATTGCCTGACCTGCAGAAAAAATCAACGTGCAATTTGTTCTGATTCCATTATCGGTAAACCATTTAATGGCTTTAATGCCATCTTTTATCATAGGCACTTTTACTACAATGTTTGGGTGTATTGCAGCAAGCTTTTTACCTTCTTCCACCATACCCGCAAAATCTACTGAAAGTACTTCAGCACTTATATCGCCATCAACCAGTTCACAGATTGCTTTGTAATGAGCTGCAATAGCTTCTTCGCCCTTAATGCCCTCTTTTGCCATCAACGATGGGTTGGTGGTAACCCCATCCAGTATTCCTAAATCGTTTGCTTCCTTTATCTGCGCAAGATTGGCTGTGTCAATAAAAAATTTCATGATTAAAATTTGAAAATTTGAAAATGTGAAGATTTCAACATGATAAGTGTTCCTGAAAATAAGGAAAATAAAAAAGTGGCAGGCTTATTACATCGCACCGCTACAACCGCTTACTCTTGCTGCATTCCTGCCCTGGGAGGGTTCAGCAGGAGCTGGTCGTGTAAGACCTGCCGCTGCAAATATAAGCCTTGAATTGAAACTGAAAAGTCTTAATTATAAATTGAACCCTTACAAGTTTTGATAAAGAATATTTTAAGCCATGGTAAGTGCGGTAATGAAATGAACCCGTTCCAAAATTCTTAAGGTGTGTTAGCCTGAAACAAGCTAAGCTCAGGCCGTTTTTTCTGCCATGATGATTCAGCTATGCTCACCATTGTTCAGAACTTTGAACCGAGCGTGGCAAGCAAAGCCTCATAGTAATTCTGTAGCCTGGCTAAAAAAAATTCTATAAAATCAACGCATTAATAATACCGTTCCCTTTTTTTGAACCGGCTTGTTTTCTTTAAAGTTATATTGTATGGTATAAACATACACGCCTTGCGGTGCAGCGTTGCCGTTAAATATGCCCTTCCATCCCTCTGCAGCATTTTTTGATTGAAATACCGGCTGGCCAAAACGGTTATAAATATTAATTTGGTAATGTTCAAAACCAACATTTTGGCAATCGGGCAGAAGGGGTTTAAACTGGTCGTTCAGGCCATCGTTATTGGGCGTAAATGCATTGGGAAGGTACACTTTGCAATCGTCGCAATTTTCAACACGCACTTCCACCGATTTATTTTGGGTGCAGCCGTTAATGTCTGTTACCTGCACCGAATAAGTACCACTGGTTGTTGCGTTGAATACTGCATTGGTACTGCCATCCTGCCACAGGTAGTTTTCTGCGCCTGGCCAGGTAGCATTCAATGTTGCCGCATCGGGTGAGCATACAACCACTGTATCTGCCGGCATTATAAAATTTCGTAACGGTGAATAATAAACAGGGTAGGGCGTTGAATTAAAACAAATACCTGGCAGGCTTATATTCACCACATAATAACCCTCTGCGTTATCAGGAACGCTATAGGTTTGCGAAGTGGCATTATCAATCGGCAAACCATCTCTGTACCATTGATAAGAAGCATCGTTGTAAGCAGGTGCCTGCAATTGAAAATGGCCAGTGCAAACATTTCCGTTTATTGCAGTAATGTTTTTAAAAGCAAAATCAGTTTTTTTTGCAAGAATAAAATTGTCCATATAGTACAATGCAAACGTATCGGCTATACCAGAATTAAAATCGCACGAGGGGCCTACTGCCAAAGCACTGATATCTTGCGTGGGTGTAAATTCAATCAGCCCTTCAACCCATTGTCTGTACCCGTGTAACTGCACCTGGCCAAGGCTCATCCATCCCGGCCTGTCTGCAAGGCAACCTAATGATGAATCTGGTGAATTATTTTTTATCGGAAAATCGGGGCAATCCGTTCTTCCAAAAATACCCACACCAAAAGGCGATGGGGAAGACCATACACCCGTAACATCATTAAAATTCGGGTTAAATAAACTAAAGGCAAATCTAAAATCCAAACAATATGTAATACCGGCTTTCAGCTTGTTGGTAAGGCATTGGGTAACATACACTTTTTTTGTTCTGTTTTCAGCTTTATTGTCCTCAGATTCGTAGTAGTTATATTGCTCAATAGAGATCAGCCCTTTGCCATCCGGCTTGGGGTTAGGTATGCCCGGGTAGCCCGTATTTGAGTACAGGTAACCATTATCAAAAAGGCTTATGCCAGGTATGCGGCAATCAAGGTTATAGTATCTTGGCGACTGGCTTGTATTTACCGCATGCCAGTGCGGTACATACATTAATACAGCTGAAGATCCGCCATCAATCAGGCCACCTTCACCCCTCCAGAAAGCATTGCATTCTCCATGATCTTCAAAAGAAGCATTCTCAAATAACGATTGCGGAAAAGTGTCCCTGCACGGCAATTGTGCCCTGGAAATTCCCTCAAGAAAAAGGAAAGCAGCAGTAATAAAAAAGGCTTTGTAAAACATGCGGTCTGTCATTCGGAATGAAGTTCATAAAGCTAATACTTTACTTAAAAGCAATGAGTAAAATTTTCCCTTGTTTTTACTATGAAAAGAAAATATTTAATGAGCCAGGCAATCATACTTTGGGCATCGCCTGTTGCGTCGCACACTTGTACGGTTGGATTATATATGGAGCTTAGCGAAGCAAAGATTATGTTCTAACGTTTGAATTTACCTGGGCCGAATAACTCTTTGTTGAATAAGATCACGTCAGGAATAATTAATGCAAACACAAGCAAAAACCATAGAAAATGGCTAAAGTCATTTATGTCAGGTTTATCTATCATCAAAGTCATGGGATCATATATTCTTGACAATACGAATACCAGTGTTACACCGTAGCTTCTTGCGGCCCACATTTTATGAATATTTATTTGCCTTTTGTATGCGGCAATCCATGCCAGCAAAGCAGTAACTGCCCAAACAGAAGCTTGTGTAATATTCTCAAATATGAAAGTTATTTTAGCGCCTGGTATGGGATAATAAATATTCAGCAGTATTGCAAACGGGAACGACAGTAAAATAGCTATAATATAAATTTTTCCCATGGCTCTGTGCAGTTTGATATTTCTTGCACGAAGTGTTGAAGAAAACTGGAAAGGCCCGATTACCAAAGCAATTATTCCCAAAATTCCGTGAGGCACTAAAATCAATGACATGGATTGAAGCCTTGTGGTATCGGAATCTTTGTTAAGATAAAATGTTACTATGCTATAAAAAACATATAAACTCAATAACGCTAAGATGGAAAACAGGACAGTACGAGCAGGGTTAAGTTTATACTTTTTTGTTAACATGATTAGATAAGGATTAGACAAGAGTTAAAATTGCTACAATAGCTAAATTGAAGTTATTAAATGACATCTCCAAAAACCGTTGCTCATTTTCCATTGCATGTTTGATAAGCTGCCTTTCATTTTTACACACCGGTAAAAGCTCAACAAATAATCCAACCGTACAAGAGAGCGACGCAACAAAACTCAATCAACGAACAGAAAGCCGGTAACAAAAATTACTTTATTGCTTTTCCCGAATGCACGTTAAAATATCTTTTCCTAAACGCTTGTTATCATAATTTTGCAGCATGAAATACCAGGTTGGCGATGAGATTGTGGTGCTGCACACAAACGAAGAAGGAAGAGTAACTGAGATCATTAACGATAAAATGGTGATGATAGAAGTGCGTGGCGTAAAGTTTCCTTCTTATATGGACCAGATTGATTTTCCTTACTTTAAAAGGTTTACTCAAAACAAGGCAATACTGCAGCCTAAGAAAGAAAAAAAGTTTGTAGAAGATGTTCATAAAGAAAAATCAAAACCTTCTGAAGTAAAGGTTGCAGAAGGCGTTTGGCTTTCTTTGATTCCTAAGTTTGCAACCGACGATTTTGGTGATGAAATGGTAGAACTCTTTAAACTGCACCTTGTAAACAAAACACCACGCGGCTATAAATTTATTTACGAGCAACAGGCATTAGGCGATATAGCCTTTGAACTAACCAACGAAATAACCGGTTACCACGATTTTTACCTGCACGATATTAAGTTCAGTGATTTTAATGATAACCCAATACTGTTTTTTGAATTCTCATTGCTTACGCCGGATAAAAAGAAAGCAGATTATTTTGAGACTTCATTAAAGCTTAAAGGCAAACAAATTTTTCAGCGGGTAGAAGAAATGAAGCAGAAAAATGAACCGACCGTTACTTTTAAATTATTCGAAAATTATCCCGATAAAACCTTCGATACAAAACCCAAACTGTCGCCTTACGCAGCCAATGAATATGCTGTGTACGAAGCCAAACAGGCACGTAAAAACCTTGAACCTGCCCGTAGCGTTATTGACCTGCATATGGAAAAGCTTAGTGATAACTGGCAACACATGAGCAATTTTGAAATTCTTACCCTGCAGCTTAAAGAATTTGAAAAATGGTACAATCTTTCAGTGGCGCACCGGCAGGAAAATCTGATAGTAATACATGGTGTTGGCAGTGGCAAGCTGCGCGACGAAATTCACGACATTTTAAAAAGTAAAAAAGAAGTGCGTTTTTTTATTAACCAGTACGATCATCGGTTTGGTTATGGCGCCACAGAAATTTTCTTTCAGTATTAGGTAAGTATTAAGTTCTAAATTAAAAATGCTGTTTCATACTGCTAACTTAAAACTTACAACATATTACTTACAACATATAACTTCGCCCTGCTACAAACCCGAACTATCGCTCCGTACTTGTATGGTGAGGAAAGTCTGGACAGCAAAGGGCAACCCACCGGTGAACAGCCGGATGTTTCAGTAACATGAAATAATAGATAGTGCCACAGAAAATAACTGCCGGCAACGGCGATGGTGAAAACGTGGGGTAAAAGCCCACGATGCTTTGCAGTAATGCATTGCATGGGTAAACCTTGGGTGCTGTAATGCCACGTATAGTACCGTTTTAAGAGCGGCCCGTTCAAGGTACAGGGTAGGCAGCAACATTGTGTAAGTAATTGCACAGGCAGATAAATGATAGTTTAGAAACAGAATCCGGCTTACGAGGTTTGTAGTACATGCCGTTGCAGTTAAAATTGCAGCGGCATTTTTTATTTAGGCAATCTTTTGGGGACGGGCTTTTGATACTTTGGGCATCGCCGCTTGTGTCACTCACTTGTACGTTTGGAACATTGAGCAGCAAAGGCTTTTAGCGGTTAGCCTTTAGCTATTAGCTAACAGCCAATGGCTAATAGCTATTATTCAGTACAAGAGTGCGACGCAAGAAAAGCTTCATTCATATTCTTTGCCTGGCTCATAATATTTCTACAATAAAAAAGGCTGCTTCTTTCGAAACAGCCTTGGGTATATTTTTTTAAAACTTAACTTATTCAAACTTAAGATCTAAACCTAAGCCCCTAAGTTCATGAACCAATACATTAAATGATTCAGGTACACCGGCCTTTGGAATATTATCGCCTTTTACAATGGCTTCATAAGTTTTTGCACGGCCAATAATATCATCTGATTTAAGCGTTAATAATTCCTGGAGAATGTTGGCTGCACCGTAAGCTTCGAGTGCCCAAACCTCCATCTCACCAAAACGCTGACCACCAAACTGAGCCTTACCACCAAGCGGTTGCTGGGTAATTAAACTGTATGGTCCGATAGAACGTGCGTGCATTTTATCATCAACCATGTGGTGCAGTTTGATAATGTAGATAACCCCAACCGTTGCTTTCTGGTGAAAGCGTTCACCGGTTTCGCCATCGTACAGGTACGTATGACCCATAGAAGGAATGCCTGATTTTTCGCAATACTCAGCAATTTCCTCAACAGAAGCACCATCGAAAATCGGGGTAGCGAACTTAACGCCCATGTTCTTTGCTGCCCATCCAAGAATGGTTTCATAAATCTGTCCAAGGTTCATACGGCTTGGTACACCCAACGGATTCAGAACAATATCAACCGGTGTTCCATCTTCCATGAAAGGCATATCTTCTGCACGTACAATTTTTGCAACAATACCTTTGTTACCGTGACGCCCCGCCATTTTATCACCAACTTTTAGCTTACGTTTTACAGCAAGATAAACTTTAGCAAGTTTCAACACACCGGCTGGTAATTCATCACCAATAGAAATGTTGAATTTTTCTCTTTTATAGCGGCCCAGTTCTTCGTTGAACTTAATGGTATAATTGTGCAACAAAGTATTGATCTGGTCGTCAATTTCTTTATCTCCCGTCCAACCCAATGGGTTTACATTCTGATAGTCAATTGAAGCAAGGTTCTTAACGTTGAATTTGGCAGTTTTGCCAATCAGCATTTCACCAAAAGTATTGGTAACACCCGCAGAACTTTTGTCTCTTAACAAAGTCTGCAGCTTGCTTAACAGCAATTCTTTCAGGTCTTCAGTATTCTTTTCGTGAACCTTTTCAACCTTTTCTAATTGTGCTTTCTCACGGATCTTGCCATTTTTATCTTTCTTTGCACGCTGGAAAAGCTTTTTATCAATTACTACGCCTTCTGTTCCGTTTGGTGCTTTTAAAGAAGCATCTTTTGCATCTCCTGCCTTATCACCAAAGATTGCACGTAATAGTTTTTCTTCTGGCGTAGGATCGCTTTCACCTTTTGGTGTAATCTTGCCGATAAGAATATCACCTTCACGAACCTGTGCACCGATACGAATGATACCATGTTCATCAAGATCTTTTGTAGCTTCTTCAGAAACGTTTGGTATATCGGGTGTTAACTCTTCTTCGCCAAGTTTGGTGTCACGAACTTCCAGTTCGTATTCATCAATATGAATAGAAGTAAAAAGATCTTCGCGTACCACTTTTTCACTGATAACAATAGCATCCTCGAAGTTGTAACCTTTCCATGGCATGAATGCAACTTGCAGGTTTCGGCCCAAAGCCAATTCACCATCTTTAGTTGCATAACCTTCGGTAAGGAAGTCACCTTTTTTTACTCTTTGCCCTTTTTTTACCGCCGGACGAAGAATGATACAGGTTGACTGATTCGTTTTAATAAATTTAGTAAGCTTGTATATTTTAAGATCTTCTTCAAAGCTGATTAAACGATCAAGGTCGTTCCTGTTATAACGAACATGTATTTCTTTTGAATCAACATATTCAACAACGCCTTCACCTTCAGAGTGTATTTGAATACGTGCATCCCGTGCAGCTTTTCCTTCCAAACCCGTTCCAACTACGGGGGCTTCAGGGCGAATCAATGGCACCGCCTGACGTTGCATGTTTGAACCCATCAGGGCACGGTTGGCGTCATCATGCTCAAGGAATGGAATTAATGAGGCACTTAAACCCACGATTTGATTAGGTGCCACATCCATGTATTCAACTTCAGCCTTTTCAAGAATAGGGAAATCACCTGTTTGACGGCTTACAATTCTTTCCTCAACAAAATTGCCGCTTTCATCAACAATTGAATTTGACTGGGCGATTTTTGCAGGATCTTCTTCTTCAGCACTCAAATAGGTCAGGTGCTTCATGTCAACCTTACCTTCTTTTACTTTGTGGTAAGGAGTTTCAATAAAGCCCATATCATTAATCTTTGCATGAACACAAAGCGTAGATATCAAACCAATGTTTGGACCCTCAGGTGTTTCAATGGTACAAAGACGACCATAGTGAGAATAGTGTACGTCACGAACCTCAAAGCCAGCTCTCTCACGACTCAAACCTCCTGGTCCTAGCGCTGAAATACGGCGTTTATGTGTGATCTCAGACAATGGATTTGTTTGATCAAGGAATTGCGATAACTGAGAAGTACCAAAAAATGAATTGATAACAGAAGAAAGTGTTCTTGCATTGATCAGGTCAACAGGAGTAAACACCTCGTTATCACGAACATTCATTCTTTCACGAATGGTACGCGCCATACGTGCCAGACCTACGCCGAACTGAGCATACAACTGCTCACCAACCGTACGTACACGTCGATTGCTCAAATGATCAATATCATCAATCTCAGCCTTTGCATTCGTTAAACGAACCAGGTATTTGATGATCTCAATAATATCTTCTCTTGTAAGAACTTTATTTGTGAGTTTCTGTGTTACTCCTAGTTTTCGGTTGATTTTATAACGACCAACTTCGCCTAAATCGTAACGCTTATCACTAAAAAATAATTTATCAATAATACCACGAGCTGTTTCGTTATCAGGAGCATCAGCACCACGCAATTGACGATAAATGTGCTGAACAGCCTCCAATTCACTATTCGAGGTATCTTTATTTAACGTGTTGTAAATGATTGCATAGTCGCCACCTACATCTTCTCTCTGTACAAATATGCTCTTTACATCAAGATCAGCTATGGTATTGATCGCATCTTCGTCCAGTATTGTATCACGTTCCATAACAATCTCGTTACGTTCTATTGATACAACTTCCCCGGTGTCCTCATCAACAAAATCTTCAACCCAGGTTCTCAGAACGCGGGCCGCAAGTTTTTTATTAATATGATTTTTAAGCGTTTTTTTATCGGTAGCAACTTCATCGGCCATTCCAAATAACTCTAGAATGTCTTTGTCAGTCTCATAACCGATTGAACGAAGCAATGTAGTTACAGGGAACTTCTTCTTGCGATCAATGTAAGCATACATCACATTGTTGATGTCTGTTGCAAACTCCATCCATGCGCCTTTAAACGGAATTACCCTTGCAGAGTAAATTTTTGTTCCATTCGGGTGTACTGACTGACCAAAAAACACACCTGGAGATCTGTGTAATTGTGATACAACCACACGTTCAGCGCCATTGATTACAAATGTACCGCGAGGTGTCATGTAAGGAATATTTCCAAGAAATACGTCCTGAACTATGGTCTGAAAATCCACATGCTCTTCATCATTACAGCTTAAACGAAGTTTAGCTTTTAATGGAACAGCGTAGGTTAAACCACGCTCCATACATTCGTCAATAGTATAGCGTGGCGGGTCAATAAAATAATCTAGAAATTCCAAAACGAAAATGTTCCTGGTATCCGTAATCGGAAAATTTTCTTTGAATACTTTAAACAAACCCTCATTATTACGTTTGTCGGGGGTTGTTTCTAACTGGAAAAAGTCTTGGAATGATTCTAACTGAATGTCTAACAGGTCAGGAGTTTCAGCAAGATGTTTGGTTTTCCCGAAACTGATCCTGCTTTGAATTGTAGTTGATGACATATCTGTGATTAACCGGTTTTACTGAACAAAAGTTAAAGAACCTGGGTTCTCAACTGATTGATAATACTACTGTTACGGACTTTTGACCTTATTGTAATCTATAAAGGCTAAAACAGGCCAAAATTAAGGAGTGCGAAGGTAAGAATTGTAGTTGAAAAGTGCAAACATATTTTGTGCCAAATGTTAATACTTGTAAAATTATAAGTATCAATTTTAAACTTAGGGAGATTAAATAAATCTTACACGAAATTTGAACTTATGAAAAAACTAATTACCGTTCTTGTTGCACTCTTTTTAATAACCGGACTTACTTCGCAGGCACAATATTACCGTGTGCGACCAAGAACACAGGTTCGTATCAGGCCTCAATATAGTCGTCAAGCTCCACCACGTAGACCAGTGCCACAGAAGCCGCAATTTCAGCCTACGGTAAATTTTAGCATTGGTTATGGTTTTCCCAATTTAGATAAAAATCAGTTAGCTGTTTTTTCTAATTCTTACAAAGGAAGCATTTCTCAAACGGGTCCCATTAACGGTGCTGTTGATTACCAATTTAGCCGAAATATGAGTATTGGTGTTTTGGGCACCTATGGAAAAATTTCGGTACCTTATTATGATTATGGTTCTGATGGGAAGTCCCCTTCATTTACAGGTTCTCTAGAGAACTGGAGTTTAATGTTGAATATAATGAGCTACATTCCGACCAATACAAGACAGATAGAGCCATATTTAAGAACTGCTATTGGTATAAATAACTGGAAACAAAGCTACCTCGATGCATCAGGCAATGCCATGGCCCAATTAGAAGATCCTACACAACTTGCTTACCAGGTTTCATTGGGTACAAGAATAAATTTATCTAAACAGGCAGGCTTTTTTGTTGAGGCTGGTTATGGTAAATATATTTTGAATGGAGGATTAACTTTAAAATTTTAAGCTTTTCTGCTTCATATTCCTCGGCACCAGGGTGCGACGCAAGAATGTTTAATAGATATTCCAATTACTGGTACACAAACTATAAATACAATTATTTACCCGTCATCAGAATATCCATGAGGCTTCCTTGCGTCGCACTCTTCAGCTTATAAAATGTTATTGGGTAATCAAATGCAGACCCTGTTGCGTAATTTCTCAGTGACAGTAAACAAAAACCCCGTCTTGCAAATAAGACGGGGTTTTTGTTTTTTTGAAGAAGAAATTATTTTACTTCAACTTCAGCACCAGCTTCTTTCAGTTTACCGGCAACTTCATCAGCTTCAGCTTTAGAAACACCTTCTTTTACTGCTTTTGGAGCTGTATCAACAAGATCTTTCGCTTCTTTCAAACCTAAGCCAGTTAATTCTTTTACGATCTTAACTACGTTCAGTTTGCTTGGGCCTGCTGCTACCAATACTACATCAAATGCAGTTTTTTCTTCTACTACCGGTCCGCCGCCATCTCCACCACCAGTTGCTGCAACCACAGTTGCTGCTGCTGGTTCAATGCCGTATTCAGATTTTAAGAAATCTGCTAATTCCTGTACTTCTTTTACTGTTAAGCCTACTAATTGTTCGGCCAATACTTTTACGTCTGCCATAATGTTTAAATTTTTGCCGCCTTCATTGCTTGTTTGCGCTCCGGCGGTAGTTTAAAAAAATTTTGATTTGCCTTTTGTTTAACCATCCGGCCAGGTAACTTATTTGAAGAATTTTTAAATTATTCTGTAACCGCACCTACAGCCTGTTTTTCGTGGTGGTGCAACAAAGCAGCCAGTACACGTTTTGCAGGAGATTGTAATAAGCCGATTACTTCGCCGATTAATTCATGTTTAGATTTAATCTGGGTAAGTGCTTTCAGGTTATTATCACCTGTATATATATCGCCATTTATAAAGGCAGCTTTTAAACCTGGTTTTTCACCGTTCGTTGATTTACGGAAAGAAGTTAAAATCAGTGCAGGCTCCTTTGGATTGTCTGAGAACATTAAGGCTGTTACGTTGTTCAGCGATTCATAAATGCCAGTGTATTTTTGAGCATCGATTGATTCAAGTGCCTTACGGATTAAAGTGTTTTTAGCCACTTTCATTTCCACTTGCTTGTCGAAACAGGCGCGGCGTAATTTACCAATTTGTGCTACAGATAATGCTTCTGTGTTGGTAACATAGAAGTTTGAATATTGTGAGAATTTCTCTTTGAGAACTTCTATTACTTCGTTTTTTTGATCTTTAGTCATAACGCTTCTTTTTGCCATCCTTTGCTTTCGCAGGAATGATTAGTTATGTAATGTTTTTGTTTCTATAGTAATGCCCGGGCTCATGGTGCTGGCCATGCTTACACCTTTAAGGTAAATACCTTTTGCTGCAGAAGGCTTTAACTTAATAAGCGCATTAATCAGTTCATGGCTGTTTTCTGCAATCTTCTCAGGTGAGAAAGAAATACGTCCAATTGAAGCATGAACAATTCCTGTTTTATCTACTTTGAAAGCGATCTTTCCACCTTTTACCTCATTTACAGCTTCTGCAACGTTGTTGGTTACGGTACCTGTTTTTGGGTTCGGCATAAGGTTGCGCGGTCCTAGAATTTTACCCAGCTTACCAATCTTAGGCATTACTGATGGTGTTGCAACAATTACATCTACGTCTGTCCAACCCGCTTCTATTTTGCCAATAAATTCATCCAGGCCTACATAATCCGCGCCTGCTGCTTTTGCTTCTGCTTCTTTATCAGGAGGGCATAATACCAATACACGTTTTGTTTTACCGGTACCGTGGGGAAGCGTTACGGTACCACGAACCTGCTGGTCTGCTTTCTTGGGATCAACTCCCAAACGAATATGCAGGTCAACTGAAGAATCAAATTTGGTAGTGTTGATTGTTTTTACCAAAGAAGAAGCCTCCTTTAAAGTATATACTTTGCTTTTATCGATTTTCGCTTCCGCTACTTTTCTGTTTTTTGTGATTTTTGACATTGCTAAAATTTTTGAGGATTAATTAATTTTCCCAGGGAGCAGCACCGTCAACAGTTAAACCCAGACTGCGTGCAGTACCGGCAACCATTTTCATTGCACTTTCAACCGTAAAGCAGTTAAGATCAGGCATTTTATCTTTGGCAATCGCCTCAATTTGATCCCAGTTTACTTTTCCAACTTTAGCACGGTTACTTTCCTTAGAACCTTTTTGAATTTTAGCAGCTTCCATTAACTGGATAGCAGCAGGAGCAGTTTTGATAACAAAGTCGAACGACTTGTCAGTATAAACAGTAATTAAAACAGGAACAATTTTTCCCATTTTATCCTGGGTTCTTGCATTAAACTGTTTGCAGAACTCCATAATGTTAACACCCTTACTACCAAGGGCCGGGCCTACTGGCGGTGCAGGGTTGGCTTGTCCGCCTTTTACCTGCAGCTTTACGTAGCCTGAGATTTCTTTAGCCATGTTATTTAATTTTATTGGTGATAGCGTCCTGAGTTAACAGGACTCCCAAATTCAATTATTCTTATCAAAAGAACTTTTGGGGGTGCGAAAGTAGTAAAATATTCCATACCAAAAGCTTTGGGTAGGAATTTTTTTGAGCCGGGCTATAGAGCTACTATGAAACTTTTCTTGCCACGCTCGTTTCACAGTTCCTCTTTCATGGCAGCATTTAAGCGA